>JAWBKB010000004.1:0-106252 GCA_038831915.1 Candidatus Caldarchaeum sp.
ATCATCGCATATTTTCAATTTTTGTGAAAAAATTTTATCGTTTACAAACATTTCATTCAGCGTAAGAGAAAGAGCAAGACGCAAACACATTGAATAAGAAATTAACATTTACGGAAAAGACGATTTAATCCAATTTCTGAGTTTAATCGGATTTTCCCATCCAACTAAAATTGTTCAAATAAGTCGCGTTTGGTCCCACTAAAAACCCCGGTAGTCCCAGCCGTAAACGATGCGGGCTTGGCGTCGGAACGGCTACGAGCCGTTCCGGTGCAGAAGGGAAACCATTAAGCCCGCCGCCTGGGGAGTACGGCCGCAAGGCTGAAATCCTAAGACCGCGCAAGTGCTCATCGCGAAATGACAATGGTAATGTATTCGCCCGAGGTGCTTTACATCTTGGGCGCCTTGCGTGACTGTTCAGTTTATCATGACAAGGCCGCAAGAAATTATGTGACCGTTTTTTACCAGAAAAACAAAACATGGCTCGACGAAGTTCTAAAACCCATGGTAGTTTCCGTCTCAGGCAAGAACCCAACCGTGGACGAATACAAACCAGGTCAATATGGGCTGCCAATTTACAGCAAAAGGTTTTACCACCTTCTGAAAGACGTTTACGGATTCCCAGTCAACGGACGAGGACAGACACATTGGGAAATTACACCGACCCTACGCGCAACAGAGCCGGAAACTCTGATACCTTTTATCCGCGGGTTCTTCGACGCGGAGGGCGACGTTACTGTGAACAGAAGATCGCCTTACATAGGTTTCAGTCAGAAAAACGCATGCGTCCTTACTTGTGAAAGAAACATTTGTTAAGTTGGGGATAAAATCGGGTAACCTTCACATAATTGACCAAAAGTCTCAAACAAGCAGATTCGTGATAGCTTCTAAGCAGGACATAATCAAGTTCGCAAACCTAATTGGAAGCCTTCACCCTGATAAACTTCCTAAACTTCAAGCACTTGCGCGCATCTTAAGACAGCACACTTAAAGGAATTGGCGGGGGAGCACCACAAGGGGTGGACGTTGCGGCTTAATTGGAGTCAACGCCGGAAAGAGGGGTCCTAACGGCAACGGCATTGTTTTAACGAGACATGGTTACATGGATGGTGTTGAAAGAGGTTTATGCTGAATGTCTTGAAAACAGGGAAATTGCGTCGAAGGTTATGTTGTCTTTGATTGAGTTCGAGTTTGGCTTTGTTGGTGATGATAAACCGACGTTGGTTCAGTGCAAAAACAACGAGCAACAATTCAAGGCGATTTTCGAAATCTGCAGAAAACATGGGTGGGCGACAAGAACCGAGAAATCGTTTAAAAAAGGAAATCCTTATTTCAGAATGAACGTACGAGGGTTCCAAGAAATATACAATATCGCTGGGCCGTTCGCAGATTGGAAGAAAGATTTGTGGGCGCGACTGTTGCTTGAACGCTCTGGTAAAATCGGGGGATGTCGAAAACACGATGCACCAACAGAAACTAAGTTGTTAAAATTGATTCAAGAGTTTCCTGACAAAATATGGAAAATTGAAGAACTATGTCTTGAGTTGAGGTTGTTGCCAAGCTCTGTTCGAGCAGCTCTCCGAATTTTGGAGAAGAAGGGAATGATTAAAAAATTAGGAATGGTAAACAGATTCTCTATACTTTAGCCGTTAACTAACCCCTCCCGGACACCTTACCGGGGGCGACAGCAGGATGATGGCCAGGTTGAAGGCCTTGCCTGACGAGCTGAGAGGAGGTGCATGGCCGTCGCCAGTCCGCAGCAGCAACTTTTTTATACAAAGTCCTGGCGCGTTGTTTTTGATGATTTTTATCTGGCTGGTCTTATTGCGGCAGATGGATATGTGTCGGAACGCGAGGTTAGAATTTCCACCTCGAGCCGCGAGTATGCCGAATATGTCGCTGACATTGTCCGCCGATGTTTGGGAAAAGCTCCTAAAATAGAAATAGGGAAAGGAGTGCTGCTTTTGCGCATCTATGACGTCAGCTTCGGAAAGATCCTTGAAACCAAGTATGGAATTCCGATAGGGAGAAAATCCTCGACAATCCCGCTACCGTTATGGCTTGAATTGCCGGACATCATCGATTATTTGAATGGATATTTTGATGGCGATGGTTCAATCACTGCAAACAAATCGGGAGTAACAAACGGCCGCTGGGGGCCGTACATTTCACCGTGAATTGTGATCACTTCAAAGTCGAAATTATTTATCGACTCGTTGTCAAATTTTTTGAAAAAATTTGGGTTTAACGTAAAAGGACCTAGCTACGACAACGGTGTATACAGAATAAAAATGTTTGGTAGCAAAAACTTACGCATATTCGTGAGGATGTTTCAGCTGAGACATCCTCAGAAAAAGACCATGATAGAGTTACTGCTGCGGGGCGAATGCGTGCCGTGAGGTGTCCTGTTAATTCAGGCAACGGACGAGACCCGTGCCTCCAGTTGCGACCGGGCCGGAAGGCGCCGAGCACTCTGGAGGGACTGCCCCGGAAACGGGGAGGAAGGAGCGGGCCACGGCAGGTCAGTATGCCCCGAATCCCCCGGGCCGCACGCGACGTTCAATGGTGGGGACAGTGGGATGCAACCCCGAAAGGGGAAGCTAATCCCTAAACCCCACCTCAGTAGGGATCGAGGGTTGCAACTCGCCCTCGTGAACGCGGAATCCCTAGTAACCGCCCGTTACCACCGGGCGGTGAATACGTCCCCGCTCCTTGCACACACTGCCCGTCGCTGCATCCGAGCTGGAACTGGGCGAGGGCCTGTCTCGTTGGCGGGTTCGAGCCCGGTTCTGGTGAGGAGGCAGAAGTCGTAACAAGGTGGCCGCACGGGAACGTGTGGCCGGATCACCTCCACGTACCGTATTCCCCAACAAAGCCTGGGTTTTGCTGCGGAGGATGTGGAAAGGGCTTGGCCCGTGTTTGATTGTTTTTATACTCGTAGCCTGTGTGCTCTCTAGAGGTGTTTGTATGAAGGCTGCTGTTTATCACGGTCCGAACGATGTAAGAGTTAAAGACGTTGAGAAGCCATTGGCTGGACGCGGCGAAGTCGTGGTCAAAACATACGTGACTCTGACCTGTGGCACTGATTTGAAGATGTTTTTGCGTGGTCATCCGTTTGCGAAGCCGCCGGTCGTGATGGGGCATGAATTCGCCGGCGTCGTGACAGATGTCGGGGAAGAAGTTGATTGGGTTTCGGTTGGTGATGAAGTTGTTGCCGCAAACTCGGCGCCATGCGGCTACTGTTCATACTGTAAGCTCGGCCGGTTCAACCTCTGCGAAAACCTTGAAGAAACCATCATCGGGTTCTCCGTCGACGGAGCATACGCGGAATACGTCAAACTTCCTCGGAGAATAGTGACTTTCAACCTTTATCGGCTTCCTAAGGGATTGGAGCCGCGTGTCGCAGCTCTGCTCGAGCCGTTAGCATGCGTAGTGAGAGGACAGAGGTTGAGCAACATCGACGTAGGCGACACTGTTACGGTGTTAGGAGCTGGTCCAATAGGCTTGATCCACATGCTTCTCGCCCGCCTTTCAGGAGCGCGTAAAACAATCGTCGTCGACGTGAACTGGAATAGGCTACGGTTTGCGTCTGAGCTTGGAGCCGACGTCGTCGTCAACAGCATGGAAGAAGACGCTGCTAAACGTGTATACGATGAAAACGGTGGTCTGGGCTCGGACGTCGTTATAGAGGCCGTCGGCCTGCCTGAAACCTGGGAAACGGCGATAAAGCTTGCGAGAAAAGGTGGAACTGTGCTTTTTTTCGGCGGCCCACCGAAGGCAACGAAAATCAGCGGCGACACATACGCAATCCATTATGGCGAACTAACCCTACAGGGATCATTTCATCACACACCGCAAGACGTAACACGTGCTCTAAGGCTGCTCGAATCTGGAAAACTGCCATTCGCAAAACTCATCACAGGAGAGGCAAAGGTCGACGACATAGTCAAAGTATTTCATGAACTACGCGAAGGGAAACACATCAAAGTCGCCATCACAGTTTAACTCGTCAGAACCACTTTCAGGCTTCGCGACGCGTCGTGCGCAGTTTCAAACGCTTTCACAGCGTCTTCCAGGTCATATACATGGGTGACGAGTTTTCGGGCTGAAAACCTTCCGTTCTTCATGAGCATGAGGACTTCGTTTGTCTCTATTTCTGTAGTGGAATAGCTCGTTACGATGTTTTTCTCCTCGATGAATAACCTGCTGAAATCAATTTCGGTTTTCTCACCTTTTTCAGGCGCGCCGAAAACAACCAGTGTTCCACCTTTACGAATTGTTTCTAAAGCTGTTGAAACTGGTTTGGCGGCTGGTGTGGCAACCACCCCGATGTCCATCCCAATGCCCTGAGTAAGATCTCTGCAAATTTCGACAAAGTCGTTTGTGGCTGGGTTGATGGCGGCGTCAGCGCCGTTTTCCAATGCTTTACGCAGCCTGAATTCTGAAAGTTCGGCGACCGCTATGACGCTCGAGCCGATGACTTTTCCAAGAACGATAAATAAAGACCCGGTGGGCCCTGCCCCGACAACCGATATACTATCACCGGCTATAAATCGGGCCCTTTTCAAAGCTCTGAGAACACAGGCCGCCGGCTCGATGAACACTGCATCCAGCCAGTCGATGTTTTCAGGAATTTTTAAAACTGCTCCTCGCTCTATGTTTGTTCGGGGCACTCTGAAATATTCCGCGAACCCGCATGGATGAATGGTTGTTTGGAGGAAGAGTGGACACATTGTGTGGGAGCCGCGGCGGCAGTAGTAGCATTTTCCGCATGAGACGTGATGATGGACAAATACTCGGTCACAGGGTTGAAAATCTTCGGACTTGGATTCAGCTACTACTCCAACAACCTCGTGGCCAAGCATCGGCGGAGTTAGAGGTATTCCGAACGCTTTCTCGAGGTCGGTTCCGTCTATTCCGCATGCTTTCATTTCAACGAGGATTTCTCCATCGTTAATTTCGGGTATCTGTGAATCCCTGATTTCGACACCGCCTCCTTGTTTCGCGAAAACAGCCTTCACGACTGTGAAACTATCATGTGATTAGAAAAAGTTTACCACCATCCGATTTTGTCGAGGAGGCCTCTCGCCCGTGCTTCTCTCACGGCTTTTTTAAAGATGTAGAAGCTGAACGCGACCCAGACCGACGAAATGAAGAAGGCGTATAATGTGTTTGCTTCGACGTTCATCCCGAGCGATGCTCTCATGGAGTTGAGTGCTTGGTTTATGGGTAGGATGTATTTGAAGGGGGCGGCGAATGGGTTAAGCGACTGAACTGGAAACAGTATATCGCCAAGAAGATACAGTAGTCCGAGAAAGTAGTATGTGAGGCTCCACTGCAGTTTGTTGGTGAGAAAGTTGATGGATGGCAGGAGGTAGAAAATAGATAATGAGCCGATGTACAGAGACGCTAACGCTGTTAAAGTGTAGAGCGGGTTTGATAGGTTGGTTTGTAGCTGATGTCCCACCGCGTACACGATGAACATGTACGAGATGATGGTGGAGAACAGGGTTGACACCAGTGAGATAGCTGCTATGGCGAGGAATCTGCCGAAGAAGTAAGTGGTTAGGGAGGATGATGTAATGTAGATGCTTTTCATGACGCCGTATCTCTCTCTGTCTTGTGCTACTATGGTTCCACCCGCCTCGGCTGCTAAGATGTAAGGTGTGAGGAAGGCGGTTCCGATAAAGATGTATGATAGGTATTCAGCGTCGACAGGCTGGCCCGTGAAGTTCATACCTACGATGTATAGCAGCGGAAACAACAATGTTGATGCAAGAGGCCTGATGATCTGAAGGCCTATGAAGATGAAGGGGTCGGTCCAGTTGCTTTCAATCTCCCATCCAACCCAAATAGACGCGTAAATTGAGCGAAGCCTCTGCTTTACATCCATCTGAGACTCAGCCTCCCTTCCTTCCGTCCGAGGTTTTCCATGAACTTCAAAGTTATCCAAGCCAATGGAATTAACACCACGGTTAGGATGGTCAAAACTCCGATGTGAAGCAACACACCTGAAACTGTCTGGCCGAGGATTATGGTTTGGCGGAGCCCGTCGATGCCGAAGGTAAGGGGTATCAGCGATGCGAGAAACTGGATGATGGCGGGAAAGGGTGAAAATCTGCCGACGGTGGGGAAGTACAGGCCTGAAACCAAATAGATAGGTTCGGCGAGGATGTCGTTGAGGTTATACGCGCCTCTGCCATACAGCATGTAGAGAGATGACATTAGCATTCCGAGTCCGTAGAGAGCCGTCATAGTGAGGATGAAGACAAGCGCCACTGCGAGAGGGTCGACGACGTTTACGCGGATGTTCAGGACAAAGGTCGCGAAAAGAAATATCAAAACGGCTCGGACGGATGTGTTGACGATGGAGCCAACAGACATGCCGAGCAAAATGGACATTTTGGAAACGGGTGCTATGATGTATAGGTCGAGGTTTCCGCTTTCTTTCTCCCAGTAGAACTGGCTGGCCATGAGCCACAGAACATTATCCCAGAAAGCCATCATAGCTCCCCCTATGACTGCGAAACCGGCTAATGCTTCGCTTCCAGAAACTCTGTAAAGGCTCGCGGCAGCAAAAACAACCATCAACGGAATAAGTGATTCCGTGATTATCCATTCGGGTTCTCTGAAAGTGCTGACGACGCGGACATACGTTCGAGCGTAAGCGGCCTGAAGATTATGTCGCAAAGTCTTCCACAACTTCTTCGCCTCCGATCAACTTGACGTAAACATCTTCAAACGATGGAAGGGATTTTGTGAGAGAAAGTACTTTTCCGCCGCGGCTTGTTATCAGTTGCACGAGTTCAGCGGTTTCATTCCAATCGTTGACAACCACCCTTATGCGGTATATGTTGGTCGCGGGGTCGCGTGTTTTGTAAGCGTTTTCGATTTTCTCCAAAACGTTTTGAGCGTCGGATGGAATCCAGGTTTCGATGACGGCCACCTGTTTGCCCGCCACGATGTTCCGCAGCTCCGTGGGGCTTCCGAGTGCAACTATCCGGCCCTTGTTAAGCACGGCGACCTGTGCGCAAAGCTCTTCGACTTCAGCCATGTAGTGAGAGGTGAGGATGACGGTTTTTCCGCTGTTTCCTCTCACCCATTCCTTGATAAGCCTTCTGATGTTACGGGCAGAAACAGCGTCCAATCCAATCGTCGGCTCGTCAAGAAAAAGAACAGACGGCTCGTTTACGAGACCTCTTGCAAGGTTCATCCGCTGCCGATAGCCTGTTGAAAGGTTTCGCAACATCTCGTTTTCAACCTCTTTCAGCCCGAGCTTTTCGATGAGATAGTCGATGCGTTCCTTCGCCGTCGCCTTGTCGATTCCATAGAGCATCGAATAGAACCAGAGGTTTTCACGGACCGTGATGAGTCCGTATCCGGGAGTGTCGGCTCCCGAAACGAGGTTTATCAGAGGCCTGATTTTTTCAGCTTCGGAGACAACGTCATAGCCATATACGTAAGCTTGACCGCTGGTCGGCAGAAGCAGCGTCGATAAAATTTTAACCAAGGTGGTTTTTCCAGCGCCGTTTGGGCCGAGAAGCCCAAAAATCATGCCTTTATCAATTTTGAGCGCAACATCTTCGAGAGCTTTCACAGTCATGCCTTTGTTTTTGAAGACTCTTCCCAGGTTGACTGTTTCCACCGCATAAGTCATATTTTATCACCAGTGGTTTTTTCACAATTTAAGAGCTCGAATTCCGCTTTGATAGAAGCAAAATGAGTTTAAATACATATTTGCATTCCCAACTACAAACATGAAAACTGTCAAGGGCAAAATCATTTGGGTTGCAGGGCCTGCTGTGAAAGCTGACGGTATGATGGGTGCAAAAATGTATGAAACGGTTTACGTTGGTGAAGAAAGGCTAATCGGGGAAATAATCAAGCTCACCGGAGATGTTGCTTTCATCCAAGTTTATGAGAACACGAGCGGGCTGAGGCCCGGGGAACCAGTTGAATCAACAGGGTCTCCTCTATCCGTTTCACTCGGGCCCGGAATGCTGGGAAGCATTTACGACGGAGTTCAGCGACCGCTCGACGTCATCGGACGCATCGCAGGCGGGTTCATCAAAAGAGGAATCAAAGCAGAGCCGCTCGCAAAAGACAAAAAATGGAAATTCATCCCCAAGGCTAAGGCTGGGCAGGAAATCGGGCCCGGCGATTTTATTGGAGAAGTTCCCGAAACACCTCTGGTAACAACGAAAATCATGGTTCCACCCGACACGAAGCCAGGCGAGTTATCATACATCGCTCCAGAAGGCGAATACACTATAGAGGACACGATCGCTGAGGTTAAAACAAAAGACGGTAAAGTGGCGCTTAAGCTTTATCATAAATGGCCTGTCAGGCGTGCGCGGCCGTTCGTTCGACGGCTCGACCCCGAAGTTCCCATGATATCCGGTCAACGTGTTCTCGACACCTTGTTCCCAATTTCGAAAGGAGGAACAGCATGTATTCCGGGCGCGTTTGGCACGGGTAAGACTGTTACGCTTCATCAGCTCGCGAAATGGAGTGACACACGTGTCATATTCCATGTGGGGTGCGGGGAAAGAGGAAACGAGGAGTCCGAAGTTTTGACGGAGTTTCCGCATCTCAAAGACCCTGCGACCGGTAGGCCGTTGATGGAGCGAACTGTTCTAATCGCCAACACCAGCAACATGCCAGTGGCCGCGCGTGAAGCGAGCATCTACACGGGAGCGACCATGGCTGAATACTATCGAGACATGGGATACGATGTGTTGCTTGTGGCCGATTCAACGAGCCGGTGGGCTGAAGCTCTGAGAGAAATTAGCGGAAGACTGGAAGAAATGCCGGCCGAGGAAGGGTATCCAAGCTATTTGGCCAGCAGGTTGGCTGAATTCTATGAAAGAGCGGGTAGGGTGGTTACGGTCGGTAGGCCGGAAAGAATTGGAAGCGTAACGCTTGTCGGAGCAGTCAGCCCGCCGGGAGGTGACTTTACGGAACCTGTTACGACTCACACAATGAGATTCATCAGAACTTTCTGGGCCCTTGACGCAAGCCTAGCATATACACGTCATTATCCCGCTATCAACTGGATTACATCGTATTCAGCGTATGTCGACACCGTTCGTAAATGGTGGTCTGAAAACGTTTCAATCGACTGGTACGAGCAGCGATATCAAGCGTATAGATTATTGCAGAGAGAGTCGGAGTTGCTTGAACTTGTTCGTCTGCTGGGGCCGGAAGCTTTGCCGGATGAAGAGAAACTTATCATCGACGTGGCCCGCATGATAAGGGACGGATTTCTCCAGCAAAACGCTTACGATGAAATCGACGCTTACTGTCCACCACATAAGCAATATAAGCTTCTGAGGCTCTTCGTCAAGTTTTACAACCTCGCTGATGAGGCTCTTCGGAAAGGCGTCTCACTCAAAGAAATCAGAACCATTCCGCTGATATCGAAACTCATCCGTGCTAAATATGAAATTCCCAACGACAGGCTTGACCTGATTGACGCTTTGGAGAAAAGCTTGGACGAGACGTTTGAAAAACTTGTTCTCGGCGAAAAACTCGAGGTGAAATCCGCGTGACTCTGGAAAAATCGGGGATAGAATATCTCTCGGTTCAGGAAATTCGAGGGCCTTTGATGATTGTCGGTGGTGTGTCCGGCGTCGCTTACGACGAGCTTGTGGAAGTTGAAACGGCTGATGGGGAGAGGAGGCTTGGCAGAGTTATCGAGGTGGGTGAAGGTAGGGCTGTTGTCCAAATTTTTGAAGGAACTCAGGGCCTTGGCATAGAAGGAACGAAGGCAAGGTTCCTCGGCCGCACGATGGAAATTCCAGTCAGCGTCGATATGCTTGGAAGGGTTTTTGACGGCTTGGGAAAACCTCTCGACGGATTGCCCGAGCCGATAGCTGAAGACGTGCTCGACGTCAACGGAGAACCCATCAACCCACAGCAACGCGAATATCCATCTGACTTCATCCAGACCGGGATATCAGCCATCGATGGGATGAACAGCCTCGTCAGAGGCCAGAAACTTCCGATATTCTCGGGGGCAGGGCTTCCGCACAACTTTCTCGCCGCACAGATAGCGCGACAAGCCACGGTGCCGGGTAAAGAGGAGGAGTTCGCGGTTATTTTCGCCGCGGTCGGTGTGCAGAACGACGAAGCACGGTACTTTAGAAGGAGCCTTGAGGAAAGCGGGGCCATCAAGAGAAGCGCGTTGTTCCTCAACTTGGCGGATGACCCGGCCATCGAAAGAATCGTGACGCCGCGAATTGCTTTGACGCTCGCCGAATATCTTGCATACAGGCAAGGATACCACGTTCTCGTAATCATCACCGACATCACGAACTACGCCGAAGCTTTGAGAGAGGTCAGCGCGGCACGTGAAGAAGTGCCTGGCAGAAAAGGTTATCCAGGATACATGTACACGGACTTGGCCTCGCTTTACGAAAGAGCTGGAAGAATATCGGGTTTGAAAGGCAGTTTGACGCAGATGCCTATATTGAGCATGCCGAGCGACGACATCACTCACCCCATACCCGACCTTACCGGCTACATCACGGAAGGACAAATCGTACTTTCCCGCGACCTCTACCGCCGAGGAATCTATCCACCCATTAACGTTCTGATGAGTTTGAGCAGGCTAATGGGGCCGGGCATAATTTCACAGAAGAAAACAAGACCCGACCACGGAGACGTAAGCAACCAGCTTTACGCCGCTTACGCGAGAGCAGTTCAGCTGAGAAGCTTGGCGGAAATCGTCGGTAAATCGGGCCTGTCCGAAACAGACCTCAAATACCTCGAGTTCGGAGACCTGTTTGAACAGCGTTTCCTACGCCAAGGCCTCACCGAGAACCGAACACTCGACCAAACACTCGACATCGCCTGGGACATTCTATCGAGCCTTCCTGAAACTGAGCTGACCAAAATCAAGGAAGAGCACATCCGGAAACATTATAGGAAACGGACGTAGTTGCACATAGACCAGCGATGGATTCTCTTATCGTGGCTGTTCCTCGACCGTATCGTCTACACGCTTAACTGGCTTGCGATTTCACCAGCTCAACCATTCGTCGCCTACGAATTTGGGCTGGGCCTCACATCACTCGGATTCCTCGGCACAATTTTTCTCATAGGCATCGGCGTCTTCCAACTTCCCGCAGCAGTCCTTGCAACCAAATATGGGGCCCGAAAAATCGCGCTGATTGGATTGCTTATGTCATCTTTATTCGCGGGCCTCTGTGGGCTCGCGCCCAACTTTGAAACATTACTCGTTTTCCGGTTTCTAACAGGTGTTTTTCTCAGCTTTTTCTTCGGCCCGGGCATAATGTTTTTCACCCCTCTTTTTGGAACGAAAGAAAGAGGTTTCGCGCTGGGAATTTACAACGCCGGGTTCCACATGGGAACCCTGATCGCCATAGGCTTTTGGCCCATAGTTATTTCTCTTGTCGGATGGCGAAACGGATTGCTGATTCCGGGAATTCTCGGAATTCTTTTGACAGCGTCAACCTACCGTGCGTCCCTCTGGGTTCACGAGCCTCCCAGCTCGTCGGACTTCGGGTTGTCAACGGCTAAAAATTCAGTTGTCCTTGCATCAGCTCTGGGCCTTGGTGTTGCAGGTGCTGCATGGTATCCACTCACGCAGTTCGGAATCTTTTACTTAAATTCCGAGAAGAACCTTGGATTCGAAACAGCCGGCCTACTCATATCCATACTTTCGGTGGGAAGCGTTGTCGGAGCACCTGTAATAGGGCGAATTTTTGACTTGACATCAAGCCGGAAAAGACTCCTCTACGTTCTAAGCCTGATGAGCGCTTTCTCATTATTCTTATTTGCTTTTTCCCCTGTGTTGCTAATTCCGGCTGTGATGTTTTCGGTTGGATTTTTCTACACCGGGTTAAACAGCCTTCTCTACGTCGCACCTTTGACGGTTCTTTCGGAAAACAAAGTCGCTGTCGCGGTCGCAACAGTCAATTGTGTGCATCTCATCGCGGCTTCAACCATTCCATACATTTTTGCAAACGTCGTCGAAACGCAGGGGTATCTGTGGGGTTGGGCAGCAATGTCCGCGCTGTGTCTCACGGCAGCGATATTTATCAAGGCGCTCAAGCTTTAACCACTGAGAAGTGGTTAAAAATCTAAATACGGACAAAAAGACACTATTGACATGGACGTTTTCACGGCCGCTGAAGAAATCATGGAAAACGCACTCGTTTCGGTGTTAAGCTATCGAACACAGTCGGGCAGGATATCCAGCCATCCCATGTTACCGCTCTACAGCCGTGAACGGAAAAAGCTTTACATGACGTCCAGCATTCTTTTCAGCAAAAAAGCCGAACACATCAAGAAAAACCCCAAAGTCGGAGTGTTGTTCAGCGGTCGCCAATTCATCAAGTTACCGAGTTATTCAGCTCTTCACCTAAAGGGCGACGCCCGAGTCATCGAAGACGATTTGCATGACGGCTGGAGCTGGTTGGTGGAGCTTTGGAGGAAAAAAGAGCCTTACATCGAATCATTCATCAAGCAGCGAGTAGCTCTACCTCTTTTCTGGGAACGTGTGATAATCGAAATAACACCGCGTGAAATGCTTCTCTGGAAAAACGGTGTCCTCCGTAACGAGCCGTTGAGGTGGAAAGCATGACAACAGAAATCTCTCTGGAAGAATACAGCGACATAGTAGTTTCTTATCTTGATGACGACGGATATCCCGTGAGTTATTCAACCACCGCTCGCATGGAGGATGGAAAACTTGTCGTCGAAAAGCCCGCAGGTCTCAACCCTAAAAAGCAGATGACTGTCGTCCTTAACCACATAACGCCGTTGCCAACCGGCGGATACACCGACCGTAGATACGTCACTATGATAGGTGAAGCGGAAATACGCGATGACACAGTCGTGTTCAAACCTGCTAAAACTTATGGATGGAACGAGAAAACCAAGCCCTTCTTCCAATACTGCGAAGAAAACGTGCCGCAAGCTAAACAATATCTATCAAACCTGAGCAAAGCGTTGGGAAGAGAGATTAAAGCCCGGCTTCCCACGTCGCAGCTTCTCTTCAGGGCGACTCGTTTCCCGTTTCTTACAGCTACCGCTGGGCCTGTGTTGGTTGGCGTCGGCTCAGCCGCCTATCTCGGGTTCTTCGACCCGATCCTGTTCCTTCTCACCATCATAGGGGCCAGCCTCATACATCTCGCCCTCAACATGACTAACGACTATTTTGACGCCAAACTCGGAGCCGACGAAGCCAACATAACGCCAACCCCATTCAGCGGAGGCTCGCGAATCATTCAGTATGGGCTCTTGACACCGAAACAAGTTGCAGGCATGGCGACGCTATTCTACGTCGTGGGGATCGTGATTGGTCTGTATTTGGCGATTCAACGGGGCTTGGTTCCAATTCTCGCGGTAATGGGGGTAGGTGTTTTCATCAGCTATGCATACACCGCCCCACCGTTTAAGCTCGCTTACCGAGGATTGGGTGAAATAGCTGTCGGAATCGGGTTCGGGCCAATAGTTGTTCTCGGAAGCCATTACGTCCAAACACAATTCTTCTCTATTGAAGCACTGCTCGCGTCAATACCGGTCGGCATCATGATAGCCCTGATACTTTACGTAAACGAAATCCCTGATTCACCCTACGACGCGGCCGCGGGAAAACGAACACTTGTCACAAGGCTTTCAAAGGAAAGCGTGATAAAGCTTTACAAAGCTCTGCTAACAGCCAGCTATGTGTCGGTCGTCATACCGGTTGTTCTTGGCTTCTCTCCACCAACCGCGTTGATGGCGTTGTTGACAATTCCGAAAGCCGTTAAAACCGTCAAACTTGTTCGAGAAACATACGGTAGTCCGTACTTAATGATACCTGCCCTCGCGTCAAACGTCCAAGTCGCAACAAACACAGGGTTCCTGCTCGCCGCTGGATTTTTCCTCTGGGCTGCGATAAACTTCCTGCTTTAGCAAAGCTATAAATGATTCGCTAAGAACCCTTCTTCGAACATGGCGAGAAAGAAATCGGCGGCTAAGCCTGCCTATGTTGGTTCTTTATTTGGTAAGGACTTTCTGAACACCAACGATTTCAGCCAAGAAGAAATTAGTCGAATCTTGAAGGCCGCGAGAGACCTCCGTGACCGATACCGTGCGAGAAAACCCACCGAATTTCTGAAAAACCAGACGTTGTTCATGCTTTTCTACAACAGGTCTCTGCGAACCCGTAACTCCTTTGAAGCAGGTATCTATCAGCTGGGAGGACACGCGCATTTCCTCAGCCCTTCAGATGTCTACACGCCCACACTGCCTGAAGACATGATTCCGTATCAAACCGAGTCGATAGCGGATGTCGCAAGAGTCCTCAGCACCTATGGAGACGCCATAGCCGTAAGAATATACGGTGACGCGGCAAAATGGCATATCGGCCGTGGCCACAGAGTTATTCAGGAGTTTGCGAAATGGGCTACCATACCGGTGCTCAACATGGAAGACGACATCTATCATCCGTTTCAAGCTCTTGCTGACATGATGGCGATTACCGACGTAGCTCCTAAACCTCAGGGAAAGAAATTCGTGGTTTCCTACGCGTATTCGGGAGGGCTTAAGCCGTTGGCTGTCCCACAGAGCTGCATATTGATTGGAACACAGTTCGGCATGGATGTTGTTTTGGCACATCCGCCGGGCTTCGAACTCGAAGACCACGTCATACAGGCATGCAGGGAGAATGTCGAACAATACGGAGGGTCGTTCACAATTGTCCACGACATGAAAGAAGCGTTTGAAGGAGCTGACTTTGTCTATCCGAAGGCATGGTCTCCGAAGAAATTCTTCCCACCCTACAACACGACAGTAGACAAAGAGGGTGCAACAAAATATCAGGACCAGTTCAAAAACTGGATAACAACGCCCGAACTGATGGATTTGACTAACAAAGGAAAATACATGCACTGCGGACCAGCCGACCGAGGACAAGAGGTTATGGACGAAGTTATCGACAGCCCTGTTTATTCGCTTTACTTCCAGCAGGCTGAAAACAGGCTTCACGTCCAGAAAGCAGTCATGGCTATGACGATGGGGCGGAAATGAAAACCGGCGAAGACATCTTAGACATCATAGGCAACACCCCGCTTCTACGTCTCCGAAACATAGAGAAAAAACACGGCCTAACAGCCGAACTGTGGGCGAAACTCGAATTCTACAACCCATCCGGAAGCCTCAAAGACAGAATTTACCGCGAAATGATAACCAAAGCCATCGAAAGAGGCGACCTGAGGCCCGGAATGGAAATTCTTGAAGTTTCGACGGGCAACGCTGGAATCGCGTGTTCATTCGTAGGAACTCATATTGGATATCGAGTGACGATAGTTATGCCGGAGGGAATGAGCGAGGAGAGGAAGCAGCTCATCAAGGCCTTTGGCGGAAATCTTGTTTTTACCCCTGGGGCGGAAAGCGACGTCGACCTCAGCCTTCGGAAAGCTGAAGAAATGATGAAGCAGCACCCGGGAAAGTATTGGTTTCCAAACCAGTTCACCAACCCCGACAACGTTCAGGCCCATATCAAAACAACAGGTCCAGAAATATGGGAGCAGACTAAAGGAACCGTGGATTGTTTCGTGATGTCGCAGGGTTCCGGCGGAACTGTTAGCGGTGTTGGAAAATTCCTTAAAGAGAAGAAGCCAAGTGTGAAAATTTATACAGTTGAACCGGCTGAAGCGCCGATAATAAGCGAAGGGCTATGGGGTTCTCACAAAATTGAAGGCATTGGAGATGGGTTCATTCCACGCAACCTCGACCTCTCCATATGCGATGGAGTAGTAACTACGACTTCTGATGAAGCCATAGAAACGGCGAGAGAACTGGCCCGCATGGAAGGAATATTTGCAGGAATTTCAACGGGCTGCAACATCGCTGCAGCGGTCAAAGTTGCCAAAAAGCATCCCCACATCAGGAAAATAGTCACTCTCGTATGTGATTCAGGCAACAGATATCTGTCCACAGAGCTCTATGGGCCAGGTAAAAAGCATGTCGAGATTCCCGAAAGGGAGCATTCGCTAGACGACTATACTTTGGAGATGCGGAAAAAACACGCGGGTCGTCTCGAGATTATAAGGTGATAAGCTATTTCGTCCCTCAGCTACGATGATAAGAACGGCGTCATTTACGATAACTTTCTCGGTGGTAGAGTTTTTCTGCTGTCAGCTAAACTTGTCGGCGAAATGCGGTATCTTCTCGCCGGATCAACTTCTACAGCCGCGGCAGATACTCTGCTATGGCACATCGGCAACAAGTACGGCCGTGCACTAGCTGGACGAACCAAGGAACTGGGCAAAACAGCTGACGAAAGTATGGCGATCTTAGCGCTCGCTGCGCAAAAATCCGGCTGGGGCAGAATAATTCTCGAAAACCGTCTACAGCTTGATGAAACCATAAAAGTTTTCTTCGAAAACTGCGCATTCTGCGAAGGGTTGCACGGTGAAAACTCTCCATCATGCTATTTTTTGGCGGGAATTTTATCGGGAATTGCTCAGCGATTGTTCGGTGAAGAATTTTCGGCCCGTGAAACGGAATGCCGAGCAGTCGGAGGCAATTCATGCGTTTTTTCCGTTGCAAAGTTTAAGTGATTCAGCTTGACGTTTGTTGAAAAACTGGTTTGCTCGAGATGCGGCGAAGTCTACGACCCAGTGGAAAGTCCAGTGATGTGCCGGAAAAAAGACATGGGCAGGCTCGACATTATCTACGACTATGACTGTGTGGCCAGGTCTTTCACACGTTCAAGCTTGGAGACGAGACCGCACATAGGTGTTTGGCGCTTCTGGGAGCTCATGCCTGTCGACAAAAAATACAGATCAACACTGTCAGAGGGAAACACAGCTCTGCTCAAAGCTGAAAGGCTTGGAAAACAAATCGGTCTGAAAAACCTGTTTCTTAAAGACGAAACACGCAATCCAACCGCTTCATTCAAAGACCGCGCCATGGCCGTGGGTGCGGCCAAGGCGTTTGAAACTGCGAGAAAGCAGGTTGTTATTGCTTCCAGCGGAAACGCGGCTTCGTCTCTAGCTGCTTACAGTGCTTCGTTGGGCCTCAGTTGCACGGCTTTCGTGCCCGAAGACGTGGCTATGGGGAAGGCCTCTCAGCTTCTTCTCTATGGTGCCAGAGTTGTGCGAGTTAAGCAGGTCGAAGAAGGCCGCGACCCTACCGTTGACCTCATGCTGCAAACGGTGGAAAAGCTGGGATGGTATCCGTGTCCGAGCTTCGGCCCGTTCAACCCCTACCAAGTTGAAGGCCCAAAAACAATCGTATACGAAGTGGTGATGCAAATGAACTGGCAGCCGCCGGACTTTATTTTCATCCCGACAGGCTCGGGATGTCTCGCGACTGGAATTTGGAAAGGCTTGAAAGACCTCAAAACCCTCGGTTTAATAGATCATTATCCGAAAATCGTGCCGGTTCAGCCTGAGGGAAACATGGCTCTTACACGGGCTATAAAGCAGGGTAAGAAATTCGAGGAAATCGAGCCCGAAAAATGGTCCAAGTCGATCGCGTCCGGACTGCTCGACCCGTTTCCATGGGACGGCGACGCTGTACTTGAAGGTGTTAAAGCAACCGGTGGCACAGCTGAATCAGTCAGCGAAGACGAAATTCGGGATTCGATGACAAAGCTTGCACGTCTCGAAGGAGTGTTTTCGGAGCCTTCAGGAGCAGTCGGAGTTGCCGCGGCTGAAAAACTTCTACAGCATGGAGTAGTCGACCCTTCAGATGACGTAGTCGTCCTCGTCACAGGCTCTGGGCTCAAGGAGCCTGAAAAAATCACAGCGCATACGACCATTCCGTTGACAACGCCTGACATCGACCAGTTTCTCAAGCTGCTGAATTTGTCTGTTTGAGGTTTTTATTACGGAATGAGTAGTGTGGGTTATGGCTAGCGGAGAGCTTATCGTGATTGCTTTAGGTGGAAACGCGTTGCTTAGACGCGGTGACAAAGGCAGTTTCGAAGAACAATACCGAAACGTTCAGAACGCAGCCAAATATCTCGCCGACATCGTCGAAGCCGGTCACAAACTCGTCATCACTCATGGAAACGGGCCTCAAGTGGGTGCGACACTTCTGCGACACGACGCCGGCCAGAAAATACATGGTATTCCCGCCTTCCCGATGGATGCCTGCGGAGCGGAAACTCAGGGATTCATCGGATACATCATTCAGCAAAACCTCCGCAACGAACTCAAACGCCGGAGCATAGACAAATACGTAATAACTGTGGTGACAAGGGTCATCGTCGATAAGGACGACCCAGCTTTCAAAAATCCAACAAAACCAATAGGCCCGTTCTACACAAAAGAAGAAATGGAAAAAATCAAGGCTGAACATCCCGAGTATATCTTCGTAGAGGATAAGGCTCGCGGAGGCTGGCGTAGGGTAGTGCCGTCGCCTGACCCCAAAATTATCGCGGAAAGATTCGCAGTCAAAAAGCTCGTAGATGAAGGCTTCATCGTCGTAGCGAGCGGCGGAGGAGGCATTCCCATAATCGAGGAAAACGGCCGCGCTAGTGGGGTTGAAGCGGTCATCGACAAGGACTTGGCGGGAGAAAAACTCGCCGAACTAATCAAAGCCGACCGATTCATCATATTGACGGACGTTGACGGAGCTTACATCAACTATGGAAAACCAGACCAGAAAAGACTTGAAAAAGTTACCGCAAAAGAGGCGAGGAAATATCTTGAGGAGGGGCATTTCGGCTCGGGTTCGATGCTGCCCAAGGTTCTCGCCTGCATAAGATTCGTGGAATCCGGTGGAAAAGAAGCCATTATCGCAGAGCTTTCACAGCTAAAGGAAGCGTTCGCAGGAAAAGCCGGAACACATTTTGTCGCATAAATTTTTTAAGTTTTTCCCGCCACCAGGGCTAGAATGGCCGCTCTTACGTATAAAAGGTTTTCAGCCTGGTCATAGATAACGCTTCGAGGCCCATCCATCACGTCGTCGTCAGCTTCCTGTCCGCGGAACACAGGAAGAACATGTGTCACGATACCATGCTTCGACATCAGGTCGGTTAGCTGCTTGGTCAGTTTCCAGTCGCGGTATTTGTTGTGCAGCTCGATTTCTTTTTCTCTTCCGAACCTGTTCATACCGACTACGACGCATTCGTGGCTGGCCCAGCTGCGTGGAAACACGGCGTCTGCATCCCGAAGAGCTTCCTGGTAATCATGTGAAATAGTGAGCGATCCGCCGCTTTCCTCCGCGTTCTGCTTAGCTAGCTTAACAAGGTTCTCATCTATGTCGAAACCAGGTGGATAAGCGAGTACTACATCCATGCCGAATCGTGTTGCGATTAGCATTTCGTCCTGTATGCTTCCCCAGCTTCTTATTTTGTCGCTGTAAGTCCACATCAACACGTATTTCTTTTTCTCGATTTTGCCCAGCTTCTCCTTCAAGGTATAGAGGTCGGTGATCGCTTGGCTCGGATGAAACATGTCGTCCGCCATATTGATGACGGGTATTTTCGCGTGTTCAGCATATTCTCTTACGACCGCGTTTCCTCTGCCATAGACATAATCGACGGCGGATTCGAGAATCCTCACGCCTAGAACATGTCCAAGCCTTTCATACATCTTCGCGATGTCTTTCACAGATTCTCCTTCAGCCCCGCGTGTTGTTGCGAAATCGATGAACTGGGCGTGGCCGCCCAGCATAGTCGCCGCGGCCTCGAAACTAGCTCTTGTCCTCGTGCTGGTGTTGTAGAAAAGCATGAACATCGTCCTGTTTTTGAAAAGCTCAGGTACATCGCCGACCGCTCTCCGTATTTTCAGTGATCTCGCCAGCTCCATTGTTGCGTTGATCTCTTCGATGCTCCAGTCCTGTGACGAGATGAGGTCTCTGCCAGAGAGCTCTGTCAGAGTCATGGGTGTTGTTGTGTTTGCGAGGATTTATAGATGCGTGGCTTTGACTAATCCTTCAAGAACTTTGGAAGGTTTCAGCGGTAGCTCGCGGAAATAAACACCTGTTGCATGTGCGAGAGCTCCTGCGATTGAAGCGGCTGGAAGAACCACTGGGATTTCACCCATTGCTTTGGCTCCGAAAACGCCGATGCTTCCACGGACTTCGACGATGATGCTCTGTATTTCTTCTGGCGCGTCGGAGGCCGTTGGAATGATGAATTGATGCAGGTTAGGGTTGACAAGGTAGCCGCCGTCGTGAATTATTTCCTCAGTCAAGGCATAGCCGAGGCCCATGATGCTCCCCCCTTCGTAAACAGCCACCAGCCCCATCGGGTTGATGGCGCGTCCAACATCGTAAGCCGCGGTTAACCGGTCGACCTTCACCACACCGGTTTCGATGTCGACCGTGACTTCAGCCACCAACGCACCATAAGTGTACTGGTTGTAGGGAGCGCCTTGGCCTGTTTCGGGGTCCCATTTGGTTGGTGGAGCGATGTAGTAGCCGACCGCCTTGAGTGAAACGTTTTGCTCGTAGCATTTGTTGACTGCTTCACGCCAGCTCAGCGAACGGCCGTTTGGGGTCGTTATCTCGCCGTTTTTGAATTCGAGGTTCAAAGGCTCTGTGTTGAGGATTTTTGCCGCGACTGAGGCGACCGCGGCCCGTAGCTTTATCGCGGCATCTACCGCTGCTTGGCCGCCGATGACTGTTGTTCTCGAAGCGACTGTGGGGCCTGCGTTGGGAACCGCTGACGTGTCTGGCCTTTCGAGCCTGACCATGGAAAGCGGGATTCCGAGGACTTCGGCGGTCACTATGGCGAGAGACGTGAGAGCGCCTGTTCCGTATTCGGTCAACCCTGTCTGAACAACCACGGTGCCGTCACGTTCGATGCGCGAAACCACTGTAGCGAAGTCATCCCCCTCGGGACCGAGAGTGTTGCCATGGTAGAGCAATGCGATTCCTATGCCTTTCTTCAAGACCTTGTTTCGACGATTGAATTCATCGAATTCAAGCCGTATACGTGTAAACTGAGACGTTTCCACGGCTCGCTGGAAACATCGGACGAGTCCGTCGTCTTCGATTTTCTGGCTGGTAGATGTTAAAGACCCGGGCTTGAGCATGTTCTTTTCACGAATTTCCAGAGGTGAAATGTTGAGCTCCTCTGCGAGCTCGTTCATTATCATTTCTGCGGCGAAATGTGCTTGAGGCGCGCCAAATCCACGGGTTGAGCCGGCCATCGTGTTGTTAGTCAGCACGCAGTAGCCGTCAGCCCACACGTTCGGCACCTCATAAGGGCCTGTGCAGTGAAAAGTAGCCCGGCCGATGACAAGATGGCCTTTCGAAATGTAAGCGCCGGTGTCTTCGATAAGCTTGGACTTCCACGCATTAAGCCTGCCGTCTTTCATTGCACCGACAACATTCGTAATTTCAAACGAATGTCTTTTACATTGAACGGTCATGGCTTCGCTCCGTGTAAAAGCCGCGAGCGCAGGTCTTCCAGTGTAGTAGGTAGCGAGACAGGCATACGCGGCGACGTCTATGGGTGTTTCATCGCTTTTTGGTCCGAAGCCGCCACCGGTAGCCGCCTGAACCACACGGAGCTTGTCATTGGGCACGCCGAGTATTTTGATGACTTTGTTGTAGACGTCGTATAGGTTCTGCATCGATGAAATGCAGTTGATTCTTCCATCGCCGTCGAAGAAAGAATAGGCGATTTCAATTTCTAGCGGAAGCCCGGTGATGAACTGAGTCCGGTAAGTTCTTTCTATAACTACGTCGGATTCCCTCAGACCTTTTTCCACATCGCCTTTCCTAATCTTGAAATGAGTAATTACGTTGTCGCGGTCTTGTATTCTCGGTGCGTCATGCTTCATTGCGTCGCGTGGATTAGTCACCACCGGCAATGGTTCGTAAAGCACGTCAACATGTTCAGCTGCTTCTTCAGCGTCTTCAACCGATTCGCCCACAACCAACGCCACGGCTTCACCGATATGCCGAACCTTGTCGAAGGCCAGTAAAGGCCTGTCCGAAATGAGGCTTCCGGCGTCGTTAACCCCAGGGATGTCTTGAGCCGTGAGAACTTTAACGACTCCTTTCCGGGTTAATGCGGAGCCGTAGTCGATTTTTTTGATGTAGCCGTGTGGAATTGTGGACCTGACGGCTTTGACGAAAAGGGTTTTTTCGGTTACGAGGTCTGCGGTGTAGATAGGTTTGCCCAGAACGGCGTCGAGAGCGTCGACCCGTGCGACTTTTTTCCCGACGATGAAAAATTCCCTTGCCTGGAGGATTTCTTGGAAACGTCTGAGAATTTCTTCGCTCACCGCTTTTTCACCTTCTCAAACGCCTGTTCAAACCGGATATAACTACCGCATCTACACAAAACGCTGCGCAAAGCATGGCGGACCTCGTGCCGCGACGCGCCCGGATTCATTTCGTAGAGATGTTTCAGCACCAGTAGTGCCGCAGGGATGCAGAACCCGCATTGAACCGCTCCAGTGTCGATAAAGGCTTGCTGAAGCGGGTGAAGCTTTCCATCGTCGCCGATGCCTTCAACGGTGGTAATGCTTTGGCCATGTGCCTGGTATGCGAGAACAAGACATGAATTGACCGGTTTTCCGTCAAGTAGGACTATGCAGAGGCCGCAGTCGCCGACGCCGCATCCCTGTTTCACAGATACATAGCCGAGCTTGCTACGCAGAACGTCGCTCAGCCTTTCGTTGGGCTCGACGTCAACCGAATATCTCTCTCCGTTCACGACCAATTCGACTTTCATTCGCGACCCCCGCCATACTGCTCTAAAAGACGGCGGAACAAAACACCTGCAACCTTCCGCCTATACCAGGAAGACGCCAAAACGTCATCAACTGGGTTTATCGAATCGCTTAAAAGCTGCGCCGCCTTGGCCAAAGTTTCGCCGGTCAAAGGCTTGTTTTCGAGGAATTTTTCAACCGAAAGAACCCGTCCAGGAGTATTCATGTCTCTGTGAGACACAGCTACCCTGACAAAGCCGTCTCTCATGGCAACCGCGACGGATATCAGGGGATATCTCGAAACACCCATCCAAAGCTTCTCGAAAAAACACCAACTCGACATTGAGAAAATAACGCTTTTCAGCAAAGCTTTCTCAACCATGCCCTTAATCAGAAAATCATGAAGAGAAATCTTCTTCTCACCTTCGCGGGTGGCGAAGACCAATTCCGCGTCCATGGCTAGGAGAATGGGTAGAAGGTCTTCGGATGCTCTGCGAAGAATCACGCTTCCGCCGACTGTTGCGCGATACGAAACCGCCGGGGAAGAATAACTTGCGAGAAAATTCTCGAATGCTGGAACTGATTTTTTCAAAGCTGACGCGAGTTCGTGATGGGTGACCAACGCGCCCGCCGAAACGCGGCCGTTTTCCGTCCTAATTTCCCTTAGCTGCTCTATGCGAGTGATGTCGACGAATTTTCTGGTTTTCTTGGTTGCCATGGTTAGGGCTGTGATGATTTCTGTGCCGGCGGCTAAAATTTCGCGCGCAGGTTCGGCTTCGAGAAGGTTCAAAGCTTCGTCAACATTTTCGGCGACTGCGATGTCAAGTCGCGGAATGTTAAGATAGCCTATCAAGTCTTACTTCACCTTAAGCGGCTCTACAGCTTCAGAAGGTGATTCCCCGAGACGGCTCCACAGTTTTTCGATGGTTTCAACGATGGTTTTTTCAGCTTTTTCTTTGTCAAGCTTCGTCAGGCGCCTGTTTTCCACGACTTGAACACCGTCGACAAACACATGCTCCACATCGCCGCCTTTCATACCGTTCACAAGATATCCATAAACGTTGCGGTTCATTGGTGTTGCGTATACTTCGGGCCTGACCACGATGACGTCGGCTTTCTTCCCTACTTCAATCGAACCGATGTCGAGTAGGCCATAGCATTTCGCAGCGTTAACGGTGGCGAGCTCAACGACTGTTTGTGGAGAAATTATGGATGGGTCTCTGCGGTGAACGCGATGTATGAGAAAGGCGGCTCTCATGTTTTCGAAGCCATCGAAAACGTATCCATCGTTGCCTAATCCAACGTTGATGTTTGCCTGCAGCATTTCGGGAAGGCTCATCACGCCGACGGCGTTGAGCATGTTGCTCATAGGATTGTGTGCCACATGTGTTCCTGTTGCGGCGCAGAGCTGGATTTCACGCTGGTTAAGATGGACGCAGTGCGCGAGAACCGTAGAAGGCCCGAGAAGACCTGTGTCTTTCAACCTCTCCACCGTCCGCTTCCCATATCGTTCAATGTTGTGGTAAACATCGTTCGGCCCCTCAGAAACATGAATAGTGATCGGTGCGCCGAATTTCTTCGCCGCCTCCATTCCCCGCGCGATGAGGTCATCAGTAATCGTGAAAGACGCGTGAAGGCTTATCATTCCCTTCGCGAGACCGTTACCACCCTTTGCGAGAAACCTCACATTTTCTTCAAGTCCTCTCCTACCCTCTTCGACGCTTCGCCGCTCAGTCGCCTCAAACGATATAATTCCTCTGATTCCAACTTCGTTGACGGCTTTTGCTATTGCGTCGAGGCTTCCCTCGGGGTTGGGAGGCGCTGAATAGGTGTCAGCGAAAGTGGTTGTTCCGTTTAGGACCATTTCCATGCAGGCCGCTAACGCGGTCGCATAGGCGTCGTCGTTGTCCATCTTTTCGTCGAGAGGCCACCAAATACGCTGCAGGTTCTCGAGAAAGTCTGTTGTTGGCCTAATCCGCAGTGGGGCGCCGCGTAAAGCAATACCGTAAAGATGGGTGTGTGCACAGACGAGGCCCGGCATGACGAAACAGCCGCTGGTGTCGATTACCTTGTCGAACTTGCCTGCTTTCGCCGCTTCATCAGCTTTACCGACAAATGTTATTTTTCTGTTCTCGAAGCCGACTGCACCGTCCACGATGATTCTCCGTGATGCGTCCATGGTTACTACGACGCCGCCGCGGAGTAGTACCGACTGACTCACCATGCTACGCCTCCGCGATGCTTTTGATGAGGTATTCAGGGTCTCCGCTCAAGGGGAGCAAGAGGGGCGAAGTGCATCCATGAGCCATGTATTCCTTGACTTTGGCTATTACTTCTGAAACAGTTCCGGAGGCGGTTATCATGCGGACGACTTCATCGGGCACAATTTCCGTGGCTTTTTCTATTCCACCGGGTTTAGCGGGCCAACCGCCCATGACGCGTTGAACTTCCTCAATCAAATCTTCGCTTACGCCGCTCGCCTTCATGATGTGTGGTTGCTGTCCTAGAGTCATGGTTACGTGTTTTTTCGCGAGTTTGACCGCTTTATCGCTGTCAGGATGCATCGAGCATGCGATCAGCTGAGGTCTGTCGATGTCTTCGAGCCTTCGACCTACTTTGGCCGCTCCCTTGCGCAGATATTCGAGTGCGGTGTCGTTGTATTTCGGTGAAACCAGATAGTTTAGTAAGACGCCATCTCCGATTTCTCCTGCGAGCTCCATCATCTTCCACCCTGTGGCCCCGATGTAGATTGGGATATTACGCGGTTTTTCACCCGCGCCATGTAGAACGTCGAGCCTGACCCCACGCATCTTGACAAACTTCCCTTCGAACGTTACTTCTTCCATGCGGAAGAGCCGGCGAATTACTTCGACGTATTCACGCATACACAGCAAAGGCTCTGTCCGTTCTATCCCTACTTTCCACGCGAGCGGGTCCCACCACGCCCCGAGGCCGAGCATCACCCTGCCATCGCTTAGCTCATCCATGGTGGCGAAAGTTTGAGCGATGAGGGCGGCGTTACGCGTCCATGTGTTGATGACGCCGGCTCCAACTCTGATTTTCGAAGTGACGGTGGCTATGGCCGTCATCGGTGTCAACGCGTCTCTGGCCAAACGTGATTCAGCAACCCACGCTGATTCGAAACCATACTGTTCAGCGAGCTGTGCATAACGAACCATGTCACGGACATGCATGTCTTGGAGATACAGACCCCAACGTATAGTGGACGTCATCAAATACGTATTGAATGCGCGGTTTTTATTTGTTTGCGTACTTAATTCAAAAATATATCTCGCCGGTTACCTCTTATACTAAATGTGGAAACGGGTAAAGCTTCCTCACGTAACAAAAAATTTGGTTAGAACAGCGTTGGGGCTTGAACACGCTGACCTAGTGATAACGAATGGTAATGTGGTTAATGTCCACACGCGGGAAATTATGGAGGAAGTGGATGTGGCGGTTAGGTTTGGAAGAGTTGCACTTGTTGGCGACGCGCAGCCATGCATCGGCCCCAACACGGTCGTTTACGACGCTTCTAACAAATTTCTGGTTCCAGGGTTGATAGATCCCCATGTTCACATCGAAAGTTCGATGGTTGGTGTTACGGAATTCGCCCGCATAGTCCTACCGCATGGAACGACGACGGTGTTTATCGACCCGCATGAAATCGGGAATGTTTTTGGATTGGACGGTGTGAAGTTGATGATTGATGAGTCGAAGAATTTACCGCTCAAAGTCTTTGTCACGTATCCTTCGTGTGTGCCGGCGGCTCCCGGCTTCGAAACAGCGGGGGCTGCTGTAGGGCCCGAGGAAGTCGCCGAAGCTATGAAGCTTGAAGAAGTAATTGCTCTCGGCGAGATGATGAATTTCCCAGGAGTGTTGGCCGCTGATGAAAAAGTTCACGCCATGATTGCTGAAACCTTGAAAGCCGGCAAAATCGTTGAGGGACATGATTCGGGGCTTTTGGGCCGTGAACTAACTGCATACACGGCTGCGGGAATAACTTCCACACATGAAAGCGTCACCAAGCGACAAACTTTAGAAAGGCTGCGGAACGGCATGTATGTTTATCTCCGTGAAGGAAGCGCTTGGCTCGACGTAAAGGAAACCATCAGAGCATACACCGAGACAGGAATAGACCCGAGACACATCTGTCTCTGCACCGACGACAAAGAGCCGGCTTCGATTCTCCGCGATGGACACATGGACCACAGCCTTCGTCGAGCAATCCAGGAAGGTGTTGACCCTTTGACGGCAATTCAAATGGCGACTTTAAACCCGGCTGAAAGATACCGTCTCTCCTACGAGCTTGGAAGCATCGCGCCGGCGAGGATGGCCGACATATTGGTCGTCTCGGATTTGTCGAAGTTCAAAATCGAAGCTGTTTTCGCTGACGGTGAGCTGGTGGCTGAAAACGGAAAACTCATCAAAAATCTTCCGTCATACAACTATACTGAAAAATTTATGAGAAGCGTAAAAATTCCGAAGCAGTTTACACCTGAAGATTTCATAATCGGTACGAATCGCAAAGAGTCGGAGCTCCGTGTCCGAGTCATAGAAGCTATCGAAGGGAGTGTGTTGACTAAACATCGGATTGAGCGTCTCGAAGCTTCAAAAGGAGTTTTGCCAGCGGACCCGGATAGAAGCATTTTGAAAATCGCTGTTATCGAGCGTCACGGCAAGACGGGTGCCATGTCTCTCGGCTTTACGAAAGGTTTCGGATTTAGGAAAGGTGCTGTTTCTTCGACCGTTGCTCATGACAGCCACAATTTGATGGTTGTCGGATACGATGAAAAAGACATGGCTCTGGCTGCGAATGAAAACGCCCGCATCAACGGCGGAATCGTGACGGTCGCGGATGGAGAAGTATTGGCCCGTGTCGAACTTCCTTTGGCCGGGCTGATGTCCGTAGAGTCCGCCGAAAAAACCGCTGAAAAACTCAACAAAACCTATGAAATCTGGCGAAATCTCGGATGCGAATGGGTTTCACCCTTTATGACGTTATCGCTTCTCAGTTTAAGCGTCATCCCCGAACTCCGAATCACCGACAAAGGCTTGCTGGACACCGTGACGTTCCAGTTTGTCGACCTCATAATCGACTGAATATGGCAAAAACATATATGCGGCGGACACAGGTAAATAAATGATGGGGAAAGATAATCGAATTTCGAGGAGAAAATTTCTCGCGGTATCTTCTGGTGTGGCCGCTGGAGGAATAGCAGCCGGTGCCATCGCGGGTGGTCTCGCCGGATATCTAATTGGCGCATCTCAGGCTCCCGCTGCTGTGACGAGAACTGTGACGGCTCCCGCCCAAACGGTCACCACCACCGTTACAGCTCCCGAACGGCTGAAGGTGGGTTACATCTACGTTGGGCCGGTAGGTGACTATGGTTGGACTTTTGCACATGACCAAGGGCGGAAATACGCCGACGGCCTCTACCGAAACGTCGACAGCATATACATCGAAAGCGTTCCCGACCCTCAGGCTCCGGGTGCTATTGAATCCTTGATAAATCAGGGCGCGGACCTTATTATCACAACGAGCTTCGGGTTCATGGATGCTACCGCTGAAGCCGCGGCGAGACATCGTGACAAATACTTTGTTCACATTTCGGGCTATCGGAGCGGAGCTGCTGGAAACGCGCCTCAAAACATGAGCAGTGCTTTCGCCGAGTTCTACCAGCTTTACTATCTCAACGGTTTGGCTGCCGGAGCTGTTACGCAGACAGGTGTCGTCGGATACGTTGCTGCTTTCCCAATTCCTGAAGTGGTGCGACACATAAACGCCTTTGTACTCGGAGCTAACTATGCATACAGGAGACGCACGGGCCGCAATATTCGAGCTTATGTTAGCTGGTTGTTCAGCTGGTTCGACCCTGGTAAAGCTAGAGAAGCATCCGTGGCTTTAATCGAGCAGTCCAACGCCGATGTTCTGGCTTTCACCGAGGACACCCCCGCTACTTTGCAGGTCGCTGAAGAATACACCACGCAAAGAGGCAGAAGAGTCTGGAGCTTCAGCCACTACAACGACATGTCCAGCTATGGTCCGAACGCTCATCTAACTGGTCAAATTGTGAACTGGGGCCCGATTTACCTCGACTTCTACCGGATGGTTGGAACTGGTTCTTGGGTTTCGGTCGACATCTGGACGAGAATCGGCGACTACATGCCCTTTAGGTGGACGAGACCGCCTGCTCAAAGCACGGCTACGCAGGTCGACGGCACGCTTCAGCTCGGCAAGCTAAGCCCAGCAATACCAAGCGAATGGCAGGCTGAAATCAGGCTCCGCTACGAACAGATGAAAGAACTGCTTTTCGAACCTTTCAGCCCTGAAGGAAACCTTGGAGAGCCGATACGGGCCCAAGACGGCGAAGTAATGATAGACGGCCAAACCTACGTCGTCAGCAAAAGAACCGGTGAAAGAAGGTCGGGTGCGAGGGCGGACCGAGACGCGTTGTGGGAAATGGACTGGTTCGTCGAATACATTGAAAGCGAGCTGCCCCGCTGAAAGCTTTTAAAACCCATAAATTTTTTGCAATTAAATTCACACTGGTGGACATAATGTCCGAATATGAATACTTGGTGGAGATGAAAGGTATAGTCAAGCGTTTTCCAAACGTAATTGCGAACAAAAACGCTTACTTCAGTCTACGTAAAGGTGAAGTTCATGCTCTCTTGGGCGAAAACGGCGCGGGCAAATCAACTTTAATGAACATACTGTACGGCATATACAGGCCCGATGCCGGCGAAATATGGGTTTATGGAAAGAAAGCCGAAATTAAAGGTCCCAAAGATGCCTTGAAGCTAGGAATCGGGATGGTTCATCAACAGTTTAAGCTAATTCCAGTCCACACGGTTGCGGAAAATGTAATTCTCGGGTTGAGGGAGATGGGGTTTGTCTTGGACGGCAAAAAAATCAACCAAAAACTATCTGAAGTAATTGATAAGTATGGGTGGAAGATTTCTCCAGAGGCGAGAGTCTGGCAACTTTCAGCCGGTGAGAAACAACAAGTTGAACTTTTGAAAATGTTGATTCGCCAAGTTCGGATACTGATTCTCGATGAGCCAACGTCGGTTTTGACACCGCAGGAAACGATTCTACTCTTTCAAACACTCAGAAAAATGGCGTCGCAGGGTCTGGGAATAGTATTGATAACACATAAGCTCGATGAAGTTTTTTCTGTAAGCGACCGAGTAACAGTCATGAGGGGCGGTGAAACCGTTGCGACTAAAAATGTCACGGACACAAACATCGAAGAACTTGTCGAGCTAATGATTGGCAGACCTTTGTTGAAAATCTCAACAACTCGTAAAGTCGTCAGAGAAAGACCTGTTCTGCAGGTGTTAAACCTGCGTGTTTTGAATGACAAAGGACTTGAGGCCGTGCGAAACATTTCGTTCAATCTTTACCGAGGAGAGATACTTGGCATAGCTGGGGTTTCTGGAAACGGTCAGCAAGAACTTCTCGAAGCGTTGGCAGGTTTACGCAAACCGTTCTCCGGTAAGATTTTGCTCGACGGAGTTGACATCACCGGCAAACATCCCAGAGAAATTATTTCGAACGGAGTTGCTTACATTCCCGCTGAAGCACTTCGCTACTCTGCTCCGGAAATGACAGTCGCGGAAAACCTCATCTTGAAAGGATATCGCTCCAAAGAATTTTCGAACAAGCTGTTGATCAGGTGGAAGAATGTTGAAGCGAAGGCGATAGATTTGGTTAACAGCTTTAGGATTGTTACGCCATCTATTAACAATAAGCTGGGAAACCTGTCCGGTGGCAATGTTCAGCGGCTTGTGCTGGCCCGCGAACTTGGAACCTACCCAAACCTTCGCGTGATTCTCGCTGCGTATCCGACGCGGGGGCTTGACATCGCTTCGACAGAAACCATTCATCAAGAAATCATCAACAAATCTGAGCAAGGAGCAAGCGTTCTGCTCGTTTCCGAGGAGCTTGAAGAACTGGCAGCCCTCTCCGACCGAATAATGGTGATGTACAGAGGCGAAATAGTTGGTATGCTGGAGAAAGGCCAATACGATTTCGAAGAAATCGGATTAATGATGACCGGTGTAAAAAGAATGGAGGTAAGTGCTTAAATGTTATTCAAAATTAAGGTCGAGCGAAGAGGAGAGATTTCGCGCAGGTTTTCTGCCGCCATCACCGGTTTCTTCCTCGTTCTCGGCTTGCTTTTCGCGAGTGCAGTTTTCGCGCTTCTCGGAGTAAACCCCGTGGAAACCTTTTCAAGAGTTGTGAGTGTTTTCACGAATCAGTCAACATTAATGCAGGCGATTTTGCGCGGTCTTCCCATCGGGTTTGCCGCGCTTGGTCTTTGTCTCGCGTTTAAGATGAATTTCTGGAACATAGGCGCCGAGGGACAGATGTACATGGGAATGGTGGCTTCAACCGGCGTCGTGTTGATGCACGTTTACTACGGGATTTTTCCGGATTTTCTCGTGTTTCCCATCATGGTTATGGCTGCTTTCGCGGCTGGAGGGCTTTACTGCACTCTGCCAGCGGTGTTGAAAGCACGTCTCGGAGTAAACGAAATACTGCCTACGCTGATGCTCAACTACATCGCATTTCACTTTGTCAATTTCTTGATTACGGGACCGTGGCGGGACCCACGCGGGTTTGGTTTTCCACTTTCGATAGCTTTTCCACCCTACGCGCGGCTTGAATTCTTCCTAGGACACGCGAACTACGTGGGACTCCCCGCGGCTTTCTTGACAGCGGCCCTACTTTTCGGACTACTCCAAAAAACTCCGACAGGATTTGAAATGCGTGTACTAGGTCAAAACTATGAAGCCGCAAGATACGCCGGCGTCAAAATCGGCAGCACTCTATTAACCGGAAGCATGATTGCCGGAGGCCTAGCAGGTATCGGCGGACTTGTGATAGTCAGCGCTTTGATTGGTAGACTTCGACCGGGTGCGGCAGCAGGCTATGGATACACAGCGATTATCATCGCCTTTCTAGCAGGTCTTAACCCATGGCTCGCAGTTCCCGCGGCTATATTCTTCGGCGGACTGCTTGTAGCAGGCGACGTCATCCAAGCAACCCTTAACCTGCCTTTCGCCGCCGTCCAAATATTCCAGTCAACAATTTTCTTGATGATAATTTTAGGCGAATTTTTCAGAAGATACCGGGTGAAATTTGTCAAATGATTGGCGTCGGCTTTGTCGAATCGGTTTTGTCCGGCGCGGTCGCGGCTGGCACGGTTTTCCTGCTCGCGTCACTCGGAGAAGTGTATGCCGAAAGGTCAGGCGTTCTCAACCTCGGCATGGAAGGCATGATGATTTTAGGCGCTGCCGTTTCATTCGTCTTCACTAACGCGATCGGGCACGGTGCCGCCCTGTTGATGGTTATCTTGGTTGGGTTGTTGATGGGGTTTCTTCATGCGCTATTTTCGGTTTCGCTCAAGTTAAACCAAGTCGTCGTCGGATTAGCCATCACTATTTTCGGCCTGGGGTTCAGCGGTTTGATGGCGTCCGCGGAAATCAGAAGCAGGATAATCCTCGCGTTAAATCCTGACGCATCGAGAGCTGTGCTGGCCTCCCAAGAAGCGCCCAAGCTACCTCTCATTCCAATCGAAGGCCTGAAAGACATTCCAGTGCTGGGTCCTATGTTCTTCAATCACAACGCCCTCGTGTATATTTCGCTAGTGTTGAGCGTCGTGATGTGGTTTGTGCTTTTCCGGACTCGGTTCGGCCTCAGTTTGAGGTCATGTGGCGAGAACCCCTCAATGGCCGATACTTTGGGGGTCAACGTTTACTTGATGAGGTATGTTGCCATGGCGATTTGCGGAACCCTTGGATGCCTTGCGGGAGCGTATCTTTTTATTGGCTATCAGCCCTTTTGGATCGAAGGAATGACTAGTGGCCGAGGGTTCATTTCGCTTGCGTTGGTGATTCTGGCGACTTGGAATCCGTTGCGAGCGATTCTCGGCGCCTATTTGTTCGGCGGAGTTGAAGCTCTTCAGTTCAGGCTCCAGGTTTTAGGCGTCGCTGCGCAGCTTCCTTACTTCCTTCTCATGCTCCCGTATGCTGTCACCATCATTGCGTTAACTTTACTATCCATTGAATCTGTCCGTAAGAGAATAGGCGTGCCAGCGGCACTCGGAATCCCGTATTCTCGTGAATAGCCATGGACTGGGATGAAAGAATTATTCCGAAAACGATGAGTTCACAGCATCCGGACAACGTTTCAAGCCCTCCGTGGCTCGAAAAGCCGATAATAGCCGGGGACGATGAAATCGAAGAAGTTTACCAGAGTTGGAGCAGGCTCGGATGCATGGAGGCTATGTGGGATGCTGAAGGGAAAGATGTTGACCTGAACGTAGTGAGAAAACTTCTCGCGCGTCATGGGGAATTTTTCCGGGAAAAGATAATCGGCCGTCATGTCTTCCTCACCTATCGAATACCTAACCCATCGGTAGAAAAAGGAGACCGCAAAGTTTTTTTCGAAACACTTCAAAGCATCCCTAAACACTACGACGTATGCGAAGCGTTTTACGGGACGGACGCGGTTCCGCCGGTCTTCGAAGTAATACTGCCTTTTACACAGTCAGTTCACCAAATTTTCCAGGTAATCAACACATACCGGAAAGCTGTGGTCCAGCTTGAAGACGTTTTTATCGACTATCCGGACGTCAGGCTCAAAGACGTTATTGGCCAAATCTATCCCGATAAAATAGAAGTAATACCGCTTTTCGAAGATACGCAGAGCATCTACGACATTGAGACGATTGTAGGCAGGTTCATCGAAATGTCTTCGCCAAAATACGTCAGAGTTTTCATCGCAAGGTCGGACCCAGCTCTCAACAACGGCTTAATTGCTGCCACTTTGTTGGCCAAGCTAGCACTGGCCAAGATTCATCGGATTGAGAACCAAACCGGAATACCAATTCATCCAATCATCGGTGTGGGAACCTTTCCTTTCCGTGGAGGACTCAACCCCATTGACCTCGACAGATTTCTACGTGAATATGGTGGCTTTTCGACAGTGACGGTTCAATCTGCTTTCCGCTATGATTACCCGGAAAGTGCCGTAATTGAAGCTGTCGACAAGCTTAACAGATGTTTGCCGGAGCGTAAATCCAGACTTGAAGACGTAGACGACGGCATAGTGAAGCAGATTGTGGAAAAAGCTTCTCAGAGGTATCGGTTGTTCGCGGAAAGCGCCGCACCCTCAGTTGCCAGGCTTTCGGCTTTGACGCCGAGCCGAAGGATGAGGAAGCTTCACATCGGTGCTTTCGCGTATGGTCGCAGGCTTGCAAACGTAGAGCTACCTCGTGCCATACCCTACGCATGCACTTATTACAGCCTCGGTTTGCCGCCTGAATTCATAGGGTTGAGCTTTCTGCAGCATTTATCGGAACGTGAATACGACTTGTTAAGAAGAATGTATGTGAACTTGATTGACGATTTGCGCAAAGTAGCTCCTCTCGTCTGCTTCGACAATATCAACTTACTGCTCGGAGATGAGGCAGACGCGAAACCGGAGTTGAAACCACTTGCTTCAGCGCTGCCCTACTACGTTGAAGACCTGGAAACAGCGCGAAATATGCTGGACATTAAACTAGGGCCTCGCACGTTGTCGGAAAGAAAATATAGCAACATCGTAAACAATTTCCTCATATCCTATATGGAGGGAGATGAAACATCAGCCAAACAAGAATTACTTAGGGCCGCTCAGATGAGGAGATGTTTGGGTTAGCGGGACGCTAGAGCTACTCTTTCCAGTTCGATCTTTTTCTTTATCGCGAAGCTTTTAGTGTCTTTCTCAGATGCAAGAATTATTTCCTCGGCGAGTGATTCATCGATTGTTCGCCGTGTCCGGAAGCTGTTTTCACGGGCAGCATGCGCGATGTTTCTCAGCGCCAAGTCAACGCGACGCTGAGGACTGATGTCGACGGCTTTGAAGTAAACAATGCCTCCGTAGCTCAACCTTGTGACGTCTTCAAGCGGAGCCGCGTTTTCAACCGCTCTCACGAGGGCCTCGACGGGGTTTTTACCGGTTCGTAGATGAATTATCCAGAGAGCGTTCTTGACAGCTGAAAGAGCTTTAGTTTTTTTCCCGCCGCTTCTCCCCGGCCTCATCAACATGTTGGCAAGTCTTTCCACGATGTTGACCTGTGATTTAGCAAACCTGCGATGTTCATGTCGGCCGCTCGAATGAGGGATGACCGTCGGAGTTAAAGAGATGTATTTCTTCAGACCTTCGTCTAGAACTTCGATTCCCTCAACGCTCCAGAGCCCGAACAACTTCAGTTGGTCGGACAACCCTTCGATACCATTTTACACGCTTTATTTAATTCTATGCTACTGCACGGCGACATGTTCAATGTTGAAATGCCTTTTTGCCAGCAACCTCGCTATGTTGATGTTTTTTCCATCTTTTCCGATTGCGACGCCTTTATCGCGAGGGTTCACGGTCACGACGGCGATTTTCTTACCGTCAGGTTTTTCGGTGACACGGACCGGGTCTATGACTTCAGCTGGATGCAACAAATTTTTAATGAACGAAGCTGCATCCGTGGTATATTCAACGACCTTTATACGTTTTCGGAAAATTCTGACAAGCTCTTTGATTTTTGCTCCATGGCTTGCAAGCGCCCTGCGTAAATCGCCTTGCCTAACTACGAATGTAAGCAGGTCATCGTCCTCTACACAGTCTACAACCGCCGCGCCAGTTAAAGCTTCAAACATCTGAATATATTTGATTTCTTTCTCGGTGAGTTTTACGCCTTCTCCCAAGCGTTTTCACTCCTGCTTTTTTTCAAGGAGGTCAGAGCTGCCCGGGTCGATAATGCCTATGAAAGATGTCGGAAAAGGTTTTCGTAGAGCCAGCCCAAGCTCCGCCGGCGACAAATCGACGAGCAGAAGAGGCACGTCGTTGGCCTTTGAATAGATTTGCATTTTGGTGAGAAGAACAGGATGGGATTTGGTGGAAGCGACGACGACCGCGGCTTTTTTGTCGATCACTTTCTTCAAGGTCTGTCTGTAACCGACCACGTATGACCCGGTTCTACTAACCACTTGAAGAGATTGTCGCAAATCCATTTTCAATCACCTTTTTCATGACTCATCAGCAAGGTTACCATTCCCGTGCCAACTGGTATTTCCCTTCCAATAAGGATTCTTTCGACGTTGCCCTTCAAGTTATCAACTTCTCCTCGAGTAGCAGCTTCCAAAAGCGTCTGGACGCTGATTTCATACGCCGCTCTCGCGAGCACGCTGCTCTTCAGCTTCACAACACCGTGGCGTCCTATCTGCCTAACGGAGCCGCTCACAGTCATCATGTCTGCCAACAGAAGCAGATGCCTAATGTCGACGTCAAGCCCTTGATCCTCGAGAACTTCGCGCGACTCTTCCACGATGGCGTTGCGAGCGGCCTCGATGCCAAACACTTCCGCGATCTCGTATATGTCGTTGGTTTTAATCCGCTTCCAGTCAACACCAGGCACCTCCATAACTTCGCGGAGATTCGACCCCTCTGTCCGGATCACGTATTCGTCTTTTTCCTTGAAAACAGTCGCTTTCTTGATACGCCTAATACCTTTGACCTTTACCGTTGAAACCCTTTCTCTTACCTGCGAAATGTCGGCAATAGATTCTTCATCGAGCTTCACAGATATGATTTGTTTTTCCGCGTTGTATTCGGCGTTGATTGATTTGACGGCTTTTTCGATGTCTTTTCGCGAAGCGCCGTGTTCTTCTAGGGCTTTGGGGTCGAGCTGAAATTCGACCGTGTTCTTCTTATAGTTGACGACGACTCCTGCTATAAGGTCTCCAAGAGTCGTGTACTGAATCTGTTTAGCGAGTTTTCTTGCTTTAGTCAGGTTGGTTGCGTATTCGGGCTCAAGCTGAATGTACATGATTGGTGTCGATGGTGTTCGTCTGGCGTCCACTATTTCGATGAGCCGCGGCAACCCTTTCAGAATACTTTGTTCACCGACGCCGGCGAAGTGAAACGTTCGAAGTGTAAGCTGTGTTCCAGGCTCGCCAATTGATTGGGCGGTAACTACTCCAACTGCGTCACCGGGCTCGGCTAGAGAGCCTACGAATTTGGTGACGGTTTCCGCGATAATTTTGTCGACGGCTTGAGTTGGTGAAAGCTTCTTTACAAGCTCTTCCCGTAATTCTTCCAGTATTTTTCTCGGCAGTCGGTCGGCTACCTCAGCGAGCTTGCTCTCTATGTATTGTTGTGAAGAAGTTTTCCCGGAGGGAATTGTGGCGAGGACAGAGTTGATTATGTTGGAGACCGTTACTGCTTTGCCGTGGTCTGATTTCGCCGGGTCTACACCATCCTCCCCGTATGCGAACTGGATAATTCTACCTTCGTCCGCTGTCCTTACGGTTCCGTCATAGTCGATGTAAAGTGCTTCGAGAGCGTTTATCAGCCTCCGCTGCATGTACCCGCTTTGCTGAGTCCGCACGGCTGTATCCACGAGACCGTCTCGCCCACCGACTGCATGGAAGAAAAACTCTATCGGGTCGAGGCCCGAAACAAATGAATTGTAGACAAATCCTCTTGCCCGCGGCGAAAGGTCGCCGGGCTTGAAGAATGTAAGAACCCTGTTTCGGAAGCCTCTGTGCACTCTTTCTCTCCGTACCGATTGCTGGCCGACGACGGCTATCATTTGGTCGAGGTTGAGCATCGTTCCTCTGGCGCCTGTTTTCGCCATGATGAAAGCCGAGCTTTCTTGTGAAATCTTTGACCGAATCAACTTTCCGGCCGAATCTCTCGCCTCGCTCAAGATCTTCAAAACATCTGCTTCAAACGCCTGTTGCTCTGTCATGCCGGGCGGAATCTCTTTTTCACCCGACTCGTATTCTCCGCGGAGTTTGACGAAAGCGTTTTCGCTTTTCCGGAAAATCTGCTCGATGTCAGACTGAATTTCAGGAGGTACTTCTAGGTCGTCTATCGCGAAGGAGAAGCCTTTCATTTCGATGAATGTGTTGGCCAGCCTTACGATGTTGTCGAGAAACTGTCTCGCGAAATCCGGTCCATAGTCTCTTGCAAGCCTGTGTAAAATGCTGTTCGCCTTCTCAACTCCGACTGACCCCTTGTCTATGACGCCGGCAACAAGTTGTCCGTTGCGTACAATCACTTCCGTGTTGTTGAACGAAGATTTTGTGACATGGTTGAAGTCTTTGGGCAGGAGCATGCTGAAAACCTGTTTTCCTGTCCACATTGGTTCAGGCGATTTGATTGCGGGTTCAGGAATTTCACCACGGTATTTGATTGAAGCGAGTAGCTTGGCGAGCTCTGACTTGGTAAGTTTAGTGTCATCCTTTGTCAGTAGATATAGCGATGTTAGGAAGTCTCGGATTACGCCGATGATGGGTGCGCCATATCTCGGGGAAATGATGTTGTTTTCTACGACGAGAAGTTCGCGTGCTTCTGTCTGGGCTTCTTCGCTCTGTGGTACGTGGAGGTTCATTTCGTCGCCGTCAAAGTCTGCGTTGTAGGGAGTGCAGACAGCTGGGTTGAGTCTAAGAGTTTTGTAGGGTAAAACTTTGACGTAATGTGCCATGATGGACATCCGGTGTAGGGACGGTTGACGGTTGAACAACACGATGTCACCGTCCTGAAGATGTCTTTCAACTATGTAACCAGGTTCGAGAGCCGTGGCGAGTTCTTCTAGGTTCGAGACAAACTTCAGCCGAACACGTTTACCATCGGGTCTGATGATGTATTTGGCGCCGGGATATTTGTCGGAGCCATTTCTAACGAGCGACCTCATCTTCTCTAGGTTCCACGGAGTTACTCTCTCGGCTACGGTGAGTTGCATCGCGATTTCAAGCGGAACCCCTACTTCGTTGATTCCGATGTTCGGGTCGGGAGAAATGACGGTTCGCGCCGAAAAGTCGACACGTTTCCCTGAAAGGTTTAGCCTGAACCTGCCTTCCTTGCCTTTGAGTCTCTGAGCAAGTGTTTTCAGAACTCTTCCAGACCTGTGTTTGGCTGGTGATACGCCGACAGCTTCGTTGTTGAAATATGTGGTTACGTGATATTGGAGAAGGTCTGAAAGTTCCTCTATGACTGGGGAAGGAGAGCCGGCTCGGATGTTTTCACGCAGTCTCTGAGCGACCCTGAGGATGTCGACAAGCTTATGTGTCAGGTCGTCTTCGGAACGGTATCCCGACTCCAAAGTTATCGAGGGCCTGACATAAACTGGTGGAACGGGAAGTACGGTTAACACCATCCATTCAGGCCTTGACGTGGTGGGGTTGATGTCCAGCAGAATGAGGTCTTTGTCTGGAATTCTTTCAAGCCGTGCTCTGACCGTGCTTGGGTTGAGTTTCGTAGTGCTGGCCTCTGAAATTTCGACGAAAGTTGTTGGTTTTTCTAGCTCAAGCTTAAGCTGTTTCTCACCGCAATGTGGACATGTCTGAGTGTTCATCGCCTTCTGCTTGATGCGGTAAATAAGGTTCTTGTAGGGAAGGTTGGCGGCTCTAAGCTTCTCTATCTCTTCATGGTTTTTCCGGCATTCGTCTTCGGAGAGTAAGATTCGGCCGCATGACCTACACGTTGATTTGAGAAGTTCGTAGATTGTTTTTGCGAAGCCTACGTGTATGACTGGAATCGGTAGTTCTATTCGACCGAAATGGCCTGGACATCCCAGATATGTGTTTCCGCATGTTTTGCATCTCTGGCCTGGCTCGAGGGTGCCGAGTCTCGGGTCCATTACGCTCGTGGGGATGGGCAGCCCGTCTTCGTCGTAGGTGTCAGGGCTGATGATTTCCGCGACGCTCATCTTTCTTATGAGGTCGGGCGACAGAATGCCGAAACTGATTCCCGAAACGGATGCAGCGGTGCTCATATCTCCGGCTCCTCCAACAAGATGCGAGGATGAATACACATGCTCATCATTTCGTTGAGAAGTAGGTAGAACGCGTAGGACATCGAAACCGCTTTGACGCGGACGTCTCTACCATCAACAGGGCAGACAAACCTTTCCTGTTTCAAGTCGTAATAGCATGGAAGCCCGCATTTTTCGCAGAAATACGCATTATATTTATCGCTCTGTTCTAGCAGTCGGTCCAGCAAAAGGTATGACGCTCCGTAGGCGATGAGGCAGTCTCTTTCCATTTCTCCGAACTTTAATCCTCCGCCTCTCGACCTTCCTTCAGTGGGCTGCCGTGTGAGCATCTGAACTTGGCCACGGGAACGTGCGTGTATTTTGTCGCGGACAAGGTGATGCAGCCTCTGGTAGTAGACGACGCCAATGAATATCTCCGCTTCAAGCCGCTGACCCGTAACACCGTTGTAAAGAATTTCGCGGCCGTTGCTCTTGAACCCGAGGGCCTCAAGCTCCTTTCTTATCTCATCCAGTGTTTTACCGAGGAAAGGAGTGCCGTCCACCATTTCAGCCTCTATGCTTCCAAGTTTTCCAGCAAGACTTTCGATAAGCTGTCCGATGGTCATTCGTGACGGAAACGCATGCGGGTCTATGAGGAGGTCGGGGACGATGCCGTCCTTGGAGTAAGGCATGTCTTCTTGAGGCAGAAGCATCCCGACAACTCCTTTCTGGCCGTGTCGCGAAGAGAATTTATCACCGATTTCTGTGAAACATGTGGCCCTAACTTTAGCCTTCACGAGCAGGTTTCCGTCCGCGTTGGTCGTGATGAAGATGTTTTCGACGTTGCCTGTTTCCGAAGGCTGAACAGCTTCAGAAGAATCCCTCCAAACCATTTCACGAGTCGGAACCCTTTGATATTCTTCTAGGAAACGTGGAGGACTAATCATTCCGACGATTACAGTGCCGCCGGACACGTCTGATTCGATGGTTGCGAACCCGTCTTTGTCGAGTACTTTGTAGAACTGTTCGCCTCGGAATCCTCGGACAGATGGGTCTGGAATAGTAAATTTATCTCTTTGACCGCCCGGTGTTTGACGGGCTTCCACTTCATAAATACGCCAGCTAAGAGAAAGGCCTAAACCTCTTTCGACTGAAGACCTATTCAAAACCACGGCATCTTCCATGTTGTATCCCTGCCCAGTCAAAATAGCGACAACCATGTTCTGCCCTGAAGGTCTGGTGTCAAGCCCTATCAAATCGCATGTTCGAGTTGTTACGATGGGTTTCTGCGGGTAAACCAGTAAATGGCTTCTCGAATCGGTTCGGAGAGCGTAGTTAGATGCGAAGACTCCGAGAGCCTGCTTGGCCATAGCGCCTTCATACACGTTTCGCGGAGACTGGTTGTGTTCGGCGTAGGGGATGATAGAAGCGGCGACTCCAAGCATTGCGAAAGGCGAAATGTCGAGATGGGTGTGTTCATTGGTGACCTTGTCTGGGGATATTGCGACCAACGCGTTCTCTTCCTCCTCAGCGTCCAAGTACTCTATGATTCCCAGGCTGACCAAATCTCTGAACTTCGAAGTTTTTCTACGTATGAGTTCAACATGCTGTTTATGGAGGAGAGGCTGGCCGTTTTGAACAACGACTAGCGGCCGCCTAACCCTTCCTTCATCAGTGTTTATAACGACTTCCTGAACATGCGGATAACTGTATAACGCGACGTTGATGTTATGGCTGATGAGGCCTTCTCTGCGTAGCTTGCGGATTTCATTAACAAGCATTTGTGCATTGTTATGATATCCTTCGAGAACACCGTCGACGAAAACTTTGACGTTCGGAGGTGTCCTGCGTTTCGCTATGATGTCTGCGAGTGGAATGACGTTGAGCTGGAAGAGTTTGTCCAACAGGTCTTTCTTGTTCGCTTGGAACGAGACTTCAGCTGATAGGGCAAGGTTTTTGACGAGTCCCGCGTTGCTGCCTTCAGGTGTTTCGCATGGACAGAGCCTGCCCCAATGCGTGCCGTGGAGGTCTCTCGCCTCGAAGTGTGGCTGGCCCCGGCTAAGTGGTGATTGAACTCTTCTGAGATGGCTAAGAGTCGCCAGGTAGTTGGTTCTGTTTAACAACTGTGTTACGCCGACTCTTCCACCGGGCCAGTTCCCGGTGGCAAGCGCATGCCGGACAAATTCAGAAACAATTCCATGTCTTACATACGTGGAAATTGATATGGGCTGACGTGTCGGAATGATTCTTTCAAGCTGATATCTAAGGTCGCGTAAAAGTTTGACAAAGGCCATTCGATACAGCTCGGTGAGTAATCCGCTTTCAAGCTTTAGACGTTTGTTGGCGTAATGATCTCTGTCGTCGGGTTCTCTCAACCCAAGGCTTGCTTCGAGAACTCTCCCGATCATTTCACATAGATGGATGGCTTTCTTGATACGCGCAGACTTAGTCGTCCCGAGATGGAGCAGAAACATCGTGTCGACAATCTGCTCCGCCTTCTCCAAACGATATTCCTCAGCGTAGCCGAAAGCGATCCGGCTTCCGATGTAGTCGAGAGCTTGCTCAACGGTTTCAACTCCTTCAGCTTCTCTAAAGCTGGGCTCCAGAAGTTCCTGGACTTCTTTGAGCGGTGAAACTAGGTTGGCGATATCCTGGTCTTTTGTCAATCCCAGGGCCCTCAACATGATGACTGCCGGTACGCCTTTGTAGATTCTTGAAAAATAGACTTTCACGGGGCTGTCCTTACGGTAACTCACTTCCACTCTAACCTGTCTTCCATGAGCTGCTGAAAGAACCACTGCCGAATACTGTGGCTTCGAATCACCCTCTTTTTTTGTGACGATGATTCTGTTTGGGGCAAGGTCTTCGATGGCGACTATTACTCTTTCGGAGCCGTTGATGATAAAGTATCCTCCGGGGTCTCGGGGGTCTTCGCCATGGGCGAGAAGCTCGTCGTGCGACATTTTCGAAAGTGGGCAAATGTCTGACTTTACCATTACGGGCACAGTTCCAATCCAGACGTTTTCAGGAGGGGCGAGAGGCTTCCCGTCTAAGTAGATGCTCATCTTAACATACAGCGGAGCTTCGTAGGTAAGGTTCCGCAGCCTCGCCTCCCATGGATACAACGGCTGAGGGTTGGGCGCGTCAATTTCACGCTTGGTCGGAATGTCGACGGAAACCGTTCCGAACTTGACAACCACAGTTCCGTGTTTGGTCTTTATCTCGTATTCACCGATGGAATTTATCAGCTGCTGCAGCCCTTCTTTTATGAAATAGTTATAGGATTTGATGTGATGCTGGACGAGCCCTTCGTCCTCGAGGTTAGATTTGAAAACATCCCACAAATCATGTTGGTTGAGCTGTGGATTCATGCTATGATTCACCCCATACAACTCTGTAATAAACCGCTTCGCCGGCTGTCTGAGACCTTCGAGTTATTTTGATGATGTCGCCGACTTTTGCCTTCAGCCTTTTCACCATCGGGTCTGACGGAAGAATGTACGGAAGCTTGTCACGGCTGACGCCGAGACGGGCTAATAGCTCATCGGCCTCACGCGGGGACAAAACTTCATGCTTCGGAACCAACACATGCAGTGATATGTCTATTTCATGTTGTTTCTCGGCTTTTTCCTTTACCATGGCCTACACCAAAACAATTACGCTGTTTTCATACGTCTGAACACTCACTATTAAGTCTTGATTCAAATTTGAAACTTTCGCAACGCATAATTAATGGTTTACGTCTAGATAGGTGGATGGTTGAACGCAGTTCTCGTCGAATACGTATCCTACTGGCGAAACCCGGGCTGGATGGACACGACCGGGGGTTGCTGATTTTGGCGCGGGCTTTCCGCGACGCAGGATTTGAGGTGGTTTACGGAGGCATTTTACGCAGTCCCGAAGAAGTGGTAGAAATAGCTGTCCAGGAAGATGTAGACGTGGTCGCTTTAAGCCTACACAACGCAGACCATATACCTAATTTCATCAAAGTTGCACGGCTTCTGAAGGAGAAAGGAGCCCACGACATTTTAGTGGTTGGCGGCGGCATAATCCCACCTGAGCACAAACCCATTCTCGAAAAAGAAGGAATAACCGGAAATTTCGGCCCTGGCACACCTCTTCAAACCATCGTCGATCACATCTATGAAAGAGTAAAACGTGAAAAATGGGGAATCATTAAAACTTAGATGATCAAGGGTTCACGCCAAGTACCGAAAACTTCTCTGCCCACGTTCATTATCTCTTCGAGAGTCGCGTAGTTTTTCACAGCATCGATAATGTACGGCATGACGTTTGTCGCAGGGTTTTCGAAAGCTTTTCGAAGATTTTCCAGTGATTGTTGGACTTCTGAGTTGTCCCTGCTGTTTTTGACCTCGTTCAGCCGTTGAATTTGTTTTCTCGCAACGGATTCGTCAACTACGAGGTAGCTGATTTGCTTTTCCTCGGCGACAACGTATTTGTTAACTCCCACGACCACTTCTTCGCCCTTCTCGTAGGCTATCTGAGTCCTGTAAGCTGATTCATGTATTTCACGTTGGGGATATCCGGCTTTGATAGCCGCGAGCATTCCGCCAAGCTCGTCTATTTTCTCGAAATATTTCACAGCTTCCTCCACCATTTGCTGCGTAAGCCATTCGACGTAGTATGAGCCGGCGAGGGGGTCGATGGTGTCGGCCACACCCGTTTCTTCCGCGATGATTTGCTGTGTTCGCAACGCTATCATCACGGCTTCTTCTGTGGGAAGGGCCCATGCTTCGTCGTAGCTGTTCGTGTGCAGCGACTGTGTTCCTCCGAGAACAGCGGCCAACGCTTCGATGGTTGTCCTGACTATGTTGTTCAATGGCTGTTGCCATGTCAGAGATGCTCCTGAAGTTTGTGTATGAAACCTCAAAGTTAACGACCTTGGATTCCGAGCTCCGTAATATTCTCTCAGAACCATGGCCCAAATTTTCCTTGCTGCCCGGAATTTTGCTATCTCTTCGAAGAAGTTCATGGTTGAGTTGAAGAAGAATGAAAAACGTGGAACGAATTCGTCGACTTTCATGCCGGCTACGATTCCTAGGTCTACGTATGTGAAGCCATCCATCAAAGTGAAGGCGAGTTCCTGCAACGCGGTGGCTCCTGCCTCACGTATGTGATAGCCGCTGATGCTGATGAAATGCCAGTTCGGCATATGTTGGGTGCAGTACTGCATCATGTCGCGAATGATTCGTAGATGTGCTTCCGGCGTGAACGCCCATTCCTTCTGCGCTATATACTCCTTTAAAATGTCTGTCTGCGTCGTGCCTCTCAGCTGTCGCTGGCTAACTCCCTGCTTTTCCGCTACGGCGATAAGCATGGCGAGCAGAACCGCGGCCGGCGCGTTAATCGTCATCGAAACACTTGCCGAGTTTAGCGGAATCCCGCTGAAAATTATTTCCATGTCTTTCAACGTGGCCACTGAGACTCCGCATTTTCCTACTTCCCCTTCACTCCGCGGGTTGTCTGGGTCGTAACCATAGAGTGTCGGCATGTCGAAAGCGACGCTTAACCCTGTTTCACCGTGTTCAAGAAGAAATTTGAAACGTTTGTTTGTTTCCTCCGGTGTTCCAAACCCGGCGAACTGTCTCATAGTCCAAAGCTTTCCACGATACATGGTCGTGTAAACTCCACGCGTATACGGATACATGCCGGGATAACCCAGATCGAATTCATAGTCGAGCCAAGAAACGTCGAGCGGGGTGTATATCGGCTTGACTTCAAAACCGGAGGACGTTTTGAAGACCTTTTTCCGTTCATTCGAAACGGAAACCGCTTGGCTGTATTGTTTCGCCCAATCTGCAAACGATCGTTTAATTGTCTCCAAAGCTTCAACGTTGAATAGAGATGTTTTACGGTGTTTTGTTTGGAATTCATGTATTTTTCGCCGCCAGTACGGTAGCCTTTTATTGCTGGCTTCAGAGAGATTATGGGAAATGTCGTCCACGTATTGTATATACCGTTGCTCGGTTATAAGAATTCAGTTTTTACGGAAAACGGTTCGGATGATTTTTAGGCTGGCACGGTATGGATTCTGCTCCTGTTCAGCTATTTTCGCGATAATCTGCTGGTTTTCTGGTTTTTGAAGCGCCGTTCGAACCTGTTCCTGGACGATGGTCTTGATTTCAGCGATCAACTGTGATTTGCGACGTTTTTCGACTTCACCCGAAGCCCGAAGTTGCTGCCATGTATGAAGTATTGCATCGGCGAGCTCTTTCGCTCCTTCACCTGTCAATGCATTCGTTCTCAACACGGCGACGTGGTCTTTTCTTCGGTGCAGAAATGTTTCAAGCATTTTGGCTGTTAGCGATGACCTTGGGTCGTCTGATTTGTTGACAACGTACAAGTCTCCTACTTCGAGCAGGCCTGCTTTGACTGCTTGAATGCTGTCGCCCATGTCTGATGTAACAACGACGACAACCAGGTCGACCGTTTCGTGAACCGCGACGTCGGTTTGTCCGGCTCCGGCTGTTTCGAGAATTATGATGTCGTAGCCGGCGGCGTCGAAGATGCGTAGAACTGGTTTCACAGGGAGCGCGATGCCTCCGCCTGCGCCGCGTGTCGCCATGCTGCGGATGAAAATTTGTTTGTCGGCCGGTAGATGCGTCATTCGCACTCTGTCGCCGAGGACGGAGCCTCCTGTGAATAGGCTGGAGGGGTCGACGGCGAGAACGGCTACGCTGAGCCCCGATTTTTTGAAATGTTCTAGTGTTTTTCCGATGAGAGTGCTTTTGCCTGAGCCGGGAGGGCCGATAAACCCAATCACGGGAACACCTCTTACCTTCGAAGAAATTTTAGTTACAAAATCCCATGCGTTGGGTGACAGAGATTCTACCAGGCTAATCGACTTGGCCACAGCTTTGACGTCTCCAGCCAAAACCAGTTGAACAAGCTCGTCGACGTCCAACCCACTCCTTTTACCCTGCAACAGATAATAACTTTCACCGCACCAAACAAAATTTAAATTGAAACCAGCCGACACCGATACACGGGCCCATAGCTCAGCCAGGTTAGAGCGGCCGGCTACGATATTATATTCTTTGATGTGATGTTGTTCTTCTTTTTTCTCGGCTTTTTTCTTAATACTCTGTTGCGGTAGGGACATCTATCCCTGTTCTCGAACGTTTGATGGCATACACTGCAGAATGACTGTCCTCTGCTGTATTGTGGATGGATGCCTGAGGGTATGGAAGGAGATTCTTCATAGTCTTTATAGTTGAATCGTGGTGTTCCATCCTCAACCCACACATCTATCCTAATCTGTCTCCCGTCGTTAGCCTCGTAATGAGGCAGGTTTTTAAACATGCTGGGTATTCTAAGCCTAAAACCAGCCGATACATCGTATCTTCCTTTAAAATCCTCCCCCTTACACAACCACCATGATACCATGTCTTCAGCATTTCGTGAAAGATGGTAATTTGCTCCAGTAAGCTGCACAAGGGTTACGGATACGTCTTAGACATGATTGAAACCCCAGTGGTCTAGGTCTGTTGTGCTGAAGGTTCTGAACTCCCTGACCATGACGTAGTCTAGGTCTGTTAAGAAGGTCATGGACCCTATCCTGCTTCCGTCATCGCCTTTGAAGACTGCTTTTATTCTAAGCTCGGCCTTAAGCCTTCCGACCGGAGAGTCCTGAGGAGGATTGACACTCAGGTTGAAGTATGTGTCGAGGGGCTTGGGTAGACCCTGCCCCGTGCAGATTGCCAGAACCCTATAGGCCACTCATACCCCGACACCATAAGCTTTATGCTTGTTATGTTGAAGACACCCTGCTCGAAGTTCTTCAGCCTGACCAAACCCCATCCAGCTCCTCCAGCATGTATGTCTCCCTGCCAGCTGAGAAGGTCTGAGACAACCCTCCAAAACCCACCAGCCTCCCTCAAAAGACATACTGTGAAAACCTCTCCTATTGAGAACCTTCTCTCACCATGGGTAAACCTATAACCGCTTCCAGTAATATAATAGGTGTAGTGCCATGCGTAGCCCTGTATCTCATCATAACCCGTCATGTTTATGACTGACGAGGCCCTGTGGCCTGGGTTATCTAAGTTGACAGAGGCTCCTACTATGGGCTGCTGGTTAGAGCAGTCCAAAACCCTTACATAAAACTTACCGTATGGTGTTCCAGAAGGGGAAGTGGTGCCCGCACTGCAGCAACATAGTTGAGAGGCTGTACCAAGCCTATAGTGACAGGGTTGTGTTCATAATAGTGGCCGGGGGTATACAGGTTGTGTGAAGGCTAGTTGAAGCGGCTCAGGAGGCTGAGAAACATGATAGTGTCAATCATATAGTTTTAGACAACTGTTGTAATATCATGCCTATTTTTAGATAGCTGTCGAAGCAAAAATTGTCATGAAAACTCTACGGTGTTTCCTACGCTTCAACAGCCATTACTATGGGTTCTGCTGCTTTGGGCAAATTGGTGTTCGACGGCTGTCGTTCGTCTGAAACAACACCTGATTCACGTAAATTTCGGCTTTCTACACAGTGTTTTCTCCATGTGTTATGGTAGTACGTTTCGGAGAATTTTTGACATTTTGAAACCCTGCCTAAATCCCTGAAGTTTCGCCTACCCACAGAGGTGGAGTGTAAAAATAATGACGCTTTACGTCAAACGTCTAAGCATAATCAGTACAACCTTAGCAAAACCTGTCACTGCTCTCCAGTGTTTCGCCTCCACAGTACATTTATCTGCTTAAATCCATGTGAGTTGAACAAACATGTAATGAGCGGGACGATGGTCCCGTGATGGAAGACCTGAGGCCATCCCCTCCGGACGGGGAAGGGATGTGAAGGCTTAGGGTCGTCCCGCGAACACACATGGGAAAACTCCGCCAAAAACAAACCCTCACCCACACCCGCCGTAAAAGGCGGCCACCCCATTCAGAGATATCGTGGGATGGCGGGGGAAAGTTTGGCTGGAACCAGTCCTTGGGACGGTTCGCTCGGACCGACAGGCGTGCAGTAGGGAGACAGACGATTAAGATAACATCCAGAAGATGATAGACGACGTCCTCCACATCCATTCCCAAACACCCCTCAACATTTTCCCCGATGGGAGGGCCTTCCGCTGGAGAACGGTTCTTCAATACTCTGGCTGGAGGCTATGAAGAAATGACTACCCCGAAAAGAGGCTTATAAACCTCTCGGGAGAGAAGTAAGAAGGTTCTTCGTTGATGTTCACACGTCTGCAAACGGTCGTAGAGGGAAGGCGCATCTTGTCTTCGACGGACATCAGTGTGTTAAGACGTCTCGTCTTGTGGATGTTCCCGCAGGTGAAGGTGATGAGGTCTACGTTGACGTCATACCTTCAACCATGTATGACGATGTTTCTACGCTTCTAAGCCGTGGAGTCAGGGTTTTCAGGCTGAGGAGAACAGACATCATAGCCGCTTACAGAGACAGGTTCTCACTACCGAAGAACGACGAAAACGACGCTAAAATACTATCGATGGTTGAAGGCGAATGCTTCGTGGACGTTTCAGCAAAATACGTGGAACTGATGAAACTCTTAGAAGAATACAACAAACAACTCAACCTCCTAAAACTGTTGAAACAGTTCAAAACATCCGCAGAAGCTATAAAACCCATACGTAGAAACAAAAACAGGCTGGCACGACAGATAATAAGCATGGCAACGAACACAATAAGCATATACAGGCCTTTATGCGAGACTCTCGGTTTATCAGACGACTGTCTCTATGGAAAGGTTGCTCTAGCAGACCTCCTACTACACGTAGACTTCACGACTGGTCTGAGAAAAATCATCTGCTACACCGGACTCTACAAACCAAACAACCGCAAATACAACCATCGACTGAAACAGGCTGCCCACTCCCTTGCATTAAGCCACTACAGGAAAAACAAGGTCAAAGCCAGACACATACGAAAACTCCTAAAAACAATCAAACAAACAATAGCTGGAGGCCCGGCCTGACAACGGGGAAAAACCAGATGAAGGCCGGGCAATAGAGCGCCAAACGCCATATAGGCGATACGCCAGGCAATTCACGGTTTTCATCCAGCTTCCCAGACGTTGCCAGATGAAGGGCCTCCAGCCAAACTCTCCCCTCATTTTTCCCTTTCGGACATATTCTTATATAAGCGCCGTTGGCTTATTTAGCTAGGGGCTCTATTCCTGGAGTTGTTTGAACGTATTTAAATAACGGCGTTATAAATCGTGCGATAGAACCATGGAACTCAAAATAGTAGACCTCTACGCCAGCGTAGAAGGACGACAGATTCTCAAAGGCGTAAACCTCACCGTCAGAGAGGGTGAAATACACAGCCTCATGGGGCCGAACGGCTCGGGGAAAAGCACTTTGGCGTCCATCATAATGGGTCATCCAAAATACACAGTCGACAGCGGAGACATCCTACTCGACGGCGAAAGCATCGTAGACCTATCCCCTGACGAAAGAGCACGCCGAGGCCTCTTCCTCGCATTCCAATATCCCGTCGAAATTTCTGGAGTCACCCTCGCTAACTTCCTCCGCAGAGCTTACATCAACATGAAATACAGCAGAGAAGCCGACAAATCAAAAATCAGTGTCCCCGAATTTCAAAAGCTCCTAAGAGAAAAAATAGAGATGCTGAAGCTCGACCCGTCCATCGCACGACGCTATCTCAACGAAGGTTTTTCGGGAGGTGAGAAGAAACGCTGCGAAATCCTCCAGATGGCCATTCTTTCACCACGTATCGCCATTTTGGACGAAACTGATTCAGGACTCGACATCGATGGTGTCAAAATCGTCGCCGAAGGAGTTAGAACAATTTCGCAGAAAACAGGAATGGGAGCACTCGTAATCACACATTACCAGCGAATACTCAATTATCTTAAGCCAGACATCGTTCACGTTATGTATGGGGGACGCATCGTCGAAACAGGAGCTCAAGATCTCGCTCATTTGCTCGAAGAAAAAGGGTATAGTGTTATTGAGCAGAAGTACGGCCCGCCTAACGGCTGATCGGCGTCGTTGGAATTCTCGCCCTAACGGCTTTGTACACTGGTATTGCGACAGCTGAACCCACGACGACCTGGCCGATGTTTAATGGAATTTCGGCGACTGGCACGATGTCAGGCAACACTCCGAGCCACACCGCTAGCATCTCATAGAGGAAGTAACCTGTCACCATTACGAGTCCCGCTGCAAGAAGCGATATGACGAGCCATGCTTCAACCTCTTTTCGGCGGAAAACGTAGTACGCTGGGACGGCGGAGCCGAGCAGCGCCAGAACCACCCATGTCACGGGGCTGACGAGAACCGTGAATGTTTCTCCACCCAGTGGAGTTATTTCAACCAACCCGCTCATGAGGAAAATGCCGACGGAAATCAGAATTCCGAAGTAAACCCCCACCATGATGGCTGATAATAGCAATGCATTTGGGAAGTTGATTCGCCGCAGCCTTTGATATAGTATGGCGGCGACTGCTCCTTCAGCGGCTTTGATGACCAAAGTTCCAGGCGCAAAGACTGCGTAGCCGAGCACAATGTCAGCAATCGCTGAGCCTACTCCTCCAGCGAAAGCACCTACGAATGGCCCGCCGATGAGAGCCGCAAGATATACCATGGTTTCGCCGAGGTTGAAATAGCCACGGGTGAGCGGGAAGTAAACGCTCAAAACCATTGTTGCTGCCGCGACCAACGCGGTGAAAACCACGGCCAATGCAATGGTGGAGCCTTTCATAAGACGTCGGTGTGATTTTGGAATAATAAATTTTATGGCTTTTCAACCAATGAAAGCTGGAATGTTTTTTCGGAGGCTTCTGCTTTTCGCATTTTATCAACCATGTCACGGAGGTCGAGTTCGCGGTATCTGTCTGGAGCCGCTGACAAAGCCCTCAGCGCTCTTTTAATGATTGAATGGAATCCATTCCTGTCATTTTTCTGCAGATGTACATACGCCGCTGCCGTCAGAATAATACCGTGCAAAATTGTTTTTTCCTCACCTTTGGCCTCTTTCCACAGCGGTTCAAGTGCTTCATGAGCCTCCCAAAACCGCTCAGCGTTGAAGAGCTCCAGCGCCTTCACGAACTCCGCATCCCTGTCGATTACAGTTTTTTCGACAAGCTCGACGACTTCGATTATCTCAAAGCCGTGGAGAATTGGATTTTCACCGCTCTGTACATCGATTTCAACATGGTTCGAAGCAACACGAACGTCGACGACTTTCAAACCCTGCGACCGTACGACTTCAATCAGCCGCCTCGAATCTTCAGGCCCATAGCCATCATTTCTAACGATGATGATGAAACGCTTCATCTCGACGTAGTTTCCATTACCCATTCGAGATAATCCTTGTTCACGTCGGAAAGCAGCAGCTCTAAAATCGCCGGGACCCTGTATGGATGCTCGGCCTTAACGACCTTTTTCAGTTCGTCAGCTTTCTCACGACTTGTCTTCATCACGAGAATAATTTCGTCCTCTACATGCAGTCTACCCTCCCAGAAGAGGAAGGATTTCCCATGCAAGGCGTTTATGCTCGCAGCCAACTTTCTCTCCATGAGGCTTTTGCACCAGGCTGCGTAATCGCGGTCCGCCGGGAAAGGCACATAAAGCATGCAGATCAATTTCACATCCAAAACCTCCAACCGTCTCACATCTCACGGTGACATTAAAATTCTTGTAGAAAGCCTTTCTCTGGGAAAATTATGTTACCATACGCGCCTTGGCTGGCGTGGATAACACCCCTCATCGGCAGCCTCTTCGTTCCTCTGGCCTTTCGCGGAGGAAAGAGGGTGGGAGAAATTTATTCTGTCCTCGTCGCGTTTGTCGCCGCTGCTTTCAGCCTCTCCATGATTCCAGACGTCTATGGGAAAGCGCGTGGAGAGGTTATAGAGGTGCCTTGGATACCTTTGGGCGGGGACCGTTACATCGAAGCGAGCCTGCTGGTCGACCCGCTGAGCGTCTTGATGGCCTCTATCGCGACGGGAATAGGCGCCCTAATCGTGCTTTACAGCGTTGGATACATGGCTCATGAAGACGGGCTGCCTCGTTACTACTTCTTTATGCTGTTTTTCATCGGAGGCATGACCCTTCTCGTCCTGTCTGAAAACCTGTTGATGCTATACATCGGATGGGAAATCGTCGGACTGTGCAGCTACGCCCTCATCGGTTTTTACAACAAAAAACCCGAAGCAAACCACGCCGGCATCAAGGCTTTCGTGACGACAAGAATCGGAGACGCGTCAATGCTCGTTGGAATTGTGATTCTGTTTGTTGTTTTCGGCACATTCAGTTTCACAGAGCTTGAAAAAGCCATGCTTAAAGGCATTCAGGAGGGAACTGTTTCAGCGGCGTTTCTATTCATACCGTTTCTACTGCTGTTTGGAGGAGCGGTTGGAAAGTCCGCGCAATTCCCGCTTCATGTTTGGCTTCCCGACGCCATGGAAGGCCCGACACCTGTTTCCGCGCTTATCCACGCTGCAACCATGGTCAAAGCAGGCGTATACCTCGTTGCCCGGATTATCTACACAGTCATCCCGTTCGAAGCCTTTCCACCGGCTCTTTTTGCAGACTGGTACCTCACCATCGCGCTAATCGCTGGCTTCACCGCATTCTTTGCAGCCACCATGGGCCTTGTATCGCCTGACATCAAACGGGTTATAGCCTATTCGACCATCAGCCAGCTTGGGCTTATGCTCGCCGCATTGGGAATGGCTTCTGAAATAGGCTGGTTCGGCGGTGTCTTTCACGTCTTAAGCCACAGCATCTTCAAAGCACTGCTATTCCTCGCAGCCGGGGCGGTCATCCACGCAGTTCACACAAACAACCTCGACGAAATGGGAGGCCTTCGCAACAAAATGCCTATCACATTCTGGACATCCACGGTGGGAGTTCTCTCCCTCGCAGGAGTGCCATTACTCAGCGGTTTCTGGAGCAAAGACATCATCATCGAATCATCCCTGAAATCAGCAAACTACGTCGTCTACCTTTTCATCGTAGGTGCATCAGTTTTGACCGTGGCATACAGCCTACGGTGGCTTTACAAAGTTTTCCTTGCACCGTCCAACCACGTCCATCATAACCATGTTCACGAAGCGCCGAAAGTAATGACTGTTCCGCTAATCATCCTCGCAGCACTTTCCGTAATCGTCGGCGTAACAGGACTCTGGTTCGAAGAAGAATTCCATCACTATCTCGGGCTGCATGGAAAATTCTCCGTAAGCCCCGCGACCTATGCAACCACTGCAGCCATTCTCGCAGTGGGCGGGGGGCTAGGATACATCTTCTACATCGGCGCTGTGCGAAACCCCGCGGACATAAGGCAAACACCACTCGGAGCATCACTACACAAACTTTTCATCAATAGATACTACATCGACGCATTTTACTACAGAGCCTTCGTCGAGGGGCTTGACAGACTTGCCTCAGCAATCCATAAATTCATAGAGCTGAAAGTAATTGATGGGTTCAACTACTTCATTTCACGCGTCACCGTAAGCTTCGTACAGGTTTTCCGAAATATTCAGACGGGAGAAAGCAACATTAACATTAGCGGCCTCATCATAGGTCTCGCAATCTTCCTTCTACTCATCCTAAGATTTCTGTACGGGCTTGGTTGACAGACTGCAACTTGAAAACACATTTTCTTCCATGCGTCGCACAACATTCGACTTCAACACACATCATTCCTCTGCCAATGAAAACGGTTGAACTAGCCGCGATTAAATTGGCTAAACAACCACAAACCGGCTCAGCAGCTTTTATTCCAACGCATAGCTTACACGAGCTGAACTCCACAACATAAGTGTCGAAACTTTCTTTTCTGATTCGGGGCTTCATCTCCGTAACTTCTATCAAAAACTTTTCCATGGTTTTCTCAAAGTTGCGCTTTCCATTTTCAACGCTCATAGCAGCTGCCAAGAGCCTCGCGTACAATTCCGTCAGGAAAAGCGTTAATGATTCGCTTTCCCATGCTTTGGGGAAGTTGACGGAGACATAGCTCGAAATAGTGTCCAGCATATCCTTTGTTTCCACACACGCTAAAGTCCGCAGTTTCTGCAGAACTTTTCTCCTGTAATCACCCTGTCCTATTAACCGCTCTTCGTCATCATCATGTCTGAACATTTTAACAAACCCTCTGTCGACAAAGGCAGCAATCTTTAAAGCAAGATCATCGAGTTTGTCAGGATAAACACGTTTCAGCATGCCCATCGTCAACCCATTAATCTCTTTCAACAGGAGCAAGTCATTCAGCGGTAAAAGCGGAGAAGAAGCTCCGGTGTAGACGACTTTTAACCGATCGTCTGCCAAAAGCTTATGCGCTAAATTTTTTACAGCTGCCTCAACACCTACTACAGGTTCCACGACGATCAGTTCGTCGTTTTTTATCAAATACGGAATTGGTCTAAGGTGAAAACCCTCTCGGGCTATTCGCATCGGAACGAAAAAGTTTTGAAATTTGCTGGCGCTTTTCTCGGTCGTAAGCTCGATTGCGCCGTCCACAATCGCGATGAGTTTTTTTTCAAAATCGCTAAATGTCTTTTTGGGTAAGAGGAAAAATTCGAGATGGCCTGTCTGTTTTATTTCGGCTCTCCAAAAATCGATGAGCCTGAGAACCTGCTCCGCGCCATGTTTAACCAGAAGCTCGGGTAAATAGACATGGACGAAAATTCGGGGAGTGGAAGCTCTCCTAACCTTGTTAACAGCTATCGAAAGTTCTTGAAGGTTGTCGACCTCGACGATGGATCTGTTAAAACGGCCTACGTAGCTTTGCCTAGGTGAAACAAACTCTGTCAACGGCTGGTTTTTGTAAAGTTTCCGAATAAACTCAGCCGCTTCGCTAAAAGTTTCGTCCAAAACAAGAATAGACATCCCCCATGAAATATCAACGATGTTATCAAACTGCCTATTTCCCGTTAAAGCAGGTGTAACATCATGTCCTGCGACCTTCAAAATATCGTTCCCGACTACGACCACCACCTTTTGATTTGTCACAATCCTATATTAGCCTTAACAGGCATCAGACCAACTATTTGCACGAATACATCGCGAAACACGTGCATTGGCCAATAGGTGTACGATGTAGACAGGACACCTTTGGCCGATTTCTCTCTATATTTATAATGTGTCGCAATCTTTATAAGTTATTGTGTAAAATCAAAACGAAAAACTTTTTTCCAACCCAATCCGCTATAAATCGAAATGATCGGAATAATGAACCAAATCAGGTTTGTCCTATCAATCGGCCCATCCAGAGAATCGTTGATAGCTCTTGCCGCCTTGGCGGCCGTTCTCGCCATACAGCTTATCGCAGCAGCATCAGCGGGTAGGCTTATCGACGCGTCAGATTAAACGCAGTATCATACCCGTATTGTTTTCAACATTTTTTCTGCTTCAGCTATGAATTCAGCGACACCAGTCCAGCCAATTTCGAGCTGAAGTTCCACTGGTACCGCATATCGTCTTACTTCATATGGATTGATGATATGCATTTCTGCTTTTTCAGCGGGTTCAAGCCAAGGTGGCATGTGAAGACGAACTAATGCCCTTTTTCTGCTTATCGATACAGAGTGGAGAAAGTCTTCGTAAAACTCGTTTGTACTGTTAGGCAAGCTGACAAGCATGTATTTGACGTCTTCGTGATGTGTTTGCCTCACAGGCACGTATCCGGTCACGAGTCTTCCCGCCTCGACATGTTTCTCACGATGATAACTAATGAGTTGCGGCGAAACGTTGCAGTTCTTCGAGATTTCTTTCATCTTTATCCTAGGGTTTAGCTCTAGTTCTTCGAGTATTGCCAAATCCAATTTATCGAAAAAGGTTCTCGCGTTGGTTTCACTGTACGGTATGGTTGGAACAATCAGTTGCATTTTTCGGTCCCAGCGAGTTTGGTCAAAACTATACATCGATATCCATTCGGGTTTGTAGTAACCGTCGACGATTTCCTCGACAAGGCAATTTTCGAAGACACCCGCGTCCTGCAAAAATTCAAACAGCCGAACATAGTTGTCTTTGTCGTCCTCAGGCGGAACCGTTTGGAAGAAGAACTCACCGCTGTTTTGAAGCGACGCTCTGTAAACAGTGTAGACGCGGTCTAGCCAATTAACAACCGTGTTTCGTATTGATTCGTTTATTTGCCTACTGAACCTGACAAACACCATGTGCGGCGAAAGCCCAATCGCTCGATAGTCAACGACTGGTAGAAACCTGAAACCAGCTTCGTGAAACTTCTTCAGATAGTATCGACATGTTTCGACCGGGATGTCCAAGTCGAAGGCAATTCTGTTGACGCGAGTCGGGCCGTATTTAATCGCTGCTGCGATCACTGACGTGAAGGCCCATCGTGTGTCCGGTGATGATAGTTTCATCGGTTATAGAAACATTTATTAGTATTTATGCGTTTTAAAATCGCTTTTGGTTTTTTGTTTAGCCAACACGCGGCTCTACAAGCATTAAATTGTAGTTTTTAAAATTGTTGGCGGATGTTGCCTGGAACGGAGCTCAAAATTCCACTGCTTTCTCTCGCTGTCATCCTTCCCATCGTTTTGACTCCTTTCACGTTTCTGGTTGGCCGCGTTGCCTCGTGGAGAGCCGCGGCACTTTTCACCGCCGCCACCCTGTTTCTTCCTCTGGCCATGACTCTCATTTTGACACCGGCGGTTTTGGCGGGACAGTATTTTCACGAGGAATATGAATGGGTTCCGGCTTTCGGGCTGAAGGTCGGCTTCGTCCTAGATAGTCTAAGCTACCCATTCATGCTTCTCATAACTCTGGTAGGCTTCCTCGCCGCAATCTATTCCACCAAATACATGGAAAAGGAGCACGGGTTGACAGCTTACTATACGTTGCTTCAATTGTTCGTCGCTGGGATGATTGGCGTCGTCCTCGTCACAAACCTCTTTCTGTTCTACATTTTCTGGGAGCTGATGTTAATACCTTCCTACGGTTTAATCGCTTATTGGGGAACCGGCAACCCTCGCTTAATAGGGTTCAAATATTTCATATTCACACATGCCGGAGCTCTGTCCTTGTTGATCGGCATCGCTTGGCTCGCCGCTGTCTTCGGCGACCTAAACATTTTCACACTTTCAAACCTCGCCCTGAGCGCGGCCGAATCACTGAGGCCCGTTCTCACGATCATCGGGTTGTTGATTTTCATAGGAGCGGCGGTCAAGATGGCTGTTTTTCCGTTTCACACATGGTTGCCAGATGCTCACGCTGAAGCTCCAACACCAATAAGCGTCTTGCTAAGCGGTGTGATGATTAAAACAGGTGTTTACGCGGTGGCGAGGCTTGTGCTCGGCATACTGCCTTTCACCATGGTCGACCTCCGTCTCCCCATTGCCGTGCTTGCTCTCATCAGCATGGTGTGGGGAGGAGTGATGGCCTTGGTTCAAACAGACATCAAACGACTTCTGGCCTACAGCAGCATCAGCCAAATCGGCTACATAGTTTTCGGCCTTGCCACGGCAAACGTCGCGGGAATTCAAGGCGGACTATTCCACGTTCTAAACCATGGGTTTGCAAAAAGCCTACTTTTCATGGGCGCCGGCGTCTTAATCCACGAAGTAAACGAACGAGATATCCGAAAGCTAGGCGGCCTCGCCTCCAAAATGCCTTTGACAGCCATTGCGATGCTTCTCGGCGGCTTATCCATCGCGGGCACTCCACCGCTCGGCGGGTTCATGAGTGAATGGATGATTTTCGTCGGCGGCGTAGACGCGGGATGGACACTTTTCGTCGCTGTCGCTATCTTCGCCACCGCGATCACCGCGGGTTACTATCTTCGAATGATTCGAGCGGTCTTCTTCGGTGAAGGGACGCTTAAAGCATCCGACCCGGGTTTAGCCATGCTGGGCCCGATGTCACCGCTCATAGTGCTCGTTATTATCCTCGGTTTTCTCGCATCTCCTTTGATAGCCGTTGTCTCTCAAACCGCTTCATCGCTTGCCCTTTTCGTCCCTGCTTGACATTTGATCGACTAAGGCCGAAATTCGGCCAGTTAACTCGCTTATCAAAGCGTCACGGTTTTCTGGATTCGCTACGACGAGTTCAATCTCCGCGTCAACCGAGGATTGTCCAAATTTTTTGACAGTAAACATAGGTGGAAACCGATGGTCGAAGTTGGCCCGGTATTTGTAGACCTGCTTCAAAATAGCTGCTTCAGCTTCTGGCAGGCTTATGGTCGCTGGAATTGAAACAGGGATAGTTAACCTTCTCGACGCGACCGATGTTTTGTTAACAAGTACTTGTTTTAGAAACAGAGAGTTGGGCACCGCGATTAGAGAGCCTTCGGAGCCGAGGAGAAGAGTTGTTACTTGGTTGATTTCGATTACTTTCCCCGCATACTTACCGATTTGAATTTCATCCCCTTTTTTAAACGGCAAGTACACGCCTACGAGCACCTTCGAGAACAGGTTGGGTAGCAAATCACGCAAGCCGACGACGACAAAAATCCCACCTAAGGCGATTAAAAGCAAAAGTACGTCCAGTACCAGTCCAAGCTGGTTTACCGCGACCAGTAATCCAACAAGCCAGACGAACAACGTGGCTAGACGCGCAGCCTGGTCAACCGTCAGCACAGGCACCGCTCTTAACGCGGTTCTCACCACTGCGTTCACCAATCTCGCCAAAACAAACGTGACTAAGATGACGGCTGTGAAAACAAGAACACGTGAAAAAACCATCGATAAATCCATCCAGCCAAGCATCGGTGATACGTCTATCCCTCGATCACCTCTCTTAGAACTCTACTTTCCTCGGTCATTCCTCTTTCGATGCTACACATCATCGCAGATTCTAAGCTTCTGTCACCAATTTCTTGTCGAAGTTTTTCGTCTTTGGCAAGCTTTGTTATGGCCTCGGCGAGTTCATCGACGCTTCGAATAACAAAGCCATTTGTGCCATTTTTAACCAGCTCCGCGATGCCTGCATTAGCGCTGACCAACGGCGGTTTCCCGTAAAGCCAGCTTTCCACTACAACCAGCCCAAACCCTTCCGCTTTCGACGGTAACACCGTCAGCGCGCATCTTTCATAAGCCGCGCCTAAAGCGGTTGAATTTACGTGACCTGTGAAAACAACCCTTCCATCCAAACCGTGAAGAGCGACCAACTCAACCAGCTTTTCCTTCCATCTCTCGGCCTTCGACAACTTCAGACCTTGACTTGAGCTAGAGAAACTACCGTTGCCTACAATCAACAACTTGATATTTGGAATATGCTTAACGCATTTTGCTACGGCCTGAATGGCGATATCGTGTCCTTTTAGAGGGTCCAGCCGCGCCACCATCGCAACTACAAAGTCGTCTTCACGTATTCCATACTTGTCGCAGAATGCTTGAACTTCGCCTTTCGAAGGTTGAACATAGTCTTCAAAATCGATATAAGGATAGACTCGGTATATTTTCTTAGTGTATCCTAACTTTCGGAGAGAGTTTTCGTAGGAGCTGGAGCTCACCACTACGGCGTCGTAGGCTTCAAAATATTTCAACAAATAGTCCCTCCATTCGGCCGGGATCGCGAAATGGTTGAAAGGGATATGCCACCTGAAGATTTTCGGCTTTACCGTCGACAGCATTTTGCCTGTGGGCAGCTGCTGGAAATCATGAACATAGAATACGTCGAAATCTTTTTCCTTGTCAGCCTTTTTCAGCAGTTCGCTGCACAACCTATTGTATAAGTTGTAGTCCGCGTAATCCTCTTGCCAGACGAGTTCAATTATGTTTTTCTTACCTGAATCGAACATTCCATGAAACAGGTTCCAAAAAGCTTCCTTGACAGCGCCGTATCCTTTTAGAAAAGGTTCATGGATTTTGACGTAGTTAAGTTCAATGTTTCCAATAGTGATTTTTTCGGGTCCATGCGGGTTTAAGGAAACCCAGACAGCAGATTCGAGCAGGTTTGTTCTGATTAATCGCTTGAGTAATGGATACAGCATGCGTGTAACTCCGCCCGGGGAGAAGACATAGTCAACGTCCTCCTTTAACTCAGACAAGTTGACGAAAACTCTATTTAGAAGGTTTGGATTCTTTATCCTAACCAACGGCGTCTGTGAACAGACCCCGATATGCATAACGAATTTGAAGGTGTGATGTATATAACTATGTTTGTTTCGACTCTTCCCTTCTTATTAGTTGAGAGGTTTCAATTTTTTCGAATAGTTCAGGAAAGTTTTCGCGAAAATATAGGCGGACAATGTAAACTGTTAATGCCATTGCTAATGCGCCTGCGAGGAATAATATCCATCTTGGATAGAAAAGTGATTCAGTCAGGAAGAGCGAAACTGCTATCCAGAGAGCTGGCACGAAAAGGAGAAAAATCGCGACAATTGCTTTTGTGACGAGCATTTTATCAGCAAGCAGCCTCGCCAACGCCGAGCTGAACCCATCTTCAAGCTCGAGCTGCGACTGTGTATCAAAGCCAAGCCCGTATAAGACTTTTCCGATAACTTCGAACAACTCAGGATTCGAGGCGGCGTACAAATCCGGCCTCAACACGGCTTTTCTGGTCCCGGTTTTGTCGATTAAATCGATAGTGTTTCCTTCTGTTTTGATAATCAAGCCTCTTCTTTTAGCAATTTTTTCGACTTTAGCGAGGTTTTCAGCAGTGATCTGGAAGACCGGGTTTTTGAACGCCATGCCCAAGAGCGGAGGAGAATAAGGAATGTATTTGTTTACGACGAATGAGCCGTCCCTGAATTCAGGCATTTTCTCCTGAATGACGGCATCGGGAACGTTTTTGCTTATTTGTTCCTTGACGTGTTTGAAAGCTTTGACGAAAGCTTCGGACATCACTATTCCGCCGGGCTTTCGCCTATTTATGCCTGTTTTGAAGGCGGGGCCTCCACTTCGTGTAGGAAACACGCGGAGAACCTGTTTTCGCCTGTTTGGAACATCGGCGGCACCGCGGTCTCGCATTTTCCCTTCATGTAGAATGGACATCGTGGATAGAATCGACAACCAGAGGGGGGGTTGATAAGGCTGGGCGGCTCACCAGCCACGACTTTCCTCAAAACAAGCCTGTTCCGGGGGTCTGGGTCAGGAATAGCTTCGATCAGGAATTGAGTGTAAGGATGCTTCGGGTTTCTTAGAACCTCTTTAGTCGGACCTGTTTCCACAAACTTGCCCGCGTACATCACTACTATGCGGTCTGAGAAATATTTCGCGGTAGCGATGTCGTGAGTGATGTAAACCATGGTTAGGCCTAGTTTTCTTTGAATTTCCCGGAGCAGTAACAGAATTTCAACCCGTATAGAGGCATCGAGCATTGTCACTGGCTCGTCGGCTACGATGAATTCGGGTTTCGAAATGATGGCTCTAGCGATTGCAACTCTCTGTCTCTGGCCTCCGCTTAACTGGTGCGGATACTTGTATGCGAAATCGGACGTTGGTATCAGTTTGACGTCTTCCAGGGCTTTCATCACCATTTCTTCACGTTCTTTCGGCGTGCCTATTCCGTGAACCACCAACGGCTCCTCCACTATTCGGTAAATGGTAAACATCGCGTTGAGGCTTGAATACGGGTCCTGGAAGATTGCCCCTACTCTTCGTCGGATTTTTCTTAACTCACTTCCGTCGACGTTGTTTATATCGATTCCGTCGAAGAAAATTTTTCCAGAATACGGTTTTACGGCTCCGAGCAATGCCTTACCGAAGGTGGTTTTTCCGCATCCACTTTCTCCTACCAACGCTACTGTTTCACCTTTGTTTATTGAGAGCGATGCGTCATCAACGGCCTTTACCATCCCAATTGTTTTGAACAGCTTTCTAATTGGGAAGTAGACTTTTAGGTTTTCTACTTTGATGAATTCCGTCATTTATTTCTCACCAAGCAGCCAACACGACGCAACATAGTCTTCCGCGATTTCGATTGTCGGCGGCTCTTCAACGTTGCATTTGTCCTGTATTGCGTAGGGGCATCTCGGATGGAAACGGCAACCTAGTGGAGGATTTATCAGGTCCGGCGGCGCTCCTGGAATGAAGCGCGGCTCTTTCTCGGTCCGAAGCGTCGGAACGCTTTCGATGAGTAGTTGTGTGTATGGATGTTTGGGTGTGGTGAAAATCTTGTCGGCCGGGCCGTTTTCCACGATTCTGCCCGCGTACATGATCGCGACCTTGTCGGCCAGCTCGCTCGCCAAAGCCAAGTCGTGTGTGATGAAAATGTACGAAGTTCCAATGTCGTTTTTCATTTTTTTCAACAGGTTCATGATGTTGGCCTGAGTGATGATGTCCAAAGCTGAAGTTGGTTCGTCTAGTATGACTATTTTGGGATTAGTTACTAACGCCATGGCTATCGCGACTCTTTGCCGCATTCCGCCGCTGAGTTCATGAGGATACCTTGAGGCCATGTCTGGGTTGATGCCGAGATACGAAAGAGTTTCCACTGCTTTCTTTTTCGCTTCCTCTTTCGATACGCCGAATTCATAGATTAAAGGCTCCGCTACCTGTCGGAAAATGGGAATGACGGGGTTTAAAGTGTTCATCGCCCCTTGAAACACTATCGAAATTCCGTTCAGACGAACTTTTTTCCTAAATTCTTCTTCGTTGAGCTTCATCACTTCCATTCCGTTGAAGAAAATCTGTCCTTGGAATTTTGCTGTGTTTTTCGGCGGCAGGCGGATGAGACATAAGGCAAGGGAGGATTTGCCTGAACCGCTTTCCCCGACGATCGCGAGAGTTTCGCGTTCGCCGAGTTCGAAGCTTACGTCATCAACAGCCTTGACTATTCCCCGCTCTGATTCGTAGTAAAGGAATAGATGGTCAGCTTTGAGGACCAACTTATTCCCAAAAAAAAGTTAAGGATGATTTAAAAAACTTGTTTTAGCTCGGTTTTGGCCTGCGGACCACGGACAAGACGGAGATAACCAGTGCGATTATCGAAACAACGAGGACCAGCTGTGCAGTCAATAGTATGGTACCAGCGGTTCGCGTCAGTTCTCCAACGCTTTCGTTGATAGTCGTTGCCGAAGCCGATATGGTGTTCACTGCTGTCTCGACTCTTGACACACGGTCGCTTACTGCCGTAACACGTTCGCCGACAGTGTTTACAGCGCCTTGGACACCTGTCAACGCCGCCGCCAAGTCTCTGCTAATCGCTCCAAGCCTCTCAAGTACCTCTCGAGAGACGACTTCGATGCTTTCGACAAGCGGCTCGATGTTTAGAACGTCGACGAATTCTTTGACTGCGGCTACAGACGCTACTTCATCGCTATAAGCTGCTATGGTGAATTCATAGAGTCCACCGGGTCTTAATGTTTTGGTGAAGTCGGGCGACAGCCTGATGATGAATCTAGTGGGTGTCACTCGGTCAGCTGTTCCTACCGCTAGAATTTCGCCGGTCACAGGGTCTTTCACCAAGTAGATGGCGTAAAGTGGTGCGGGGCCACTTACATCGATGAGTAGCAGTGATTCGCCTCCGGGTGTGATGGTGCTTTTGCCGACGCCGGCGATTTCAACTGTTGGGGGCAGTCCGAAGAAGTGGTCTCCTGGTCTGTACGGATATGTTGGGTCTCTGAAAGCTTCGAGCTTGAGGTACTGGGCTGCGCTGTCGAAAGCGGTCAGCATGTACGGGCCGTTGCTAACCCAGATGATACCATATCTTGAATGCCATGCCAGAGCCGCGTCGAATCTTGCTACTGCGTTTTCACGTGTTTCAAAGACCCGTCCACCGACCGTGAACACGCCTTCTGGGAAGAACCCGGCTGCTTTGAATTCTGATATCTTGCTGGCGACAGCCGCGGCGTGGTCTCTCAACACGATGCTCAGCCAAGGAACGCCTCTCGCCGTTGCGGCTGAGTCGCTGTAAGCATATGTTCGGTCAGTGTAAACTAGCGCGTCCATGGCTGCTTGAATTTCCCATGGTACAATCATGCATGGAGCTGATGTGAGCCAGACATTGGCTTGGCTGGCGATGTAGTTGGGGCTAAAATGCCAATAGTCGATGTAGACTTCGACACGGTTGTCGGGAAGGATTCTGATTCCTCTCAGTATTTCGAAGAATGGCCGGTTAGCTGAAGCGGCGGCGCTTTCAAGCGCGGATTTCGCAGGGTCAGCTGTCAAGTCCCACATGCTCGACAACATGTACAGCAAGTCCGCCATAGATATCCAGATTCCATGATGCCACTTTGAGGCGAAGAACTTAGAGTAGTCGAAGGTTACTCTGCTGGTCGCTTTCACACCTGAGCCGACTGCCACCCATCTGTCGTTCGCCGCATCCCAGACGACCGCGTCGGATGGCACGTCAAGTTTTCCATCTGGCCCAGCAGTGGTCACGTCAAAGGAGGCTCTGACAGGTATTGGAAGACCGTTGAACGGATGAGGATAGATCGCAGGGTCGCATGTGCTCCCAGCCGGGTCAACAGAATACACATCTCTGAATCCACCGATTGGGTTCCATGCCGTTCTTTCCGTCCAAACCCAGAGATGCCCAACTTTTAGAGTTGCTTTGTCAGGCACGTAAGCGTTACGAATGACGTGCCAAGCTCTCAGACCCGCGCCGACGTCGTTTGTGATGCCGACGACCTTGTCCGATGTGATGTAGGCGTCAAGCCGTGTAACACCCCAGATTCTAATGGATTCTAAGATGCCCAATTCAGCAAGCTGTCGATACAACCGGTCTCTTTCTTCTTTGCTTTTGAATTCACCCTTGTATATTTTCTGGCCTATTTCGTCTGCTAACTTGTTTTCGTACTGCCAGAAGCCTTCTTCAGCCCATCCCGGCATGAAAGTGTACCAAGGTGCGTTAAACTGGTTTATCGAGCCCACGTCGTACTTGGCGACAGCGGTTTTACCCCATCCTTCGGTGTATAGATGCCACTGGAAGTCCTTGGGGTCTGTGCCGTAGATGATCTGTATGGCAGGGCCGAACGTCAGATAAATTCTTTCAACCGTGAACCCAAGTTTTTCAAGCTCAACCGCAAAAGAGTCGCCCATCTGCCTTCGCTCGTCTTCGATTCGGATGATGAACTTCAGTGTAACTGGTTTGCCTTGGAAAACCCATTTTCCAGCGACTTTCTCAGCACCGAGTTTTCTCATCTCTTCGTCGACTATCGCCGCCGCGAGGGCCGGGTCATACTTGAATTCGTACTTTGCCAGAATGTCGAAGATTGTTGTGTAGTCTGGGTCGACTGAGCTCAAGAATGAATACATAGGCAGAGCAAGGCCTCCGAAGACATCGCGCACTAAGAATTCACGGTTGAAAACGTAGTTCAGAGCGAAACGAATTCTTTCATTTGATAATGGGTTGAGCTCGCCCGCGGGGGCTGGAGCCGGGTTTAGAACAATATTGTTGAGGCCCGATGCAGCGGTGTAGAGACGTACTTCCCTGACTCCAACCAAAGCCCTCGCTTGAGCAGCTCTCAGCCCGAACTGGTAAATGTCGATGTCTCCTCTTCTGACCGCTTCAGGCGCTAGGTCGAGAGGCACCCGTGTGTATTCAACCACATCAGCCGCGGGACCAGGTCGGGTGTGTGGTGCTGTGTACTGTGCCGCTGCAAGTGGCAATGTCGACAACGCCAACAACGCTACGACAACACCGACGAATAATGTGTAAAATTTTGTTGCGTTTTTCATACGCGTATATAGTCTCTCATCCTCTTTATATTCTTTCCCCAAAACGACGCCGGAAAGTAGTTATGTGTTCTTAAACAAAGGGTAATTGTCTTGATGGTTTACCGTCGAAAATACGCTAAAGATTTTTAGTAGCACTGTAGTTTATATTGCGAAGGTCATGGGTTTAGGCAGGACGTTAGCCATTAAAGCCATAACGCTTGTAATCGTCCTTCTAGGAGTTCTTCTACTGACTTCCGCAATTCTCGGAGCGACAGGAGTTTCTAATAAGATTTTAATGGCGATTGTAAACGAAGAAGTCCGCGGTTTTCGACAATCGATTTCCAGGACGATTACTGACCCTGAAGCGTTGAACCGAGCGGTAAGAGAATATGAACAGCAGCTTATAAGAAGCTACGGACTCGACCAGCCATGGTATCTACGGCTTGGAGACATGGTCTTTCGCATCGTGTTGCTTGATTTAGGGAACGCGAAAAATCTGCAAAGCTTCGCAGGAAGCAAAAGAGTCGCCGACATCATATCAGAAAGAATCCCTATCACAGTGCTCCTGGTAACAACAGCTATCGCTATAAACTCATTCATAGGGGTTGTTGTAGGACCGAGGCTTGCTATGAGAATCGGGTCTAAATTCGACCAAGTCGTTTCTTATTTCTCGGCTATTAGCTATGCATTGCCAACATGGTGGACTGGAATACTTTTCATCCTAGTGTTTGCTTTCTACCTGCGAGTCTTTCCGTTCGGCGGGATGTATAGTTCTCCGCCGCCTGCGGACGAACTTGGGAGATTTCTCGACTTGTTGTGGCATGCGGCTTTACCGGTCACAGTGCTGGTGCTGGCCAACGTAGGGGTGAGCATCTACGTTACACGAACCCTTGTTCTAAACGTCTCCCAAGAAGACTTTGTAATGGCCGCCAAGGCCAGAGGATTGCCTGAAAAAATTGTCCGCCGAAGATACGTGATGAGAGTAGCTGCTCCACCCATCTTAACAAACATTATCCTAGCGTTGGCGGGGTCGATAGGCGGGGCCATTCTCACTGAAGCTGTGTTTAGCTGGCCTGGGCTGGGAACACTTTTCTACCAAGCAATCACGACTTCAGACGAAGCGTTAATCCTCGGCCTCACATACATATTTACTTTGATTTATGTGGTGGCGAGATTTTTGCTCGAAGCCATGTACGTCGTGCTCGACCCAAGGGTGAGAATTTAGTTGGCGATAACTCCGCGGGATTCGTTCAAAATTTTTTGGTCCTATGGCAGGTCCAAAGCAGGGGTTTTTCTCTTGGTTTTCTTCATCGCGGTCTCTCTATACGTAGTGGCGACCTATTCGCCCGAATATTCTCGATTGATCTGGAATAACCCTGCAGCCTGGGAAGAATATCCCAAAAGCGTTCCACCAGTTTGGACAAACTTCTTCTCACCTATCACTCGACTTGAAAACACTATCTTGACGACGGGGTCACCCCGTGTGACAACCATGGGTTCAGACAGGATATACACATGGACCATACGGTACAACTATGTCGCTGATGAATTCCCGACTTTTCTGTTATTCCGAGTTGAAGAGCTCCGTTACTGGAGATCTCCGCCCATCATAACGCTCTCCGTTGAAAGACCAGACGGCTCCAAAATCGACCTTTTCACATTCATTCCGCCGCCGCCACGGCCCGGCGAAAATCCTCCAATAATAAGGTTTGACGCATCGCCATACAGGGTTAAGCTTGACGCAGAAACCCAGACGACGAGAGCCGTTTCAAGCTTCCTATTCGAAAAATATCAGTTAGTGATTTCGCCATCGGACATTGCGTCAACGGGTGTCCAACCATATGTCTTCGGTCAGCCTCGGGCAGACAAAAACTTCACCGTGCTCAAAGGTGTGTACGAATTTCAGATAAACGCGCGTGTATTCGATGAAAGAGATGCCATCTCCCGGAGTGCTGTTGTATTGGGAGGGGCGGTCTATGGGTTAATGGGCACGGATACGATTGGCCGAGACCTCGCTGTGGGGCTTCTTCTAGGTTTTCCAACATCGCTTTTCGTAGGAGTTATCACATCGGTGTTTGTGACGGCGATAGGAGCTGTTCTGGGAACAGTTGGTGGTTACCTGGGTGGTAGAGTCGACGAACTCATACAAAGAGCAGCGGACATCGTGAACAACATCCCCCTACTTCCGCTAACAATTTTCCTCATTTTCGTCATCGGCCCATCGATCACTAACATCGTTCTCGTGCTTGTGGTGTTCGGCTGGCCCGGCCTGACGATAATAGTGAGGTCGGTCGTCCTGCAAGTCCGTGAATCTCAATTCGTCGAAGTCGCAAAAGTACTTGGCAGCTCTACTTCACGACTCGTTTTCCTCCACATAATGCCTCAAGTTCTTCCTTTCATCGTTGCACAGATGATTTTCTTCGTTCCCAACTTCATCCTTCTCGAGGCAGCGCTGAGCTTCCTCGGACTCGGCGACCCGTCTCTGCCAACATGGGGGCAGCTCCTCGAGCTAGGGTTTAGAAACAACGCCGTCTACCTTGGATACTGGTGGTGGATACTGCCGCCCGGGCTCCTCATCGTCATAGTCGCCGTCGTCTTCGTCTTAATAGCGCTCGGCATGGAACCAGTGGTCAACCCGCGTCTAAGAAGAAGATAAAGCCTAAAAACACTCATTAAAAATAAATAACGCTGACACGATATGATGTTTTGGGCCCAGGTGGTATAGCCAGGTTAGCATCGCCGGCTGTCGCCCGGCGGACCCGGGTTCAAATCCCGGCCTGGGCGCCAGTCTTCCTACAACCTATATCCTCGCAGTGATTTTTCGAAAGTCATTTCTTCGAAGTTGATTCCGAGTTGTTTCGCGTAGCGGTATGATTCTAAGATTTCCTCCCTTGTTGGGTAGCGGGCCATTTCGGCATAGCGTTTGTCAAACCTTGGGTCGGCTGGGTTGCAGTAGCAATCGGGATGATATTGATCCATTATGTTAACAGGCGTTTCCGGCATATTCTTCGCTATCCATTCGAGAACAGGTTTCGTGCAGCACTCCACATGGCTAGGCATGATGAGATGCCTAATCACGATGTCTTCTTCATGGTCATATATGATTTTATGGTTCTGAGAAACGGTTTCAAAATACCATGGAGTCCGTGACAGATGGATAGCGCATCGGTTGTTGCCGAACTTAAAATCTGGAAGCCAAATGTCCACGAGGTCGAGAATAATCTCCATGGTGTCACCGCTCATGTACATGTTTGAGTTCCAAAGTATCGGTGTGTTGAACTCGCCTTCATAGTATGCGTTGCGGACGTCAAGCGGGTAGGGATAGTAACCGTCGGCCTTAACTTCCAGCGCTTCGGCGTAAACCTCTTTAAAGAATTTGAGCATGCTAATTGCTTCTACGATGGTGTGAAGATGAATAGTCGGCTCACCGCCCACGAGGTTGATGTTATGGCATCCTTCCATGCGCAGCTGCCACATCACCCATGAGAGTGTCTGCGGGGTGAAAACCATTCCGTTATTTTTGTCGTGGCTGATGTCGGCGTTCTGACAGAAAACGCATCGCATGTTGCATGACGTGAAGAATATGGTTCCGGAGCCTTTGGTACCTCTTATGGGAAGTTCTTCGCCGCTGTGGTGGAAGTAGCTTGATACACGTGATTCGGATTCTAGCTGACAGGTGCCATGCTTGGTTCCAGCAGTTCGATCAACTCTGCAGTTCCACTTGCAGAAATTGCAATGGGTCAGCATCTTTTTCACCAAAGCTACTTTCACATCCAGATAGTTGGGCCTTGCTGGGGTAAGTTCTTTCAAAGAAATTGTTCCATCCCTTATTTCACGCCGAATCTTGTTGAACTTCTCAGCGGCTCTGCGATGAATTTGCCAAAGAGATGCCTCATCGAGCAGCGACGGATTTTCATCAACTTCCACTCTTCTGCAGAGGAGGTATTTCGCCGGCATTTTGTTTATGGCGACTTCATAATACCAGCTCAGCTTGCCCCGGATTTCGGGGGTCTGCCACACTTCGAGAGTGGCGAAGCTAGCCATTCCCCGCATACACGTCTGCGTGACGGGTTGAAAAACTTATGCTTTTATCAAAGTTGTCGACGGCTAATTGCCGTGTACAGCGTCAGCGTTATCAAAGGCGATGGAATCGGGCCGCACATCGTCGAAGAAACTCTGGGCCTGCTCAGATGGCTCGGCGACGCCTTCAATTTCAGCATGGCGTTTCGAGACGCACCAGCCGGCGACAAAGTCTTAAGTGAAACAGGTATCGCCCTACCCGCAGACTCGTTCAAAACCATCGTCTCGAGCGATGCCTGTCTTAAGGGCCCTGTGGGCCAAACAGCTAGAGACGTCATAGTTTATCTTCGGCAGAAGCTCGACCTCTACGCAAACATCAGACCTTTCAAAAATCTGCCAGGTATAAAATCCAAATGGAGCGGTGTCGACTTCGTAATCGTCCGCGAAAACACGGAAGATTTGTACAGGTCTGTTGAAGACGTCGGCGTCGACCACGCCGTCGCTTTACTCGTGATTACTCGGAAGGCGTCTGAAAGAATCGCACGAACAGCTTTTGATATTGCTTCGCGTAGGAGGAAAAAAGTGACGATCGTGCACAAGTCGAACGTGGTCCGCTCGTACACGCTTTTTAGAGATGTCTGCTTTGAAGTGGGGAAAAGTTTTCCACAGGTAAGCGTTGATGAAATGTATGTGGACAACGCTGCGTATCAAATGGTTATAAACCCTCAAAATTTTGATGTGATTTTGACTCCGAACATGTTTGGCGATATTTTGAGCGACCTCGCTGCCGGGATAGTCGGAACCATCGGCGTGGCAGGGTCTGCGAATGTTGGTGATAACTTCGGCTTGTTTGAGCCTGTTCACGGCTCCGCTCCAACACTGAATCCGGAGTTGGCGAACCCAACAGCCCAACTATTCGCGGCCAAAATGATGCTCGAATGGCTGGGCGAGAAAAAAGCCGACAGAAATTTAATCGAAGCAGCCAAAATACTCGAGAACAGTATTGTTGAAGTTCTCCGGGAAGGTAAAGTTTTGACCATGGATTTAGGAGGAAATGCGACGTGTAGACAATTCGTCGAAACACTCAAAGCGAAAATTCGGGCATCGATTGGGTGAATAATTTTTTGACCAGAGGGGTTTTCCTGTCGCCGGCGAGCTCAGCGAACCTTGGTCCTGGTTATGATGTTTTCGCTCTAGCACTTGCCAAGCCAAACTTAAGACTTTCGATAGAAATTTCTGATGGAACGGGAACTTCCATAGAGGTGGAAGGACGTTATAGAGACGAGATTCCACGCGACCCGAATATCAACGCCGCTGCCAAGGCAGCGAAAATAGTTCTCCAGACCTACAGAATCGAGAAGGAAGTTCATCTCAAACTCGATGCATCGATTCCTCCCCGCAAGGGCCTAGGGGCCAGCGGCGCCGAAGCTGCAGCAGCAGTTTATGGCTTGAACGAGCTTTTGAACCTGAGGTTAACTAGGGATGAAATGGTGTTTTTAGCGGCCAAAGCCGAGCCGGGTGAGCATCTAGATAACGTTTCAGCATCCATTCATGGTGGATTCGTGATCTGCCTGCGCGACGTACTCGGGTATCGAACAGCGACTTTACCGCCGCCCCCTGGACTCGGTCTGATAATCATAGTGCCCAACGTCTTCAAAGAATCAACCGCGGCCGCGCGGAAAGCAGTGCCAGAAACAGTCTCCATTACTGAGCAGGTGGAAATAGCGGCAAAAACGGCCGCCACTGCGGCAGCAATCGCTACAGGCGATGTAGGTCTCTTTCTGCGGGCTGTTTTGTTGGACCCGGTCGTTGAACGGCGAAGAGCCGAAACCGGTGTTTACGGGAAAGTGAACTGGGATGCTCTTTTCGAAGAAAAGAAGCTACTGTACCAGAGATATGGAGTCTCTGAGGTTATCAGCGGCGCGGGGCCTTCGCGGCTACTTCTATTTGATAAGCGACTCGACAAAGCAGAAATGGGCAAAAGAAAGGTTGATGAAGCTGTGGCCACAGTAGTCGCCAATATTGAAAAAACCGGGGTGAAAGTATTAGAAATAATTGAAACCGAGCCCGATGTTTTTGGATGTCGCAAAATAGACTAAATAATGCAGTTGGCCGGTGGAATTCGTGGGCTCTGATTATAGAAAATTCGTCGACAACGAATACAAGGACTACATGGTTTATACCTTGCTTGCACGGATCGAAAAAAATGGTGACAGGAAGGAACTTTTGGAAAAGCTCGCTCAAATCGAGAAAACGCATTTCGATTTCTGGGGTAGCCGTTCACCAGACTATCGGCCGAGCGTTTCGAGAGTTTATTTGTTTCTGGTGGCGGTTCTTCGCATGCTTTTCGGAGTGGTCTTCGTCGTTAAGATGCTGGAAAACCACGAACGCCAGACCCTTCAAAACTATGTCGCGATAGCTGAAAAACTCGAAGAAGATGAACCCGAGAGATTAAAAATTGAGAAAATTATCAAGGAGGAATCGCAAATCGAGACTTCTCTTGTCTCTAGCATCGACGAAGCCATAGTTAAGTATGTAGGTTTCTTAATGCTTGGGTTGGCTGATGCGATAATAGAGGTGACAGGTGTTCAGGCCGGTTTCCTTGGTGTAACTAATTCAGCTCCCGTCGCAGGTTTAGCCGGGTTGCTAGTTGGCGTCGCCGCATCTATCTCCATGGGTGCGGCAGCGTATTTGCAGGCGAGGCAAAGCTCTTCGGAAAACGCATCCATACCGGGCATTTTGACAGGGGCAGTCTACTTTGTAACAGTTTGTTTTATCGCTTCGCCGTTCTTCATCATTCCAAACCTAATCATAGCTTTCATCGCATCGATAACTGTGTCAGCTCTGCTCGTGGCATTTTTTTCCTTCTTCATTTCTGTGGTTCAGGAAAGAAGCTTTCGAAAAGAATTCCTAATTAACATTTTGATCTTAGCTTCGGTTATCCTCATCACTTATTCGGTCGGACGGGTCCTCGGCGAATACTTTAGCATACCTCAGCTGATAACCTAGAACTCGTCTATTAGCTGGAAGATTTTGACAAGATGGTTGACAGTGGGAATTACGACATCGGCCTCGTTTTCAAGCATGTAGTCAAGCTTTCGAAAATCGTTGTCAGTAACTCCCGCAAACAAAAGCTCTTCCATTTGCTGTTTGGCTCTTACATACATGAGATGGTCTTCGGCTGAATTTCCCACGTAGAGCACCGGCCCCTGCTTTTCCAAATTTTTGACGGCTTCTATTAACGACCACGGATTAGGTTTTTCGTATATGTTTGCGTGGCCCGGGTCTCTGATAATGTGGTCTCCGATGAATATGCACGAAGGTTTATGGAAGTACCTTTCGAGACCGCCGAGAGTTTTCCAAGTTTCCCATGAGCCTCTGCCCGTGCAGATACCCAAAGCGAACCTTTTCTCGGCCAAGAAATTCATAGTGGCTTCAGAAACTAGGACTTTTTCGTTTTTTAGACGTCCTTCAAAGTCGAAGAAAGGACCGCTGTTCCTAACACGTGTTATTTCGGAAGAACCGTAGAACGATTCGTCAAACACTGTGACCAACAATCCCTTCCCGTATGGCTGCTCAGGCTGCAAGACCTTTTTCACGGCGGCGGTCAAAATCGGGTCTAGTGAAAGCTCTTCTTCAACTGAGCCAAGCGGCGCCGCAGTTCCCTCCAATTTAGAGATTTTGGCTTTCAACTCGTTCAACCATCTCTCCAAAACAGGCGCGGCAACGTATCCCTTTAGCTGCCGATATGCCAGAATCTCGTCGAACGATTTCCCGGCCAAAACTTCGAGCCTCTTCATCACTTCGGGGTCGAGCTCTGAATCAATTTTGGCGAGGGTCCATTCGACTAGGAGCTGAATGGTATGAGCGTCGTTGTTGAAGCTTCCGACTGCGCGGATGTCGTAAAGCGTCTTGGTAAGAGGTTCATTAGATTCAAGCCGGTAACCCGTTAGAATTTCTGTCAAAAGGGTCGTTGATTCCTTGATTACTTTGTCATATGATGTTTTTTCGTCGATTAAAACTCCGTCGCAGTCAAGGATGACAGCCACTACGTTGGAAAGTTTTTCGAAACACGAGTATTTGACGTAGCTGGTGCCGCCGCCCGCTCGGTATTCAAGGTAGAGTCTGGCTTTCTGTGACACAGAAAGGCTCATTTCTTTGATTAGCAACTGCTCTTAAAAGACTTTTTACCGTGGCCTGTCAGTTTGTGAACATGGCGAAACCTTCCAAAGTGTCATTGGAAAAAATGCCCTGGGAAAAAGTTCGGGATGATTTTCAACGGAGAATTGTCAGCGGTGAAAAGCTGATGGTTGCCCAGCTCTCGATTGCTAAAGGCGCTAAGGTTGCGTTTCACCGCCATTTCCACGAGCAATTCACAATCGTCTTGCAAGGCATGATTAAGTTTGTCTTCGAAGACGGAGTGGAATTTGTGGCGGGTAAAAACGAAGTTGTCGTGATTCCGTCTAACGCTGGGCACGAGGCCGAGGCGCTCGAAGATTGTGTGACCTTTGACATATTCGCTCCCCCGAGAGAGGACTGGCTCACGGGGAACGACGATTATTTGCGGCAGAAAAGTTAACCGTCTCGGCGGAAAATCCATTCAGTCATAAAGCGGTCGTGCCAGTCGACAGACTCTTCGATCACGGTGTAGATGTCGGTCAAAAGAGCTATTTTCACAGCCACTAAGTGGTAACACATCGGTTTCTCATGGCTCATTACTCTGAAGAAAAAGTCTTCACAGGAACAATAACCGCTTTCCGGCAACACGAGGTAGTCTCGTTTTTTGCCTACAACCACCCATCTGATTCTGTCACCTGGTTTGAACACGTATTTTTTCACTCTGCCCTGTTTGACGGCTTCATATCCTTCTGCGAATAAATCTGGAAATTCTTTTTCAATTTTGGGGAGTTCAGAATTCATGGCAATGCATCTCTCAACTCTTTCAATGTGCCGAGATAAGTGCCGTCGATTCCAAATATTTCCGCCTCAGAAAGGTTAAACGCTTTGGTTCTCAGGAGCGGCCCTCGAACAATTGCTGATTCGCTGAGCTCCGTCACCGAGCGTCCTTGCAATATTTTGTTGAAACTTGGCATGATGAGCAAGGTAATTTCTCCTTCGAGATTTGCGGCCTCTCTTCCGTAAAGAGCTTCAGCGGCTTTGCGCCTATTTCCTTTGAGCTTCAACCAGACTCCTAACCTCGCCGCCGTAACTCCCGTGCCTATTTTCAACACCGGATGAAGATGACCCATAACCACGACATCCATCGACAAAATGCTTTTATCGGGTTTCACATGTCCATGCGTGAACGCAATCCTTTCCTCTTCAACTATGAATCCTTTCGCAGGTTTTACTTCCGCTATTCCTTGAAGCACCTTGCCTATCTTCCCATCATGATTTCCGGGCACGACGACTATTTCGTCGACAACTGTTTTTAGAGGTTTTAGGAGTTTTGGTATGATTTCGAATTCGAGGAGAGAGGGCCCGGGCACGGCGTGTTTCAAATCTCCTACTACCACGAGTTTTTTCGCCTGCGTCCTCGAAATCAAGTCCAAAAGTTCATCGATGATTTTGGGGCTTTGAAGCGGTACTTTAATGCCTTTTGACCTAAGCTCTTCTTCGAAACCGAGGTGAAGGTCTGCGACCGCCACTGTCTTGATAGGTTTTTCGAGCAACAGAGCTCCGTAGCCTTCGACGAACTTCAAACCATTCTCATTTTTTCGTAAGCTCAGCGAGTTTTTCCGGCAAGTAGTCAGACACGATGTATTCGAGACCATATCGGCTGAGCGCTTCGAGCTCTGCTTTTTTCTGGAGCTTCCGGAAATTGGCGATTTCGCGTTTCCAGGGGTCTGAAACGTAGCGTGGGTCTCTTTCCAGCTCGGCTATGCGGCGGATGTCTTCTTCGTTGAATTTCATCGCAGGCAGTTTGTAACGTGTGATGTCGCTGGCCCACATCCCCGCCCAGACAGCGTCTGGCACGTTGAGCTCTCGAACATGCGCGGACAAGGCGGAGCCGAAAACAATCACGCTGGCGATGTGCATCCCCCATGGGTCTGCGTCTGTGAAAACATACACCGGCAGGTCGAGCTCAATATTCAGTCTCCGGATAAATTTCCGCGTGGCCCTCGGCGCCTGCCCAGCTGTGTGAACCACGATGGCTTTGTATTTCGAAGGCACGTCTTCTTCGAGAAACCTTTGGTAAACAGCTCCTTTCTCAACCACAAACACCTGTTTCGCAGAAGTTTTCACGAATTTAGCGGTTGTCATCGCGGGCCCTATCATCGCACCGTCGGGTATAGTCGTAAGGTCCAGTCTTCTACCTTGATATCCCGGCACGTCGTATTCGATGACGAGAGGCCCGAAAACACTCGACCTTTCCTCCGGATAGATGTTAAAATCTTCCCTAACAATCTGTAGGATTGTTTCGAGTTCCGTAACAGCTTCGTCGCTTTCCTGCTGGTCTTCAAAGTCGACTTCATAGCCTAATGCATTGTAGAAAGCATCTCTCAGAGTACTTGTTTTCCTCGTTTGAATAAGCTGGGAAGCAAACATCGCCATCCAGCAAAGCTGAGCTAGAGGCCTTAGATGTTTGATGTTTCGGGCTGTTCGGATGATTTTCTTATCGCCGAGAACATACTGCCTCAATTCCGGGTTGTATTCGATGTTCGATGTTGTACGCGCTGGAATGCTGACTTCTGGGAAGGTTTTTTTCTCTAAAGCTTCAACGACTGATTGGGCAAATCGTCTAATCCTTTCTAGGATTTCAGACTTGTACTCTTTCTGTGAAGTAGGTTGTCTGGTTTTTTTCACTATGTTTTGTATGTTGTTTGGGTGTTCTTAAGTCTAAGCCGTGAAGTTGAACGAAATGTTGATTGCTGCTTCGAGGAACGGTGAGGGGTAAATTCCCATGACTATGGCGGCTGCCGCGAGCACGATGAGAGGCAGTCTCATGGAGTTTGTAACTGGTTTGACTACGTTGAGTTCTTTGGAGGGTTCCTTGAGGAAGATGGTTTGAACCAGCCTTAAGTAATAGGCCACGCTTAGCAATATGTTGACGACCATGATGGCGCCGAGAACCGGGTATATTCCTCCAGCCGCCAGAGCCGCTGTGACAATTGTGAATTCGCTCCAGAAAACGTTGAGTCCGGGTATCCCTGCGAGTGAGAAGGCTCCTATGCTGAAACACGTTGCGGCGAGTGGTAATTTCTTACCTATTCCAGAAAGGGCATTGATGTTGCGGGTTTCAGTTGCATGGATAAACGCTCCTGCACCGAGGAAGAGTAGGGCCTTCATCAGGGCATGGTTGAGAACATGGAACAACCCGCCTGCAACTCCCGTGACAGTTGCGATGCTGAGCCCGAAAACGATGTAACCGATGTGCGCTATGGAGCTGAAAGCCAAGAGCCGTTTGATGTCTTCTTGCAGCAGGGCGAGGATATTTCCTATGCTCATGGTAAGGATTGCGAAGAAAGCGAGACCGAGCTGCCAGTCGAATAGCGCCGGCGGGAAAATTCCCAAGAGGATTCGAATCAAGGCATAGACCCCGGTTTTGATGACTACCCCTGAAAGCAGGGCGCTGATGGGGCTAGGAGCGGCTGGATGTGCATCTGGAAGCCATGAATGGAAAGGAGCCATGGCGGCGTTGACGCCAAACCCGGTCACCAGAAAAGCGATAGCTAGATAAGCCCAAGGCTCGCCAGCCACAGCAGCAGTTCCGATCACAGGTCCGAGCTTTGAGAGCTCAAGCGTTCCAGCCAAACCGTAAACAAGAGACATGCCGAATAGAATCGCTGCGGCCCCAGCTGCGCTCATAATCAAATATTTAAGCGAAGCTTCGACGGCTTCCCATGATTTATAACGGAAAGCAACTAAAAGGTAGGACGATACTGACATCAATTCCCAGAAGACGAAGAAGGTGAACAGGTCGCCGGAAAAAACGACGCCGACCATGCCAGTTATCAGCGCGAACACAAGCGGATAGAATTCAGGTTTTCTCTCTTCCAAATAACCGATTGAAAAAATAGCAGATAACAACCCAACGAAAACGAAAACAACAGTGAGAAATATAGCGAGTTTATCGACCAGTATCTGCGAGCCATAGGGCCCATATGAAATGACGTATGTTGCCCCTGAAAAAACCGTTAAAGCTTGCTGAATGGTCACGACTGAGGCTACGGCGAAAGCGGCGACAGCGAAGCCGTCTATGATTCCCGGTCGGCGGGTTTTTCTGCTGATGAGTGAGAAAAGCGGTGAAACGATTGTTAAAATTATGAGTGTATTTAGCGTCGGCGTAAAGTCAATCATTTAGCCTCGAAAAGTTGGTTTAAATGCAGTTTTTATAGATAATTAGGAGCAGCCGGTGGTCGAGCCGCAGTTGACACAGACGTAGCAGGTTCCGCTTCTAGCCATGATGCTTCCGCATTCGGGGCATGGCGGGGCGTCGGGGGCAGGTGCTGCAGAAATGTGGTGATAGCGGACATCTTCCAGGCTTTTCGGCTTTGAGTCTGGGTTCGATGACAATCCAAGTTCCGCCAAATCTTTTTCGGGGAGGAATTTGATTGCGAGCCATTTGAAAACGTAGTCAACTACCGATGTCGCGAACCTTATCTGCGGGTTGTCGGTGAACCCGGACGGCTCGAATCTTGTATGGATGAATTTGTCAACCAAAACCTTTAGCGGCACACCGTACTGCAACGCGATTGAGGTCACGATCGAGAAGGAATCCATCAATCCAGCGAGTGTACTTCCCTCTTTCGCCATCTTGATAAAGATTTCACCCGGCGAACCGTCTTCGTAAAGTCCGACGGTTATGTAGCCCTCTTGTTCACCGACCCTGAATTTGTGTGTTATGGCTGTCCTTTCCGTTGGAAGTTTTCTCCGAACCGGTTTCGCAGTCTGTTCCTCCTTCTTTTTACCCGCGGTTGACAGCGGCTGTGAATGTTTGCTACCATCCCGGTAAATCGCAATACATTTGAGTCCAAGTTTCCAAGCATCCATGTAAACTGAAGCCACATCGTCTACTGTCGCTTCGTTAGGCATGTTCACCGTTTTGCTTATAGCCCCGCTGAGAAACGGCTGAACAGCGGCCATCATCAATAAGTGAGCTTTGTAGTGGACAAATCGCTTACCTTTTTTTCCAGACGGGACCGCACAGTCGAAAACTGCGATGTGTTCAGGCTTTAGATGAGGAGCACCTTCGACTGTGAACGAGCCGCAGATTATCTCTTCGGAAATCTCTATTTCTGTATCGCTGAACCCTAGGTGTTTGAGCAATGAAAACCAAGGGTCTTTGTAAACGTTTTCGGGAATGTTTAACCTTTTCATAGTCTCAGGTCCGAGCACGTATGGGTTAATAACGTCGCTCAGTTTCGAGGCTGATATCAGCAGTTGCTCGATTTTGTTGAGCTCATCTTCCTTCAACCCCCGCGCCTTAAGTGAATAATAGTTGACGGGCTGGGTTCCGTAAAGGGTGTTGGTTCCGATAACATACTGTACTATGTCGCGTATCTCCTTCTCGCTGTAACCGAGTTTTCGCAAAGCAGGTTCGAGAGAACGGTTGACCAGTTTGAAATAGCCACCACCGACTAATTTCTTCATTTTAACTAATGAGAAGTCGGGCTCGATTCCAAGGGTGTCGCAGTCCATCAAAAGTCCTATCGTTCCGGTAGGGGCTATCAAAGTGGCTTGCGCGTTGCGGACGCCGTACTTTTCGCAAAATGAAACAGCTCTATCCCATGAGCTTCTCGCCGCGTCAAGCAAATATTTCGGAGCAAGCTCCAGCGGAGGAAGATAGGGCTTGATTTCAAGGCCTTCATATTCTTCTGGCTTAGCCCCATAGATAGCTTTGCGATGATTGTTCAACACACGTAAGACATGGCGTTTGTTTTTCTCGTATTCAGCAAAAGGGCCTGCGAAACTCGCGATTTCGGCGGATGTGGCGTAGACTTCTCCAGTCATTAAAGCCGTTATGGCCGCGGCGACCGCCCGACCAACGTCACTATCGTAGGGATAGCCCATTCTCATCAAAAGCCCTCCGAGATTCGCGTAACCGAGGCCAAGGCTCCGCGTGCGGTAACTCATTTCAGCGATTTCGGGGCTTGGATATTGAGCCATTCCAACCGTAATTTCGAGGACGATTGTCCAGAGCCTGACAGCATGTCTGAAGGCTTCGACATCGAAGACCCCTTTCTCTTCGTCGTAGAATTTGACAAGGTTTAGGGAAGCGAGGTTGCAGGCGGTGTTGTCCAAGAAATTAAATTCTGAACATGGGTTTGTCGCGTTGATTCGGCCAGTTTCCGGACATGTGTTCCATTCGTTGATAGTTGTGTCGAACTGAAGACCTGGGTCTGCACACGCCCATGCAGCTTTGGCAATCTTCTCCCAAAGATAACGGGCTTTCACTCTCTTCGCGACCCTTCCATCAGTACGCCAAGTCAAGGCCCAATCTCTGTCTTCGAGAACTGCCTTCATGAATTCATTAGTGACACGGACAGAGTTGTTAGAGTTTTGGCCGGAAACCGTTTGATAAGCCTCTCCTTCAAAATCAGCAGGATATCCAGCAGACACCAATGCAGCGACCTTCTGCTCCTCCTTCACCTTCCAATCGATGAAATCCTCGATTTCCGGATGGTCGATGTTTAGAACAACCATTTTCGCAGCTCTTCTGGTGGTTCCACCTGATTTTATCGACCCCGCCACTGTGTCGCCTACTTTTAGAAAAGACATTACGCCGCTTGAAACGCCTCCGCCTGATAGAGGCTCTCCTTTGGCTCTCAGAGTCGAATAGTTGCAGCCTTCTCCACTGCCGTATTTGTATATTCTCGCCTGTTTGACCCACGTGTCCATAATTCCGCCTGGGTTGACCAAATCATCTTTAATCGAAAGAATGAAGCACGCATGTGCCTGCGGCCGTGTGTAGGCGTCCTTTGAGGGGACCACTGCTTTAAGCTCTTCGTCGTAGTAGTAGTGGCCTTGAGCCGGCCCAGTTATTCCGTATGCCCAGTTGAGGCCTGTGTTAAACCACTGCGGAGAATTGGGCGCGGCTATTTGCGCGATCAACATGTATTCGATTTCGTCTTGAAACGCCTGAGCGTCTTCGGCTGAGGCGAAGTAGCCGAATTTTTCACCCCAGTATCTCCAGCAACCCGCCAGACGCCTCACCACCTGTTTCAGAGACCTTTCAGAACCTTTGACCTGTTTTCCTTCGTGGTCAACAACTGGATTGCCGTTTTCGTCGTAAAGTGGAACACCGGTTTTGCGGAAATACTTCTGCGCGAGAATATCCGTCGCGACCTGGGACCAGAAGCTGGGAACTTCAACGTCCTTCATCTCGAAAATGATGTTACCGCTTAGGTCTTTGATCTGAGACGTTCTTCGTTCCCATTTGAAGTAAGAAAACACATCTCTTCCATCTGTGTAAAATCGCTTTATCCGCAAACCGGCTGCCTTAGCTTGTTCCACTACAGTCATGCCGGCTACACTGTGAACCCTGGAATATAATATTGTCTTTCCTCCCTTTTTTCGACAGTTGTTTAATTGGAGAAGCTAACAATTCGAAAGGATTATTTGCTCATCTTGTGATTTCTTGTTGTTTGACGAATTCGTACAGCTCTTTGGCCCTTGGCGATGCTTCGAACCATTCTCTCACCGGCCACAGCAGTTTGTTCAAATATTCAGCTACTGCGTTTTTCAAATCGAGAGGATGAATCCGGCCGTCGACATAGTCTTTCTCTAAAGAAGAGTAGTCGTGATAGACAATTTCTCCACCGAACTTCGGAGGTCTTTCAACCCGAATCGACTCCGATAGAGGAAAGATGATGTATCGGCAGTATTCGAGAACAGGGTTGCCTGCTGCTTGTTTCGGAGGGCAATACGCGTTATGTATTTTCCTCTTGATAGTTTTAAAGTCGTCGTGGACATAGATGCTTGACTCGGGAATGCTTTTGCTCATCTTTGAGCTGATCTGCACATCGAGCGATTCTTCCTCTTCAAAGCCTGTCGGCCCGGTTGGACCTGACAACCCCATCAACATGTGATGATGCACTGCCACAGGTTTCCAAAAACCCAGCTTGGGCCCTAACTCTCTCGCTAGAATGTTGGCCCGACGCTGGTCAAGTCCGAGCTGGCATATCTTAGCTTCGAGCTTGAAAATGTCAGCGACCTGCATCCCCGGGTACAACAGTTGAGCGGCCTCCTGTAATTCTCCTTCCTTCCTCCCCATGATCGGCAAGCACCTCATAACTCGTCGAAGAGTGGAGTTTCGCAAAACTTCGATGACAAGGCGCCAGTAATCTTTGTCATCAGCCAAATCACTCGCCCAAACAATTTCGACTTTGCTAATGTCGATTCCCGAAGCTTTCCAAACTTCGATGAAATATTCGCCGACTCGGCGGATTTTTTCCAAGTCTCCGCCCATTTTCCTGTTGATTGCTGCGTGCCAGTCAGCAAGCAGAAGCTTGAACCTACATCCGGCGGCAAGCATGTCGCGGAGCTTGATGGCTCGCAGGAGGGCGAAAGGAATGTGGGCTAGACCGCTGGGTTCGAAGCCGTCATATGCGACTGGATGACTCTCGGTTTCGAGGATGATTCTCAGTTCTTCGGGTGTCAAAACCTCTTCTGTGGGCTGCCGCATAATCAATTCCATCCGTGTTTCCACGTCCATCTACGCCTCAGCCGCTAAACGCCTCCCTTTGCCTAGTTATATGAATATGCTCTTTAACCGCCAAATCCCTCAAAAAACAATGCATAAACCCAACCGACTTATCAACGAACGCAGCCCCTACCTGCTTCAGCATGCCTACAACCCGGTAGATTGGTACCCATGGGGAGAGGAAGCCATAAACAAAGCCAAAACCGAAAACAAGCCCATTTTCCTCAGCATCGGCTATTCTTCTTGCCACTGGTGCCACGTCATGGAGAAAGAGTCTTTTGAGGATGAGAAAATCGCCGAAATCCTGAACAACCATTTTGTGCCGGTCAAAGTCGATAGGGAAGAAAGACCTGACATCGATGAAATTTACATGAAAGCGGTGCTGATGATGACGGGTCATGGTGGATGGCCGCTTTCAGTGTTTCTGACACCGGATTTGAAGCCGTTTTTCGGCGGAACGTATTTTCCACCAAGGCGGAGAGGCGGCTTGAGAGGATTCGATGAAATCCTGCGAGCAATCGCTGACCTCTGGAGCCGAAACCCGGAGGAGGTGAAAAAAGCCGCTGAACAAAACACGGAACTCCTCAAAACTTTCTATTCCCTAGGAAAGTCCGGCGAAGTTCCGAGCTACAACCTAGTGGTGCAGACCTTCGACATCATAGCATCTTCGTATGACAGCCTTTACGGAGGATTCGGCACAGCACCAAAGTTTCCCATGCCTGTTCTAATCGAATTCCTGCAAACGTTCAGCGTACTTGACAGCAACTTAGCTGCTCTGAAAATGGCTTCTACGACGTTGGAAAAGATGGTACGTGGTGGGATTTACGACCAGTTGGCCGGAGGGTTCTTCCGTTATTCTACTGACCGCGTCTGGCTGATTCCGCATTTCGAAAAGATGCTTTATGACAACGCTTTGCTAACCAAAACGTATCTTCAAAATTATCAGCTTACTGGAAATCGATTTTTCCGAGACATCGCGATCGAAACCTTGAACTGGATGCTTTCCGATTTATATCGCGAAGGAGGTGGATTCTATTCGGCTGTCGACGCCGACAGCCCAGAAGGCGAAGGTGCGTACTATGTTTGGCGGCTGAAAGAGGTTCATGATGTTTTGGATGAAGAATCTGCGAAGCTTGCATGCCGTGTTTTCGGCATAACCGACGCTGGAAACTTTGAACATGGAAGAAACATCTTAACGTTCAAAACAGAGCTCGAAACTATCGCGGCGCAAACCGGGTTAACCGCCGAAGAAGCGGGTGAAAAAATTAGGGAAATCAAGCGTCGAATGCTTGAAGCCCGTCGCAAACGGCCTGCGCCTGCTGTCGACGATAAAATCATCGCTTCGTGGAATGGGTTGGCTATTTCCGCGTTTTCCCTTGGCTACAGGGTGCTGGGTGATAGGAAGTATTTAGAGGCGGCGAAGGCCACCGCAGACTTTATTCTGTCGAATATGTATGACGGTGAGAGGCTTTACAGGATTTACCGAGGGGCAGCTGCTGTTAACGGATTTCTCGACGATTACGCGTTTATTGCGAACGGTTTACTCGACCTTTTCCAGACTGATTTTGACCCGAAATACCTCTGGGCCACAACCAACCTCGTAGACAGAATGACCTCTCTGTTTTGGGACATGAAAGATGGTGGGTTTTTCTATTCAGAGTCTGAGACAGCTAACATTTCACGGATCAAGGAAGCGTACGATGGTGTTATTCCGTCGGGGAATTCGATGGCCGCATTAACGCTTCTGAAATATGTTGACATAACAGGGCGAACAGAATATTTTGATTATGTTGAGGGTTTGTTCAGAGCGTTCGCCGCGAAGATGGAGACTTCTCCATCTGAGTATGCGTTTTTGATGACTGTTCTCGCCGGCTATCTAAAGACGAGGACTCAAGTTGTTTTAGCTTGCGGCCAACGAAGCGAGGCGTCGGAATTTCTCAAAATCCTTAACGAAAGATATTCGCCGTTCTGTAGCATTATAGTGGTCGATGACACCAATAGGTCTGAATTGATTGAATTGTCCCGCTTAGTTGCAGACAAGCCTGTCCGAGAAGGTAAACCAACTGCTTACGTCTGTGAGAACTTTTCGTGTAGAATGCCGGTGACTTCTGTCGATGAATTCATGAAGCTGATTCGGTGATAGTTTTTGCAAAAGTCTTACATCGTGCTGCTGTTCACTTGGATTTCATGGTTTTGGAGCCACGGCACGCGTGTAGGCATATCGGCTGTGACACCTTTTCTTCGTCAACGATATTCGATGTCAACAGCTGAAGCAGCTGCGGTTCCCGGCATTTTCAACCTCGGTTTCTATATATTCGCCGTTTTGTCGGGCAGAGTTCCAGGAAAAATTGGCTTCAAAAAAACCGCGGCCATAGCTGCGGTAGGAGCTTCGGCCATGATGATTTTGGCGAGTCTTTTCGACAGCAAATTCATCCTTTATGGTCTTGTTTTTGCCGCTGGAATTTTTCTTTCGCTTCATCTGCCTTCAGCTATTCCATGGCTTGGAACGCTGTTTAAAGGCGGTCGTCAAGGATTTTACATCGGAATTCATGAATCGGCAGCGCCGGCCGGCCAAACCTTTGGCCCCATCGTCCTCGCTTTGTTGTTCTCCCTGCTGGGAACACAGTTTTCATTTTTAATTTGGGCGTTCATACCGTTTTTGGCCGGAGTCGGTATTCTCGCTGCCTTCTACGGAGACAAAAAATCCGAAACAACGAGGCCGGCTCTTTCTGGAGGTGTCTGGCATGGGCCTAGTTTCTACGCCCTGTCGCTAGTCACCGTCGCCAACTTAGTCGGAAACCTCGGAGTCGTGGCCATCGTCCCATTACATCTCGTCGACACCTTCGGGCTTGACAAAGCCTTCGTCGCCACGATAGTCGGCGTAAGCAGATTTCTCGGAGTCTTCGGCCAGCCACTCGGCGGGTACCTGCATGATAAACACGGGTTTTTCCGAATGGCTACAATCCTCACCATCGTTAATTTCCTGTCAAACATCTACCTCGCAATCGGCCCCTTCAACATCGTTTACTTAGCGGCGATGACCGTGCAGGCATTCGCCACCGCCATGTATTTTCCGTTAATCTATAGCTACCTGGTAAAACTTCATGGACCGGATGCTTCCCGTTATCTGGGCAAAATGTTTTTCATCGCCGGCATCGCAGGCCCCACAACAGCCCCAATACTTGCCGGATTCCTGGCCCAAAACATCAACTACACGGCGGCGCTTCTCTACCCGACCGCTCTCGCGTTTATCGGAGTTGTTCAGGTCCTGAGTTTAAGCAGAAAACAAGCGAAAAGCTCTGCTTATATATAGACCCGCAGACAAGTATACCGTCATGGTTGTTCTCAGGTTTCCCGACGTGGGCGAGGGTATCGCCGAAGGCGAAGTTATCAAGTTTCTCGTCAACGAAGGTGACGTCGTCGAAAAATACCAACCCATCGTCGAAGTGATGACGGTGAAAGTTACGGTTGAAATTCCGTCCCCGGTGAAAGGAGTTGTTAAGAAAATTCTCGCCGCGCCGGGCCAAATTCTAAAGGTCGGTGACCCCTATATCGAAATTGAAACAGAGGAACCATACGCCGAGCAGCCAGTGGAGAAACCACCAGCCCCTATGCAGGAAATATTCGCAGAAAGGCCGAAAGAGATCTCGAAAGTTCTAGCCACACCCGCTGTGAAAAAACTCGCGAAGGAACTTGGAGTCGACCTCTCAACCTTGGTTGGAACCGGGCCCGGCGGAAGAATAACCGAAGAAGACGTGAGGAAAGCAGCAGCTTCCGTCGAGGAGAGAATACCCATCAAAGGCCTTCGGAGAATGATCGCTGAAAAACTCGTTCAAGCTAAGAACAAAGCAGCTCTCGTGACGGTTTTTGAAAACGTCGACGCCGGTGAGTTGGTAAACCTGCGGGATGAAATGAGAAAAGTTCAGGATGAGAAAGGGGTTAAGATGACTTATCTTCCATTAATCTTGAAAGCGGTGGTTGCTGCTGTCAAGGATGTTCCTCAGCTTAATGGATGGATAGATGAAGAAAGAAATGAAATTGTATTGTCACGAAACGTAAACATCGGAATCGCTGTTGACACACCTGACGGCTTGCTGGTTCCCATCATCAAAAATGTTGAAACCAAAGATGTATGGACCCTGGCACGTGAAATCGACGAGCTTGCTGAAAAAGCTCGGCAGGGACGGCTTACGTTAGACGATGTTCGCGGCGGGACCATCAGCATTTCAAACTACGGCTCGTTGGGGTCGTTATCTGGAACACCGATCATCAACTTTCCCGAAATCGCAATAATCGGAGTTGGGAGAGTTGAGAAAAGGCCTGTCGTCAAAAACGACTCGATAGTCATAGGCCATGTGATGGAAATCGCTGTTACGATGGACCACCGCGCAGTCGACGGAGGCTCCATGGCGAAGTTCGTCAACGCTTTGCGAACTTATCTTGAAAACATTCGCACAGTCGTGCAAGGTTGACCGATTTATCAAGTCTCGGATTCGAGCCGAACGTCTGGTATGAAACAATAGTCACCACGTACAACGATGACCACCGCCCTAACGCCGCCGCCATGGGATGCATTACCTTCAACCAGCAACATCTTGTTCTGAGGCCTTTCAAAAACACCGCGACATATTCAAACATCATGAGGCGGAGAAGGGCAGCTGTAAACATCACCCATGACCCTGAGCTGTTCTACCGCGCAGTGTTCAAGAAAGAAATGTTGTTCACGGCCGGCGAATTCGCGGATGTGCCGGTTTTGAAGGAATGCGACGCCGCTATCGAAGTCATCATCGATGATGTGAAATCTTTCGACGAACAACGGGCTGAAATAGTAATGTCCCCAACACATATCCACAAGTACGCGACTGGAATCCACCCCTATTCACGGGTAGAAAGCGCCTTGATAGAATCACTCATCCATTACACACGCGTCGCCGTTTTTCTCCACACCGAACGACATGGAGAAGCCCTAAACTTAATTGAAAAAATCCGCGAAAACATCCAACTCGTCCGACGACTATCGAAAAAACCGATGCATCTACAGATCTGCGAAGAAATCATCAATTCTGTTAAGCAAAGCGTGAAGAATCCGTGAAAATCCGCGTAACAGCTTACTCGCGCCTTCATCTGGGGCTGTACGAGTTGGGCGCCCATTTCGGAAGACGGTTCGGCGGCTTGGGAGTGTATGTTGAGGAGCCTCGAATTATCGTCGAAGCCCAGCCGCATGAGTACTTGGTGGTTTCCGGCGACCGAAAACAAGACACTCTGGAAACGGTTCAAATTATCAGAAAAAGTTTCGGGAGGAAAGCACGTTTGCTTATTAAAGTGTCGGCTCAAACCCCCTTACACAGAGGGTTCGGCTCCGTCACGCAGCACAAACTCGCAGTGGCTATGGCTGTTCTCAACACATGGAACATCGACCATGACATTTACCAGCTTGCGAAAATTCTGGGCCGAGGCACCATTTCAAACATCGGAACCATCCTATTCCATCAAGGCGGGTTCGTCGTAGAATTTCCGAAAAAAGATACGACGCAAAGACCCTCATTTATCCGGATAAGCTTTCCCGAAACATGGAGTTTCGTCGTAGCCTATCCCCTGCATGAATCAGGGCCCGACGACACGACCGAATCAATTCTATTCCGCCAATTGAAACCCATGGAGCAGTATGAATGCATGCAACTCAGCCACATAGTATTCTCTATACTCGTGCCGTCGTTGCTGGAACATAATTTCGACGAATTCGCAGAAGCACTCTCTAATTTCCAAAAACTCGTCGGCAGGTATTTTTCACATGTTCAGGGAGGAGTTTTTCGGTCGGCGAAAGCCGTTGAAGCGTTGGAAAAGTCTGGGGCGGTTGGTGTCGGGCAAAGTTCATGGGGGCCGGCGGTTTACGGGCTTTGCCAAACAATGGATAAAGCTGTAGAAGTAGCGCGTGCAGTTCGTCAGCTCCTCGGCCCTGATTGGGTTGTGTTCTCTGCCAAAGCCGTCAACCACGGCGCGGAAATTTCAGTCACTCCGTAAATTTTTGACTATTTCCTCGGCTTTGAATCCAACGAGCTTCACGTGGTCTAAAACCGTACCAGAAGATTTTCTAATTTCGAGAACATCGACGAGCTCACTGTAGCGGCCGCCGCCGAAACCATCAGCGACGAGCGCAGCCCCCATCGCCACGTCCTTAGCACGTCTCGCAAAAACGTTAACCGGCCTTCTAGCCCGTAATTCCAGCTTGCGGTAGACCGCCGACTTAACTTCACGTCGAATAGTTTCGACACGGGACAAACGACCCGTCAAAACAACTTCCATCGGCTTACGGTCCATGACTGATGTAAGGGCTGCGACAGCTTTTAACACTCCTTCCACAAAGCTTTTCGCATATTCGCTGTATTTATTGTGCCATCCCGAAACGAATTCGTCTAACGGTGTTTCCTTTCCCGTGGGCATCCAAGCGATGCCTCCCTCGAACAACCTTTTCTTGCTAAACTCGCCGAGAAGATATGCGAGTTCTCCGTCCATCATTCCAAGTGAAAGATAGCCGGGGCCGGGGAATATTGTGCCGCCGATTCCGTCGATGATTTTTCCATTTTCAACCGCTATCGCCGCGTTGTAGCCCAGACCCATTTCAACACAGATTAGACAAGTATCTTCGAAACTGATGTTACGTGTTTTTGCTTGGTCCCACACCGCGTAAGCTGTTACGCAGGTTTTGTCGGCCGTTCCCATGTCAATTTTGTTAAACTTCCTATGAATTGGAACGGTGGGAAGCTGCACCACACCAGGAACGGTATAAGCCTTGACTCCGGCGTTTTTCATCGACTTCAACAAACGTCTGACAGCAGAAAGAACGGGCGCTCCGTAATCGCTCACCTTCTCCAAAGTCGTTAACGAAACATCGTTTTCAGTGAGTTCTGATACTGGCATGAATCTTAGCCCGTATCCCGATGGCCCTGCCACGACATCCGGCTCCAGCTCAAGAATCATTTTCATAATTTTTTCCGTATAGGTTGCGACCGTTTTCGACGGAACCGATTCGTCCAACAAAACTTTGTTAACGTCGTCTTCGATGCAGCAAAAGTCGAAGTTGCCTGTTCCAGGGTCTATTCCAAGGGCCTTCACAAACCAAGAAAAAAGAGGGTGGAATTTTTAGCGTTTCTGCTGCGGTATTATCGTTGTTTTGAACGCTAAGAAGCGTTCTCGAATTCCGGTGTCGATGCTTGCACCGTAAAGGATAAGGGTTGTACTGAAGAGAAGCGGTAGTAGGTATGCGAATGTCGGGTTAATGGAGTAGAGGCTGAACGACGGGAGTATCTGCGGCAAGGCAGCGAGCCAGAAGTCGTAGTGAAGAGCCAGCGCTGGCATTCCGAGGAAAATCGTCGACAAAAGCACGACGATGGAATAGATGCTTCCGCTTCCCGCTCTCCATTCCGTGCTGAAGATGCATGACCCTGCCAACGATATTCCGATGCCGAAGATGATTCCCCCTACGGCTATCTGCAGTTGGCTGATGTTCGGCACAACTCCCGCGAAGTTATAGGGTACGCCGAGCTGCTGAAGGATGTATACACCGGTGGAGAATGTCAGTAGAAGCAACCCGATTGCTTGAACCATTACTCCGCTTGCGAGCTGACGGTTCACCAAGTCACGGTAGCATGTTCCAAAGCATATTGCCGAAAAGGTTCCGAGAATTCCAAACGCGATCCCAGCGACCCAGAACAAAGCGACAAGTGGCGGAACGTTGGGTACCAAAGCTACCGAAGCAATCAGCAACGCGGCTCCTGCTATTTTCTGAATTTTTGTCGGCGGCAAATAGCTGAACTTCAAAGCTTTCGCCCTAAACATGAAAAACCGCTGAGTTAATTTGAGGCCAACGGCGACTCCTGCTATAAGTGCAGCCGTGAAAGTTACCGCGTTGATGCCGGCCGCTGTCCATCCCGAAAGAAAATGTCCGATATTGCATCCGAGCGCGAGACGTGCACCGTATCCAAGCAGGAAACCTCCGACTATGGCCTGAACTAACATCCATTTGTTAGGTAGATGACGTAGTAGAAACCGGCCTGTGAGAAGCGCTGGAATAGAGCCGCCTACTAGTATTGCGACTACGATGGTCTGTGTCGGGTCTTGGAAAACTGGAAGCAGTTTAAACTGTTGGTAGTAGCTGAGGGATGTGACAGGTAGGCCGAGAAGGTTGTAGAGGTGTCCGCCGATTTTAGATTCGCCACCAGTGATTCCCCAAAGAGTTGCTCTGCCGGTCAACGCGTACACTCCGTAGGATAGAGCTACTGAAACGAGGCCGATAAGAACAGCCGAGATGTACACCCTCTTTGACAAGCTGACCACCTGCTGTAGCTTTTGGTAAGAATAGGTCTAATATAAGGTTGTGATTAGTTCAGACTAATAATTCACTAATAAACAGGTCAAAGCTAAATACTGCCAATTCACCGAACTGCCCATGAGCGAAGAAATCAAGCAAATGATGACAAAAGTTGGCGACAAAACCTACGTTCTCGATGTTCGCGGCTATTCATGCCCGTATCCGCAACTTTTCCTCGCTCAAGCTCTGAAAGCGGTTGAGAAAGACGATATCATAGAAATCTTGACTGACAACCCACCGTCGACCGAAACCCTTCCCAAATCCATTAAGAACAACAAACAAGAGTATGTGAAAACTGAAAACATTCAACCGGGTGTCTGGAAAATCGTTGCAAGAAAAATCAACGCATGACTACAGCGATAAGGACGATTTTATGAAGGAAATATCTTTGATTCCTTCTTCGATGTATTTCGCGATAGTGGCCAAGTTTCTCACTTCGTTTTCTTTGAGAACAAGATAGCTGACGACCAAAGCCTGTCTGAACGGTGTTTTGTAGAAGCTTTCGTACGCCCATCGAAGCTTCATTTTTTTCGCATTTTCTTCAAGCATTGATAACATGGCTGAAAGGTTCTGTTCACTCCTGACCTTCGCGAACAATTCGTTTTCAGGAAGCTTCTCCAACCCTTTCTTCACGTCTTCAATTTCTGCTAGGCTCGTTAGGAATTCCGGGTCAAGTGTAACAGTTTCAGCTGGCAGCAGGTTTCTCACCTGAGAGGATGTCAACTTCCAAAAACGAGCCCGCAAAGCAGTGGCCAAGGCCTTTACATCAAGTTCATAAATCATGAAAGGCGTCAAAAACTTCCTTTCACTTCTGCCAACCTTCTTAAAAGCCTTGTAAAGACCTTCGAGATAGGCTTTGTCGATTATCGCGTCGGAGGCGGAAAAATCTTTCCGCTCGCTCCAAACTTTTACGGCGGTTCTGATAGTTTCGGCGAGCTCGGTTTCCAGATATTCAGTGAGAAATTCGGAAGGGTCTTTCGCGTTTAACGCTTTCAGTGTTATATCCCGAATGCCCAGCAATTCTTCAGGATAGAGATCAACGTTTTTGATGATTTCGTCAGGACTTTTGCCTAAAGCTTTCGATTTCAAAACCGTTTTCACATTGAAGTAAACGTATCGCATGAAAAGTTGTTCGAGGAATTTTGGCTTCACAGATGTTTGGATGAGTCGGTAATGATGGTCAACGAGGCTTTTCCAAAGTGCTTTCTCGATTTCAGCTGCCGTAAAAGGTTTTAACAGCTGTGCAAGAAAAGGCCCATAGAGACTTGGTCGTAAGATGTCGACGAGGTCACTGAGGTTTTTTGCGTATGCAAGTTCTTCCAAAGCGGTGGCCGACAGTAGATAAGACTTGAGACCGTATGTTTTGGTTACCGCGTAGACGGGGTCTCCTCGAAGGGTCACCATTTCATCCAGCCTCCAGTGGGTCAGCGAAGGCCGAGAAGAGCTTTTCTCACAAATTCCTCGGCCTGAACACGGATTTCGGCAGCTCTTTTGCGGACCTTATTCACTTCAAAAACACCTTCAGCAAGCCGTTTCTTCATCTGCTCCTCAGCCTTCGCAACCTCCTCCGCGTATGTCCTATTCTCCCATGCCCTCGCTTCCTCCAGGATTAGCTGCCGCTTCCTCTCAGCCTCGCGGGCGGCGAATTCGACTATTGATTTCTTAATCATGGCGGCCGTTTCATTTATTTCGTCAACTTTCAGCTCTGCTTCACGTAGCTTTTCGAAAACTTTTTCGATTTCCTCGGCCACATTTCAGCGAATTACACCTATGTAATAACTTTATTTGCTGGAGACAGGTGATTAAACTCGATGCAGAATTTATCCGAAAAAGTTCGTCAATCACTCGCCAGACTGAAAGATCCTGTTTCAAACGCGCCTATCCTTTTTCTCGAGGCAGATATCGAAGTGAAGGAAGTGGCGCAGGGAGAAATTCTTGTACTTTTCTACGCAAAAGACCCCTATTCTCCAAACGTTATGACTTACGCGGACGCCGTGAAAAAGATTGCATCAAAAGTCGAAGGTGTTAAGAGAGTAGTGGTCGATGTCCGAAATCACGTGATGTCAGACTTGTTCAACATCAGAGTTAACGATTAGCGGTAACTTTTTTATCCTTTTAACTGAGCGAAATCAGCGGTATCGTTGGAATGAGTAGCAGTTTTTTTGGCGAAAGAACCATTTTGATGATTCCAGGCCCGACCGAGCTTCATCCCGCTGTTCAGAAGGTTCTCAACACGCCGATCATGGCGCACTACGGCTCTGAATGGGCGCCTATCTACAACGAAACACTGAAACTCGCGGCCGCGATTTTCAAAACCAAGCAGGAAGTTTTCATGATGCCCACCCCGGGAACCGTAGCGCTCGAGACTGGGATAAACAGCTTGGTTGAACCGGGTGAAAAAGTTGTTGCTGTTGTAAACGGTTTTTTCAGCGAAAGGATGGCGGACATAGCTTGTCATTTAGGTGCTGAAACGGTGAAGGTTGAAGCCGAGCCGGGAAGCTTAGTGGACCCAGCCGTCTTGGATAGTGTTTTGAGCAAAAACCATGGAGTCAAAGCGGTTCTCGCGGTCCAAAACGAAACATCGACAGGGGTTCTAAACCCAATTCCCGAATACGCGAAAATAGCTCGTGAACACGATGTTTTGTTTATCGTTGACGCCATTTCCTCCTATGGCGGTGTCGAAATGCGATTTGATGAATGGGGAATCGATTTCTGCGTTGGATATGCCAACAAATGTTTGGGCAGCATTCCGGGCACCGTGCCAGTCGCCGTCAGCGATAGGGCCTGGGAAGTTTTTCGGAGAAGAAGGCAGCCGCCGCGTTCTTTCTTCACGAACCTCGGTGTTTGGCGCCATTACATCGACGAATGGGGGCCGGTTGGCCACCCGTATCCAACCACCATCAGTCCTCACGCGGTTCTCTGCTTTAAAGCGGCCGCGGAAGCAGCCCTTGAAGAGGGGTTGGAAAACCGATACAATAGACATTTGAAAATGGGAGCGGCTTTCAGGAAAGCCATCAGAGCCATGGGTTTAGAGATCCTGCCCAACGAAAAAGATGCTTCGCCTGTGGTGACCGCAGTCAGTTTGCCGTCCACACTTTGGAAAGACGGTGGAAAAGTCAACCAAATCATGCTACAGAAACACCGCATAATGATTGGCGGCGGACTGGTTAAACTTCACGGCCGAATAATACGAATAGGCCACATGTGCGTCACTGCGAGCACACGATACATCGTCCCTACTTTGGCAGCACTAAGAGATACTTTCAACATCCTGGGGCTGACGCTCAACGACGGAATCGAAACCTTCATGAAAAACGTTTCTGAAACGCATTAAGCTTTTTATCATGCAGAACTGAGCTAAAAGCCGTGCCGATACTCACTGAAAGGGATAAACGGGCTGTTCGCAGCAGGCTTCAAGGAAACCTCGAAAACCCCGTGAGGATGAAAGTCTTTACACAGGAATTCGAATGCCAATACTGCAGCGACCTACGTACCCTAGTCGAGGAATTATCGGAGCTCGGCGATGGTAAACTCGAACACGAAATCTACGACTTCGAGAAAAACGCAGACCTTGCGGCGCGATGGAAGGTCGACAAGATTCCGGCGCTGTTAATACATGGTTTAAAGGAGTACAAGGTACGATACTTCGGGCTACCAGCCGGATATGAATTCGCGGCGTTACTTGACGACTTGATAGACGTGAGCAGGGGAGTTTCGAGGCTTTCCCCATCGGTTAAACAGAAAGTCAAAGAAATCGACAGACCGGTTCACATACAGGTCTTTGTAACACCGACATGCCCCTACTGCCCGAGAGCAGTCCGCACAGCACATCAAATGGCTATCGAAAACGAATTGATAACCGCGGACATGATTGAAGCCATCGAATTTCCTCATCTCGCTAACAAATACAACGTGATGGCCGTGCCAAAAATTGTAATCAACGACAAAATTTCATTTGAAGGCGCTTTGCCCGACGCCCATTTCGTCGAACATGTTTTGATGGCTCTCGAGTAGAAAAATGAGGTGAAAAAGTTTTGAAAGCTGTTTGGATGGACGGCGAACTTGTGCCATGGGAACAGGCCAAAGTCCACGTTTCAGTAAACGCTCTTCACTACGGCACCGCCGTTTTCGAAGGAATCCGAGGATATTTCCATGAAAACGAAATATACGTTTTCAGGCTTCGTGAGCACATCAAAAGACTTGTGGAATCGGCGAAAATAGTGATGCTCAAAAACCCCTACTCAGTAGACCAGCTCGTCGGAGCAGTGGTGCACACCATATTTCACAACGGCTACAGGTCCAACGTTTACATCAGACCTATTATCTACGCTGGCGAAAACATAATGTCGCTCAACGCGCTCAACCTCCCTGTAAGAGCGGCGATACTCGTCTTTCCTCTGGACAAATTCTTCTCCAAACAAGGGTTGAGAGTTTGCGTCTCCTCTTGGCGCAGATTACCGGATTCATCTATGCCGCCACGGGCTAAAGCATCAGCAAACTACCTAAACTCAATTCTCGCATCGACAGAAGCACACATGATGGGTTATGATGAAGCCATTTTACTAGACCAATCTGGATACGTGAGCGAAGGAGCTGGCGAAAACATCTTTATCGTAAAAAACGAGGTACTATCCACTCCGCCCATAAGCTCGTCGATACTAGAGGGAATCACGCGTGATTCGGTGATAAAGCTGGCTTCCGACATGGGCTTCCGAGTGTTGGAAAGACCGATAACTCGCACCGAGCTCTACACCGCCGATGAGCTCTTCTTCACGGGAACGGCTGCTGAAGTTACACCCATCATCGAAGTAGATGGGCGAACAATTGGAAACGGTGCAGTGGGACCAGTAACGAAGCAACTCATGGAAAAATATCAGAGGGTTGTGCGTGGGCTTGAGCCAGCGTATCGTTCATGGCTGACATCGGTGTATGGTCGCTGATCGGTGAATGGATTTGCGTTGTTTCCTTTGCGGTGAAAGCGTTCCATATGCTTTGCTTCGTCTCGACATGCCAAGATGCCCGAAAGGCCACGAGCTAGGCGTATGGGTTGCATGCGGAAACCCTGATGAGACACATGTTTACCTCAAAAGGGACCAATCAGGCTGTCCCTACTGCGGCAACAGGCAGGCAACGCCTATGGTGAAAGGAGTTAAAGTGAAATGCATGAACGTCGGACCCGCCGGTCCATGCAACTATCCCTACTATGTCTGGCTCGAAGACGGCCCTCCATGTCACCTAAATCACTTAAGCAAGATCGTAGTTGTCAAGCAGTAAGCTAGTACAGGTTAAGAAAGCGGTTGAAGTCGTATCGCGCGGAGGAATAGTAATCTACCCGACCGATACGCTGTATGGGATAGGGTGCGACCCGTTTTCGGTCGACTCGGTCAAAAGAGTTTTTGAAATCAAAAGAAGAGAACCGAAGCCGATGCCCGTCCTTATCCCTGACATCGAAATGCTTTACAGGGTCGCTGAACCTGCTGAACACGAAATCGAAGCGGGGTTTAAACTCTGGCCTGGCCCGGTCACGATAATTATCAAAAAACGGCGTGAGCTTCCCGACCTCGTCACAGCAGGCGAGCAAACAGTCGGAGTAAGAATTCCAGGTCACCTCATACCTTTGACCATAATGCAAGAAACAAACAAACCTCTCGTGGGAACCAGCGCCAACATCTCGGGCCAGCCTTCAGCCCAAGAAATCGGTCAAATCGACCCATCTATCCTCGAAGCCGTTGACGCAGTGGTCGACGGTGGACCAACGTTCTACAACGCTCCATCAACCGTCATAAAAGTATCGTTGGATGGGTTCGAAGTCATCCGCGAAGGCGCAACATCACGTAGCGAAATCGCGCGGAGACTCGGGTTCTAAACCATAGACGAAGCGATCTTTTGGATCACGAGAAGCTTTACGGCGTCTCTTCTAGTCTGCGCTTGGACAGCCGCTATCTGTTCATCCGTTAAACCGTAGCTCTGCTGTAACTCGTTTATTTCCACATCGGTTAAAAGCTCCTTTTCACTTGTTTTGGTAAATTGTAAAAGCTTGTGAACGGTGTCAACGACCGATTCAGAATCATCTCCCACGACATAAAAGACCGCCTCCTTCGAATTGGGAGTCAGCCCCAGTTTCTTTATCGCTTCATCCACCTGTGTGGTAGCTGCCAAGCGGATCAGGATTTCATTTGCGATGGTTTTGGCTTTTTGTTTAGGTGTACCGAAAGCTAGAACCGCGTTGACCACCGCAGCGTCGAAAACGTCCCAATCCATCACCTTGCTGGCGTCTACCAGCTGCACGTTCTTGAAATTCTTCAACACCGAGTCCAGCAGCTCAGAAACATTTGTGTCAGCTAGGGGGATGACACCAGCAGCAACGTATTTGTTGCGAAACTGTAAAAGCCTCAAACACGTCCACCGTGAATAGATGGAATCAAAGTCACGGTATCTGTCTCGCTTATCTCGGTGTCAAGCCATGAAAGATATCTAACGTCAACGCCGTTCACCAATACGAGTACCCCCGCAACAGGCTTCCCTAAATCATCGACAACATATTTTCTGATATCCTTGTCGAGCCCCGTCAATAAGTCACTTAATTTCATTTTTCCCTCTACTGGAATCTCGACGAATTTTTTCCCTACGATAGCTCGGAGAGGTCCGAGAAACTCCACTTTCAACATCTACTGCATATTCCTATTTTTTAAAAAGCTTGTGCGAAAACGCGTCGCGATAACACTTTATAAAAGCATTCACGAGTTTCCTCATGTTCGTTCCAGCCGAAAGAATCAAGGTATTTTTCGAAATGGAGGAGAAATACCGTGAAAAGGACGCCGAATATTTCCGTGGGCTTCTTTACTCGGACGACTTTGTTGTCAGGGCACGTGCGATATGTGTCTTGGCGGAAATAGCTGGCAGGGAGTATATTTCGGATTTGGCTAAAGTTCTACTATACGATGAAAACCCTATCGTGAGACATGAAGCGGCGTACAGCCTTGGACAGCTAGGCTATAGAGAAGCGATACCTTACCTGGTTCAGTCTATGAAAACAGACCAGAACCCCATAGTGCGTCATGAATCAGCAATAGCTTTGGGCGTAATCGGCAGAGAGGACCCTATGCCGGAGTTGCTTGAAGCGTTGAAAGATTCGTCGCAGGAGGTTGTGGATTCGGCGATAATTGCGTTGAGCAACATCGAATTCTGCAAAAAACTGTTTCAAACCGAAAAGTACGAAGCTGCACGTGAGTTTGCGAGGAAGACAGGTGGTTAACGAATCAAATGAATCGGTGATAGGTATAATAACATCGTTAGGCATCTTTGGACGAAATGCCCGGTCGCATCATAAAGGAGTTTAGCTTCATGTTGAACGGGGAGCCTGTGAAGGTTTCCGCTCCCCCGGGCCATACGTTGCTCGAAGTTCTGCGTTACATATTACATTTGACGGGAACTAAAGACGGATGCAGTAGCGGCGACTGCGGGGCCTGCACAGTACTTCTTGACGGGAAACCTGTTCATTCCTGTTTAACGCTTATTTCTCAGGTTGAAGGCCGCAGCGTTGTAACGGTCGAAGGCGTCGATGATTATGTCGTCAAAGCATACGCAGATGAGGGCGCTGTTCAATGCGGCTACTGTACACCCGGACTCGTAGTTACAACCTACGCGTTGCTGCAGGAACAGCCCACCACCTCGGTGGAAGAAATCAAAGACATGTTAAGGGGGAATCTCTGCCGATGCACCGGATACACGAAGATTATCAAGGCAGTTCAGAAGGCGGCCGGTGAAAAGGTTTGAAGTCTCTCGCTCACATCGACGTTGTCTCGCCGCGAAGCCTTGACGAAGCTCTCAACATACTGAGCGGTAACTCGGGCAAAGTCCGCGTTCTCGCCGGCGGAACAGACCTAATAATCCAGCTCAGAAAATCATCCATAAAAGAACTCACCCTCCTCAACATTTACTCCATCGACGAACTGCGCTACATCCGTTATGAAGACGGCATTGTTAAAATCGGAGCTTTGACGGATTTCATGACGATTTCACAATCACCACTTGTACACAAATACGCACCTGTGCTCGCCGAAGCTGCGCGGTGGATTGGCTCCGTTCAGATTTTGAACAAAGCATCAATTGGTGGAAACATCGTCAACGCATCGCCAGCGGCCGACTCCTTGCCCGCGCTTTACGTGCTCGACGCAAAGCTGACGCTTGCGTCAAAAAAAGGCCGTAGGCACGTTCCCATAGCTGATTTCTACAGAGGCTACAAACAGCTTGACATGAATCCCGAGGAGCTTCTCGTTGAAGTTTCCTTCCAGGCGATGAATCAACGGCAGCTGGGCATGTTTTTCAAGCACGGGCTGCGGCAGGGTGACGCGATTTCTGTGGTGAACGGGGCTGTGTTGCTTGAAGTTGCACCCTCGAACAGGTCAGTGGTCGAAGCCCGGATAGCGTTAGGCGCGGTCGCGCCAACCGTAGTAAGGGCTAAAGAAACTGAAGCGTTTCTCCGCGGGAAAAAGCTGGACGAAGAAACCATCAAAAAAGCTTCGGAGCTTGTTATTTCTTCGATTTCACCTATAGACGATGTTCGCGGCTCCGCTGCATATAGGACGGAGATGTGTAAGAACTATGTTTACATGACTTTGTGGCAAATTTCAAAGGTGTTGGGAGGGTGACATCGGAAACTCGCTGGGTTGGAAAAGAAATCGCAAGGCGTGACGCCTACGAAAAAGCCCGTGGCATAACGAAGTATGCGTCAGACATGTTTCTGGAAAACATGCTATGGGTCGCAACCCTTCGAAGCAAGTATCCACACGCAAAAATTCTCAAAATCGATGTTTCGCAGGCTTTGAAGATGCCGGGCGTGGTGGCGGTTTTTACGCACAAAGACGTTCCGAACAACAGGTACGGGCTTTTCGTCAAGGACAGACCTGTTCTCTGCGATGATAAGGTGCGTTACATCGGCGATCCCGTGGCATTGGTTGCGGCTGAATCAAAGGAAGAGGCTGAACAAGCTATCGATGAAATAGTGGTGGAATACGAGCCTCTGCCCGTTGTCACAGACCCCTTGGAAGCGATGAAACCAGATTCGCCAGCCGTACACGAGGGGGGAAACATTTCCCGAAGCACTCGCATCACATTCGGCGACGTCGTCAAAGGCTTCTCCATGTCGAAGGTAGTAGTCGAAAACATGTATAGAACAGGAACTCAGATACATGCTTTCCTCGAAACAGAGGCTGGGATTTCATACATCGACGAAAAAGGCCGCATCACAGTTGTTGCTGGCGGTCAATCCCCATACAGAGATCATCACGAAATTGTCTCAACGCTCAAACTACCACCAGAAAAAGTCCGCGTAGTGATTCCCCATGTTGGAGGAGCTTTCGGCGGCAAAGACGACATCTCGGTTCAAATTCACCTAGCACTTGTCACATGGAAAACAGGAAGGCCCGCAAGGCTTGTCTGGGACAGGGAGGAATCGACGATTTCCGGAACAAAGCGTCACCCATCCATAGTGAAGATGAAGACAGGAGCTTCTGCAGACGGCCGGTTGATGGCGAACGATGTTGAAATCATATATGACACAGGGGCATACTGCGCCCTTGGCCACGCAGTCCTCGACGTAGCGATAGAGAACTGTGACGGGCCCTACAAAATTCCACATGTCGACATAAAGGCGTGGCTCATTTACACCAACAACATGGTTGCGTCGGCGTTTAGGGGATTCGGCGCACCACAGGTGTTGTTCGCGATGGAGCAACAAGTTGATGCTTTGGCGCGTGAACTCGGCATGGACCCGGTTGAGTTTCGGTTGGTAAACGCGTTGAGAAAAGGAGATTACATGGTTTTCGGAAACAAGCTCGAGACAAGCGTCGGAATCAATAAATGTCTTGAAACAGCGAAAAACCATCCATTGTGGCGGGAGAAAGAGAAAATCAAATCGGTGCAGGGATTTCCATGGGTCAAACGTGGGGTCGGCGTCGCGGCTGCAATCAAGGGATACACTATTGGTGCTTTACCGGATAAAGGAGCAGTGTCCGTAGAAATTCGTCGAGACGGCGGAATCACGGTGAAGGGAAGCTTTACAGAAATCGGGCAGGGCGTTATTCAATCTGTTTCGCAGATTGCCGCAGAGCTTTTCAACGTTGAAGTTGACAAGGTTGACGTGGTTTTTGCGGACACGGACAAAACACCTGACACAAGCGTTACGTCAGCATCGCGGCAGCTATTCCTCGCCGGCAACGCTTTAAAAGCGGCGGCTGAAAAAATGAAACAACACATAGCCGAATTCATCCGCCGTGAATTCAACCTTCACGTGGACCCGGTTCGTTTTGAAAAAGGAAACGTAGTTGGCCGCGATTTCAGTATGTCTTTAGCCGAACTAGCTGAAGCGATGGAACGCGCCGGTGTGAGCCGTGAAGTTCTAGGTATTTTTGAGGTCCCCCGCATTCAGCCAATACCTGGTTCTCTTGAAATTCCTCATCTCTTCTACATGTTCGGCGTCACTCTTGTTCTTGTCGAAGTGAACACTTTGACCGGAGTGGTGACAGTTCCTAAACTCGTTTCAATTGCTGATGTTGGACGAGTTGTTAATCCGCAGACGTTGACGGGCCAGCTCGAGGGGGCGGCTGTTCAGGGCCTTGGCTACGCCCTTCTCGAAGACGCGAAAATTGAAAACGGAATCCTCAAAACAAACAACCTATCAACATACCTCATTCCAAGCATCATGGACACACCTGACATCGAAGCCATACCTGTCGAAGACTATGAAGAATCAGGACCCTTCGGAGCAAAAGGAATCGGCGAAATCGGAATAATTTCAGTGGCACCAGCAGTTGCGAACGCAATCTACGACGCCGTCGGTGTAAGACCGACATCAGCTCCGATGACACCTGAGAAAATCTACTGGCTCATCAAAGCCAAAAAATAGTTAAATATCTGAGGCCGCAGACAAGTCTGTCGCACTTGACTGCCAACCTTCTCTCACCGAGATACCGTGCGACGTTTTATCGCTATTATTGAATCTAGTTCTCTGCAAAGAGGTGAAATTTTTTGGCAAAACTTGTCGTGAAACTTGGGGGGTCTGTTCTCGCCGATGAAGTGAGCATCGACAAAGCCGGTGAATGGGTCAAACAGCTGGTCGAGAAAAGGAATGAGGTTGTAGTTGTTGTTTCAGCGATGAAGGGAGTTACTGACGACCTTTTGCGAAGCGCGCAGAGAATCAACCCTGAGTCCCCGCCTGAACTTCTCGACGAAATATTGGCCATGGGTGAAAGAACAAGCGCGCGACTTTTCGCTCTTGCTCTACGGAAAAAGGGAGTTGAAGCCGTGGTCATAGACCCCGATTCTGAAACATGGCCTGTGATAACCGACGACAGACACCTGGACGCCAATCCCATTCTATCCATATGCAAGGAGAAAGTCCAGCGTCATCTCGAGAGAATCGTCGAAAGCGGAGTTGTTCCGGTTGTCTGTGGATATGTTGGAAAAACCGAAGATGGAAAAATAACAACCATGGGCCGAGGAGGAAGCGATACGACGGCGGTTCTTCTTGCGAACTGTCTTAACGCTGATGAGGTGATTTTGGTAAAAGACGTCGCAGGGGTTTTTTCAGCCGACCCGAATAAAACCTCTGAAGCTCATGTTTTAGAGGTTTTGACCACGGACGAAGTCTTCCGGCTAAGCAAAGGCGGTGCGAAAATCGTTCATTCCAAAGCTCTCGCATTCCTTCATCCAAAAGGCAAAATCAGAATAGGCTCTCTCGACACACTGGAACAAACCGCCACAATCATACTCGGAGGTGGAATACCTAAGCTCAACGTTGTTGTCGACGACACAAACGTAACCATGGTCACTATCATAGGTGATTCGATGGGAGAGCCGGCGAAGCTTTCAGCAGCCATTAAAGCGGTCGAAAACTCAGGCGGAAAACTCGTCGCAGCGTCAGCCGAAGAAGAATCCCTCATCCTGTATCTCAGAGGAGACGGCGAAATCGTGGAAAAAATCCACGACTACTTCGTAATTCACAGGCTGGGAAAAGCCGTTAGCCATTTTCCGAACCTCAGCGCGGTTCGGATTTACGGCGCCATGCTTGAACTAGTCCCGGGTGTTGTGTCCAAAACAGTCCAACCACTCGCTGCTCAGGCGGTCAACGTTTTCGGCGTCCTAACCATAAGCTCCTCAATACGCATATTCGTCTCCACGAAGGACCTTGAAAAAGCCCTTCGCCTAATCAAAGAACAGCTCTCCGACTACATCGAAGAACAAAGCTAACGCTTTTTCTCCAAGTCTTGAAGCAATGCCAAAACAATGAATGGCAGCGCCACAGTGACGTCTGTTCTCACAAAAACATGCCGAGCACGGCTTGAAATTTTATGCCATGTGACCGCCTCCCTCGGCCTCGCACCGCTCAAACTTCCGTCATATTCATCCGCAGATGAAATATACACCGCGTAGTCCAATCCATCGCCGCCGAACTGGGACCACCAAAGGAGATGATGCTTCGAAATTCCACCGCCTAAAATCAAACCCGCCTTATACTCGTGGGTCCACACCAAATCGTTCAAAACGTCGAGGTCTTTGTCATAGTCGATTTTCAAGTTGATTGACTTGCCCTGAAGCCAAAGCTGATATCCGAAACTGCCGTCGTAGATTCCCGGCACGAATACTGGGATTTGCAGCCGCCAACACCAGTAGAGCAGTGATTTTTCGGAGTTAAGGTTTCGCCCTACTTCGTGAAGAATTTCCAAAACCGACTTGTTCGTATTTTTCGGCAGAGTCTCTAACAGTTGCTTTACTTCTTTTTCGATTGTGGCTCCATAGCTTGGCTGGTCAATGAATACGTTTCCCAGCCGATGTATGTTTTGTTCTGCGAGCTCCCAATCGTCCGCGTCGAAGCTTCCGCATCGATAATTTCCACGAGTGCGGGCTATGTCATGGTCAACGGCACCACATGTCGTAAAGACGACGTCAAACCATTTTCTCCTCAGCATTTCGACCAACACCCCCCTTAAACCCGTTGAAACCAGGTTGCCCGTGAATGAAATCATCCGCAGACAATTTTGTTCTTGGATGATGTTTTTGAGAAGTCGGTAGGCTTCTCCGAGATGAGAACCCATAAAGCCTCCCATCAAACTCATTTGATTGATTAGCTCTGAAACAGTGGTCGAAGCTGCCAGCTTGATGTCTTCGACAAACATACGTCACCGTATATACCGCTGATGGTTAAAAACCTAAAGCCCGCGCTTTAACGATCTCAGAGCTTAGAACCGCGAACCCTATGTTTGTGCCCTGATGTTTGAAAGGTTAAACATAAAAGGCGGGCGTGCCGCCGTTCGGGAGGGGCCTAGAGGTTCAACAATGCAGGTTACTTTCCTCGGCGGAGCGTTAGAAGTCGGAAGGTCGGGAATACAAATATCTTACAAAGATACACGGATTCTTCTCGACTACGGCGTGATGCTCAACGACCACCCGGAGTTTCCGCTACCGGTCGAAACTAAGAACCTTAACGCTGTTATACTTTCCCATTCCCATCTCGACCATTCTGGCGGGATCCCCATGCTATACATAAGCAGGAATCCCAAACTCTACACTACGTCCATGACTTTAAGCACATCAGAGCTCCTAATCAATGATTTCATCAAGCTTTCTGGCGAATATCTGCTGTTCGACAGATATGAAGTCCAGAAAATGTTCAGAAATTCTAAAACCGTCTACTACCGTGAGCCCTTCAACGTGGGGAACATCGAAATAGAGCTTGTCGACGCAGGTCACATTCCTGGAAGCGCGCAAATCATCGTAAACGCTGACAAAACGCTTGTTTACACCGGAGACTTCACGACCATCAAGACCAGAATGCTTGACGGCGCGGACACAGCCATAGGAGATGTCGACGCAGTAATAATTGAATCAACATATGCACACGAAGAGCACAGGCCTCGGTTGGAGCTTGAAAAGGAATTTGTCAAGGCCTGCAGGGAAGTAGTGGAAAACGGCGGCAGAGTTCTGGTTCCAGCTTTTTCGGTCGGCAGGGCACAGGAAATTATCTGCATCTTAGCCGCTCATAACTTCAAATACCCAGTCTGGCTCGACGGAATGGCGAAAAAGACATTAGAATACTATCTTGCAGATAAAAGGTTCGTTGACAACGCTGACATATTGGAAAAAGCGAGCCGCCGAACAAGATTCGTTAAAGGCCGGAAGGGCCGTGAAAACGCTTTGTCACAGCCAGGCATCATAGTCGCTCCGGCTGGAATGTTGAAAGGAGGACCAGCACTTTATTATGCTCCTGAAATTGTGGAAGACGAGAAATCAGCCATCTTTCTCGCCAGTTTCCAAGTCCCGGGAACACCTGGCGAAATTCTGCTTAACCAAGGTAAGTTAGTAATCGACAGCATGGAAAAACCAGTTAACTGCATGGTCAAGCAGTTCAGGTTTTCGGGCCATGCTGGACGAGCTCAGCTTCACGACTATCTCCGACGAATCGAGAACGCAGCCCATGTTTTCGCAGTTCACGGCGAACAACCGATGTGCAAACTATTGGCCGACTGGGCCGCCAACGAACTCGGCCACAAAGCCACTTCACCACAGAGAGGAGAAACTTACGCTCTCTAAATTAGCGGTCACTTTAATCATCATGTACGAAAGCCTTCTGCTGACACCAGGACATCACTCTCATATTCACGCCACTACTCGTGCAGCCGGAAAACATATTCCAATCACTAGTTGAAACAAACGCAAAGTTGTTTATCAGCTCCCTGCTGGTTACTATTGACATCGATGAACCGGCTGTAGTCGGCTTTGAAAGTTTTTATTATTCTCAGTACGGGTTGAAAATGAAGACGTAACAGTTGCGGCGGTCGTCTAGCCTGGTAGGACACCAGCCTGCCACGCTGGGAGTTCTGCGGGCGTTTCGCTCCGGACCCGAGTCGCGGGTTCAAATCCCGCCCGCCGCATATTTTATATTTAGATGGTGTTGTTGGGGAATAGATAGTGGAGTGTTTGGCTGGAGGCTTGGTCGTCCAGTTCTTATAAGGAAGTCTTTCAGTGGTTGTTGTTTTCTTTTTATCGTAAATCCTATGTATTTGTAGAAGTTCAGCCGATAGTCAGATGGGATGTAGAAATAATAGATGTCTTTCTTTGTATAGTAGGTTTTTCCACTTGGTTTATGAAGGGTGTCCCATGTTTCGTTCCAAGTCTTGGTCCACTTGTCTCTATCTTCAGAGAAGTTTGACGTATCTAAGTAGTTTTAAATCGGTGTTGTAGACCAGTATTTTTCCGGTTTTGTCTATT
>JAWBKB010000005.1:0-90249 GCA_038831915.1 Candidatus Caldarchaeum sp.
TCCTGGGCTTACGCATGGAATTGAAGACCCTCCCCAGCCTATGAACCCACTCCCCAACACTCTCCCTAGAGGCATACCTCTCAGACACATCCCTAAAGCTAAGCCTTCTCAGAAGAACTATAGTTATGGAACCTGAAGAGGCTGGAGAAATGCTCAACCAAGCAGTCGAAGACATGCACAGCCGATAGGGGAACAGCCCAGGCCATAACCATTCCGAGAAAGACTTAAGTTGACAGTGCCTTGTTTAGAAACACTAAATCTTTAATAGAGATTTGTGTTTGACGGCCGTAGCTTCGACAAGTACACGGTGGTCAACCGATGGTTAAGTGGCGGACTCTTGTTCACAACGGTGTAGCTGTTCCTCCATCCTATCAGCCCAAAGGATTCACCATCAAAATCCGCGGCGAAACCGTGGCCCTCGACCCGCTGCAGGAAGAAATGGCTTATGCATGGGCCCTGAAAAAAGACACAGCATACGTCCAAGACCCAGTTTTCCAGAAAAACTTCCTCCAAGATTTCCTCAAAACATTCAACGGTAAATTTGACGGCGTCAGTATTGATGACATCGATTTTTCCGAAATTTTCGCATACGTTGACCGCGAAAAACAGCTTAAAGCCGATAAGGAATATCGGAAACGTCTTTCGGCTGAGCGGAAAAAGCTGCGTGAAGAGTTGAAGGCGCGTTATGGCTGGGCGGAGATGGATGGCAAACGGTTCGAAGTCGCCAACTGGATGGTTGAGCCGCCCGGTATCTTCATGGGCCGCGGTGCTCATCCATTAAGAGGCCGGTGGAAACCACGCATATACGAAAAAGACATCACTCTCAACCTCGGCGAAGACGCACCCATCCCACCAGGCGACTGGGGCCAAATCATCCACGACCACGACTCGATGTGGCTCGCACGATGGAATGACAAACTCACCGGCAAGGAAAAATACGTATGGCTAAGCGACACAGCCGACATCAAACAGAAACGCGACCGCATGAAATACGACAAAGCCACCGTACTTGAGAAACATGTCGAAAAAGTTCGGCAGAAAATCATCGAAGGACTCAGCTCCGAAGACCCCAAAATGCGTGAAATCGCTTTGGCGTGTTATTTGATTGACAGGCTCGCGATGAGGGTGGGCGACGAAAAAGACCCTGACGAAGCCGACACGGTCGGCGCAACCACTTTGAGGGTTGAACATGTCAAGCTTCACCGCGACCGCGTGGATTTTGATTTTCTCGGCAAAGACAGCGTCCGGTGGAACAAGTCCATTGACCTCCGCAACGAACCGCCCGAAGTCGCGAAAGTGTTTAAAGAGCTTCTCAACGACAAACAACCCGGAGACCAAATATTTCAGAACATCAACAGCCGTCACGTCAACCGCTTCCTCGGCAAAATCGTCAAAGGCCTCACCGCCAAAGTTTTCAGAACATACATAGCTACGAAAATTGTCAAAGACTACTTAGCCACTATTCCGCGCGAAAAAGTCACATCTCAGGAACGGTTCATTTACTACGCGAAGCTCGCCAACCTCAAAGCCGCTGAAGCACTCAACCACAAAAGAGCTCCGCCGAAAAACTGGGAACAATCGATTCAGAAAAAAGAGGAAAGAGTGAAGAAGCTGATGCAGCAGCTCCGTGAAGCCTCTTCAGAGAAAAAGAAAGCACGAATCGCCGCTAGTCTCGAGAAAGCCGAGCTCAACCTCGACCTCGCCGTAAAAGTCCGGGACTACAACCTGTCGACTTCGCTGCGAAACTATATCGACCCACGAGTCTTCAAAGCATGGGGCAAATACACATCTTTCGACTGGCGAAAGATCTATACGGCCAGCCTTCTCCGCAAATTCAAATGGGTGGAAAAAGCATCAGTCAACGAGCTGCTGAATTTCTTCAGAGCAGATGAAGACGTGTTGAAGAAAGACATTCAGGTAAAGGCTTCTACTTAGTTTTTCTTGTTTATATATAGGATATTTACTCAAACTATATTAGAACATTCGAATATACTAATGGTATGTCACAAGCCCAAACCGTAAAACAAATAGAACCAACCCCCCAAACAAACAAACTCTGCATCATCCTTTCGAAAGGAACGCTTGACATGGCTTATCCAGCTTTCATGCTTGCGAACGCCGCCGCAGTGATGGGATACGAAGTTCACATCTTCTTCACATTTTGGGGAATGAACGTTATCGATAAACGGATAATCGACAACCTCAAAGTATCTTCGGTCGGAAACCCGGCGTTGCCAATGCCGAACCTGTTGGGTGCTCTACCCGGCATGACCGCGATGGTTACGAGAATGCTGAAAGGCAAGATGGCGAAGCAGAAAGTTCCTTCGATTCGTGAGTTGGTGAAGACGGCGAAGGAGAACGGCGTCAAGCTACATGCATGCTCGACAACCATGGACGTCATGGGTTTGAAGAAGGAAGACTTCATAACCGAAGTCGATGACATCGTCGGAGCAGCCAGCTTCATCCAAATGAGTGAAGGCGGCCAAGTCATCTTCATCTAACGGAGGTGGATGAAATGAGCCAGCCAACTCGGAAAATCATAGATTCTCGTGGAAGCTTCTGCCCAGGGCCTTTGACAGATTTGTTCAAAGCATACCGAGAAGCGAAAAACGGCGACATCCTCGAACTGCTCGCAACAGACCCGGCTGCTAAATCCGACGTTCAAGCATGGGCCAAAAAGACAGGAAACGTGGTTGAACAAATAATCGAAGAACAGGGATATCTCCGCATCATCGTCAGAGTCACGGCGAAGGGTGGGTAAAGAATTGCAGCAAATAGTGATTGTCGGCGGTGGCACCGGCGGCACGCTTGCAGCTAACCTTCTCGCTTCAAAGCTTCGTAAGGAAATCAGTTCGGGCAAAGCATCGGTTACCCTTGTCAGCGAAAGCCCACGGCATGTTTTCCAGCCCGCAAACCTCGAAGTCGCCTTCCACGGAGCACGACCTGAAAAATACGTCCGCAAACAAAACACGCTTCTCAACAGAAGCATCAACTTTCTCAACGAAAAAGTCGAAAAAATCAACATCGCCGACCGGATGCTGATGACTTCGTCGGGGAACGAGCTGCGGTATGACTACTTGATTCTGGCAACAGGCTCTATAGCAGACCCCTCGCTTACCCCGGGCCTCGCCGAAGCAAGCCTGAATTTCCATGTTTCGCCGTGGGAATCAGCTCTAATCTGGGACGCTTTGAACAGGTTCGAGGGCGGAAAAGTCGTTTTGGTCATCGCCGGTGTTCCGCACAAATGTCCACCTGCTCCAACCGAAGCCATGTTCCTCCTCGACGACTACTTCCGCAAAAGAGGGATGAGAGACAAAGTCGAGCTGACTTTTCTCACACCCTATCCACACGCCTACCCCGCGAAAACAATCGCCGAAATCGTCCAACCACTCATGGAGAAAAGAGGAATAAACATCGTGCCGTTCTTCAACATCGAAAGCGTCGACCCAGCCAAGAAACGCGTTTACTCTCTCGAAGGCGAAGAAGTTCCCTACGACCTGTTGCTCGCCATTCCTCCGCATCGAGGAGCTAAGGTCATGACCGTCTCCGAAATAGGAGACAAAGATGGATGGGTTCCGGCAGATAAACATCTCATGACGGTCACAGGCTATGATGATGTTTTCGCCATCGGCGACGCCACGAACATCCCCGTCTCTAAATCAGGAGTGGTGGCTCACATTCAGGCCGGCATAGTGGCCCACAACATCGCAGCAGACATAACTGGAGGCGATAGCGTGCTTCGCTATAACGGCCGTATCAACTGCCCGCTCGAAGTTGGAGGAGGCAAAGCATTATTCGTATCCAGCACATATACGAGACCGCCGAAACACATGCAGCCGACACGCATCCGATACCTGATGAAGAAAAGCTTCGCGAGCCTTTACTGGATGATGTTGACAGGGAGACTCGAGCCCATTTTCAACATCTATTTCCGCGAAAAAGAGGATAAAGCGTCTTGACGGTCGTCGAAACACAGTTTGATGAAATGTTCTACGACGCGTTAGCTGAGTTCTGCAAGGGACAAGCACATCCAAAACGGCTGATGATTCTACATCTTCTGATGAACGGCGAGAAATCAGTAGGCGAAATAGCGGAAACACTCAAAATCGGTCAGCCCACGGTTTCCCAACACCTCAACTACATGAAGAGAAGCGGCGTCGTCAAATCACGCCGAGAAGGCAACATCGTTTACTACAGCCTCGCCGACCGACGCATCGCACAGGCATGCAGCATCATCACACAAGTCGTCAAAGAAAAACTAATCAAACCCAAACACTAACTCGATTCTTCAAAAAAGTTAACCCAGCCCAAATCGCGAAAATCACACATACACGCGTTGAAAAATATAAGCAAGTTTACTGAAGAAACCTACAGCAGATGTCCTCTAATCTCTTCGATGTAGTTGAAGGATCGCCTTTCTGGCCGTTCAATACGTTTCACACATTAACAGGCCTTCTGCCGATACTTTTGTTGTTAGCAGCAGCGGCCCAGACGTTTGCGTTCATCCAGCATCTGAGAGGCAGGGCCCAGCCAAAACGCGTAAAACCTTTCACACTCGTAGGCATGAACGTCACAGCTCCCGTTATAATCGCAATAACTATGATACTCCTCTACCTGCTCGCCCTCTCCCTTTCACAGTTGATAGGTTTCGGCCTCGAGAACTTCGTCTACGTCCAGTCACTTGTCTTCTTCGTAGCCGCCCTTTATCCATCTTTCATACTCAAACCCGTTGAACGGCTCGGCTACATAGTTGCAGCCCTGTCCACCCAAGCCCTGATACTGTGGCTGTGTTACGTCGTTTCCTCAGCCAGCCTGTCGACGGTGGCCGGGTTTTTCCAATCCTTCATAGCCAACCAAACTGCCAGCATCACAATAGCGATGTTGGTGCACGTGCTTTTCAGGTATCTAGCCCCATGGGCTGTTGGCTCGCTAATAGCAATAATTTTCGCCACAGCCCTCACCATAATAGAAAAGATGGTGAAAAACAACTCTAGCTGACAGATGTCGTTACGAAACTTGACCCCCAGAACAATTAAAAAGCAAACAACAATCATCAGTAATCCATCGGAACTGCTCTCCGACTACGAACGGCTGCCGAATGATGGCTCGCCTTAAGCGGTACAGCAACGTTAGCCGCACGTGGAACCGTGCATAAAAAAGTCGTGTTTAAAATACTCGTATGAGTGAACTGAGCGCAATAAGCAAAACTTCATCAGTGTTAGTTGCACTTTTAGTGGTCATCGGAGCTTTAGCGGCGGTTGGATGGACGAGAGAACCGGAAACGATAACCGTGACCAGAACAACAACTGTCCGTGCCGGAGATGGAGGGTTACAAACCGTCACCCAAACAGTTTCAAGAGTTTTTACCTCCACGGTGGTCTCTACCGTGACGGCGACTCCTTCGCCCCCCACTCCGATAAAGATGCGTCTCGCCAGCATAGCCTTTCCGAGCTATATGATGTTCCTTCAGCTAATCATACAGGAGAAAAGGTTTGACCTTAAACACGGATTAGACATTACATGGGCCCCTCAGCCTACGATTGCCGGGTTTTACGCAACGATTAACACAGGAGAAGCAGATGGAATTCCTGGAGGAGGCCCATTAGTTTTTCAGAGAATGTATCTCGAAGGGAGCAAGCTCGTGATAACCAATACGCTTGTCCCAATGTCGGCTGTCTATATTGTGACTATGAGGGACGACATCAACAGCATAAGAGACTTTATTGGTAAAAAGCTCGCTATAGATGTTGGAGCAACTGAATTCCTAATACTCAAAACTTATGGTCAAACCATTGGAATAAACGTGGAAAGAGACATAACCATAGTCCCATCAGCTTATCCCGTGGCGAGAGGCAGGCTTCTCACAGGCGAGGTTGACGCAGCTGTCTTGGTTGAACCGCACATAGCCCTTGCCAGAGCTGAAAAACCGCAAATAAGAGTCGTGGCAAACTTGAATGATTTGTGGACATCGTTGACCGGCCAGCCTTTTGCCGTCTACCTAGTCACCGCTCTTTCTGAAAAGTTTGTTGGAGATAATCCGGATGCACCGAGACGGTTGATAGCTATGTTCCAGGAAGTAGAGGAATTTATAGCGAGGAATCCTTCTGAAGCCGATAGAATTCTCACGAAAGGAATGAACTTACCTCAAGGAGTCATGCTTTATGGCATTTTGGCCGAAACTATCAGATTCAAATGTGTGCCAGCATGGACGGATGAAACGAGACCTGTCATCGAAAAAAATGTTCGAAGTCGCCAAAACCGCGGGAGTTGTCGCTGACTTACCAGGTCCCGCAATCATCTACAAACCCTAATCAATGAAAATGCATTCATTATTCAACCTATGTTCATTAAAACTTCCTCCGAACATGCTGCTCTCAAAGTTTTTCGCGGTGTTTCGAGCTGGAAATACTACGCAATTTCACTTTTAGTCGTCGCGATTGCATGGGAAATAGCTTCACGTTTTCTTCCACCATACGTCATTCCAAGCTGGGCCCTCGTTATCAATACTCTTCTTAACCTAAATCTGAACCACGCATGGATAACCATAGGACGCGTTTTGTTGGCCCTGGCTGCAGCTTTTGTAACCGGAATTGCTCTAGCAACAATGATGTATCTATCCCCAAAGTTTGAAAAATACATGACACCTGTTATCAATCTGATAATGGCTGTTCCAGCAATATGTTGGGTTCTATTCGCAATTCTTTGGTTCCGGGGTCAAGAGCTTAGGATATTTTTCGTGCTCTTCGCGGTGTGTTTGCCGGGATATGTGATAGATATCTTAGACGGGATAAAGAATATTCCCTTTCAACTTAGAGAGATGATGCTGTCATTCAGGCCTTCTACGGCCCAATTGATACGAAAGCTGATAATTCCTGCAATCATACCTAACATTCTTACCACTTGGAAAATTAACCTCGGTTTAGGGATTAGAGTAGTAACAGTCGCCGAACTTGTTGGCACATTAACTGGAATAGGCTACGCTCTAAACTTTGCACTAGGACAGCAAAGCATTCGAGAGATAACGGCGTGGACAATCGTCCTTGTTGTGTCACTCTTGTCACTTCAAGGCGTTATCTATCTCTTGGAAAAAAGGCTTCTGAGGTGGCGCAAATGATACAAGTTCAAAATCTTTCCAAAGTTTTTACCACCCAAAATAACGCCGAAGGATTCAAAGTTATTGACAACCTCTCTTTCTCAATAGCCCGCGGAGAGAAAGTTGGAATAGTCGGGGCAACAGGCTGTGGAAAATCCACATTCCTGAGGATAGTCCTTGGTGTGGAGAAACCGTCTGAAGGAAGAGTCCTGGTGGACGGCAGAGAGCAATATAAGGAATACAATTATTTCAAAGGCAGGATTACGGCTGTCTTCCAAGAAGACCGTCTACTTCCATGGCGAACAGCGATTGACAACGTCAAATTAGGTTTGGAAATTATGAATAGGGATAAAAATGAAGCTGTTAAAGAGGCTATGCGCTGGCTCGAAAGGCTTGGTTTAGGCAAATTCGCGTTTGCTTATCCTTCTGAACTCAGTGGCGGAATGAGACAACGCGTGGCCATTGCAAGAGCTCTTATCATGAATCCTGAGGTAGTTCTGCTGGATGAGGCTTTTGGTCATCTGGACGAGGTTACTTCCCGCAGGCTCAGGCATGATTTCTTCGAACTATTAGGTGAAAGCGGGACAACCGTCATAATGGTCACCCATAATCTCGACGAAGCTTTGGAAAGCGTGGACAGAATAATTGTGTTTGGTAGGCCAGCTCACGTTCTCGGAGACTTTAAGCTGTCGAATCATGATCCGAAAGACCTGAAGTTTATACTTCAACGTCTAATTGAGTTAAATGTTCCAATCTATCAGTTGAACGCCGGCAAGCTATAAACTAAAAAACACAGTTCACTCGGATAGGTAAGTTATTCACGGACGCAACTTTACGGGTAAAGCCATTTTAACGGCTTCTCCAGACATTTGATGGTTTGAAGACGGACATTGCACTAATTGGACTTGGTGTAATGGGAGAGAATCTTGCGCGGAACATAGCTGGGAAAGGGTTTAGCGTCGTGGTTTACAACCGCACGCGTGAAAAAACCAACAGACTAGTTTCCTCTGTGAAAAACGATCTCGACATCCGTCCTTCCTACAACCTGTCCGAGCTTGTGCAGAATCTCGAGAAACCGCGTCGGATTATTTTGATGGTTGAGGCCGGCAAAGCTGTTGACAGAGTTCTCGGCGAGCTGCTTCCTTTGCTCGAGACCGGTGATGTGGTGTTTGACTGCGGTAATTCGTTTTTCAAAGATACTGAAAGAAGGCAGCGGGTGTTTGAGGAAAAGGGTCTGATTTTGATGGGTGTCGGGGTGAGCGGCGGAGAGGAGGGCGCATTGAAGGGTCCTTCCATCATGGTTGGAGGCCCGCGCAGAGGCTACGAAGTTTCCGAATCTCTGTGGAAAGCTGTTGCGGCGAAGGCTGATGGCGAGCCCTGTGCCGGATACATGGGAGCTGGCGGCGCGGGCCATTTCGTTAAAATGGTTCACAACGGAATAGAATACGCTTTACTCCAGCAGATAGCCGAAACATACGACATCTTGCACCGCGGCCTCGGAAAATCGACACCCGAAATCGGTGAAATTTTCCGCGAATGGAGCAAAGGCATTCTCAGCTCATTCCTTCTCGAAATCGCAGCCGACGCTCTTCAGACACGTGACGATGAAACAGGAAAACCCTTGGTCGAACTTGTCCTGGACAAGGCTGAGCAGAAGGGAACGGGCCGGTGGACCGTCCAAACAGCGGCGGAGCTCGGTGTTCCAACACCGTCGATAGACGCCGCCGTATCCGCGAGAAACATTTCAGCACTCAAACACCTCCGACAGCAAGCAAGCAGAAAATATTCCACCAGCACCAAGCAAATCGGAGAAAACGTGGTCAACCTGCTTCACGACGCATACCTGTGCTCAGCGATCGTTAACTACGTGCAGGGATTGCATCTCATCGATCAGGGTTCAAACAGCTATGGATACGGGACGGTGTTGGATGATGTGTTGAAGGTTTGGCGGAACGGCTGCATCATACGGGCCGCTATTCTCCGTGACTTGAGAAAGGCTTTAGCAGAGGTTGGGGCGGCGGAGAAACTCCTTTTGTCTGATGCGTTGGCGGAGCTTCTCATCGACAGAATAATGAGCTGGAGACAATTGCTGACGATGACCCGTGAAGCAGGCATTCCAACACCTGTGTTCGACGCATCATACAACTACTATCTATCGATTACCTCCGAACAACTGCCCGCAAACGTTATCCAAGCACTTCGCGACAGGTTTGGCAGCCACACCTACCAACGCGTTGACAAACCCGGCACATTCCACAGCACGTGGAAACCATAACAAACACACCACGTAACTTCAGAAAATTGAATAAACGCCGTCGTCGATAATTTTCGTGAATAATTTTTTCCAATCAAGTCATAGCTGGAGGGGAGGGACGTGATTTATCCAACTAAAACGGTTGACTGGTCGGAGGTCCGGGATTGGTGTTGGAAGCTTGCGGAAAACGTGAGAAACTCAGGCTGGAAACCCGATGTAGTCGTCGCTGTCGGCAGAGGTGGGATGGTTGTGTCCCGGATATTAAGCGACCTTTTGAGAGTCGACAAAATCGTCACGCTTTTCGTGAAATGGTATGAACTCGACAAAAAACCCGGTGAAACCTATCTCGCTGAACTGATAAGGGCATACGCAAGAGCTCATCGAAACGGAACATCGCCCGACGAAGAAATATATCGATACGTTCGGGACAAGTTGAGAGTTAGAATTGATTTTGAACAGGATTTTGACATGACGGGGCAGAAAGTTCTTTTGACCGAGGAAATTTCCGCCACGGGCATGCATATCAAGCTGGCCAAGGAAGTGGTGGAAAAAAGATGGAACGCCGAAGAAGCGAGGGCCTCTGCCTTGATTTGGAAAGCACCATCGGTCATGGGACCTGAAGCCGTTCACGTCGACTACTACGTCGTCAAGCCCGCGAAATTCGTGTGGTTCCAGTTTCCATGGAGCCGTCTCGCCGACTACATCCAATTCCTCAAAGTCATGACCGAATTCGAATCACCTAAAAACGGAAACAACTGGTCGGAGCAGGAACTCATCGAAACTTTTAGAAAATGGTACGGCGACAAAATCGACACTCAATATTTCAGGGAAGCTTTGAAAATGCTCAAAACTATAACGGTAGCAACTCGTTAACCGCCGCGCAATTGATTGCTTATACTAATGTCAAGGATTTAGGTGGTTGGTTTTGCACTTTATTTCCATATGGTGTTCCAACGTATTCCTCAGTCATGGAGAGCATTAGGTTCTCTGCTTATCTCAGCCCATGGCCAAGTTTTTGGACACTTAGAGACCATGTTATATATAGTGTGAGCCGATTCCAGCATTTCCGGCGATTCTTCCTTTATTAACACGAGAAACACGTAACATCCGTGGAAGTCAGCTTCAAAGCCATTTCGCCGAGCGAGTTCTTCTACAAGAACCGGGACATCGCGGGCTTCAGCAGCCCAGCCAGAAGCCTTTACATGAGCATACGTGAGCTGGTGGAAAACTCGCTCGACGCAGCCGAAGTTGGCAGAATTCTACCCGACGTTTACGTGGAATTGTTTGAAGAGGATGCGGGCCAGAATTTGTACCGGCTGCGTGTCGTCGACAACGGGATTGGAGTGCCGGGCGATAAGATTCCTTCCGCGTTTGGCACGGTTCTGTATGGGAGCAAATACGGGTTCAAACAGTCGCGTGGAACGTTCGGCTTGGGCGGCACGATGGCCATTCTCTACGGCCAGATAACGACGAACAAGCTCGCCACAATAATGTCAAGCACCGACGGCAAAACCATGTACGTCTACGAGCTGATGATTGACGTGGTCGAAAACAAGCCCCGCGTCATAAAGTCTGAGAAAAAACCCAGCCCAAACGGCTGGCGCGGAACATGGGTCGAATTCAGCCTCGAAGCCGATTATCCCGGCGCCCGAGCAAAAATCCTTGATTACTTCAAGCACACCGCCATCGTCAACCCTCATGCAAACCTCACCTTCGTCGACAGCCGCGGCAGGCTCTACCACTATCCCCGCTCAGTGGAGAAAGTTCCCGAACCACCGACGGAAACACTGCCGCACCCGGTTGGAGTAGACGTCGAAATGATGACACGCATGGTGGCTGAAACAAAGGCCCGCAACGTTGTCACCTTCCTCACTACATCCTTTCAGAAAATAGGCGACAAAACGGCCCGCGAAGTCCTTGAACTCGCCAAGCTCAGCCCAGACATCCCGCCGAAGAAACTCAGCCACGAACAAATAACATCACTCGTCAACGCGTTCAAAAGATACGAAAAATTCAGGCCCCCGGACCCGACGCCGCTCAGCCCCGTCGGCAAAGAATTTCTCGAAGCCGGAATACGGAAAATCTTCAACCCCGACTTTGTCTACGTTGTTCAACGAGAGCCGTCTTCATACAGCGGTCATCCATTCATCGTCGAAGCCGCCGTCGCGTATGGAGGAAACATACCGCCGTCCGAAACCATTCAACTATATAGGTTTGCCAACAAAATCCCACTCCTCTACGACGAAAGAGCCGATGTCGCGTGGAAAGTAGTCGACGAAAAAATCGACTGGAACAACTACAAAGTCCCCAAACCAGCTCCGCTCGCGGTTTTCACAAGCATCTGCTCCACCAAAATTCCATACAAAACAGTTGGAAAAGAAGCCATAGCTGACAGGCCTGAAATCGAACGCGAGCTAACCATGGCCCTGCGAGAATGCGGCCGCAACCTCAAACTCTACCTGTCACGAATCGAAAAACGCGAAGCAGCCGCAAAACGTTTATCACTGTACGCAAAATACCTGCCCATGATCGCGGAATTTTCCGCCAAGGCAGCGGGAACCAAAAAACCCGACATCAAACCACTGCTGAAGAAAATGGGCATCACGGAAAAAGAGCTCGAACAGACATCGACGCAGGCTGAAACAGAGTAAAGTTTCAGCGTTTCTTCGGGTTTATCCAGTTGTAGCTTCGCCATTTCGGTGATGGATAGCCGCATGAAGCGCATCTTTTCTTGGCTTTGTGAAAGCTGCGGCGTCCGCATCTTCTGCATCGAATGTGCTGGGGCTTGTTGTATTTTCCCATCGAAGGAGTGCCTTTAACCATCTAAACTACCCGCCCAAGACATGACATCCCGCAATTAAAAGATTGAATTAACAGCTCCCCAAATTACGCTGACGCACGTCGACGCATGTTTTACGGTTGATGTTTTTCTATGGCTTGATGGCTTTCTTGACCTTTTCCAACACGTCGGATGGAATTTTTTCAATTTTGTGGGCATGTTTGGCATGCGCGGTCAAAAGCGTCATCAACTCATCCATCGACGAAGCGTTCTTTATCTCGAAGGAGCAGTTTGGCATAACATCTTTGCAGCTAAAGCTCGGCATACCTACAACATCTCTACGTCGGCTATAACCTTTTCATAATCTAACAGAATGCAGAGGGCTCTTCGCTACGAAATTTCAAGTTTCAGGGCTTTCTTCATTCTGGCTTTCCGCAGAAGTTTGTAGAATTCCATCACCCAGACAACCGAGCTTGAAGCGATGAAAACCACTAAAATGTCTTCAAGTTTGAGGGGAACTGTTCGGAGAAACGGCTGCATCATAGGCGTGTAGACTGCTAGCGTTTGCAGCACAACTCCGACGGAGATGCCGATTAACAGCTTGGTGTTGCCGAGCGGGTTCATGCGGAAAACAGAGCTTTCGAACGACCGACTGTTGAACGCGTTATACCACTGCATGACAACCAAAGTCGTGAAAACCATCGATTTCGCATATTCGTAGTCAACTGTGTTCAGGTAGTGAGTGAAGACGGCGATAGCAGTGGCTGCCATAGTCACCGCGACCATCAGGATTCTTCCGAAAATCCATCGAGGTAGAAACGGCTCGTCGTAAGGCGGTGGAGGTCTTCTCAAAAGGTTCGGCTCTTTCGGTTCCATCACCAAAGGTATTGTAACCACGCCGTCGGTCACCATATTTATCCAGAGAATTTGCACGGCGACGAGAGGAAGTGGCAGGCCGATGGCGAGAGACGTGATAAGGGTGATTATTTCGCCGAAATTGGTTGACAGAAGGAAGAAGATGATTTTTTTGAGGTTGTCGCGTATGCCGCGGCCTTCTTCGATGCCGTTGACGATGCTGGCGAAATTGTCGTCGGTGAGTATGACGTGTGCGGTTTCCTTCGCGGCGTCCGTGCCCTTAATGCCCATGGCGATACCGACGTTTGCCTCGGCCAATGCGGGAGCGTCGTTTATACCGTCGCCTGTCATGGCCACGATTCGGCCCCTGTTTTTCAACATTCGGACAATCCGAAGCTTATCCTCCGGCAGAACTCTCGCATAAACGTTGACCTCCAACTTGGCCAATTCTTCATCCGAAAGTTTTTCAATTTCTTTTGCAACACGGGGGTTTTTCATTCCAAGCAGTCGAGCAACCGCAACCGCTGTCGCCGGGTTGTCTCCGGTCACCATGATGGGCTCGATCCCCGCTTCATAGCATTTTTTCACCGATTCTATGGCTTCGGGCCTCGGTGGGTCAATCATTCCAACGATTCCCACCAACACAAGCTTGCTTTCCAGGAAATCTACCTGGATGGTTTTAACACTGCCGTCCAACTCCATATATCCCAGAGCCAGAACACGAAGAGCTTCAACACCATATTGCTCATTCACCCGCGTAAAAAGCTCGACATCATGTTCAGACAATTCCCGGATGCTTCCATCCAAAACATATGCTGAAAATTCCAAAAGTTTCTCCAACGCGCCTTTAACAAATACATGTGTTTTTTCACCAACTTGATGCATCGTCACCATTATGCGCCGTTTGCTGTCGAAAGGAATTTCGAAGATTCGCGGATGTTTTTGCAAAAGTGCTTCCACATCGATTCCTGCTTTCCGAGCCGCCACCAGAAGAGCTCCCTCAGTAGGGTCTCCATAAACTTTCCACGCACCGCCTTGGTTGACAAGTTTCGCGTTATTGCATAAAGCTCCAATAGTCAACCCCAGCTTGAGGGATTTTTCATCGGCTTCATTGTTTTCTGGTATGAATTCACCTTCGGGGCTGTATCCCGTGCCCGTAACACGGTAGTGTCTGAACCCGATGAAAGCCCGTGTAACAGTCATTTCGTTCTTCGTCAAAGTTCCGGTTTTGTCAGTGCAGACGGTGTCGATGGAGCCGAGTGTTTCGATGGCTACAAGTCTTCTGATGATTACGTTGCGGCGTGCCATGCGGTACATGCCTACCGACAAAGCCACGGTTATGGCTACGGGCAACCCTTCAGGGACGGCGGAAACAGCTTGGCTCAACGCGACGAGAAACAAGTCGTAGAGGTCGAGGACCCGAAGTAAACCTAGGAAAACAGTCAAAGTCATTAAAACAAAAACCACAGCGATAATCCATCGGCTGAATTGTGCAAGTCTCCGCATGATTGGGATATCTTCACGCGCTTCTTCTACGAGTTGAGCGATTCGCCCCAATTCCGTCGCCATACCCGTAGCGACTACCACGGCTTCGCCGCGGCCTTCCAAAACTATGCTACCGTGAAAAACCATGTTCGAACGTTCGTGAAGCGGTGTGTTAACGGGAAGAGGCTCCATGGTTTTTTCAACAGGCTGTGACTCGCCTGTGAGCATCGCTTCATCCATTTTTAGGTTGACGCAGTTGATGATTCTCGCAGTCGCCGGAATTCTATCACCCTGTTCGAAGATGATGATGTCGCCTGGAACGATGAACCGGGTGTAAATTTCTGCTACACCGCCGTCTCGTTTCACCTTGGATTTCGGAGCGGCAAGCTGTTTTAATGCTTGGATGGATTTTTCAGCTCGCCCTTCCTGAACGGTTCCGATAATCGAGTTAACTGTCAAAATCAAAGCGATGATGAACGCGTCAAAGATTTTTCCGAGAAAGAAAGCTATTGCGGCGGCGAAAATCAAAACATAGATAATCGGGCTTTTAAACTGCCTAATGAAAACATGAAAATATGTTTGCCTCTTCTTTTGGACCAGCTCGTTGTAACCATGTTGTCGAAGACGTTTTTCAGCCTCTTCGCTGGATAATCCCGCAACATCTGTCTGAAGAATTTGCAATACTTCTTCGACAGTTTTAGAGTGCCATTCAGCCACACATAGATGTTGTGGGCGCGTCTAAAGATTATTTCCCCAAACGGCTGCTTTTGTTAAGGCGGCGATATCATAACGATGCTGTCTCCTCTCACTACTATTGTGCCGAGTTTGTTCTGGGTGTTTTCGTCGATGACTTCGTCTGTGTCTTCGAGGACGATGTTCATGTGTTGGTCGTATCCTTTGAGGAGGCCGCGGAGAACTTTGCCGTTGCGAAGTCGCACGAGGACTTTGGAGCCGACGCTTTTTGAGAGGATTTTTAGCGAGACGTCTGACGACAACTCAATAATTTCGGCGTGGAAGTCGTTAATAAATTTAGGTAGAAGAGTGAAGTCTGAGAATAGTGGGGAAGCCGCTGTAGACAGAGCGTCGGCGGCCCTTAATCGTTCGAGATATGGATGATGGCTGAAGGAGAGAGGATGAGAAACTTTTTCGTGGGTAGTCTGTTTTATGATGTGGGTGATATTGTTTCGAGGTTGTGTGGGGTGAATATTGTGGCGGGTGTGATGCGGCTGATTGCAACGGCGAGGCTGTCGACGGCTTGTTCTTCTCCGTGGACGAGTATTATGTTTCGGGGTTTGGGGTTGATTCGTCTGACGTAGTTGATGAGTTGTTGTCTGCTCGAATGTCCTGAAAATCCATCAACTTTTTCGATTTGCATTTTTACGTTTATCATCTCGATTTTTCCCTCCTCGTTTCTCAGCGATATTTCTCTCACGCCTTTGAGAAGAGTTCGGCCCAGCGTTCCTTCGACCTGATAGCTTACAAACAGCAGCAAATTGTTGTCGTCGGTCGCGAATTCTCTCAGATATTTGAGGACAGGCCCGCCTTCCAGCATGCCGGACGTCGAAATAATCACGGCCGGGCCTTTCATCTCGAGGATTTCCTGTCGTTGCTGCTCGCCTTTCACCGGTGTGAAGTATTCTGATAGGAAGATATTTTCACCTTCCCGTAGTTTCTGCTGAAGCTCCGCGGTGAAGTAATCGGGGTACGCGGTGTGTATTGCGGTCGCCTCTATCACAAGGCCGTCGAGAAACACCGGTGTTTCAGCCAGCTTCTTCTTCCGCAACAGCTTGTTTAACACAAGCATGATCTCTTGAGCCCGGCCGATGGCTGGCACAGGGATGATGACTTTACCGCTTCTGTTCACGGTTGCCGTTATCTTTTCGGCGAGAATTGCTTCGCTCTGCTCAAGAGTGTAGGGAACCGGGGTCGCGCCATACGTGCTTTCCATGATGAGTGTTTCGACGCGTGGAAACTTTGAAACACATGGGTCGAGGGCCGTTGATTTCTCATACTTGAAATCACCTGTATAGACGATGTTGTGAACTCCTTCGCCGATGTGGATGTGGACGGCTGCACTTCCAAGAATGTGGCCCGCGTTGTAGAACATGACGCGGATGTCGGGCGTGATGTTTGTGACCACTCCGTATTTGAGTGGAAAACTGTATTGAAGGGCTAGGCGGATGTCTGCTTCTCCGTAGGGTGCGAAACTTCCCTCTTTACCCGCGACCGATACGTAGTCGGTGACTTCGAGTGCCATGAGTGGAATAGATGGTTCGACCGCGTAGACAGGGCCTCTATATCCATATTTGAAGAGGTAGGGAACGAGGCCAACGTGGTCGAGGTGTGCGTGTGAGATGACTATTGCGTCGAGGTTTTCGACAAGGTTTGGCACCGTGTCGAATCTTGGGTAGAAAGCGAGATGGTTGGGCGCTCCCGCCGAAAGGCCGCAGTCAAGAAGAACCGTGCTTTCGCTCGTTTGAATAAGTAGGCAAGACCTTCCAACCTGCCTACCTGCTCCTAAAATAGTGATTCTCACATCGGCTGAATCAAACGTGGTGGTCCGAAAAACTCTTTCACCGATGCTTCTCAAGATTTCGAGTTTTTCTTTCGTGTTCCAGTAGGAATAACGTTTGATGCGGTCGATTGTTTTCGAAGGCATTAATGGTTCGCGGTTGATGCGGATGACCCATCCCGTTTCTTCGATGAGATGGTTGAGAATTTCGGTTCTGTCGATGTTTGTGATTCTTGGGTCGTTTGATTCTACGACGATTTCGCCGAGCGGTTCGTCAAAGATTAGCCGGTAGCCGTCTCCGAGAACTTGTTTGATGATTTCTTCCGCTTCTTCCTTAGGCCGGCGAAGCTCGAGGTCAGGCCTTATGACGACGCGTTTCTTTATGAGTGTGACGAGTTCTCTGGCTATTTTGTCTCTTTCGCGGAAAACTTCGCGGTTATTAGTGTAAATCGCTATTCTCGGGCCTTCGTATTCGATGCGCGATACGGTGGGCTCCGTGGTCTCAAGCGACGTGAAGTACCTTAGCAGTTCGGTCCGCAGCCTTTCAACCGACGCCAACAAACCTACACCAAACTAGGTGAGCGAAAGATAGTTGAAATACTTCCGGTAAAGCGGAACTTTTTCATCTAGGGAAAGCTCTCCATAACCCTTGTCCTTCAAAACATACGCGACGTCTACGCTGTCGCCGCTGCCCGCGTCACGCCTAATCGCCGCTGAAACCGCTTGGAACGCGAGCTCGACCGCCTCCTGGAACCCGAGTTTTTCGTTATAGTTTGGCTCAAGAACGCCGTAGGCGACGGGGCTTCCCGAGCCTGTTGCGATGAGTTTTTCTTCTGTGACTGAGCCGAACGGGTCGAGGTTGAAGAGATGCGGGCCCTCGTCATCAACACCTGCGATTATGAGCTGTGCGTAGTAGGGGAAGAAACGTGAGCCAAACATGATGCTTGAAGTTAGGCGTGCAACGGCCTGCAAAGGCATCGGCCTGTCGCGCACAATCTGGTAATAATTGATGTTAGCCTTGACAAGGTCAATAAGGGTTTGAGCGTCCGCAACCCTGCCGGCGATCGTGATCGCCGCGTGTTTCGCAAGCGGGAAAACTTTCTTTCCACGCCGATGGGCGACGAAGAACCCAGATGTGACACGTGTGTCAGTAGCCACCACTACGGCGTCTCTAACCACCATGCCCACGGTGGTAGTCCCAGTCGTCAAGACATGCGGCTTGCCAGGCTGATACAATTCAAACACCTGTACATCCCGAAGCCTTTACAGGCATTTCACAGAAGCGTCTCGTGATTAAAAAACTTTCTGAGCACGGGCCGAGGATGGCTTGTGTTTAAATAAAACGCCGCACCGCTTATTCAGGATGTCAGAAGGCACCGCTGCAGCTGAGCAGCCGCTGACCGTTCAACAAAATTCCTACGTATTAGTGGACTACACCATTCGCGTGAAGGAAACGGGTGAATTGGTTGACACGACTTTGGAATCTGAAGCCGAGAAAGCAGGTGTGAAGGACGCGTCGAAGGTTTACGAGCCGCGTCTCGTCATAGTCGGAAAAGGACTGCTGTTGAAAGCTGTGGAAGACGAGCTGATTGGAATGAAGCCGTTGGAAAGAAAAAACTTCGTAATAACGCCCGAGAAAGCTTTTGGGCCCCGCGACCCGGCGAACGTCCGCACCATCCCTATCAGAAAATTCAAAGACGCCGACGCACCGCTGAGAGTGGGCGCCGTCGTCAACGTCGAAGGAAGACAAGGAGTGATAAGAGCCATAGGTTCGGGCCGGGTACAAGTCGACTTCAACCACTACCTCGCCGGCAAAACACTTCTATGTGACGTCGAAGTCAAATCAATCCTCACCGACGACCTCGAAAAAGTCAAAAACCTCATACACATGCGTATCCCAGACATAGATCTCGACAAGTTCGAAATCAATCTCACACCACCCGAAATGCGAATAAAAATCCCCGAAGAAGCTTTCCTTCTTCCCGGCCTACAGCTCACCAAACGAGCCTTGGCGAAAGAAATTAGGGAAGCTGTCAAGGATGTCGAGAAAGTCGTTTTCGTAGAAGAATATTCTGGATGAAAGCAGCGATGTAGATTATTTGGATGATGTTGCCGGCGATGAAGATGGTTGATTCCACTATTCGGCCGGATGTGATGAAGAAGAGATGTGCCGGTGCGGGAAGAGATACTGCGAGAACAGTTATCGCCAACACTAGTCCAATCCAGTAGCCAATCCTTTTTCCACTAAACACTAAGACGACGGCGGCCAAATAACCTATGAAGCCGATTGACAGGGATATCGCCAGCCAGGGTGGAACGACCGGTAAAGCGACGAATAGAAAAACGCCGCCGATCATCAGGCTGATCACTAGCAAAGTTTTCAGAATGTCCATATAGCTATGAGGTGTTGGATGTTTTTAACCATAGAGTTGGCTGAGTTTTAGGGTTTACCTAAAATTGAGATTTTAGGTAAAGCCTAAATTTGAGAAACCCAGCAACCCAAACATGAATCACAACGCAGCCGCCGCGGAAATCGAACAACGCCTCCGTCTCAGAAGACCCATCGTAGGAATATCATTCAAGGCGGAAAACGGGGCAAACCTACCGGTTTACAGACATTCCGTCCCTTCAAGCTGCGCCTTCTGGACTTTAGCGGACCGGGATGTATTCAGGACAGAGCGCCAGCATCATCTCAACTGCAGCATCGGAGCAGTTACGCATGGTTTTCACGATGTGTCCAGCGTCGGGGTTAGCTGTGGATATGCTGACATCGACCTGCTGGTTGGCGCGGGATGGATAACTGAGCAGGAGATTAAGCAGCTGCCTTCGGTTGAGCAAGAAGCAGAAATAATTTCATACGGCCCGATGCGCGTCATCACATTCGAGCCCGACGTAGCCGTGATGTTCTGCAATGCCGAACAAGCCATGATTATATCGTCGTGCATCCCCGTGAAGCTCGTCGGAAGGCCAGCTTGCATAGGGATTCCCATATCCATGAATGAGGGGACGGCTGTAATCAGTTTGGGCTGCACCCCCAGCCGTCTGCGCGCAGGCTATTCTCCCGATGAACTCGTTGTCTTCATCCCGAGGAAGGTGTTGCCCGAATTGGTTGAAAAACTCCGAAAAATGAGTCAGGCCGAGGAAGCTGTGGCAGCAGCGGTGATGAACAAATAAATCCCAAACCTTTCTATTTCTTTTTTCCGTATCCTCCGCCGCCGGCGGTTCTAATAACGAGCACGTCATCTTTCTCTAAAACCACTGATACTTTGCTGCCTAGCTTGATGACTGTTCCATCGCTCTTTATGACTAGGTATTCGCTGCACGCGCCGGGTTGTCCTCCGTGGAGACCCCATGGCTTGTTTCTGCCGCGGTCTCCGAGAACTGTTGCGTAAATTGTAGTGAGAGCTTTGATGCTTCTTTCGATGCCATCGCCTCCACGCCATTTTCCTTCGCCGCCGGTGCCGTCCCTAAGCCGATATGAAATGAACAGCACGGGATAATAATGTTCGATGACTTCGATAGGTGTGTTCAAGGTGTTTGTCATGTGGCTGTGAACACCGTGGACGCCGTCCATTCCGGGCCTCGCCCCACCACCGCCGCCTATGGTTTCGTAAAAAGCCCACGGCTCACCTGTTCGGTGATGAACACCACCCATCATCAGGTTATTCATGCTGCCGTTGCTCGCCGCGGGAACCCTGTCTGGAAACAGCTGCGCCAAAGCCTTGTACAACGTGTCGACGATTCGCTGGCTTGTCTCCAAATTGCCAGCAGCAACTGGAGCTGGCTTAATAGGGTTGACTAAACATTCACGTGGAGCGTCAACTGCTATTGTTTGGAGAAATCCGTCGTTGAGGAGAACATCTGACTGGAACAACGTCCGCAACGTGTAAGTTGTCGCTGCTATGGTCACTCCGAAAACAGCGTTCAACGGTTTGTTCACCTGTTTATGCGTGCCGTCGAAGCTGACGTGGAAACCCTTTTCCGAAACTTCTACCGATGCTTTGATAACGAGGTCTCGGTCGTCGAGCTCGAGATAGTCTTCGGCATTCGCTCGGCCGTGTTGCATCGCCGCCAGCTCTTTTTCCACGGCTTTTTGAGTTCTCGCGAGTATTTCCTCGACAGCCTCCCTGAAAATTGAGAGGGAAGTTTTTTCTATCAGAGCTTTGATTTTTCTTTCGCCCATCAGGTTCGCGGCTATTTGGGCACGTAGATCTCCCAAAGTTACATGGGGCATTCGTGTGTTGTTTCGCATTATTTCGACGATATCATCGTTCAGTTCGTCGTGCTCCATCAGCTTCACGGGTGGTATGACTAATCCTTCCTGCAAAAGAGATTCAGCCCTCACCGATATGCTTGAATGGTCTATGCCGCCGACGTCGACGTGATGTGCCTTATTCGCCACGTACGCCACCAACTCATCGCGGATGAATATGGGCCGGATGGTTGTGACGTCGTTGAGATGTGTGCCGGCGATGTAGGGGTCGTTGACTAGATACATGTCGCCGGGCTTTGGTTCTATGTTTTTCTCGACGAGATACTGCAGGGTGTTTTTGAGGCCGTGTGGGAGGGAGCCGATGTGGACGGGGATGTGTTCAGCCTGCCCGATGAGTCTTCCCTTCCAGTCGAGTATTGCGCAGCTGTGGTCGGCTCTTTCGCGGATGTTCGGGGAAAAAGCTGATTTCCGCAAAGCAACTCCCATCTCCTCTGAAATGTAGAGGAGACTATGTTTAACGACTTCGACCTTCAAGCTCATTTCCTCAACACCATGCATCCCGTTTCATCAACCGAAAGCCGCCACTCCGGTGGAACAACCGTTGTCGAATCATATTCCTCAACGATCAACGGGCCTTCAGCCTCAAACCCGCTTCCCAGCAATTCCCGCCTCAAAACAACGGTTTCATGAAACCCGTCGCGGAAAAACACTTTCCGAACACGTTTCTCCACAGATCTCCGAGAAACAGCCGACTTCAACTTTGTATGTCCTGAAGGAATTATGAGCGCCACGCGAACCGCGGTAGCTTCGATTTTTTCACCTGCATGACCGTAGCCATAAATCGATGAATGCAGCATTTCGAACTTCTCAACAGCTTTACGCAAGCTGAAAGGTTTAGACACCTCAACCTCGATTTCATATCCCTGGCCATAGTATCTCATGTCGATTCTGCGGATGACGCGGAATTGTTTGATGTCGATTTTGTTCCGGAGGCTGTTGTAGGCGGTTGTTTCGAGTTCGCGGAATTTTTCCTCGATAAGGTGTTCGTCGCCGGGTTCAAGAAGTTTGACGAAGCCTTTGACGTAGCTGTACCGCATGTCGGTCATCAAAAGTCCAAGCGATGAAAAAAGGCCTGGCGAAGGTGGAACAACCACAGTGGATACACCGATTTCCTTAGCCAGCTCCGCGGCATGCATGGGCCCCGCGCCGCCGAAAGCAAACAACACAAACTCAGACGGGTCCAACCCTCTTTCGAGAGTCACGATATGGATGGCGCGCGCCATCTGCAGGTTAACGAGAACAAGAGAATACCATGCACAGTCAAGAACTGAAACACGTAGTTGTTCGGCGACTTTTTTCATCGCTTTTTCCGCGAGTGTTTGGTCGAGTTTCATCGCTCCGCCGAGAAGATGTTCAACCCTGCCTAGCAACAAATTCGCGTCAGTAACCGTCGGCATAGTTCCCCCCAACCCATAGCAGGCGGGGCCCGGGTCAGCGCCAGCGCTCAGAGGGCCTACCATGAGAGAGCCCGAGCTGTCGACCGTTATGATGGTTCCGCCGCCGGCGCTTACTTCAGCCAAGTCGATTGAGGGAAACCTGACTGGATAGCCGCTTCCTTTAACCACGCGGCCCATGTGAACACGGCCGCCGACCTCAATTTCGGGAACAGTTGCAGGCAATCCGTCGACGACCACGCCTGCTTTCGCCGTTGTGCCGCCCATGTCGAAGCTGATAACCTTCCGAAAACCAGTCATCTCAGCCATCCGCGCTGCACCGATAACTCCAGCCGCGGGCCCCGACTCGATACACGCCACAGGTCTCGAAACAGCTTCCTCTACATCAACCAACCCTCCCGAAGAACTCATGATATGAACAGGGGAATAGACTCCGATTTCGCGTAGGCCCTCTGTCACCGCTGAAAGATAGCGGGCGACAACGGGAGCCAGGGCGGCGTTAACCACTGTGGTGCTGAACCTCTCGTATTCCCTGTGTTCAGGGTCTACTTCATGGGATGCAAAAACAGGTGCTGGGAGAATTTTTGTGAGGAATTGTTTTGCTTTCTGCTCGTTGACGGGGTTGACGTAGCTGTTTAAAAAACAAACCGCCAAAGATTCAACGCCGATTTCACGCATGACGTCCGCGACTTTCGCAAGCTCGTTTTCGTCGACGGGTGTCAAAACAACGCCATCGCTGTCCACTCTCTCCAGCACTTCAAACCTTCTTTCACGTGGAACCACTGGGTCAGGCCTCCGGTAGAAAATGTTGTAAAGCTCAGGTCTGTTCTGCCGCCCAATCTCCAAAACATCTCTGAACCCTTTCGTCGTAACTAGCGCTGTCTTGGGAAGGCGGAGACCGAGCTGGCCCCTGAACAAATTCGTACCCACAGTGTTTACGTGAACGACAAGCTCGACCGAAGGGTCGTCAACTTGTTTGAGGAGCGTTTTCACTGCTTCGAGAAAACCTTTTTCAGGAGCGCGGGGTGTGCTGTGAACCTTTACTTTGAAAAGCTCGCCTGTCTCCAAGTTCACTGCGACAAGGTCTGTGAAAGTGCCTCCAACATCCACTGCAACCTTCAGCCGTACAACCAAAACTTCCACCACTCACGTCAGAAGCCGGCCGAGATGCGGCATACTCAGCTTGATTCCAAGCCTTTGCAGAACATTCCACAACGTCGCAGAATTGCTTGAAACAACTGGCTTCCCGGTCTCCTCCTCTATTTTTCTCAAGGCTTTGAAGGTGCTGAGGTTTGTGCAGCTGATGAAGGCGGCGTCAGCCGATGGATGAACGTTTTCCAAACACCAGTCAAGCACCTGCTCATCGGACACACGTCCGATATCGGTGTTCGCGAGAATCGACGCGTGAAAACTCGACACTGTTTCAAACCCGTTGATTTTGAGGAATGTTTTTTCGATTTCGGTGATTTCACGGATGTAAGGCGTGATGAGTGAGATTTTCACCGCTCCGAGATGCTTGAGGGCCCTGACAACAGCCCCCGACGTGGCTACACATGGCACATGGGAAACTTCCTCCAAACGTTTCTCAACATCCATGAATTGGTGCGCACCTTTAACAAAGCTCCCGCTCGTGCAGCCGTAAACAATCACGTCAACCTTAGCCGTAGCTAGTTTCCGCGCCTCCCTCACCGCCTCATCCTCCATCACAGTCAACTCCTGCACGTCAACACGTTCCAGAAAAACACGACCCGAATGAACAGAGCCAAACCCATGCAAAACCTCCCAAAACTCCCCCTCCATCGTCGTATTCGACGAAGGAACAATCAACCCAACACGAAGCACAAACACAACCAACCCAAACAAGAATAAAAAACTTCACCTATCCAGTTCCAAAACATGAATAAAAATCCACATAAGGAGAATCGGCGGGTCAGCCTAAAAGACCTACTAGATGGGTGTGAGACTCGAAAAGTTAGATTCAACTGTCGTTAAACAGCGCTGAGCCTTTCGTAAAACATTTGAAGGAAACGTTCCGAATCGACGTGGTGACATATCTCGGCGTTGGGCCCCACCTTAACCCAAGACCTTTTCTCCACGATCGTCTGGCCTCTTGTGATCCCATTCTCGCAAACCACGTATACATGGCTGTTTGTTGTTTTGAAGAGTGTAGGGTCTATGGCTGCGGCTACTGCCATCAGGTCGTGGAGCTGCATGAAACCAAACCTGTCGACGAATTTCTTCATGATTCTCACAGCGGTCTTGGCTGCAGGTGAAGACGATGACCGAAGTCTTTGGATGTCTTGTGTTTTTAGGGTGGTTGTAGGGTCTGTCGTGACGTCGAGTCCAACGCATAAGGGATTTACGCCCGACTGGAAGACGATGCTGGCGGCCTCTGGGTCTACGTAGACGTTGAACTCGGAGACGGGTGTGGCGTTGCCATGGCCGTAGGGTGTCATGGAGAAAGCACCGCCCATCATTATCATCCTCTCTATCTTCTTCGGAAGCTCCGGTTCCAGCAGGAACGCAAGAGCAACGTTCGTAAGAGGCCCTGTGGTAATCAAAGTGACACCACGCTCACTCATCAGTACATCGATTAGAAATCTGACTGCACCGAGTAGAGGGTGGCGTTTAGGCGGAGGAAGACCTGAGTCGCCGAGCCCATCCTCGCCGTGAACCCATTCAGCGGTCTCCAAATCCCTCACGAGGGGCTTCGTGGCACCCTTGTAGACAGGGACGCCATCAATTCCTAACAAATCCAAAATCTTCAAAGCATTCACTGAGGTTTTGTCAACGTGGACGTTTCCGCTAACTGTTGTGATCCCAAGGATCTCGAGCTCCGGCGAATTTACAGCCAACATTATGGCTAGGGCGTCGTCGACGCCGGGATCCATGTCCAACACTACTTTAACCAACTGCTCAGACAAGACATCCTCTAAAGCTTTCACTAAAAGTTTATCTATTTTGAAAACCTTCTCACGCCGAGGTGTTATGCAGTTTGGCCGGGAAAAAGCAGGAGCCCGGTGGTGATGGTGAGGTTGAAATTGTCCCGACCGGGGCTAAAATCCTTGCAGTCGTGATGATACCTACCATCGCAGCCTTGAACTATGTTGGCGGAGTTATAGTAGAACTGCTCAAAGCACCGATATGGGGCGATACATGGGCGACTATGCTTGGAACCTTGATCTCAGGCTTCTGGGTCGGGAGCATCGGCGGATTTCTCTACAACATTATCATGGCTTTCACGCTCTGGGGGCTGCCCACTTGGATATGGGGATTTGCCAACGTTGCCATCGCGGGGATAACTGTTTTGTGTGTGAAGATGGGCTGGGCTGACCTGCGTCGTCCAGTAAAGCTAATACCAGCTTTCCTGCTGCTTGGCTTCGTATACCCTATATTCACAACAGCGGTGTCCATAATATTCTTCGGCGGAGGCCCTCTCTGGAAACCAATACCAGCGGCCATTTACGCCGCCACGCTCAGCGCAACAGGAAACTTCTACCTCGCAAACTATATCCAAGCCATAAGCACAGAAATCCCTGACAAGATAATCTCATTCGTAGTAGCTTTAGCTATCGCCTCAAGGGTTCCGCGCCGGCTGGTGCTTCTGAAGAAATAAAACTTCAGCCGGTGTTGAGAGCTGAGCGCCCTCGGATCGCTCCTTCTTAAAAAGACCGTCCTTGCGGGCAAAACACCTCTGCATATGGCTGATGCCCGCACAAAGTTCCTCTATTTCATCTGGATATCTGTCCTTGCCTATGTTTTCTACGACTACATCCTAACCCTTGTTTTCCTTGCCGCAAACATTCTCCTGGCCTTCGCCGGCAGGGTTGGAAGACAGGTCTGCCTGCCACTGGCAGTTGTAGTTGTTCCATGGATGTCTCTCGCAGTTCCAATCCTGTCTCTCCCGCTTGGTTTTCCATGGAACGAGACAGTTGTTTACAGGCTTAACATCTTCGGACTGGACCTTCCAGTTTATCTCGAGGGGTTGGCGTGGGGGTTTACGTGGCCGCTTAGAATAGGCGTGACAATATCAGCCGCCATGTTGTTCTATCTTACTACGCAGCAGACGATGCTCATAGCCATGTTGTTTAAGCTTCGCATGCCCTTCAAGTTCATCTACATGGTTGCTGCGACACTCCAGCTCATACCCCTGATGGTTGACGAGGTGAAAAGTATCTACCAAGCTCAGCTGGCCCGCGGTCTCAGAACAGACGTCAGCGCCATGAAAAGGGTTTGGAACATGCTCCTGCTAATAGTGCCCCTGACACTCGGCTCGCTTGAAAAAGTTCAGACAAGGGCCATAGCTTTGGAGTCGAGGGGTTTCAGCTCACCCGTCAGAAAAACCATGCTCTACGACATAAGGTTCAAGACTGTCGACTACGTGTTTTTCGCATGCATGACATCTGCCACGGTCTATCTAGGATATCTCTACGTGACTCAAGGCTATTCACCATTTGTCCGTCTTCGGTATCTCCTGGCCGGGTAGAGAGATGCAAACAATCCTCGACACGGTTAAGCATCCTGTAGTCGTGGAAGGCCTTAGCTACAGCTATCCTTCAAGGCCGAATGTCCTCAACGACATCAGCTTCACCGTCACCAAATGCGAGGCAGTGGGGATAATAGGTCCAAACGGCGCGGGAAAATCAACTCTCTGCAAGGCTCTCAACGGGCTGGTTCCCCATTTCTATGGGGGGAAGATGCGTGGAAGAGTTTACGTGGCAGGCATGGACACGCTCAAACATACGGTAGCTGAGCTGGCTACAAAGGTCGGCCTCGTTTTCCAAGAGCCCGAAACACAGTTGTCGGGTCTAGCGTTAACCGTTGAGGACGAGATAAGCTTCGGCCTATCCATGCTGGGTTTTCCAAAGAACGTAATAGTTGAGCGTACGCGGGAAGCTTTGGAGAAGGTGGGGTTGCAGGGTCTTGAGCACAGGTCGCCTTTCGAGCTTTCGGGCGGGCAGCAGCAGAGGCTGGCCATAGCCACAGTTTTAGCGATGAAGCCTGAGGTAATGGTTTTGGACGAGCCGACAGCACAGCTGGACCCTTTGGGCAAGGAGCAGGTTTTCGCCGTGCTCAAAGAACTTTTGATGAATGGAATGACGATGGTCATAGCGGAGCATGAAGTCGAAGAGCTGGCTGTTCTTACCAACCGTATAATCATGTTGAACGAGGGGAGAGTGGTCTGTGAAGGCCCGTCAAGAGACGTGTTGAAGCAGGTAAGTCTCATCAAGTCGTTAGGTGTGAACCCTCCCACCGTCACCGAGCTGGCCCATATAGTTGATAAGGAATGCGACCTCCAGCTTGAAGATTATCCACTGACCGTGGAGGAGGCTTTGAAAATCTTTCTGGAACATCTGCAAAGGAGTGGGAAGATTTGAGCTTGATAAGGGTTTGCGACGTATGGTATTGGTACAACAACGATGTCGTAGCTCTCAAGGGGGTCAGCCTAGACATAGATGCGGGAGAGACAGTGGCCATTATAGGCCAGAACGGTGGTGGAAAAACAACCTTGGCCAAGCATTTCAACGGCCTCCTGAAACCCTCTAAGGGAGAAGTTTACGTGAAAGGACACAACACCAAGGAAACACCAATCCATAAACTCGCGTCCATAGTTGTATACGTCTTCCAAAACCCATCCCATCAAATCTTCATGAGCACAGTCTACGAGGAGGTTGCATACGGTCCCTTACAACAAGGCCTGCCAAAAAATGTAGTCGACGACAGGGTTTCCAAGGCTCTAGAAACCGTGGGCCTAATGGTGAACCCCAGGACCCATCCATACGACTTGGATTATGGGCAGATGAAGCTTTTGACCATTGCTTCAGCCATCGCGGTCGACCCTGAAGTGTTTGTCTTGGACGAGCCGACGACAGGTCAAGACCATCGGTCGAGGAGGAAAGTTGCGGAGATAGTCAGGCAGCTGAATCGGGCGGGGAAGACGGTTGTTGTAATAACTCATGACATGAGGTTCGTTGTCGAGACGGCTGCGAGGACTGTTGTCATGGTTGGCGGTCGTGTTGCCGCCGATGGTCCGACGCGAAGGGTACTGTCGGACGTGGAGCTACTGGCCAGCGCTGCGATAAAACCTCCTCAAACCGTTCAGCTTGCAAATGGGTTAAGGGAGTATGGATATGTCGTCAGCATGCTCACCTTAGACGAGGCTGCGGATGAGCTTAAACGTCTTCTGGGCTGCAGCCGCCCGTCTAGTCTGTCTCCAGCCCTTTGACCAAGCCGCCGAGGTTTCTGGCTTTTTTGTTTGAGCTGATGAATTCGTTGATTTCGTCGAAGGTTGGCATAGCCTCTTGTGCTCCTAGCTTTGTTGTGGCAAGGGCTGCTGCCACGTTGGCCAGCTCAGCTGCTTCATGGAGTTTCATGTCTTTGGAGAGGGCGTAAGCCAAGGTTCCGCAGAAAGCGTCACCAGCCCCGGTTGTGTCGACAGCTTTAACCTTCACACCTTTTAGATGAAGCGTTTCCCTCTCAGTCACGAGCACCACGCCCCTACTGCCCAAGGTTACCAAGACATTTTTGACGCCTTTTTTGAGGAGTTTCTTTCCTGCTGAGATGGCTGTGCTTACGTCATGCACTTCGACGCCTGAAAGGTACGAGGCCTCCAAGGCGTTGGGGACGATGACGTCAACTTTTTCCAGCAAGTTTTTGGGCAAGGCCCTCGCGGGTGCAGGGTTTAGCAACACCTTGACGCCAGCTTGGTTGGCCATGTTGACCGCGTGCTCAACTGTTTGAATAGGAATTTCGAGCTGAAGCATCAAGACTTTGGCGGAGGCTATTTCGTCTCTGGCGGCTTCAACGTCAGCGGGGGTCAGGCGTTCGTCGGCTCCCGAAGCCACCGCTATCAAGTTACTGCCCTGCTGGTCGACCATAATCAACGCAACGCCTGTGTGTGCTTCAGGGTCTCTGACCACGTGTCTTGTCATGACACGTTCTTTATCCAGCCTTTCGACAAGCATCGAGCCGAACAAGTCGTTGCCCACGCGTCCTACGATGGATGTGTTTACACCGAGTCTAGATGCCGCGACGGCTTGGTTCGCGCCCTTTCCGCCCGGAAATATCTGGAAGATTCCGCCTATGACTGTTTCGCCACGTTTGGGTAGTCTGCCCAGTTTAACGACGAGGTCGGCGTGAATGCTGCCGACCACAACAACCTCAGCCGGCGACACCATGGTTTATACCCTCCTTTACTCAAATATGAGCCTCTTCTAGATGTGTGGCCCTAGTTGTTTAAGCTGAGTGACGCACCGGCTTTGTAACCTGAAGATGAGAACATGAAACAACTATTCATTAGAGGACGGAGAAGCCAAATGAGACACGTAGGACAACTATGCTTGGAATAGGATGAACGTTTTGGCCGGCGTCAGAAAAGTGTTGTATCGTTTGACGGAGTGTTGAGGATGGAGGGTGTTTTTCTGGAGATGATTTTTGCATCTTATCTTATCAGCAAAGGCCTGCGACCCGCGGCCTACAACATGACGTGCTCGTAGCCATGTATAATGGCTATGGATACTATGAATATACAGGTCGGAGGAAGATTGACGCCGATAAAATTAACAGGTTTTTGAACGACACCTTACGACTCGACCAGCTTCTCAAAGAAAGTGTGGGCAAAGGGATTGTCGAGGTTGGTTTTGTGGCCGCCTGTGCTGAAAACGATTGGCAGCCCGAAGCCAAAAGCGTTTGAAAAAGGCAAGGAAATACAGGAAACTTAGCTACAACGTAGTACTACAGTCATCCAACGAACTGCTCATGAGAATCCATGGGGGTTAAGATCATGACCAGCCTATGTATTTGACCCGCGTGCAAGCGGCCAGCCTTTCATGGTTTTATCTGACGCTGATTCGTTTGACAACCTCCAGCAACCTTCGTATTACTTTCCCTTCTGTATGGACCGGGGGGGATTTGAACCCCCGACCTGTCGCGTGCAAGGCGACCATTCTTCCAGGCTGAACTACCGGCCCCATCGTCGTGTGAAACTAACTAACTTTAAAAAGTTTCTCGCCGTTTTCCGCCGCCCTTCAAAAACCTAAAGACCTTCGACATGTGATTTCAGAGAAATTCTACAACGTTAATTTTTCATCTCCCGACTTCGTACCAAAATCTAAACAGGAGCGCTTACACAGCTGACCTCATTTTTTGTGCACTTGAAAGGTCCGGGGTTCAAATCCCTGCCGGTCCATGTTTGTCGTGGGAAGGTTTAAATACGATGTTCGTTGCATGAATTCTAACTGAGGAGTGAGATTATTGCTTCGCGGGTTGTTTGTATAACCTGCTCCTCTGACGCGGCTTCCGTAGCTGTGGTTTTCGTCGTTTTTCCGGTGGGTGGTTTTCATGGCGTGGCGTGAATTCTTAGGGTTGAATCTACCGTCGAGAGTCGTTGTTTTCGACACTACTTTGCGAGATGGTGAGCAGACGGCTGGCGCGGCTTTACGGCCTCATGACAAAATACGGCTGGCCGAGGCGTTGGCTGATTTGGGAGTTGACGTCATCGAAGCTGGTTTTCCACCTGTATCTATGGGTGAGTCGTCGGCCATTAAAGAGATTTCATCGATGGGTTTGCCGTCGAAAATCTGCGTTTTGTCGAGATGTGAAAAAATAGACATCGACGCCGCTGCCAAAGTAGACCCGGACTGGATACATGTTTTCATAGCGACTTCCGACATCCATTTGCAACACAAGCTCAAGCTGACACGGGAACAAGCTCTTGAAAAAGCCGTTACTTCGGTTGAGTACGCGAAGTCGATGGGCTTCACCGTGCATTTCTCGGCTGAAGACGCAACCAGGACGGAGATGCCTTTCCTTCTTCATGTGTTCAAAAAGGTTGAAGAAGTTGGAGCCGACAGCGTCGACATTCCCGACACAGTTGGCACAGCTGTCCCACTCGCCATGAATAAAATTGTCAGCCAAGTTGTTAAGACTTTGAAAATTCCCGTCGCGGTGCACTGTCACGATGATTTTGGCCTCGCGGTCGCTAACTCTCTGGCGGGAGTTGAGGCAGGTGCTGAAATCGTTCATGGAACGATAAACGGTATTGGTGAAAGAGCTGGTAACGCGAGCCTCGAAGAAATCGTGGCCGCGTTGCGTTTTCTCTACGGTGTTGAAACTAACGTAAAATTTGAGAAGATTTACCGGGTTTCGAGGATGGTTGAACGACTTATGGGCATCGTTGTTCCCAAGAACAAAGCCATCGTCGGAGACAACGCTTTCGCGCATGAAAGCGGAATTCATGTTCACGGCATTCTCGGAAACCCCACCACCTACGAACCAGTCATGCCAGAGATTTTCGGCAGACGCCGACGCATCGTTTTCGGCAAACATTCGGGTATTCATGGGCTTGAAGCATTCCTGAAAGAATACGGGTTCACGGTGGAAAAAGAAAAGGTTTCGACAATCCTGAGGAAAATTAAAGAGCATGCTGACCAAGGCGGGAAAGTTTCGGAGGAAACGGTTCTTTCTTATGCTCAAGAGGTTTATGGTCGCCGAAGCGTCCACCGTTCCTTCGTGAAAAATTTGTTCTTGATGTTGGCTGGAAATGTTTTCAAGGCTGAAGTGGATTTGATGATGGCGGGTGAACCTGTTTCAGGCGTTGGCGAAGGTTCTTCAGCTGTGGAAGCCGCCTTGAAAGCAGTTTCAAACGCTTTGCGGAAAATCATTGAAATGGACATCGTCGACGTCAAGGTTCACACACCTTATGGCGGAAGTCACAGCTCCGAGGCTGAGGTAACGATTTCCTGTAGAGGCGGTGAATTCGTTGGAAGAGGCATTGGCTCCGACCCGTCGATTGCTGTTGTCTGGGCTGTCACCAGTGCGGCGCATCAGCTTTTGTTTGACCGACGGAGGTTGGAGGCTGAATGAGGGCGGCTGACGCGCTGGTCAAGGCTATGGAGAAGCGGGGAGTCGAATATGTTTTCGGCATTCCCGGCGGGGCTAACATGCCTTTCTATGACGCTTTGAAGGATTCTGATATTCGGAGCGTGTTGGTGCGTCATGAGCAGCAGGCGGTTCACGCGGCTGAAGGATATGCACGGGTTAAGGGAAGGCCGGGAGTGTGCAGCGGAACTTCGGGCCCTGGTGCTACCAACCTGATCACAGGGCTTGTCGACGCCTACATGGACAGCACTCCCGTGGTAGCGATAACTGGGCAGGTTGTCCGAGCGTTTATGGGGACCGATGCTTTTCAGGAAGCCGACATCGTCGGCCTCGTTTTACCGCACATCAAATACGCTGTAACCGTGAAAGACCCTCACCGCGTGGTGCAGGAATTCGTTAACGCCTACAGCATCGCCGCCAACCTTAGGCCCGGGCCAACGCTCATCGACCTTCCACGCGACGTTCAGCTAGAAGAAGTAGAGAACCAAATCGACGTAAAGCCCGAACCGCTTTTCGCGAAACCACTTCCCGAACCCGACATCGAATCAATCAAAAGGGCTGCGACGCTGATAGCGGAGTCGGAGAAACCCGTGGTGTTGGTGGGCGGTGGAGGGGTTTACAGCATGGCAGGCCGTGAAATTCTTGAGCTCGCTGAACACATCGCGGCTCCGATTGTGTTGACCACGATGGGCAAGGGAGCTGTCCCCGAAGACCATCCACTTGTCCTCGGAGTCGTCGGCATGCATGGAAGGGTAGAAGCCGACCTCGCCGTCATCGAATCAGACCTCGTAATCTGCGTCGGAACCCGTCTATCTGACAGAGCCATCGGGCCCGCGAAAGATTTCGAGAAAAACCGTAAAATCATCCACATAGACATCGACACCAGCGAATTCGGCAAAAACGTGAAGCCGACGGTTTCTCTTCCCGGTGATTGTCGACGTGTTCTGGCGGAGCTCGTCGAATACACGAAACATGTAGTCGCTAAAAGGCCTGAAAGCATGTTGGCGAAAAAACTGCGTGAAATCGGGCAGGCGTATGATGAATACATGATGTCGCTCGACGACGGAACTATTCTTCATTCATGGAAAGTAGTTTCGCTTTTGACGGATGCCCTTCCGCCAGACACAATCGTAACAACCGGCGTTGGCCAGCATCAAATGTGGGCTCAGCTTTTCTGGAAGAACCGTGCCCCTCGCACTTGGATTACGAGCGGAGGGCTGGGCACGATGGGTTTCGGGCTTCCAGCGGCTTTTGGGGCGAAGGCAGCTGCTCCTGATAGAGTTGTAGTTGACCTCGACGGTGACGGCAGCTTCTTGATGACTTGTCAAACGCTTGCATGCGTGGCTGACTACGACCTGCCTGTTATCACGGTTATCTTCGACAACCGTTCGCTGGGAATGGTGAAACAGTGGCAGGACATGTTCTACAACAAACGTTACAAAGACGTTGAATACAACGACCGCACAGATTTGGTTAAGCTTTCCGAGGCTTTCGGCGTGGAGGCGGTCAGGGTTGAAAGCTATGATGAACTGCTGAAAGTGGTTACACGGGCTGCGAGAACAAATACCGCTTTGACAGTCGATGTTCCAGTCGACGTTGGCGAGCTCGTGTTCCCGATGGTTCCGCCGGGTAAATGGCTGGAGGACGTGAAGCTTCCGCCCGGTTTTGACCTTAGCCAGCGAGTTGTCGCAGCAGGCAAAACAACAGCGTGAAGCCCACAATGAAATTTATTGTTTTCGTGGAGCTCGTCAACAGCCACGACGCGGTTGCGAAAATGCTGCTCACGGTAAAACAAGGCAACCTCAACATAGAATCCATAAACATCCACCGCACCGACGGTAACACGCTTGCCGCCATCATGCTTCTCGAAGGTGAAGAAAGAAAAGCCGAATGGCTCACCAACAAACTCCTCAACTTCCCCTACTACCGTTCAGCCAGCCTTCTAAAACAAGTCTAATACCGACCATGTAGGGATAACTAGCCATGAAAGTGTACTACGACGCCGATATTTCGCTTGACGTTTTGAAGAATAAGACTATCGCTGTCATAGGCTACGGCAGCCAAGGATGTGCACAGGCCTTGAACATGCGTGATTCCGGGCTTGACGTCGTGGTGGGTCTCCGTGAAGGAGGCTCTTCATGGCAAAAAGCTGTGGAAGACGGGTTTAAACCGTTGACGATTGAAGAAGCTTCGCGTCAAGGAGACGTCATTCACATTCTCATCCCCGACCCTGAACAACCGCTTCTCTACCGGGAAAAAATCAGACAACATCTCCGCGAAGGTAAAACACTCGGTTTCTCACATGGATACAACATTCACTACCGTCAGATTGTTCCGCCGCCGAATGTTGATGTGGTGTTGATGGCTCCTAAATCACCGGGGCCGCGGATGCGTGAACTTTATCTGCAGGGGAAAGGCGTGCCCGCGCTCGTCGGTGTTGCCCAGAACTACACGGGCAAAGCTCTTGAGACAGCGTTGGCGATGGCGAAGGCGAACGGCTGTTCAAGAGCCGGAGTGATTGAAACAACTTTCAAGGACGAAACCGAGACTGACCTTTTCGGCGAGCAGGCTGTTCTCGTCGGCGGCGTTATGGAGCTTATCCGCAACGGCTTCGAAGTTCTGGTGGAAAACGGCTACCCACCCGAGCTCGCATACTTCGAAGTGTTGAACGAGTTGAAGCTTATCGTCGACCTCATCTACCAAGGCGGGATGACTCATATGCTTAAGGCTGTTTCAGACACGGCTAAGTATGGAGGCCTGACTGTTGGTCCTCAAATCGTCGACAACCATGTCAGGCAGAACATGGAGAAAGCACTCGCCCGCATCAGGTCAGGCGAATTCGTGGAAACATGGACAGGAAACCCAAACGCCTACGAAACACTCAACGAACTCATGAAGAAAATAAGCGAACATCCGATAGAAAAAGTCGGCGAAAAAATCCGCAAAATGGCGAACATCTAAATTTTTTCGAACCGTCTGTAGAGATAAATCACTTTCCCGTGTTTTTTCTCTGCTTCGGATGGAATTAGGCCCGGAATTCGGAAATCATGTGAAACTATGCGGGCGCCGCGTCGTAGAGCGTTTTCAAGCCTAGGCCTGACCTGTGTGAGTAGGTCTGGTGTTAAGTAGAGGGTTATTACGTCGACGTTTTCGATGTTTGCTCGAGTCAGGTCAGCTTGGATGACTTGGACGTATTCGTCGAGGCGTTTGATTTTCGCCGATTGTCTGACGTGGTTGACGAGTGCAGGCCTGATTTCATATCCTATTGCATGGGCTTTATATCGTTCAGCTGCCGTGAAAAGAATTCTGCCATCGCCGCATCCGAGGTCCACGACGGTCTCTCCTTCATCTACTCCCGCGAGGTCGAGCATGTGGTAAACCACCGGCATAGGTGTGGGCACGAACGGAACAAGTTTCCTCATTTCCCACACCTCCGGCACCGGAAAAACTATTCTACTATTATTCCACGGGGCTTGGGTTTAAGATATTCGGGCATCCTTGATTCGTATTCGATGATTTTGCCGCTGTATTTTTCGAGAGTTGTCTGGATGTCGTCGAGGCCTTTCATCAGTCTTTCACGGATGTGTGGCTCCATGTTGAAGGAGATTGTTTCGCCTGCGTATGAAACCGTCTGTGACTGCAGGTCAACCGAAACCAGCAAATTTCCTGATTTCGCCATGTTTCTTAGCTTCGCGACGTTTTCCTCCGATAGCTTGACGCAGACCAGCCCGTTTTTGCTGGCGTTGCCGTAGAAGATGTCGCCGAAACTTGAAGCAATCACGCAACGTATTCCAAAGTCGGTCAAAGCCCATACGGCGTTTTCACGGCTTGAGCCGATGCCGAAATTACGGCCCGCCACGAGAATCTTCGCATCCCGGAAATCAGGCCTGTCCAAGACGAAATCACCTTTCAAACCGCCTTTCTCATCATACCGCCACCGATAGAAAAGATACTTCCCAAGGCCTTTCCTCTCGATGACTTTGAGAAATTCCGCTGGGATGATTTGGTCTGTGTCAACGTCATCCGCTTCGAGCGGAGCAGCTTTACCAACTACACGGACAACTGGTTCAGGCACGGAAACAGTTTGAAACATCCATCTATATAAACAGAAACCTCCAATCATTAAATCCGTGAAAAACTCATCTAACACCGTGGTGGGTTCTGAAGCGATAGTGGTCGAACAGCTGACCAAAAGATACGGTGAATTGGTCGCTGTTGACCATGTATCGTTCACCGTTCGTGAAGGAGAAGTTTTTTCTCTGCTGGGCCCTAACGGTGCGGGAAAAACAACCACGGTGGAGATGCTGGAATGTCTCCGAACACCTGATTCGGGAGACGCTTATATCAAAGGTCTGAGCATCCGAGACCCTTCAAACGTGCAGCGTATTAAAAAGCTAATAGGTGTTTTGCCTCAGGAGTTTAACGCGGTGGAAAATCTTTCGATTTACGAGAATGTGGAGCTTGCCGCCGCTGCTAAACAGTCTAAAGACGTGAAAGAAGTTTTGGATGCTCTTGGGCTTTGGGATATTCGGGGAAGGATGTTTGGCAAGCTTTCTGGCGGGTTGAAACGTAAGGTTGGAATCGCGATGGCCTTGGTTGGAAACCCTGAAATCGTTTTCCTCGATGAGCCTACGACGGGCCTTGACCCGCAGGCGCGAAGAGAAACATGGCTCTACATCAAGCGACTCAAACAATCCGGCGTAACCGTCGTCCTCACCACACATTACATGGAGGAAGCGGAAAAACTCAGCGACCATGTAACAATCATCGTCAAAGGAAGAATCGCGGTGCAGGGCGAAGTCAAACTACTCATCAATCAACACGGTGGAAAAGCAAAGCTACTATTCGAAGAGCTCGACGACCATGTGCAGAACGTGTTAAAGGAAAAAGGATACGAAGTCGAAGCCAACGTCAGAGGCCACGTCATCGTCAAAATCGAAAAAGAATCAGACCTCTACGACGTGTTGTCAATTCTGCGCGAAACCGGTAGCGAGGCTTATCCCGAAATCCGAAGAGCTGGGCTGGAGGACGTTTTTCTCAAGGTCATCGGGTCGAAGCTGAGCGAGACAGGTGAATTAATTTGAAAACGTTTCCGACTCTGGTCAAGCTTCTTTTCAAAACATGGATGCGCGATAAAACGAGCATCTTCTTTGGAATTCTTTTTCCCGTGATGCTTCTCCTAGTTTTTGGAAGCATTTTCGGCGGCGCTTCCCCACCCAACTACACTCTGTATGTGCGAAACCTCGACATCGACCAGAACAACGAACCCGGGTTTCTCTCGCAGGCGTTCATCGAAGCTTTGAACAACAGTGTATTCGAAGTGATACTTCTCAAACCCTACGACCCGATTCCACGCAGCACAGGATTCGCCGCTGTGCGTATCCTCACCATTCCAAAAGGATTTACCAGTAATTTGCTAAACATGACGATGGTCAACCGCATCGACATAACGGCGGATACCATCATGAAAATGGAGGAAATGGCTGGCAAAAACATTCCTCCGGAAACACGGGCGAACATCACGGCATCGATGCAAGGCATGCGGATTTTCAGAGAAATGATAAAAGCAGAGAAAAACATCCTCATGGTTGAAGGAAGCGCCGACGACCGCGTTCTCCCAGCCATCGAAGGAATGATAAACATCATAGCGTCCAAATTCGAGCTCACGTTGCTCAACGCCTCATCCGCAATCGAAGTAAAAACCGAGCTTATTCAAATGAAGCAGATGCGCCCTGTTGACTATTATCTACCAGGATACATCGCCGCGTTCATCATGTCGAATGGTTTGATAGGGGTCTCGTCGATGGTCAGCGATTTGAACAGAAGACATGTAACCAAGCTATTGGCTTCGACTCCGCTTTCGAAGTCTCTGTGGATTGTCTCGCTGCTTGTCGTTCAGACCTTTGCGTCTCTGATTTTGACATCTGTGATGATATTAGTCGGCTGGCTCGTGTTCCGGATAAGCGTGATTCCCGACATCTACAGCTTAGCGGTGATTTTCATCGGGACCTTGGCTTTCACCGGGTTCGGAATCCTTATCGGCGGCGCCGTAAAAGAAGCCGAAGCTGTCACAGCTCTCGGAAATGCTCTCGCATTCCCGATGATGTTTCTTTCAGGAGCTTTTTGGCCTGTGGAGCTAATGCCCCCATTCATGCAACAGGTCGCGCGTTTTGTCCCACTATTCTATTTCCACAACGCTTTGAGGATGACGCTCATCGCCGGCAGTGTTGAAGAAGCATTTTTCCCCACTTTGATAGTGATGGGCCTCGCAGCCGTTGGAATAATCCTCGCCATCCAAGTGACCAAGTGGCGCGACTTTTAGCCAAACTCATCCCGTAAAACGGGAACAACTTTTTCACCGATTTTGCGACATCCATCGACGATGTTCGCTGCAATAGGGTGGCCGAAAACCAGATGGTTGACGCCGTTTTTCAGCAACTTCACCGACTTTTCGACCACATCATCCACATCACCGTGGATAGAGAAATTGTCCAACACACAGGCGGCCACCTCATCATCTACATCCGACAAATCCTCCAGCCGTAGGCCCGCGTATTCCATCATAGGCGAGCCGTCGACCAAGTCAACCACGTACCGGAGAAGAACATTCAAAAATTGCCTCTGTTCATTCTGTTTCTCTGAAAGAAAGGTGAAAGGCCTCGCCACAAGCTCTTTTCCAGCTCCACCGGCCTCGTCCATCCACTTCCTCATCATAGCCGCGTAGATTGGGTTGGCGAGGTTGTCAACAACAACTCCATCAACGACACTTGACTTCGCAGCTGCTCTCGTCAGTAAGGGCCCGCTCGTGCCAACGTAGATAACCGGTGGCTTACCGAGGGCCCAATCCATCCGAGCCATATGTGCAACAACTTGCTCAACGTGTTCGACCACTTCTTTGATGGTTGCCCTACGTTCACCCATGTAGGCGCCGCGTGAAATTCCCAGCACAGCGCCTGGAGAAACTGACGCCAGATACGCCGCAAACCTCGCGTTCACATGTGGGCTGTAAAGATTCGCCGGCACCGTCACTGGGCCAACAAGTACTCTTCTTAGGAATGGCGCAACCGAGAAGCAAATACCCCAAGCAGGCCTGTAAGGCAGATGCTCGTAAACCTGCAGAGAATAAAACGCGTATTCATCAACGGTTTTAGCAACTTCGAGAAGGGCGGAAAATGGTTTATCGCCTTCGACGACTACGCTGACCTTCACCATCCACTCTCATCGGAAAACGAAAACATACAAATGTTTAGAAACAACTCGAAGCGGAAAAAACCATGAAATACGTGGATGTCGTCGGCGTGGGCCGAATAGGGCATGGAATAGCCGCATGCGTAGCCATTCATGGATACAGCGTCAGGCTCCGCGACGTCAAACAAAGAACTGAAACCGAGAAAAATCAGATTCGTCAAAAAGCACTATCCCTCGTGTATGAATGCATCCTGTTGTTCGACGGCGAAAACGCCCTCCGAGAAAAACCCGAGGAAATCATGCGGAAAGTTGAATTTGTTTCGGGATACGATAGAGTTGAGGAAGCTTTCCACATCGTCGAAGCCGTGCCGGAAAACATCGAAATCAAGAAAGCCGTCTATGAACGTCTTTCTGAAAAAACATCCGTCGACGCTGTTCTGGCTTCCGCGAGTAGCAGCATCAGGCCATCGGCTTTGGCGAAATTCGTGAAAAACCCGAGCCGTTTTCTCGTAACGCATTGGATTAACCCTGCTGAGTTGGTTCCGTTGGTCGAAGTCGCTGCTTCACCATTTACGTCGAAAACTGTTCTGGATGACACGGTGTCTTTTCTCAAAAGCTGTGGAAAAATTCCCGTGGTCTGTAGCGACAGCCCAGGATATGTTTCAGCCCGTCTGCAAGCCGCTTTGATGAATGAAGCTCTACGTCTCGTAGAGGAAGGTGTCGCTTCGCCCGAATCCGTTGACAAAGCTTTGATGGCTGGGATAGGTTTTAGGCTCGCTGTTCAAGGGCTTTTGGAATTTCTCGACTGGGGCGGGGTCGACATACTTCACAAAGTTGACAACTATCTCGCATCCGAGCTTAACGCAGAACGGTTCAAACCACCGGCCATTCTTAAACAACTCGTCGAAAAACAACATTTCGGCATGGATAAAGGACGTGGCATCTATGATTATTCAGGCGTGGATGTGGAAGCGCTTAAAACAACGCGTAAAAAGCAGATGATAAACCGGCTTAAGCAATTAGGTATTTTACGTTGAAGGTTTGCAGAAAGCTGGGTTGAAGACGAAGATAGCATGTACTTTGGGGCCTTCCCTGTCAACGGTCGAAGACATCGTGAAAGCCGTTTCGGTTGGATGTAGAATTTTCAGAATTAATTTTAGCCATGGAAACCCCGATGTTTGGGAAACTTTTGCGGCGAATGTTCGGAAAGCCGCTGAAAAAACGGGTGAAAACCTTGTTTTGCTGGGAGACTTGAAAGGCAGCTCGGTTCGCGTAAAAGGATTGGAGCAAAGCATATCGCTGAACACGGGGGAAAGGATAAAATTCTCTCTGGACGGGCCCATCCAGCTACCGCATCCTGAATTCTTCCAAACAGTAGAAGTCGGCGACGTTCTCGTTTTCGACGACGGCCGCGGAATCCTCAACGTCGTAAAACACAACGGAAAATCCATCGTCGCCGAAGTTGCGAGACCCCTGACAATCGCCCCCAACAAATCCATCGTCATCCGCGAAAAAGAAGTCGAAGCCGCAGACTACATCGAAGCAAGCAGAGAAGGAATAGAGGCAGCCATCAAGCTCGAACTCGACTACGTGGGCCTCAGCTTCGTGAGAAGCGGCGAAGACATCGACAAAGTTAGAGAATATCTTGAATCACGCGGCTGCAGAGCTGAATTGATTGCGAAAATCGAAACACCTTCCGCGGTAAAAAACATTGACGAAATCTGCGTGAAAAGCGACGCTATACTCATTGCGAGAGGAGATTTGGGGATGCATTTTCCCCTGGAGCTTGTGCCGCGTCTCCAGAAAACAATAGTTGAAGCGGCCTACAACCGCAACCGCCCCGTCATCGTGGCGACTCAGCTTCTCGGCAGCATGGTGAATGAATCCGTTCCTACGCGGAGCGAAATAGTCGACGTAATGTCATGCGTGGAAGACGGAGTAGACGTGTTGATGCTCACCGCGGAAACAGCGGTTGGACGTTATCCGATTGAATCGCTTCAGTGGCTGGTGAAAATTGCGGAAACCTATGAAAGAGCGATGAAGCCACGCCGAAGCCTGCCACCAGACGCCGAAGTAGTTGATAGGTTTGCTCTCGCCGTCGTCAACCTCGCCGAATCACTCGCCGCGAAAATCGCGATATTCACCATGAACGGAAACATGGCCCGCCGGATAGCACGGTTCAAACCCGTGGGAGGAATAATAGCCGCAACACCCAACAAACACGTCATCCCACGTCTAAACCTGCTCTGGGGAGTAACACCAATCCTCATAGAAGCCAAAACATACAGCGAAGGAATCAAAAAACTCGAAGAAACACTGGAAAAAACAGGATTGGCCGAACAAGGCGACACGTTTGTCTTAACGTATGGATTGGTCGAGGAACCTGTTCACATCGTCAAAATGAAGCGTTTCAAATAATTGTGCGGCGGTTTTTGGGTCTTTATTTTCCGTCTTGGAGGTCTTCTACGCCTTTTTCTGTGATTTTGAAGTATGCTTCGGCTGTTGGTGGGTGGTAGGGGCTGTCGATGACGCGGGCGAGGCGTGTGTTGTTGGCGGCTCTTCGGATGAAGATGCGGTAGGTGCTGCTGTGGGCGAGAACGTGGCCTCCGCTGGGTTTGTTGGGGTCTCCGAAGAACTGGTCAGGGTTGGCCTGAACTTGATTAGTTACGACGACGGCGACGTTGTGAACCTGAGCCGTCCGTAGAAGCCTGTGAAGCAAATCGTTCAGTCGCTGCTGCCTTTCGGCAAGAGTTCCACGACCGATAAACTCCGCCCGGAAATGCGAAATAATTGAATCAACTATGACGAGCCGGGCCTTGTATTTCTCGATGTATCTGCCGAGTTCCTTGATGGTAAGCTGTAGATGGCTTGAGTTGTAGACGCTGGCGAAAATAATGTTTTCCAGGATTTTCCGCTGGTCGAGGCCCCGTGCTTCGGCGATTTGAATAATCCGTTCGGGCCTGAACGTTGCTTCGGTGTCGATGTAGATGGCTGCTCCGTCGAGGCCGCCCTGTTCACGGGGAAGCTGCGCCGTCACACATAGAGTATGACATATCTGTGTTTTCCCCGAGCCGTATTCGCCGATGAGCTCTGTGATGGCCTGTGTTTCCACGCCGCCGCCCAACATAGCGTCTAACGCTTTCGAACCCGTAGTAAGCTTCTGCATCGATTTTCGACGTTCTAAGACTTCGGTCGCGGGGACAAACTCCTTGTCCAGAAAACCGCTTTCGATAAGCAGGAGACGGGCTTTGAGACAAAGTTCCTCAGCTTTTTCCGCACCGATTCCCAGCTCCACCAATTCACGTGGAGTAGCGGCGGCTAGGTCAAGCACCGAAGTAATCCCCGCCGAATTAAGCTTCTCCTCAGTAGCCTTTCCAATACCGTCTATACTCTGCAAATCAAACACGTCAATCTCTTTTTCAGCTGTTTTCTTGGTCATCCGTCAAATTCTACAAACATGTGACTGCTTTATAAAAAATGATGCAAGAAGATAAAAGGGGGGAGGGGGTTTAGGGAAGGGCCAGCCTTGGGCCGAGGGCTTTTCTCAGTGCTTTGACGACGGAATGGCCGACTGGAACGAGGTAGGCCGCGGAAATCGCGTTGAACAACGCCGTCAAACCTGTGATGATCAAAGCCACGTCTAGGTCAGTTCCGAAGACATATCCGAGGTTGGTGAGCGTCCTTTTGCCGAACGCCAAGTATATTGACGGAAACAGCAGGTAGTAGAGGGCGAAGGTAATCGGCGCCATCACGCCGGCTCTCACAGCTATTCCGCCCAACGTCGACGAAACCACCTTACCGCGGCCAATTTTCTCCGCAACCTTCAACCCTACATAAACGCCCAAAAACATCGACAGAACAGCTGTCAGCTTCATGAGCTGCGGAATCGGGGGTGGAGCAAAAACACCGGTAGCGGTAATAACCAATGCATACCAGTGCGCCAGGGCTGTTATCACGCCGTATTTCCAGCCAAACAGTAGGAATGAAACGATGTCCGGGATTTCAGCGAGGTCGAACCGGAGAAACGGCAGCAGCGGGAACGGGAATGACAGGGGAGCGATGCCCATCACGTAAGCCAATGCAGCCAACGAAATCGCGCCCGCAAGTCGTTGCCTTGTACTCATAACGGAGCTTGGTGGACTGGAACTCATCAAAATAGCGAAACGCGGCAAGAATAAATACCTAACGTCCAAGTTAAGATATGTTTACCAAAAAGTAAAATTACTTTTCGGACATGAGATTTTTTGCGAATTCGGCAATTTTTAGGTAAAGGTCGGGTTTTCTGGGCGCAACCACTCGCGAACGTCCAACCTCATAAATGGTGACGAGGCCGGCTTCGCGGAGAATTTTGACATGCTTGTAAGTGATAGCGTATCGGGTTTTGATTATGCGGGCCACGCCCTTGATATGAAGAGGTCTTTCGCTTGCTGATACGATCTCTAATATGCGTAGACGGTGTGGATGGCCTAGGGCTGCGAAGACGTTGGCGATCTTTTCGTTTTCCTCTGGCGGTTTTAATTGAGACGCCACGATGAGTTAGATGTTTACCAAAATGTAAACATTTAGGACCTTGAAATAAGCAATGAGAACCAGTTAGGAGCAAAGGTTTGTTCTACATTAGTTTTCGGAGGACGTACTGCAGTATGCCACCGTGTTTATAGTATTCGATTTCGATTTTTGTGTCGAGGCGTGCTGTTACGGTGAATTGTTTGACGTTTCCGGCATCGTCTACGGCTGTTACTTGGAGTTTTTTCTTTGGTGTAAGGCCTTCGCTGATTCCCTGGATGGTGTATGTTTCGCGGCCCGTGAGTCCGAGCTGCTTCCATCCTTCGCCTTCCTGAAACTGCAGCGGTAGCACGCCCATGCCGACGAGGTTGCTGCGATGTATGCGTTCATAGCCTTCGGCGATTACGGCCCTTACTCCGAGAAGCCGCGTGCCCTTAGCAGCCCAGTCACGTGAACTACCTGCTCCATACATTTTTCCCGCGAGAACGATTAACGGTGTTCCAGAAGCGGCGTAACGCATCGCCGCATCGTAAATGGTTGTTACCTCACCCGTCGGGTGGTAGATTGTCCACCATCCTTCCTTTCCTTCGACGAGCAGGTTTTTCAGCCGGATGTTTGCGAAAGTGCCGCGTATCATGACTTCGTGGTTGCCGCGTCGCGCGCCGTAGGTGTTGAAGTCGACCGGGTCGACTCCGTGTTCGATGAGATATTTGCCTGATGGGCTGTTTACAGGTATGGCTCCCGCTGGTGAGATGTGGTCCGTGGTGACTCTGTCGCCTAAAAGGACGAGGACTCGGGCGTTGACGATGTCGGTCGGTTCCTCTGGTTGTCTGGTCATGTTGATGAAATACGGCGGTTCTCGGACATAGGTTGACTGAGGGTCCCATTCAAAGGATTCGCCGGCTGGAGCTTTGAGAGATTCCCATCTTTCTTCACCCTTGAGGATGTCTCTGTATCGTTTGATGAATACGTCGGGGTTGACTGATTTGCTTATTGTATCTCTGATTTCTTCGAGCGATGGCCAGATGTCACGTAGGTAGACTGGTTTTCCGTCGGCGCTGTATCCAAGGGGTTCGTTGAACATGTCGATGTCGATTCGGCCAGCAAGGCCGTATGCGACGACGAGCATGGGGGACATGAGGTAGCTGGCTCGGACGTGTGGGTTGATGCGGCCTTCGAAGTTGCGGTTTCCGCTGAGAACGGCGACTGTGTAAAGGTTTCGGGCCTTGATTTGTTCGACGATTTTCTCCGGCAGCGGGCCACTGTTGCCGATGCACGTGGTGCAACCATATCCGACGAGGCTGTATCCGAGTTTTTCGAGGTAGGTGCTGAGACCTGAACGCTCAAGGTATTCGGTGACGGCCATCGAGCCGGGTGCGAGGCTTGTTTTAACATACGGCGGTGTTCTCAGTCCCTTTTCCACTGCTTTCTTCGCCAAAAGACCGGCGCCTATCATGACAGATGGGTTGGATGTGTTGGTGCAGCTTGTTATCGCCGCGATCACAACCGAGCCATGACTCATTTCGTCCCGGTTCTCCCTGACAACCGAAACCGATGTCCGTGGTCCTCCGCCTTCATAATACCATTCACGTGTGTTTTCGTTGAAGACAATTCCCATCTGTCTGAGAAACGCTTCCATTATTTCGCGTGTTTTCTTCTTGGCTTTACGGAGTGATATGCGGTCTTCGGGGTTGGCGGGCCCGGCTATCGACGGCTCCACCGTTGAGAGGTCGAGTTCGAGAACGGTTGAATATTCAGGTGTTTGGTCTGGGTCGTGGAAAAGTCCTTGAAGCTTGGCATATGTTTCGACGAGTTTAACATGTTTTTCGGGTCTTCCAGTTAAGCGTAGGTAGTTGAGTGTTTCGTGGTCGATGGGGAAGTATCCTATGGTTGCGCCGTATTCGGGAGCCATGTTGGCGATGGTGGCTCTGTCGGGTACGCTGAGTTTTCCAACGCTGGGTCCGAAAAATTCGACGAATTTGCCGACGACACCATGTTTTCTCAGCATTTCGGTGATGGTGAGGACAAGGTCGGTCGCGGTTGTTCCTTCACGTAGCTCGCCGACCAGCTTAACACCCACTACTTCGGGCGTTGTCATGTAGTAGGGCTGGCCGAGCATCACCGCTTCAGCCTCAATACCGCCGACACCCCATCCAACCACACCCAAACCGTTAACCATCGGAGTATGCGAATCAGTTCCAAGCACCGTGTCGGGGAAAACCGTCAACCCGTCGCCGAAATCACGCACATCCACGACCTTCGCCAAATATTCGAGGTTGACTTGATGAACGATGCCGCGGCCCGGCGGAATGACTCGGAAGTTTTTGAAAGCGTTCTGCGCCCATTTCAGGAAGACGTATCTCTCGGTGTTGCGGCGGAATTCGTATTCGAGGTTGAGGGAGAAAGCTTCCGGTATTCCGAAGAAATCGACTTGGACGGAGTGGTCGATGACGAGGTCGACCGGGATGCTTGGGTTGACTTTGGATGGGTCGAGGCCGTTTCTTTTCATCGCCGAACGCATTGCGGCCAAGTCGACTAAAGCCGGGACGCCGGTGAAATCTTGGAGCAGTACACGCGTAGGCATGAACGGAACCTCTCGTTTACCACCGGATTTGTACTGAACCGCCTCTGCGACATCTTCGTCGGTGCAGATGTACCCGTCTTCGTTGCGTAGAACGTTTTCCACGAAAACTTTAATGCTGTACGGAAGCTTCGCCAGCTTGAACAGCCCAGCCTCTTCAAGCGTCTGAAGAGAATAATACCGATATTTTTCATCGTTGACGGTGACGGTTTTCGCGGAATTTTGCTTCAGCAAGTCTGAGAACAGGCTGGAAACCCAGCTATTAACTGCTACCGTTGACCCTGCTGCTTTTTCAGCAGGTCTTCAAGTGTATATCCAGATTCAGGCGGTGGAGTCTTTTTCATCACTGGTTCCTCGACGGCTACCTGAAGAAGCGATGTCTTCAAAACTTTTTCGAGTCGTTTCACAAGGTCGAGAGGTGGGTTGAACCCGCCGTGCTCGATTTTTTTGATGATGGTTTCCTTGGTTTTCACGAGGGCTGCGAGCTCAGCCTGCGAAAGCCCAAGCTTCTCTCTTTCACGTCGAACAACTTGGCCGAGATCATCAACATATTCATATTCGATTTCAATGTCTTTTCTCGGCCGAGCTGATTTCGACATGTATCATCTATGTTCATAGATGGGTTTAAGGTTTTTCCGTTAAACTCTGTTCAACAAAGCAGAGAACTCGTGAAACCACCGTCCAAGCTTCGAGAGGCCCCGGATAGATAGATGCCTCAACATCGGCTAAGCTTTTTGTTTCATCCCTGAAATCACCATGTGGAAAACATCCGACGAGAACGCAGGGCCGTGGAACGGTCAATATATCCGACCCGAACAAACGCCCGGATATCTGCAGTCCTTTCTCAGACATCAAGATGGTTTTCGAAACGTTAACTCTCTGAATAAATTTTTTCAGGGAAATCTGTTCCAGCCGGAGAAGCTCCAGCCCCGTGTCAGACACTATTCTTTCTTCTGCGAAAAGCTTCTCAAACACCCCTTTAAACCGTTCATACACTCGGGGCAGCCTAACGGCTGGGTTGACGTAGATGATGTGGCCGCTGCATGTCGCCACATAGGTTTCGAGACGGTTTCCGATGTTGAGCGGAGAGCCCAGAGCTTCGAGCAGACAGAAATGAACGATGTCGGGTCTACCGCGTTTTGCGTTGTCTGGGAGACGTTTCATCGCGTGGTGATGATATGAACGGTCGAGGAGAATTTCACTGGGTTGTTTTCCCCGCCGCCTCGCGTCGTTAATAACAGCTGGGTGGTTTTGAATTTCGGGCGGAACAGTTTCCAACGCCGCCTCCACGAGAATCAAGACCAGTTTTTCAAACAACAATAACAATAAACATTAGTGGGTTTTATTGTTATGAGAAGTGAAGACAGGGAAACAGCAGGTCAAGGTCCTCAAGCTCGTCGAGAAAACGCTGCGGTTTGCTGAGGAATTTTACAGCCAGAATCCGGAAAGAGCGGTTGAAGCCGTAAAACTCGCCATGCGGATTTGTCAGAAGAAACGGGTTCGACTGCCGCCGAAGCTCAAACGAAAGTTTTGCCGGAAATGCGGAACGCCGTTCGTCGGGCCGTCGACTGTTTCCGTCCGAGTGAGACCACGTCCAACCCCTCACGTTGTGGTTAAATGCAAAGTCTGCGGATTCATGAGAAGGTTCTTGATTAGAAAGAAGGCGAAAACCATGGGGTTTCGCTGACTGCATGCCGTGAAAGAGCACCTTAAAATACGGACCTTATGTCGTGTTATGCAGCTTGACTGACGTGGTTCGTTCAGTGGAAGCCGAAAAACTAATTAATCGTGTAGCGATGTATCTCAAAAATAACCAGCTGGTTGTGCCTCCGTCGTGGGCTATGTTTGCAAAAACATCGGTGGCGAAGGAAGAGCCGCCGCGCAATCCTGACTGGTGGTTTGTCAGGGCTGCTTCGATGCTGCGGAAGCTCTACATACACGGGCCTCTCGGTGTTTCCCGGATGAGAAAATTCTACGGTGGACGTCATAGGGTTGGAATGGCGCCGCCCTACTTCGCTAAGGGAAGCGGCGCCGTTGTGAGGAAAATTCTGCAACAACTCGAGAATGCGGGACTTGTTTCAACGATGCCGAAAAAAGGCCGTGCAATAACACTCAAAGGAATCAAGCTGTTAGAGCAAGCTGCGAGAACCATTTCCTCAGCAAAATAGTTAGAGCCGAAAACGAAGTAGTAGGAAGACAAGAAGCAAAATAAGTATCAGTATTGGCGACGTGCCGACAAATATGCCGTCCACGCGGAAACCAATCAACAGAAGAGGATGAACTTTCTCCAAATCTGTGAAGTACCGCGCGAGAAACGGTATGGCTATCAGGGTTGCACCGACGATTATTAAGAGAAGCCCGAGCATGATGGCCCATCCCGAGAACAAATCCTGATGCATCATATTCCCAGCTCCGCGGATGCTTTGGTGAGTATGTTCAGAACTTCTTGGTCTTCGAGTTGCTCGAATTTGTCGTAGAACTGGCCGATGGCGAAGAACTGGGTCGGGGTTTCGAGGACGACTACGTCGTCGGCGATTTTTTTGAGTTTTTCCACGGTTTCCGGCGGAGCCACGGGAACCGCGACGATGATTTTTCCAGCCCCTTGGTGCCGGGCCATGTGGACCGCGGCCTTCATCGTGAGGCCCGTGGCAAGCCCATCGTCGACCAACACAACCGTTCGTCCCCTAAGAGGAGACATGGGTCTACCGCGTCTGTAAATCTGTGCTCTCCTCTGTATCTCTTTCTTTTCTTCTTCAGCCTTTTGTTCGACGTATGTTTTCGACACGCCCAAGATGGCGGCTATTTCTTCGTCGATGAAAATCGTCCCATCCTCTGACACGGCTCCAACAGCTAGCTCAGGCTGGCCGGGCGCGCCCACCTTGCGGGTTATCACCACATCCAAAGGACATTTCAGCTCTTTCGCCACCTCGTATCCAACAACAATGCCGCCCCGTGGTATCGCCATCACCACACAGCTCCCCTGATAGAACCTTTTCAAATATTTGGCGAGTTTTCTCCCCGCGTCCACACGGTCGGCGAATAACAACTCAATTAACAATTTGCTGGTTTACTTTTAGATGTTTCGCCTAGTTAGGTTGAAGAACCAGAAAAACACAGCGAGGAAAGCCGTAATCATCGAAATGGCGTTGCTGCCAGCGTAGCTGAGAGTTGCCGGAGTAATTCCGTATCCTTCAAGCTCGACGGAGTAGGGTTTGCCAGTGATAGGGTTTAACAGACGTTCGACAGGTGCGTAGCTGTCCGTCAAAACAGGGTATTCGTCGAGCTGTGGAATCACGGTCCATAGGTTTGTTTTGATTTTTTCGGCCAGCCATGGGTTTTTCACTTTTTCGGCGGCTTGTTCAAGGCTGCATGACTCCGAAACACAGGCTACGAGGATGAGGTTTTGAACAAATCCGCCAGCGTTTTCAGATGCCCTGAACACGAAAAGCTTCGGAAAAACTTTGGACACCGTCGCATATTCGGCCCAGAAAATTTCCGACGTATCGCCTGTAAGGGAAGCGATTAAGTTGATCACGAGGACGCCGTTGCTGGTCATTTTTTCACGGAGAAGCCTGTAAAACTCCACCGTCATTAAATGGAAGGGAACATATGTTTTGGCGTATGCATCCATCACCACGACATCGTAGACCCGGTCGGTTTTCGTAAGAAACACGCGGCCGTCGTCGACAAAAACTCTCAGCCTACTGTCTTCCGGGACAGAGAAGAATTTGCGCGCGGCTTCGACGACGTCGGGGTCGATTTCCACGACGTCAACCAACATCCTGGGATAATGTTTGAGGAAGTATTTAGGCCCGGACATTCCTCCGCCTCCGATGAACAAAACCGTCGTGGAATTCGGGTTGAGCGCGGGCCCTATTTCGAAGAACCGTGTGTATGGAAAGACGAGGTCGTAGGGATTGTTTAGAGATGCAGCGCTGTGTGGTAGGCCGTTTAGGTAGAGGGTGATGATGTCTTGTTGTTTGACGACGACGAGGCTGTTGTAAAGTGTTTCACGCGTGTAGATAACCTCGCCTCCGGTGGCTGCAACGGTTTGTGCAAAATATCCAACCGGTGTGAAAACCACGATGAGGAGGATCGCCGCGAGAAATTTCGCCGTCTTGGACAAGTAGAAAGCTGAAACGACCATTAGCAAGGCACCGCTTCCCAGCACCACGGTGCGGACGTCGAAATATGGTAGAAGTCCGAAAACCGTGAGAAACGTGCCCACTATGCTACCTATCGTCGAGAGCGAATAGATGTCGCCGGCTGAAGCGCCGATTTTTCCCCGTGCTGTTGCCAGCAGCTTTATCGCGTAGGGGCTGACCATTCCCATGGGAACGGTTGGTGGGGCGAGAAGTATGAACGTAGCCAAAAGAGGCCCCGCCTGCTCTCCGAGTTTAAGCGACTCGATGAATTCAAGCACGGCCGGTGAAAAGAACGGAATGACGAAGGTGAGCAACCCAGCTGTGAAGACTATCGATGCGAAGGTTTTACCGCTAGGGTTGACGTCGGCAAGCCTTCCGCCCACCCGGTAACCAACCGCAAGAGACAGCAAAACAACGCCAATCAAGCTACCCCAAACATAGATGCTGTTTCCGAAAATAGGAGCGAGAAGACGGCTCGCCGCCATCTCCAACCCCATCGCAACAGCTCCAGACGCAAACACCAAAACAAAAAGCCCGAAACCTTTCAAACCAGTCCAAACCCATCGCCGGAAACGGTCCAAAAATAGGTTTTCAAAAAACAACTTTTAAAGGAGCTTTACCTGATGTGCCACACGGTGTTTACAGGTGGGAGAACCCATTTACGAGTCGCGGATTCTTTACCAATGCGTGAAATGCGGCCGTGTCTTTGAAAAGGATAAACTCAGCAAAGGCGACACCCGATGTCCCTACTGCACCCCGGTCGTCTACGTTATCAAGAAAGCAAAGTCTCCGACGGCCAAGCTGATTAAAACTTCGGAGCTCGGCCGGGACAGCAGTCTTCAGATGTTTGAGAACATGTCGTAATACCTGGGAATATTGATAGTAATTGCGGAAAATCTCCGCTCGGCGCGAGTGATGTAAAAGACGTAAAGCGAGGCTCGTGGCCCGGGGTTCATGGCTCCGCTGGTCAACGACCTTTACTTCACGACTTTGATGTGGGTTGTTTCTGTCATAGGAGTTTTTCTTCTCGTGAGAATGTTTTTCGCTCCTCTACTTGACCTTGTTTCGCAGCGGTTGGCCGGCGTCCTCCGTTTGACGGGTTCAGCGTTCCTCTATGGTGGTTTGGCCGTTAAGCTGGTTGAACTCTTAGCAGCTGACTTGGTTTTAGCGTCTGCATGCGGTTTGTCGTTGTTGGCTTTGTCGGTTTACGGGTTTAGGTCGTTGAAGCTGATGGTTTTAGGTGATGTGTTGAAAGCTGTCGGCGTTTTGAGAGAGGGCGACTACGTCATGTTTGGAAGCCGTGTCGCGAAAATAACCGAGGTCACGGCGACGCACACTGTTTTAACCACGTCGGATTTGCGGAAAATCTACGTTCCCAACGACAGGCTTCTTTCACGGAAATTCGTCAACATCACGAGGTCTGGAGCCGGTGTTTTGACCGTCCGCATCACCATTGACACACGTCAGGTCGGTGTTCCAGACGCCAAACTCATCCTCCTGAAAACCGGAACGGACATCGCCAAAGCCGAATCAGCGCCCAACCGGGCGGCTGATGTCCGCGTCGAAAAAATCGAAGGCAACTACGTAACCCTTAGGCTGACGCTTTACCTGCTCAACCCGGCTAAAGCGGAGCCGCTGGCATCCCACATCATGGAAAGAGTTCACACAAAGCTGATGGAAGCAACCGCTGAAGCCCGGATTTAATCAATCAACGGAAAAACGTTCTCCAAAATATACTGTATGAACTGTGCCTCGGACATTCGTGAAAAAGAGACGACTACACAGTTGCGGGTGACGCCGAGAACAGCGTTGCTTCCTCTGACGGCGAAAACCAAGTACCAGATTTTGCCGTGAGCAAGATATTCTTCGTACTTCCCCGTCGATATCAGCGATGGGCCGTAGAGGGCGACTTTATCGACTCCGGGATAGTCGAGGCTGTCGAAGAAAATGACTTTGGTTGCTTCGGGGTTTGATTCATGGTATTTCTGCAGGTTTTCGGGTGGAATCCGTGCTTCGACGATGGTTCGGTAGTTGAGGAAAAGATGATGGGAAAAGATGCTGGCGACGTAGTTGGCGAAATGCTTGTTTTGCACTACTGTGAGATAGGTTTTGTTGTTCTTCTGGTTGAACAACACAGTTGCCTGAATGGTTTTGAGAACAGGGGTGATTTTGCCACGCTGGTTGATGTAGATAACTTTGTCACGGGAAAAAGTTGCGTAAAGAACGCCGTTTTTCAAATCAAGGTTTGAAACATCTGAAACAAGCTCGAAGTCCTGCTCACCGTGTTTTTCCTGTTCAACTATCTTGAAGTCGCGGAGCTTCGCCGCGATTTCCTCGAACGAAGTTTTCTGCTTGATTTCGAAGATTTTAGCCGACAGAACCATGTCCGACCAACTGTTTAGCTCTTTCCTCTATGTATTTTTTTAGGTTAACCGCGGGCTTGTAGTTGAGAATTTTCTGAGCTTTTTCAACTGATGCGACGCTGTGCCGGATGTCCGCCTGTCGCACGGGCATGTAAGTTATATCAAAAACATCGCGTCCGAAACATGTCAGAACGGTTTGAGCGACTTCTTTCACCGAAATACCTGTCCCCGAGCCGATGTTGAACACGTCGAAGCCGTCAACATTTTTCTCGAGAGCCAGCATTACTGCTTCAGCGACGTCTGACACGTGTACAAAGTCACGCACTTGCCCGCCGTCACCGAATATCTTAACACGTCCATGGTTTGAGGCATCGAGGAGAAACTGGTCGACTACGCCTAACACGCCTTTGCCGAAGTTGATTCTTCCATAAACGTTGAAAACACGGAGAACAACCACAGCAACGCCTTTCTTTTCGCTAAAGCTGTTGAGAATGGTTTCGCCGAGAAGCTTGAATCGGCCGTAGTTTGAAATCGGTTTCGTTGACGTCTTCTCGGTTAAAATTCCCTCTGCATCGCCGTAAACGGCGGCTGACGACGTGAAAACAATTTTTTTCACACCTGCTTCGTTGGCGGCTTTGACGACGTTTTCAACCCCTTTGACGTTGACTTCGAATCCTCTTTGAGGGTTTTGTTCGCAGATTGGAACAGAGGATATCGCGGCGAGATGAATCACGGCGTCTACATCGTAGAAAAGCTTCGGTAGTTTACTTCTGTCAACTATGTCGTATTCCACGACGTCGACCGCTGGGGAAGATGGAATGTTGGCCGGGTCTCCGGTGGAAAAATCATCGATGACCGTGACCTGCAGACCTTTGGTGAGAAGTTTGCGGACGACGTGTCCGCCGATGAATCCCGCACCACCCGTGACAGCGACTTTACGCAAATCCATACACCTTGAGATATTGTGGGAAAACTGTTTTCCATGAAAATTTCTCCATGCAGAGTTGATGTGCTTTTTCAGCGATTTTTTCCGCGTAGTCGATGTCTTCGAGAAGCTTGGTTACTGCTTCGGCGAGCTGTTCCAAATCGTTGGGCTGGACGAGGATTCCTGTTTCGTTGTTTTGGATGATTTCGGTGTTTCCTCCAACTGATGAGGCGACGACCGGAGTTTTCAACGCCATGGCTTCGAGAACAACCGTGCTCAACCCCTCTACCAACGACGGCAGAACCAAAACGTCGGAGCCCGCGATGTATCCCAGAGCTTCGCGATGTTCCACCGCCCCCGTGAAAACAACGTTCCGCAATCCTTCGGCTTTCTTTTCAAGAGTTTTTCTTTCGGGCCCGTCTCCAACAATCACAAACACGGCGTCCAGATTCCTTCTCGCGAGATCAATCACTGCTTCGGCGTTTTTCTCTTTTGAGAGTCTGCCCACAAACACGATTTGTCGGCTGCCTAACCGTTTAGCCTCGACTTTGGTGTCGACTTCGACGGCGTTAGGGATGTACACCGCGTCAACTCCCATCCTTCTGTATGCTTCCACGGCTGTCAACGAAACAGCTGTAACGACATCCGCCCATTTGATGGATTTTTTCTCGAGGAATGATGCGACGCGGCCAACGACGCCGCCGTGAAGAAGGCTGACCTGTTCAGCGTAAACCCCGTGAATCGTGAGTACTCTACGTTTTGATGAAGCGATTTTCATGGCGAAAGACGATGGAATGCTGTGTGCGTGTATGACTGTGGATTCGTGGAAAACCGCTTTAGACATCGACGTTATCATGAATGAGGGGTTTTTGAGGCCTTTCACGTTGATTATAGGTGTGTTTTCCGACGAAATTACGGCGACGCTGTATCCAGCAGCGGTTAAATGTGAAGCAAGCTCGGAAACATGCCTCGCTATTCCACCCAAGCCACGCGACGTAGGCGAAACCAGCAACACGTCAGAACGTCTCCGCAACCCTGAACCATTAATCCAAAGCCTCGATAATTAGTGATATTCCGAATAGCTTTAAATCCACGTGCCAGCCATCGCTTCCTCGGTGAAAAGACTCTGGGCAAGGTGAGGACACGCAAAGTCAAAACACTTTCCAAAACTATCGCAGAATCATATCCAGACCGTGTGTCGACAAGCTTTGAAGAGAACAAAAAACTGGTGAGAGAAGTTCTTGAAGGCCGTTTTTCGAAGAAGCTTTCTAACAGGATTGCGGGCTATCTCGTGACTTTGAAGAAGCTTGAGCTGAAGAAGCAGAAAGCCGCTGCTGAAGCGGAGACGCCGGAGGCATCATCTCCGGAGCCTCAAGCTGAATAGTAGCACTGCAACAAGAACCACTATAACCGCAACCGGTATCAGCAGCTCTAAGACCTGAGGCCCAGCTGGAGCCGGTGTTGTCTGCGGCTGCGGCGTTGTAACGATTGTGATTGGTGTTGTAGGTGTCTGCGGGGTGGTGGGTGTTGTCTGTTGAAGAGTTATCAAGGTCGTGATTGTTTCGGTCCTAACACCGCCCGGAACTATTACCGTTTGCGTCACGGTCGTCGGAGTAACTACCTGTGTAGTCACGTAACTCATCGGCGAAACTCTTGAACTAAACATGTAAGTCGTGCCTTCCCTTATTTCGGTGAAAATTGTCGTGAGTCTCGTGAACGGAATCTCTATTCCCGTGACCGTGGTCCCTTCAAAAGATAGGGTGATTCCAGGGTTAGCTATGACTATGGTTGCGGGCACCGAATCAGCGATATACCGAATAATTTCAGTCACTGTCATGATGTTGCAGTTTTCCTGAATCGCGCCATAAATCATCATCGGAACTGCGTAACCATTCATGGTCAACGTCATGGGTCTGAAGTCTGTCCGCATCGCGGTTGTGCCGCCCACCACCGAAGTAAACGCCGTTGAAATCTCACGGATTGTGAAGACCGTGCTGATGGTGGTTCCAGGAAAAGTGACTGTTACTCCTGGGATAGTTATCGCGGTGGGAGGCGGTAGAGCAGTGAAAGTGATGGTGCATGTCTGGTCTTGCTCATATACTTCAAGAATCAAAGTGTAGCCGGGCATAGTAATCGTCGCGACGATTGTTGTTCCAGCTATCACGGTTTGAGTCGTGTAAGTTGTCGGTGGAATGGTGACCACGCGAGTGGTCGTGGTGGTTATCACCTGCTGGCTTTCAACAAACCCGAAAAGACCAATTATCAACAAAACAACTACGCCAACTAAAGGAACAAAACGCAAGACCTAAGCCCCTCGATAAGTAAACCGCGATGGCTATAAGGGTTTCCAGATAATGATAAATAAGCTTCACACCGTTATGCAGCTGGGTTGGGTGTTAAAATCGGCGACATCATCCCCGAAGGAGCGGTTGAGAAGACTTCTTTGAAAAAGCTTTCAGGTAAATCCATAGCTTTTGACGCCTACAACATTCTCTACCAATTTCTCGCAACCATCCGCGGAGCTGACGGCAGACCATTGATGGATAGAAGAGGCAGGGTGACGAGTCATCTCAGCGGCCTCTTTTTCCGAACTATCAACTTTCTGCAGGAAGGAATTTTGCCGGTGTATGTTTTTGACGGAAGGCCGCCGGAGCAGAAGCTCGAAACCGTCGAGAAACGTGCGATGGCCCGCGAAGAAGCGGGAAGACTGTATGAAATGGCCTTAGCGGAAGGAGACATCGAAGCCGCGCGTCGATATGCTCAGAGAGCTACGTCGCTGGAAAAATACATGGTTGAAAGTGCGTCCGACCTTCTCAAAGCCATGGGCGTTCCATATGTCAACGCGCCTTCTGAAGGAGAGGCTCAGGCCGCTTACATGGCGATGAAAGGAAGCGTCTATGCGTCGGCTTCGCAGGACATGGATTCACTGCTCTTCGGCTCACCTCGTCTTGTCCGCAACCTGTCTATCGTCGGCCGAAGAAAGCTACCACGCCGAAACGAATACGTCGAAGTCGAGCCTGAAATAATTTACCTCGACAAAGTTTTGACAGGTCTCGGGATAACGCGTGAACAGCTAATTGACATCGGTCTTCTCATGGGAACTGATTATTCGCCGCAAATCAAAGGAATTGGGCCCAAAACAGCCTATAAAATTATCAAGGAGCATGGCTCGCTTGAGAAAGCGGTGGAAGCCGGAGCAGTGACCGTGGATTTTGATTTCAACGAGATTCGGAAACTGTTCCTGCATCCATCAACTACAGATGACTACGAGCTGACTTGGAAACAGCCTTCTGAGGAAAGAGTCCTGGAGCTTCTCGTCGAAGAATTTGATTTTTCACGCGAAAGAGTTTTGAAAGCTTTGAACGAGTTGAAGCAGAGCATGGCGAAGAAATCATCCAGCCTTGATGCTTTCTTCGGTTAAAATTTCCACGACTTTCCGTTCTTCGTCAAGCGTTGAAACCCTGACTTTGCCATGGATTTCAAGCTTCATCAAAACTTCGAGAAGGTCCTGCATCGACATCTTCGGCTGATGACGTTTGACTTCGTCGTGAAGCGTCTGCAACATCGCTTTTCCACCCATCTTTCGCAAAACCTCCAAAACCATGTAGTGCTTTGACATCCCTGACATGTTTACATGGTCGCTGTGTTATAAGCTATTAGACAAAGCCGCAATGTATGAAGAATGTTGAAAAAGAGCGTTTTATCCTATCATCATGAGTGGTTTCTCGCTGGAGCGTAGTATTTCGCCGACTTTCTCGTATTCGCGCATCATCTGTGGCGTGATGCTGGGTTTGACGAGCATGAGTGCTTCTTCGAAATCGCGTTTGGTCACTTTTTCGGCGTTGATGTCGCGTCGTAGTGCTGCAAGCGCGGCTTCTCTGCATAGAGATTCGATGTCGGCTCCGGAAAAGCCTTCGCATCTGCTGGCAAGTGTTTCGATGTTGACGTCGTCGGCGAGCGGCATTTTACGCGTGTAGATGTAGAAGATTTCGACCCGTGCTTTTTCGTCAGGCGGTGGAATTAACAGCAGCCTGTCAAACCTTCCGGGTCTCAGCAACGCGGGGTCAAGCATGTCGGGCCTGTTGGTTGCTCCGATGACGACGATGTCGTTGAGTTCTTCGATGCCATCGATTTCTGCGAGTAGCTGGCTGGCGACACGATTGGTTACGCCTGAGCTGTCTTCCATCACATCTTTCCGAGGCGCAATGGCTTCGATTTCGTCGAAGAAAATGACGGCGGGAGCGGCCTGCCGTGCTTTGCGGAAGATTTCACGGATGGCTTTTTCTGATTCACCCACCCATTTCGAGAAAATCTCGGGCCCCTTAATCGTGATGAAGTTAGCTTCGCTTTCAGTTGCTACTGCTTTGGCGAGCAATGTTTTGCCGCAGCCCGGAGGTCCGTAGAGCAGCACCCCCTTCGGCGGCTTGATGCCAAGTTTCTCGAATTTGTCGGGATATTTCAGAGGCCATTCAACCATTTCGATAAGCTTCTGCTTCACCTGTTCCAGCCCGCCGATGTCTTCCCAGCGAACCGTCGGTGTTTCGATTTCGACTTCACGCAACGCGCTGGGAGTGATTTCCTTATAGGCGTCGAGGAAGTCTTTCATCGTTACTTCGAGGCTGTTCAAAATTTCAGGTGATATTCTTTCGCCGGAAAAGTCGATGCTCGGCAGTATTCGGCGGATGGCTTTCATGGCTGCTTCTCTGCAGAGAGCAGCGAGGTCTGCTCCCGTGTATCCACGGGTCATTTCTCCGAGTTTTTCGATTGAAACGTCTTTCGCAAGCGGCATTCCACGGGTGTGAATCGTGAGTATTTCTGTGCGGCCTTTTTTATCAGGTATTCCGATTTCAATTTCACGGTCGAATCTGCCGGGTCTGCGTAGAGCTGGGTCGATGGCGTTTGGCCGGTTTGTCGCGCCGATGACGATGACGGAGCCGCGGCCTTCAAGTCCATCCATCAAGGCAAGAAGCTGGGCGACGACTCTTTTCTCAACTTCGCCGGTTACTTCGCTTCTTTTCGGAGCAATCGCGTCGATTTCGTCGATGAATATTATGCTGGGTGCTTCTTCTTCGGCTTTGCGGAAAATTTCACGGAGACGGGCCTCTGTTTCACCGTAGTATTTGTTCATGATTTCGGGGCCGTTGATGAGGATGAAGTTGGCTTCTGCCTCGGTTGCAACGGCTTTGGCGAGCAATGTTTTGCCGCAGCCCGGAGGTCCGTAGAGCAGCACACCCTTCGGCGGGTCTATTCCAAGCTTCTGGAACAGCTCTGGAAAACGAAGTGGAAGCTCAATCATTTCTCTTACACGCTGTATCTGCTCCTGAAGCCCGCCGATGTCCTCATACGTGATGCTTGTACGGAGGGTCTTTTCCTGAACGACTCGGCTCTGTATCACAAGCTTGGTGCGTGGAGTGATTTTCGCTATCCCCGTCGGCCTCATCTGAACCACTGCAAAAGTGAAGAGGTTTCCGAAGAAGAGGACGGGAATGATGTTGCGGTGAACGACGGGGTATTCGATGAGCCTGCTTTTAACTAGTTTCGTGAAATTTTCATCTGCTTTGATTGATGTGTTGTATGGGGCGAGGACGACGAGCTGGGCTTCTTTCACGTTCGCTTTCCTCACGATGACATAGTCGTTAAGCGAAACACCTGCGTTGTTACGTATGTGGCCGTCTATACGTATCACGTCTTTGTCTTTTTCATCCTCCATGTATCCCAGCCACACCGTCGCCGCCGTCAACTTCTTTCCCCTAATCTCGATAATATCGCCCGTTGAAAGACCCGCTTCAGCTCCAACCGACCTATCTATACGCGCTATACCGTAGCCAACATCTCTCTGTTTGGCTTCTGCAACACGCAGCCGCAGCTCCTTAACACTCATTCACCTTTCCATTCCGACAGTGGAATTTAAACGATAACGGTTCACAAACACCATAAAATTGTTAAAGCAGCCAGTTCTGAAGCCTGACAAGCCCGAATTCGTGTTTTTCCCGACGCCCATGCGGAGAAGGCGGCTCAAATATGACTTCAGGAGCCGGGTCTGCGAAGAAATTGGCGGCGCCTTTGCCCGCGTATCCATCACCTACTTCTACATAGCATGCTCCTTTCCCATCGAAGACAGAGCTGTCACTTGTTCCGAGAATTTTCGCAGCGATTTTCCGCGCCGCCACGATTCCCATCGCCTCAGCGAAAACACCAGCCTTCGGCAGGAATATGCCGTTCCTCAGCTTAATGGCTACAACATCACCGACGCCGTAAACATCTGGAAACTTCGTTTCCATCGTCAGCGGATTCACGGAAACCCATCCAACTTCATCGACCAAACCCGCGTCACGGACAATTTTCGGAACACGGTGAACCGGGACACCGAGCAGAAGGTCATACCCAGCCTCTTCATCCTCGAACACTATTTTTTTCCGCGACGCATCTATTTGTTTCACGGTTTTCCGCGGATGAAACCCAATCCCTCTTTCTGCCAGCAGTTTTTCGACTTGCTTTCCAGCCGGTCCGGCCGCGGGCATGGGCTGTGGCTCAGGTGTGTAGATGTCGATGGACACTTTGTCGCCTATTCCGCGATGTTTCATGTATGATTGGACGAGGAAAGCGGCCTCGTAGGGTGCCGGTGGACATTTGAAAGGTGTCCCGGTTATCAACACCGCTATCCGTCCTCCATCAAACTGTTTGAGAACGTTCTGAGCCGCGAACGCACCCATCAAGTCGTAGAAGTTGTAAGCGGCTTCACGGAACCCGGGCACCGCGTCCAAAACATATTCTGCTCCAAGCGCCACGATGATGGCGTCGGCTTCGTACGTGTTTTCGGATGTTTGGACACGTTTGCGCTCCTGGTCTATTTTGATTATTTCTTCGTTGCGAAACTTTACGCCGTGTTTCTGCACGCCTTTGACAGGGTAGAGGCATTCCCGTGGGGAAGGAATTTCACCGGTCATCAGCCAGAGATTCATGAATCCCATGGAGAATTTATCGCGGCGGTCGACCAAAACGACTTCATAACTTGGCGGAAGCATTTTACGCAGTTCAATCGAAGCCGGTATTCCCCCAAAACCTGCACCGAGAACAAGTACACGACCGGTCAAACCCAGCTGAACCAGAAAATCTGAAACCTTCGCTATAAACCATTTTAACCGACAATCTCTACGCTTATAAGGTCGATGACGTGTTATTGTGAAAGGTTTGTCAGGTTTTGAAACGATTCGCTGGGATGAAAAACGGAGAGAAATCGTGTTGCTAGACCAACGTGTTTTGCCGGCCCGCGTAAAATATCTTAGATGCCGTTCTGTGAAAGAAGTTGCGTTCGCTATCAAGGACATGGCTGTCCGGGGTGCTCCAGCTATCGGTGTTACGGCCGCGTTTGGGATGGCTTTGGCCGCTCTGAAATCACGGGCAAAAACCCGGGAAGCGTTGTTGAAGGAGCTGGAAAAAGCTCGAAAAATACTTGCCGCAACCAGGCCGACAGCTGTTAACCTTTTCTGGGCTCTCGACAGAATTATGAAAAAGGCAGAATCTGTTCAAGGCCTGCCGTCTGAAATCGCCTCCATCCTCCTAACAGAAGCACAGCAAATACTGAATGAGGACATTGAAATGAACAAGACAATCGGAAGGCTTGGGGCAGACCTGATTAAAGATGGTTATGGTGTGCTGACTCACTGCAACGCAGGCGCTTTAGCTACCGGTGGATATGGAACCGCTCTCGGCGTGATAAGATACGCGCATGAATCAGGCAAACGGATTACTGTCTATGCGAGTGAGACGAGGCCTCGACTTCAGGGGGCGAAGCTGACGGCCTTCGAGTTGAAAATGCTCAAAATTCCATTCTATGTCGTGCCCGACACGGCTGTTGCGTTTTTGATGGCGAAGGGCATGATTAACGCAGTCGTGGTTGGGGCCGACCGAATCATCGCAAAAACAGGCCACGTCATCAACAAGATTGGAACACTTTCCGCCGCAGTGAACGCACACCATTTCAATATACCTTTCTACGTTGCCGCACCGACATCGACAGTCGACCTCTACAAAACAATCGATCAAGTCACAATCGAGGAAAGAAGTGAAGACGAGATTCATTACGTGGAGAAGACGAGGATAACACCGCCTGGAACCAAAGCAATTAACTATGCTTTCGACATAACTCCGCCAGAGCTTGTTACAGCGGTCATAACTGAGAAAGGTGTGTTCAAGCCGACGGAGCTTTACCGGTTTCTGACGGGTTAGCTGACGAGCAGTTCTACTAGTAGTATCAGAGCGGCGGTGATTATTCCCAGCCCGGCCATGCGAAGACCCGTCATGACTATGTTGATTCGGCTGAATTTACCGAGGAACATGCCGAGAACGAACAATATCACAAGCGCCACGGCAGCCGATAAAGCAGGAGCCATGGGCTGCAGCTCAACTACTATGAGGCTTACGATGTAGGGGAGAAGAACAGCCATCGAAAGAAGAAAGTTTGAGAAACCGCCGACGAACGACACAATCAACGTGCCGATGGCTGCAGCTTTTCCGATAACTGTATCGCTTACATCCCGCAGCATAGACTCTTGGATTTCACGCATCAAACGCCTTGTTTCAGCGCTTTCCGTAAGGTAGATTCCAGAAACACCCGAGACAAGCATGGCGATGGCCGTGCCCAAGCCCGCGAAAACGACCGTTGAAATCTTTGTTCCGGGAACAATTGCCGCACCCAGAGAAAGCCCCATCATCGCCAAAACACCGTCAAACGAATTACTGAAGAAATACCTGCGAATCGCCACCTGCTTTTCAGAAATTTCCAAACTTCTTTGAACATTAGACCAAATGTCGGCAAAAAAATTCATTATTTTTCGAAACATATCTAAGCCTTGAGACCGGCATATCACTCGGAGAGGTGACTTATAACCTTACAACGTCTTTAAACGACGAAAAAGCTGGCAGCACAACTTTTATTATAGGTTCAACGATTCTGTGTTCATGCCCAGTCTCAAGTCACGGTTCGCTGTGACGGTTTTGCTGGCGGCGGGTCTATACCTGACGACGTATGCTTTAGTTCAGCTCGAGATACTGAATCCCATCGTCGAAAGAGTTGTTCTGTTATTGGGAGTAGTTTTAGCCGGTGCTTACATCGTCCGAATTACATCATCCTACATCGTCAAAACTTTTCAGCCACTCGTGGGCCAGCAAGCCGTCGGCGGCTCCCTCATCATCCAAGTCATCGGATACGTAGCCATCGCTGTCTTTCTCCTTTCATCACTAGGCATCCCGCCTGAAACAGCTCTCGCAGGTGGAACAGTCACAGGCCTCGTAATTGGCCTCGCAGGCCAAACAACCTTATCCAACGTAATCGCAGGAATCATCCTACTGGCTTCACGGCCTTTCAAAATCGGCGACCGAGTAGCGGTCGTCACAAGCTCAGTACCTTTTCAGTGGGCTTTCCTGCCAGGATACAAATATTTCTCACGGGACTACGTCGTGCCCGCCTACACAGGCATCGTCGAAAACATGAGCCTCATGTACACCACGCTCGTCACAGACGACAAACTCGTCATAAAAATCCCAAACAACATCATCCTGGCCAACTCAGCAATCGCGAACTATTCCGAAGTCAGCGAAAGAATCCGAAAACTTCGATACGAATTTCCAATAGACGTTGACCCTCAATCAGTTCTCGAATGTCTCCGCATCAGTTTATCAGACATTCCCGAAGTGAGAAACATCTACCTCGAGGAACAAAGCGACAAAACACATTACATCGTTTCAATAGTTTTCGAAGCACCGCATGAAACATGGATGACGGTAAAATCGAAGATACTGGCGAAAGTCATCGAGGTTCACCGCGACCTAAAACAGAAAATCGCGGTTTAGAAATGTTTTTCACGGCGGTTTAACTGGTTTTCAAGAGATGCCTTCACGCTCCATATTGATGAAACGGGTTGAAGACCATTTCATTTCTAAAGGTTACCGTGTTGCGGAAAAGTCTTCAGCAGATGGATTCATAAAGTTTCGGCGGCATGGTGAAGAAACGGTTGTTCGAATTATTGATGAGCTTGCGAGCAGGGACGAGATGCTCTCAACAATTATTCAATCGGCTTTAGATTCTGGCGGTGGAAAAATAGCCTACGTATCTATTCCCATGAGCCTTGTTTCACGTCTCGGCGACTACGCGTTCCGCGTCAACAAAATAGGCGTCCTCGTCTACGATGAACGGGATTTAGTCGAGATAGTTGAAGGAGGAGTTCAGACACCGGCTTCCGAAGAAAAACACGAAAGCGAAGCAGCTGAAAAATTTTTACAGGAAAAAATCGAAGCCCTCGAAAACCTTTACACAGAGCTGACGAATAAAATAGCAACCATCGAAGCACGAATAAACCAGTTGGAAAAACAGAGCTCTGTGCCGAAGCAGGAAACATCAGCGTCACAGCCGGTTGAAACAATTCAGCGAACATCCGGGCGGAAAACCAAAAAACCCGAAACCCTGCCGTCGTTCATCGAAGACAACCCATGGGTCGAACTGTTGTCAAACAAGCGATGAATTAAATAGAGTTGTATTAATGGGTTGAACAGATGTTTGACGAAGAATATCGGCGACGATATGTTTTCGGCTGTGACTACGGGACAAGTGATTTCAAATACGGGCCCATCACTCAGGGCGACAAGCCGCTTGTAACAGCTAACCGAGGATATTTTCCGGAAAAATCTATTGTTTCGCAGGTTCTCGGCGTCGAGAAAGAAGTCGTGGTGGGAAAAGATGTTACGTTGTTTCTGGGCGCGGGCTCGGAGCTTTCAACACGGCTTGTCTACCCAATGCGAAGTGGGACGATAGCGAAAGACGATGAAAGAGCTTGGCATGTCGTAGAAGAGTTGACGAGATATGCTCTTTCTGAGTTCAAGCCTGGAGGCTTTGGCTTCAAAGGCTTCTACGTGGTCGCCGCCTTGTCTGCCACGGCTCCTCGATACATGTATGAGAAAATGCTCAACATCTACGACAAACTTGCCTCTGAAGGATTGATTCATTCGTCGACGATTATTCCGCAGCCTCTCGCGGTCGCGATTGCTCATAAACAGACATCGTGCGTGGTTGTGGAAAGTGGTCACGGCAACACGCAGGTCGCGCCTATTTCACGGACCCCTATCCGCGAAGCAATCATCGCGCTCAACCGAGGTGGGAGCTCTGCAAACGCCATCACAGCTGAAATTCTGAAGGACGCCGGCTACGGAGACCTCGTCAAGGAGGAAGCACTTGTCCGAAAAGTCAAGGAAAACATCGGCCTGCTGCCGCTCAACCTTGATAAAGCAATTGGCTATGCGAGGAACAATCCTGAAGAAGTAAGAGCTGTGTATCAGCCGCCGGGCACTCGGATAAAGATTGACTTAGGCCGTGATTCGTGGACACGGTTTCTAATCGGCGAATACGTGTTCAACCCCGACCACGAAATTTTCCAGAGCTACTATAAACGGGGAATGCCGCGTCCATCGGACACCAAGGTCGGCGACGTGTTCTTTTACGGAACACTAAGCATCGCCGACACTATCATCCAGTCAGTTGAAAAATGTCCCACCGAAATTCAGCCGCTTCTTTACAGTTACATTATTCTTTCTGGGGGAAACTTTTCATGGCAGGCTCCGCCGAAGCTTCGGAACATCGCCGTCGACAGCGAAACAAAACTGATGCATGAGCTGCGGGAAAAAGGCGTGGAAAACCCCAACGTAAAGCTTTCATCTGAGCCTCAGTACGCGGTTTGGCGTGGATGCATCGTCTTCGGATATGCCGTTCCATCATCCTACGCATGGTCTTGGGAGAAGATGGAAGGCTGGTATGTTCATCGGCGGTGAACCTTAATAAGGCGTTTACTCCGTTGATGAAAGGACATGAAAGCGAGAAACTACCGACGACCTGAAGGAATGACCTACACCCGAAACGAATACATCCACGGCCCCCCGCCGTCCCGGATCACCAAATACAGTGCCGGCGTCTACCGCGACGACTACACACATGAACTACTTCTCATCCCCGAAACAGACCTCCAAATCAGAGACGTCTCCATTGAATCAGCGAGAATCACCATAAACAAATATTTGACAGAAAAGCTTAACGACAAATTCTACCTCGAAGTCAAAGCTCATCCACATCACGTGCTCAGGGAGAACAAGATGATTTTTGGAGCTCACGCGGACCGGCTGCAGGAAGGTATGCGGCGGGCTTTTGGAAAACCCATTGGACGAGCTGCACGGGTTGAAATGGGCCAGCCTGTTTTCCGGCTTCTGGTTTACGCCGATGGTGTTCGAGCGGCACGGGAAGCACTCGACCTCGCCGCCAAGAAGCTTCCCAAAAAATACTACATCATCGAAAACGCCATCGCTCAAAGTGCCTGACGTTGGAGAGGGCTGAAACATACGTCGACGGTGCATCGAGAGGTAATCCGGGGCCGGCGGGAATCGGCGTAGTCATAAAAGCCGATGGAAAAGTTTTCAAAATCACCGAATACGTCGGAACAAGGACGAATAATCAAGCCGAATATCTCGCACTAATCAAGGCCCTGACGAAGCTGCGTGAGCTGGATGTGCGGAAAGTCTATGTTTATTCAGACAGCGTTCTATTGGTAAAGCAGGTGAACGGCGAATACCGGGTGCGGCATCCCGAGTTGAAAACGCTTCATGAAAAAGTTCGAGAGCTGGTCGCATCCTTTGAAGATTTCCATATAATACACGTAGACAGAGAAAAAAACAGGGAGGCTGACAGGCTCGCGAACGAAGCCATCGAAAGCCGCTAAGCCTTAACGGTTATGACCGCCGGTTTCGCCTGAGCCGAAGCCTTCTTCGCTTCACGAAGCTGTCTCAGCAACGCTTCGTATTCTTCTTCTGTCATGCAGTGGCACATGGTAATTTCACGGGTTATTGCTCGCCTATAAACTCTTCCGCCCTACACTTATTATTCAGAAACGCCGTCGTACAGCGTCTTGGGCCGCGTAGTGAAAATTGCGGGGCTGAGGAAAGCTGTTGCGGAAAGGCTTGGATACAGCTGGAGAAATGCGTTGCCCGTTGCGTTGATGACGGACTTCGATGCATCGACCCTGATGAAAACATATCGCGAAGGAAAGGATAAGCACGGTGAAAATAGCCCTAGCATCACAGCAATCGTAGTGAAACAAGTTGCGGAAGTTCTCGCCAAACACATGGAGTTTAACGCTAACATCGAAGGCGACGAAGTCAAAATTTTAGACGAAATAAACATCGCCGTCGCCGTGGACACATCCCGAGGCCTTTATGCACCCACCATCAAGCAGGTCGACAAAAAATCCCTGTTAGAAGTGGAAGCGGAGCTGAGAACGCTCGTCGATAAAGCGGTCAGCGGAAAAATCACTTTGAACGAATTAGCTGGACACGGGTTCACGGTTTCAAACCTCGGCCATCTCGGAATCACTTATTTCACTCCAATCATCAATCCGCCGGACATCTGCATACTCGGAGTCGGAGCTGTCAGGGATTACAGTCACGGCCCGACAGGGCATCTCACGCTTGTCTTTGACCACAGAGCCGTTGACGGAGCTCCGGCAGCAGAATTTCTACGAGAAGTTAAAAAACAGCTGGAAACTTTTTCGCCGTGACACAGGTTGGTAAAATCAGTTTCCGTTTTGGCGAGCCACAGCGCGTTAGATGTTCTCGACGGAGCGAAGGAGGAGAAGTTTAGGACAGTGGCTGTGGCGAAGAAGGGACGTGAAAAACCTTACCAAATGTTTCCCGTAGTCGACGAGCTGATACTGGTGGATGAATTTGTCGACATGGTTTCGGAACATGTTTTGCGAAGACTGGGTGACAGCGTTTTTGTGCCGAACCGCAGCTTCTCCGTTTACGTCGGATACAACCGAATCGAGAAAAATTTCCCCATACCGGTTTTCGGCAACAGGTTTCTCCTCCGATGGGAAGAGAGAACAGGCGAGGCCAACTATTACCGTCTCCTCGATGCTGCGAACATCCGAAGACCCGAGACATATCGCCTCGGCGAACCAGCAGGCCCTGTTTTAGTGAAGCTTCCCGAATCGAAAAGACCTGTGGAAAGAGAGTTTTTCGTCGCGGCGTCAGCGAAAGACGCCGAGCAAAAACTAAGAACTCTGCTGCAAAAGGACTACGTGGACGAACATTCTTTGGAGAAAATTTCGGTTGAGGAGTTTGTTTTGGGAGCTCATTTCAACGCAAATTTCTTCTACACCGTTATGCGGAAAAGGCTCGAGCTACACAGCATTGACCGCCGTATTCAGTCAAACCTCGACGGCGTTTATCGATTGCCAGCCGCAGACCAACTCGAAATCAATCCACACGTGAAATACATTGAAGTAGGACATGAACCTGCAACCATCCGCGAAAGCCTTTTGGAAAAAGTCTTCGAAATAGGGGAAAAATTCGTCGAAGCATGTCGCCGAATAGTTCCACCGGGAATCCTTGGGCCCTTCACTCTGCAGTTCATCGTAACACCGGAGCTTGATTTGGTCGTTTATGACGTCTCGACACGTATCGGCGGCGGCACAAACGTTTACATGGGATACGGAGGCCAATATAGCAAACTCTATTTTGGCAAACCGATTTCGATGGGTAAAAGAATCGCCATGGAAATCCGTGAAGCGCTCGAAACAGGCTCGCTTGATGAGGTGACCACGTGAAACCGCTCGACCCGGATAAACCCATAACACTCGCAACAGTGGCGAGCCATTCCGCTCTACAAATCCTCAAAGCAGCGAAAAAAACAGGGCTCGGCACGGCCGCGATAGCGTTCAACGAATCAGCCGCCTTCTACAAACAATTCACATTCATAGACGAAATCTTCGAAACAAAGCCCGATAAAATAGAGGAGCTGGAACCAGTACTGTCTATGCGAAACACAGTTTTCGTTCCGCATGGCAGCTTCGTCGAATACTGCGGCCCTGAAAAAGCTGAGAAATTCGACGTCCCGTTTTTCGGCACGCGGGTGCTGATTGAAGTCGAGGCAGACCAGAGGAAAAAGATGCAGCTGCTACGTGAAGCAAACATCCCAACTGCGGAGGAATATGACTCGGTTGACGCGGCCGAGCCACCTGTCATCGTAAAGAGGGGAGGAGCCAAGGGTGGTGTGGGATATTTTCTCGCGTTTTCAAAGAAAGAGCTGACTGAGAAAATTCACATGGTTTCAGCGCCCTACGTGATTCAGCGGTACGTTGTCGGAGTTCCTGTCTATGTTCATTTTTTCGCTTCCCCAGTGTTTGAGAGAGTGGAGCTATTCGGCACCGACATCCGTTATGAATCCAACGTCGACGGCCGTGTTTTCGGACTTGCAGAACCTTCTTTCGTCGTGATAGGTAATAAGCCGGTTGTTTTACGCGAATCACTACTACCCCGACTCCACAATTACGGCGTATCTTTTGCGAAAACGGTTGAGAAGATGCTGGGAGCACCGATGATAGGGCCCTTCTGCCTCGAAACAATCATCACCGACCAACTCGAAATCAAGGCTTTCGAATTTTCGGGCAGAATCGTCGCCGGTACAAACATTTACATGGGCGTGGGTTCACCATATTCCACGCTTTACTTCGACAAGCCCATGGACATGGGCGAAAGAATATCGCTTGAAATCAAGCAAGCCGCGGAAAAGGGATTACTTGACAAAATCGTCACATAAGATTCTCCGATGTAATCCTTAAAACGGTTTAAGCCGTTGGTTCTTCGGGTTGATTGACTGGAGCGGTTTGAAGCTCGAGCAGATAGGCATCGTGGCGAGCCCGGCAGGCGAAACCACGGCCAGCTGCATTTTGCAGGAAGGAATGGAGTCGAAAATCACCGCGGAAACTCTCGTATTGATAAACAACCGTAACGGGAACAAGATTCTCGCCGTTTGTAGAAGCGGAACAGGTAGCAACGACTCGCTGCGAACATCTTATTACAACCCTGGTGTGGCATACGCGAAGACCGGAAAAGGCCCGAGCACGGCGAAAGAATTTTTCGGTTTCACACTCGTGGTTATAGGCGACGTCACAGATGGAACAATCAAGCAGAACAAGCTCATCATCGCTCCGGCCTCACCTATTTACAGGTTTCAACCCGGGTTCAACCCCATGAATCTTTTCGGAAACAGCCCCTACAGCATGGGATACTACGCGATGGGAGAGCCTTCGTGGAAAATCCCCGTGCTCGCAGAATACATACCGCATCATATCGGTGTCTTCGGAATAACTGGCTCAGGAAAATCCTACCTCACCCGCCACCAGATAATCCCACTGCTTAGACAAGCGGGCTACGACGTTCTGGTCTTTGACTGGAAAGGAAGCGATTACGCACCCTACTACGATGATGTACTTGAAATGGGAGAAATTCAGCTCGACGAAAACTCTGTCTATTCTTTTCTCGTCGACAGGCTTCAGCATTTCGGTGGAGGTGAAACAGGGAAAAGAATCGAGTCATATCTTGAAGAAATAATTTCTGAAGGAGATTGGAGACGCGAAACCGCTCAGCAAACCCTAGAGAACCTACGTCAAAAACTACGTAACCTAATTACCGCGGATAACACCGACCAGAGAGGCAATATTTCACACTGGGGTCATAGCTATCTGCGGAGAGCCGAGAGATACCTGAACCGGCTAAGCGCCCAGGACATCGAGCCGTTGATGGGTTCTGCCACGCCGCGCGACGTAATAGAAATGCTACGACAAAAACATGTTCTTGTCATCGACCTGAGCTACGGAGCGAAGGAGCAGAAGCTCAGCATCTTTCTTTCGATCACAGGTTATTTGAAGCGTTTGATGGAGGAGAAACAAAGGTTGAATATCGCTTTAGTGGTTGACGAAGCTCCTCAATACTGTCCTTGGAACCCGAGAGGGTTGGAGGAGTTGACGACGCGTGAAATCATGGGGATAGCGGCGTTAGGCAGGTCTTATGGCTTGTCCATCACGTTGATTTCGCAGGGAATCGCGGGCGATATCGGTATCAACGCCGCTGTCCGCCGCAACCTCAACACCTTGTTCATCGGAAGAATACATCCCCTCGACGTGCCCGAAGCTGAAAAATTCTTCGCAACAGCCTTCGTCGAAGCTGGAAGCCTTCTCAGACTGCCCGAAGGCCAGTTCTACATGATTGGAAAAATGAGCCCCTCACCTGTGCCGATTCTCTTAACCTTCGAAATTCCTGAATCTGAGAAGCTGCGGAAAAGCGGGTGAATTCATGGGAGTTTTCCGTGTTTTCGCCGTCAAGGCATTCACCCTCGCCCTTGTTCTGTTAAGCGTTTTGTTCCTCGTCGTCGTTGTTCTCGGCTACACCGGGGTGTCTGACAGAATTCTCGCGGCTTACGTCAACGAGGAGCTGCGAACCGTTCGCCAAAGTTTGTCACAGAGAATCAAAGACCCCGCAGAGCTCGAAGACGCGGTTGAACAAGTAAAACAAGAGCTCTGGAGCTCATACGGACTCGACAGGCCGTGGTACGAAAGGATTCCGTCGATGGTTTTACGTGTTCTAACGCTTGACCTCGGATATTCCCGCACAATCACTTCTTTCGCCGGAAGTAGGAAAGTAGTCGACATCATAGCTGAACGCATCCCATACACCATAGTCCTCGTCACCACCGCCGTGGCCATAAGCGCCGTAATCGGAATCAGCCTCGGAATGAGAGCTGCATACGCGAGAGGCCGGCCCATCGATAAATTCATCGTCTATTTTTCGGCTGCGAGCTACGCCCTTCCATCGTGGTGGACAGGTTTGATGCTGATTTTCATCTTCTATTCTGTTCTCCGGCTTTTTCCTTCGGGCGGGCTGTATAGCGCGCCACCACCAACCGACCCGTTCCTACGAGTACTGGACCTTCTCTGGCATGCGTTTCTCCCCATTTTAACGCTCGTGATAATCGTGGTTGGAGGCTGGGCATATGTTTCGCGGACAATCGTCCTAAACATCGTTCAGGAAGATTTTGTCCAGGTTGCGAAAGCCAAAGGCCTTCCTGACGGGTTGATACGACGGCGGTACGTGCTCAGGCCCGCAGCACCACCAATAGCTTCCAACATAGTCTTCGCCATAGCCGGCTCGATAGGAGGAGCCATCCTCACCGAAACCGTCTTCAACTGGCCAGGCATGGGAAGACTCTACTACGACGCCGTTTCAGCTTTCGACGAAGGCCTCGTCGTCGCCCTCACCTTCGTTTACAGCTTCATCTATATCGGCGCGAGATTTCTAATCGAGGTGTTGATTGTTGCACTTGACCCACGTGTGAGAGTTTGACAATCAATATAAGTGGGCATTTGCGCGTATAGATGAATGAAGGTTTTATTGGCTGCGTCGGTTGTCGTGGCGTTGTTTGCTGGAGCCGTGGTCAGCGCGGTTTTCTATTCGGCCGTCTTTTCGCAAGCTATCGCCGATTATCAGAAACAAATCGATGAGCTCCTTGCTGAAAACTTTCGTCTGCAGAGCGAGTTGACCTCTTCCAGAAACAGGGTAGGCGGCCTCGAGTCTGAAGTTAAGACGTTTCAGTCTCTGTTAGAAGCTGCTGAAAGAAGGGCGAAGGAGCTTGACGAAAGAGTTGGCAGGCTTGAAACTCAGCTGCAACGGTTGAATGATGAAAATTCCGCGGTTAGGAGAGAAGTTGCTTCGCTCCGCGTAAAAATGGATGAAGTCAAAAAGGTTTTGACACAGTTGGAAAACGACCGTGTTATACTCAGCTGGATAAGGAGCGGGCCTCCGGACCAGCGGCAGGCTGCGAGAGATTACTGGAATGAAACACGGTCGCTTGTCGCGAAAAGCAACCCAACTCTTGTTTTAACTGTTGACAAAATACTGGACAGCCTCGAGCTTTACTTCGACTGGATTGAATCTGCGCCGCCGCTGAGAGACACTTCGAGAGCAGAAATTATAGCTTGGTGTCCGCTCTATATCGACTGGATTCTCAACGCGCCGCCGGGAGTAACCCAGTACACAGAGTCGATTGAACAGTTGAATCAGGAAATTTTGCTGGTCGTCATCAGCCATATCGACGCGTTGTCGAAGTTGTTGGAGGGTTAGCGGCGTCGGAGGAAGATGACGGCTATCACGGCGACAACTATTATTCCTACAACCGCTATTATCAGCCAAGATGGAAGAATGGGTTGCTCCGCCGCGGGGGTTGTTACCACTGTCGGGCGGGGAGTTGTCTGAACGGTTTCCGCGGCCTGTCTTCTTACTTCGATGCGTTCGACGATGTTGAAAGCTGTCGCGACTTCGTCGCTGTAAGCCACCGCCACCAATTCAAGAAACCCTGGTGAAAGGCCTGCTGTCTTAGACGCGGGTATGTTAATACGTAATGGTTCCCCATGGGTTTTTGCCGTTCCCGAATCTATTACCGCTCCTGTCGCAGGGTCTTTCAGCAGATAGGTTACAGCTGTGTCAGGAGGCCCTGCGACGCGCACCGTTATGGTGGCTTCTCCGCCTATCACCACGTTGCCCTCCACTCTTTGTATTCGTGGTTTTTGAACCGCGCCGAAATACCATTTTCCAGGTTTGAATGGATAGGTTGGTTCTCTGAAGGCGCGGAGTTCGGCGAACTGTGAAGCAGGGTCGAAGACGGCGAGGTAGTAGGGACCGTTGCTGACCACGGCGAGGTTGTAGGTGTTTATCCAGTTGAGGAGTGTGCGGTATCTTGCTGCAGCGTTTTCAGGTGTTTCATATGTTTTTCCGCCGACGGTGAAAACGTTCGCAGGGAAGTAGTTTTTCGCGATGAAGTCGTTGACCGCGAGCCTGACGTAGTTGACCTGCTCGCGTAGAACGAGGTTTAGCTGGTCGACTCGGAACCGAGCCGCGGCTGTATCGCTGTAAGCCACAAGCCTCCTCGTGAATACGAGGTCGTCGCACGCCGCGAGAAGCTCCCACGGCATTCCACCGCCGAAAGCTTCAGCATACTCGGCTATGTAGCTCTGCTCAAAATTCCAGTAATCGACGTAGACTTCAAGCCTATTGGCGTCGAGAATTCTGAAGCCCTTGAATGTTTCGAGGATCGGTCGCGAAGTATATGCTAGGGCGAATTCGATTCGTGATTTGACGTCGTCATACGCGATGTCGAAGGTCTGGTAAATTCGATACAGAACGTCGGCCATGGTGATGGGAATGCCGTGATGCCATTTCGAAGAAGTGTACTGGGAGTAGTCGAAGACGACTTTGCTGATGGCCCGTGTGCCGGGTGGGATGTTTCGCCAAGTTTTCGAGGCCGCGTCCCATGTGAAAGCATCGGATGGAACTTGTAGCGTGCCAGTCGGCCCCGCTGTTTCGACGGTGTAGCTTGCTCTGAAGGGCATCGGAAGCCCTGAGAAAGGATGACGTGTCAGAGCTGGGTCCGCTATAGCGCGCCACAAATCGCTGCTGTAAACGTCGCCGAACCCGCCTACCGGGTTCCAAACGGTTCGAGGCGTCCAAACCCATAGGTGGCCAACGTTGAGAACATCTCTGCCTGGAACATGTGCTTCGCGGAGTGTCCAGATGCCGCGTGCACCTGCAGCCAAATCCTCCGTAATTCCTTTAAGCTGTTTTGACAACGGTGTGCTTTGGAGAACTACGGCGACCCAGATTCTCACCGACTCTGAAACACATTCTCGCAGAGCTCTGAGATACAGTTGGTCGCGTTCCTGACGGCTGGAATACTGGCCTTTTAAGATGCGTTGACCGATTTCGTCGAGAAGTGGGTTGCTGTACTGCCAGTATCCGAATTCCTGCCATCCCGGCATGTTTCCGAGCCATGGGGCGCAGAACTGGTTTATCGAAGCCGAATCGTATTTTTCAAGCGCTCCACGTCCCCATCCCTCTGTGTAGATGTGCCACGTGAATTCAACCGGGTCGGTGGTGTAAACTCTCGCAATTGCCTGAGCAAACGGTAGGTAGATTCTGTCGACCGTGAAACCTGCTTTTTCAAGCTCTGATGCGACGAGGTCGCCGATTTCACGTCTTTCGTCTTCTGTGCGTATGATAAACTTGATTGTTATCGGGTTGTCTCGGTAGAACCATTTTCCGTCGCGTTTCACGGCTCCGGCCGCGGTCAAGGCGTTCGATATGATTCGGTTGCCGTATTCAGGGTCGTATTTTATTCCTGTTTCGAGGATGGTGTTAAAGAACTGGGCGTAGTCGTAGTCATATGGTGTTAGATGGGTTGTCATCGGCGTGGCCAGTCCACGGTAAAGCTCCCGCGAAACATATTCCCGGTTGACCAAGTATTGGAAGCCCTGTCTAACTTCCTTTATGCTGAACGGGTTGAAGCCACGCTGGTCAGGTGCTGGGTTGAGAATCAGCGACAGAAGAAGAGAAGGTGCTCTGACGACGGTGATGTCGGGTCTTGCTTCAAGAGCCTGAATCCGTGAAACACGCATGTTGTAGAGGTAGATGTCGATGTCTCCGCGTTCAAGTGCCTGAGGAGCTATTTCTTCCGCGTAGGCTCTGACACGGATTGTTTCGGCTGCTGGCCCCGGCTTCGTGTGAGGCGGCGTGTATTGCTGACCTGACACCGTTAAAACAGTGGACAAAACCAACAGCAACGCGATGAAAAAAGCGTGTTTTTTCATGTTTTCTTCGGCCTCCTCGCATTGATTAACAGGACGGCTACTGCAGCCGCCAAAGCTACAATCGACAAGCCTAAGGCGATGTCGGTAACCATGTTTGTCGAAGACATGTTGATTTCCCGTTTCAGTCGTTCGGCGACTGCTTCGCTGATTTGCTCGGCGTCGACCGACTTGGGCATGTTGTTGGTTATTTGGTCGATTTTTCGGTTCATTTCCTCCCTGAGGGTTCTTATTTGTTCTTCGACTGTGTTGAATCCGAAGCTGGTGTAGTAGGTTGCTTCAGCTACGTTGCCGAGGACGTCGATGGCTCTTATGAGATGGGCTCCTTCCCCGGAAACAGGGACGTAGATAACGGCTGTAAACCTTCCAGCGGCGTCTGTCGGGAACGAAGAAACGACTACGCCGTCGAACTCGATGAAAACTTCCCGCTGCCTCGCCGCGAAGCCGTCGCCGACGATGGTGATGACTTGTCCCGCAGGGCCTTGAGGCGGGCTGATGAAAATGGTCGGTGACTTCACGGGTCTAAGTCTCGCGAACCCAATGTCTTGGTTGGGAGCGCCTCTGAACCCAGCCCGTGAATCAGTCCAAACCATGTAGACATCGGTGTTGGTCGCAGCGATTCCCCAATAGTCTCCGACGAAGACAGGTATTCCGTAGGCGGGGTTGGACGGATAATCGGTTACTCTCGAGTTTTCTAGGAATGTTTCGCCTCGGTCTCCGGAACGGGTGTAGTAGATGTGGTAGCGGTAGTTGTCGGGGTCGTCTCTCATGTCTCCCCATATGACGTGAATGGTGCCGTTCGGGGACACGGTCATGGCTGGGAAAAATTGGTTGCGGCTTGTCAGGTCATCATTTATTCGTTTAGGTCTTGACCATGTGACGCCGCCGTCGGTTGACTTTGAGAAGTAGACGTCGGATAGGTCGCCGCGGTCTCTGCCCATGGCTCCGAAAACGATGTACACTTCGTTGCTGTTCTGCGGGTTGGCCGCTATGAATGGAAACATCGACGCCCATGAACGGAAGTAGGTTGGGCTTAGGAAGAAAGGCTGTTCCCACGTGCCTCCAGGTATCACTGGCGAAGGCCTCGACCAAGTTCTTCCACCGTCACGCGAGACAACGACCATCGGTGTGAAAAGCCCTTTGAAAGGACCGTCGTCAAGCGAATCATAGTAAGCGACGTAAACGGTTCCGTCGGGTGCGACGTGGATGTTGCTTCCCTGCACGAGCCGTGCTTCTTCATCTCCCGCCAGCCCGCTGAAAATAGGGCTGACAGCCACCGGAGCCGTCCATGTCTCGCCTCCATCGACTGATTTGACGAGCTTAATGGAAACTTCAACCGTCGGCTCGGCAACGAATGGATAGAAGTCGAGGAACGGGTAGATTATGCGGAACTCTGTGTAGGTGACGTAGATGGCGTCGCGAGCTGGGTTGGCTCTGTCGGGGCCAACAGCCATCCATGGTTTGTCGAGGAAAAGGACGGCTGCGCGGTCGGCGGCGGGGATGACACGTCCACGGGCCGCTACGTAGGGATAGCTCCACGTCACGCCGCCGTCCTTTGAAACCGACACCGTGATGCTCGCCACCTCGGTTTCGTAGAGAAGACGGCCTATGCGGAGAGGTCTCGTACCAATAGATAGAAGTGTGTAGTAAACGGTTCCGTCTCTTCCGAAAGCGACTACGGGGTCGCTGCAGAAACTGTCTTCGGGTCCGGGTGATGTCATGGACGGGCCTCGCCATGTTTCGCCGCCGTCGAAGCTGACGTAGGAGACGGCGCATGCAACGTCGAAGTCGTGTGAAGCCATGACGACGTGGTCGGGGTTGTTGGGGTTGACGGCGATGTGCGGCTCGTTCTGATACGGCCTGTTGCCGATGTCAAATGTCACGATGACGTTTCGGCTGAATTTCGCGGTTGGGGAACGGTAGGGAATGTTGATGAGAGGCCCTTGGGGAGTAACGGCCTGCGTTTCAGCCGGAAGTGTGAATCCTTCAAATTCTCTTTCCTTGAATTCGGCGCCGACCCTGTACGCAGCTCCACCTGACAGTCTTTCACCTATGACTTGCGAAGAACGGAACACTTTAGCCGACAACTGTCTTTCCGCGAACTCTTCACTCCATTCAGCCGATTCAACTACGGGAATCAGTAAAACTAACGCTAAAACAACTGCCACAAAAGCTACGGAAAAGTTCATGGCAAACCATTAAAGGGAAAACCAATAAAGCTTTTCCTATGTCCAGAGCAACGCTTAAACGGTCTTATGTCATGACAAAGCTATGATTTTCGGCGTGAAAACAGGTGTTCTCCTGCTGTTGACGCTCATAATAGTCGTTCCTATACATGCTGAAGAACCTGTTCCTGGAACAGGGTTCAGCTCCGCGTTGGAGCTTACTCCCGGAACCTATTCGTTCTACCTCGAGCTGGGTGAAATACACTACTTCAAAGTAAATCTTGAGGCCGGCGACATCCTATCCGTGAAAATTCGCATGCCCTTCAACCAAGACTTCGACCTGTATCTTTTCAACCCCTTACGTGAAATCGTTGCTCAGAGTGTTCGCGCCGCGGGTCTGACCGATGCTGTCGAGCTCATCGTTTCGGAAACCGGTTTCCACTATGTGGTTGTGGTTGGATTCGGAGGGGCGAGGGGTGTTTATTCGCTGACTTTATTTGTTCAGAAGCCGAAAACAGTTACGCAGACCGTCACGCAAACTGTTACGGAGAGAATTACCAACACGGCGACCGTTCAGGTCTTCATGACGAACACGGTTGTTTCGGAGAAGGTGGTCACCGTGGTTGACAGGGAAATCGTCGAAATCGAAAGGATACCGTGGACGGCGTTGGGTCTCGCCGCTGTCTCTGCCACTCTTCTCTACATGGGATACGCCGCGTCAAACACAATAAAACAGTTTGCGAAACGTGAAGAAACTCCACCGACGAAGACCGAACCAACGAATCAGTAGAGATGACACGCGACGTAACGGCCTTTTTTTACTTCTCTTAGAAATGGTTCTTCAGAAATGCATTGGCTAAAGGCTTTGGGACATCGTGGATGAAACCTACATCCCGGCGGAATGTTTTGAGGTGACGGCGGCTCGCCTTTAATCGCGAGCCTTTCGACAAATCTGTTGGCCGGATTCGGTTCGGGAATAGAGGCGATCAATCCCTGCGTGTATGGGTGCAGAGGCTCGGACAAAACTTCGTCAACCAAACCTGTTTCGACGATTTTGCCGAGATACATGACGGCGATCTTGTCGCTGAAATAACGTGTGGTGGCGAGGTCGTGAGAAATGTAGAGAAAAGCGATGTTGTGCTGTGTTTGAAGATTTTTGAGAACATCGAGCACTTCTGCGCGGCTTGATGCATCTATCATGGATATAGGCTCGTCGGCGACTATGTAGCGGGGTTTAAGAACGATGGCCCGTGCGATGGCTACGCGTTGTCTCATACCTCCTGAAAGAAGATGTGGATGTTTGGACGCGATTTCCTCTGGCGGTGTTAAACGGACTTCTTCTAGAGCTTTGTAAACCATTTCGGTTCGCTGTTGCTTGTCTTCAACTCCGTGAGTTAGTAGAGGTTCTTCAACTGTTTCGCCGACCGTCAGGTAAGGGTTGATGCTGGAATACGGGTCCTGGAAGATCATCCGCGTTTCTTTTCTCAGGTTTTTGAGCTTTTTTTCAGGCAACTTGGTTACGTCTACGCCGTCGTAGGTCACGCGTCCGGTTGTGGGTTTGAGAAGCCTGACGCTGATTTTTCCAACCGTTGTTTTGCCGCTCCCTGATTCGCCGACCAAAGCCATCGCCTCTCCTTCATGAATGACAAGGTCAACACCGTCGACAGCCCGAACCGACAAAAACCCGAGAAACCCCTTCCTAACCCTGTAAACCATCGAAACATCCCCGAGAACCACCAGCGGCCCAGCCATCAACCCTTCCCACATAACACGCCATATAAAACCAACACGGAAACAACTGCAACGCTCAAATACACTGATGAAGAACATGATGAAAGATTGGCGTGGGAAAGCAGCTGGCGTGTCTTCTGGTCGTCAAACACAGCTAAAATCGGCGTGCTGTTACTCGTTTTTCTCGTCTCAGTTTCGGTTTATGTTATTTTCTCTTATCCGCTTGACTTCGGAACACGGTATTGGAACAACCCTTCATACTGGGCCGATAACCCTAAGGAAGCGTCGCCCGAATGGACAAACCTCTTCACACCAAACCCGCAGCCATCACACAAAACCATAACGCTGACAAACATACGCGACGAAGCCCGGCAACAGTTCAGCTACAGGTTTCAGGAATTTCCAAGCTTCGTCTCCATAACGGTGCGCGACGTAACATTCAGCGAAAGACCGCCAACCATTTTGTTCGAGCTGTTCAGACCTGACGGAAGCCGCGTAACCTTCTACGGGTTGACTGTTTCGCCTCCCGTTCCCGGGGAAAGACCGCCGTTTAGAAGATATTTCGAAACACCGTTACGCGTTTACCTGAGCGGAGACATTCAGGCAAGCCAGGTTCTCAGCCGTTTCATCGAAACCGAATACGGGTTCTATGTGTCTGCGGATGAATTGCTAAGGCTTGGAGTTGAGAAAGCTTTGTTTGGTGTTCCGTCGCCTGAAGGTTTCCGTCCTCTAGAAGGTGAATATGTTTTCGAAATTCGCGTTGTGAGAACAAATGTCGAAGATGTTGTCGGCGGTGTTTCGCTTGTGGTTGGCGGAAAAGTGTATGGATGGTTTGGAACGGACAGGCTTGGACGCGACCTCGCCACAGGCCTTCTCTTCGGTTTTCCCGTCGCCCTGCTAATCGGAGTAGTCACAGCTGTTCTAACCACGTCAATCGGCGCCTCAATCGGCATGATAAGCGGATACCAGGGCGGAAAGATTGATGAAATCATTCAGCGAATATGCGACGTTCTCAACAACATTCCGCTTCTACCGCTTCTGATTTTTCTCACGTTCGTGCTCAAGCCGAGCATTTGGGTCATAGTGTTGATTCTCGTGGCTTTCGGCTGGTCGGGGCTCGCCATCATCGTTCGCTCTATCGTGCTACAGGCCAAAACAGCTCAATTTGTTGAAGCCGCTGAATCAATCGGCGTCCGCAAAACACGAATCTTGTTCAAACACATCCTACCGCAGATAGCTCCGTTCATCATTTCGCAGATGATTTTCTCAACGCCTTCCGCGATTCTCGCCGAAGCGGCGTTAAGCTTCCTCGGGCTCGGAGACCCCTCTCTTCCCAGCTGGGGCCAAATCCTCGAATACGCGTTTCGAAGCGGCGGCGTAAACCTCGGCCTCTGGTGGTGGATTTTCCCACCGGGAGCCTTGATTGCGTTGACATCTTTCACGTTTGTTCTGCTGTCGCTTGGAATGGAGCCCGTGGTCAGCCCGCGGCTACGGAGGATGACTTGATTGCTGGAAGTCGAGGAGCTCAAACTCTACTACGGCATGAAGGGAAACATCGTCAGAGCTGTTGACGGTGTTTCGTTCAAAGTCGGGGACGGCGAAACGCTCGGCCTCGTAGGTGAATCGGGATGCGGCAAAACCAGCACAGGCCTCGCCTTGATGAGAATGCTGCCAGGCAACGTTGTTCATTTCAGCGGCCGCATAGTCCTTGACGGCGTTGAAATATCATCCATGGACTATCAGAGGTTTGTTTCCGAGATAAGGTGGAGGAAAGTTTCGATGGTTTTTCAGGGAGCGATGAACAGCTTCAACCCCGTGCTGAAAATCGGCGTTCAAGTCGCCGAACCACTCGTCGTCAAAGCAAACATGAAACTGGAAGAGGCTTTGAAAACTGTGAAGAAACTTTTCACGGCGGTTGGTCTCCCCGAGGAAACTGTTCACAGATATCCGCACGAGCTCAGCGGCGGAATGAAGCAAAGAGTCATGATAGCCATGGCTCTGGTCCTCGACCCACGCTTGATAATTCTCGACGAACCGACATCTGCCCTTGACGTTTCAGTCCAGACACAGGTAATCAACCTGCTCAAAAGACTCAAAAAAGAACTCAACCTCTCCATGATATTCATCACGCATGACCTTGCACTTGTCAGCGATATCGCGGACAGCATCGCCGTAATGTATGCGGGCCAAGTTGTTGAATTCGGCGAAAGTGACACCGTGTTCGTCAACCCGCTTCATCCATACACCCAGAAACTCATCAAGGCTATTCCACGGATAACCGGGCCCAAAACTCTCGAATACATTCCCGGCATGCCGCCGAACCTTGCAAATCCTCCGCCAGGCTGCCGTTTCCATCCCCGATGCCCCTACGTGTTCGAAAGATGCAGGACATCGGAGCCGCCCACGGTGAAACTACCCAACTCGATGGCGAAATGCTGGCTTTACGCCGATACAGATTAATACCGCATGAGGCAAAACGAGCTTGAGAAACGTTTGGCTTCAGCCGACCAAATACCTGATTTCCTCAAAATTCCAAAATCGCTTCAGGAAAAATTTTTCGCCGCAGCCCTGGAAGAAGCCAACTCATTAATCGGCGAAATATCGCAACTTTCTCAAGTGAAGCAAAACATACTGAACGAACTGTCCCAAGGTATTTCGGTATTTGACGCCGATAAAATCGACTGGCAAAACATGCTTGTCGCCGTCGTCGACGGCTCCGATGTCCCCGCTTTAGACGACCGAATAGGCCTCCGCTATGGTCTTTACGCTGTTGCGTACAAGCTTTTCCGCGGAATCGATGTCGTCGAAAACGGTGAAGGATATTTCGGAGACAGGCTTCCTGGAAAAATCAGCATGCATCGGGAAACTTTTCTCAAAAACCTCGACCTCGTCACCACCTACTACGAAAGGTTTGTGGCGAATGAATTGCTGAAAACGGTTCAGCCTGACATGGTTATGGTTGACGGCAGCTTCTTCGGATACCGCGCCGGCTGCAGCATAGTTAAGAAGGAAAGCATCATGTGGACCGACCCGCTAACGGAGAAGAAATTCGAAACCGTGTATGAGCTGATTGATGAAATTAACCGGCTGACTATGGTGCTTGTGGAAAGCGGTAAAGCATTCGGAGTTATCAAAAGGCTTCCAACATCGGCCATCGACGGCTACCTGTTGTTGAAATACGGGGTTGACAGGGGATTGGAGCTGAGCGACCGCTCGATACTATCCCTAGTGATGAAGCAGGGCGAAGTCTTTGACTACGAGAAAATTTTCGGTCCAGACCTGAAGTATGATGTTTTGACGATGTTCAGAACAAGTGTCCGCGACAAATCGATGGCGAATAAACCCGTTTCTGAAATTTTGAAAAACGCTGAACGCCGTGTAAAAGTCCAACTGGTAGCAGACCTTACTGATTGGACGATTCAAAGAGGTCAGACTTGGCGGCATTACATCGAAAAACCCGTGATTCAGGCTGTGCGGTCTACGAAACGCTATTTCCTGAAGACCGTGGAAGATTTACCTCCTGTTTGTGTTGAATTTTCCGAGAAAAGTTCGCGCGATTTTGTCGAAAAGGCGTTAGCGTATGTTTTTAAGACCGCGAACCCGGCGACGGGTCTTCCGCTGGCGTTAGACGTGGTGGATGAACTTGTTTCACTGCCTCGTGGAATCGGAAAAGAATTCATCAACGAAATCGAAGCCGAGCTTCTACGACGCGGGATGAGCAAACAGAGTCTTCTCGCGGTTTTCAACAGGTATAACCCGCAGAAAGACGAGCCATGACAGCTTTTCTCGACATATTAGCCAGCGTCGTGTTTCTGATTGTTTCGACAATATTGTTTGTTGACGGTGTTGAAGTTGTTTCTTACCGGCTGGGCTTAACACGGTTCGCGACTGGTGCTTTTTTAGCAGCTGTTTTGACGGCGCTGCCTGAAACAACCATCGCCATCGCATCTTACTTCTACAACGATTCGGAAGCAACGTTGGTGGGTATGGGAAGTGTGCTCGCTGCTCCGTCGATAACCCTCCTTTTCGCCGCCCCGTTGATTGCGATTTTCCTCAAAAAACACGGTTCCCGCAAACATGTCGCGTTCAACTACATGGTCTTCGCGGTTTACATGACCGTGGCGGTTTTGGTTTCGAACGTCAGCTTCACAGGCGCCCGGTTAATTCTCGGACCTTTCTTCATCATCTCCTACCTTGTGTTTGCAAGGCTGATTCTGTCCAGAGAAGGCGAATTAATGGAGGAGAAGGAAAGATCGTTTTGCGAGCGTCTGGTGAAGAGGAAAGGCAACCTATTCGCGGTGTTGCAGATGTTTGTTTCAGCGATGGGTCTCGCAGTTGGAGCCGACCTATTCATCGACGGTGCTTCAGCATATTCAAGTCCTTTCACGCTGGCCTTACTGGTTTCGCCTCTCGCAACATGTCTAGAAGAAGTGTTGGTTGCGTTCTACTGGACGTTTAGACAGAAAGCCGACGTCGCGATAGGTCTCCTTTCAGGCGAAAACCTCATCCAGTCAACTTTCGTAGTCGGCGTCGGCATGATTTTCACGGGTTGGAATCTGCCTGCAGCGGCTAACACCGTGCTCGCCGTGTATCTATCGGCCGCCGTTCTACTTTCACTCTTCTTTTTCATGAACAGAAGCAAAGCAGCGTCCCTGGTGATCTTGCTCTATCCGGTCTATATTTTCGCCGCTCACTGAACTGTTTTCCTCACTTCAGCGATTTTCTTGACTATCATGTCGTAGAGAGTGGCTCCGTCGATTTTCCCACGGTATTTCTTCATCAACTCACCCATTAATTTGTTCGCTAGTCTTCTATCGTCGGTTTCGGAACTCATTTTCCGCGTCAAGGCCTCCACCTCGACCTCCAGCTCTTTCACCGAGACACGGCCCAGCCCAAGCTGTTCCACAGCTTCCTCAACAGATGATTCAGGGTTTTTACTCACCCATCCTAGAACATCGGGAAGAGCTTCTTTCGAAAACATTTTCCCGTCAAGTGCTTTGAAGATTTGGCTAAGTCTATCATCGGTTAAGTTTTGCACGGGAAAGCCTTCACGTTTGATGTTTGTGATTGTCTCGGTGATTGTCGACGCCACAACAGACGCAGGGAGCGATGTTTCCTTCATGATTTGCATGAAAAGTTCTTCTTTCTCTTGGTCGATGAGGGCTTCGACAAGCTGTTTGCTGATGCCGTAGGTTTTGGCGAGTTTTTCCGCGGTTTGGTCAAGGGTTTCGGGTAGGTTTTCGCGGAGCTTTTCAAGGAGCTGGCTGCTCACAGGCACCGGTGGAATGTCTGTTTCGGGATACATTCGTGCCGCGCCGGGTCTCGGCCGCATGTAAACAGTCAACCCATCAGGCCTGGCTGCCCGTGTTTCGCTCGGCACACCTTCAAAGGCTTGAACAGCTCTTTCATAAACCGCCAGCAAAGCGTCCACAGCTCTTTCCGGCTCATCTACAACCATAACCACCGCGTCCATTTCACCGGCGTTTACTGCTTTCCTCAGATTTCCCACTTCTTCAGCGGTTATCCCGTAGCCCGGCAACTCATCCGTGTGAAGAATTCCATCAACCTCAGCCCATGCTTTCGCGTAGCCCGCCAACTCCGCACCAAGCCGAATCCCCTTAAACTTCTCCAAAGATAAAAGACCCGCAAAACACGGAAGATTGACTGCGAATACTTTTCCGCCAGCATCGAGTTTCTTTCTGACGAGGCTTGATTTCGAATTCTTGAACACGTCGGTGACGTCGACCGGGTTAAACGGTGGAAGACTTTTGCCGTTGAGTCTGCTACGCAGTTCTTCAGCGATTTCTAGGAGATGAAGCTGTCGTTTCACCTCGTTTTCCACCACGACCGAAATCAACTCAAGCTCTTGGACGCCTTTAATCTCGGTCAACGCGCCGCCCTTAATAGAGACGTTCAAATCCTGCCGAACCGTTCCAAGCCCACGCTTCACCTTCCTACTCGCTCGGAGAATTTTTCCAATCGTGTAAGCAACTTTCACCGCTTCTTCCGGCGAATAAATCACCGGGGCGGTCGAAATTTCTATCAACGGAACACCGAGACGAGACAAATCATATTCCACTGTTCCCCGGCTGGTTGAAATGATGCGGGCCGCGTCTTCTTCCACGGTTATAGTTTGTATCGGGATTTTCTTGCCGTTAACAACTATTTCGCCGCCCAAAGCCACGATGCATGTTCTCTGAAAACCTGATGTGTTTGAGCCGTCGATGACGATTTTCCGCATGACGTGGATTTCGTCGACCGGAGTAGAGTTGAACAGCAACGCTATGGTCAACGCCGTTTCGACAGCTTCAGGATTCAGCTCATGAGGAGGCTCCTCATCCATTTCGACAAGACAAACGTTGGACGGATTAACATGATAGATGATTTTCTTTCGTTTTTTGGATTCGAACATCGCTGCTGGGTCGACTTTGCCGAGCTCGCTCTGTGCTTCGCGGAGATAACGTGTAATTTTGATTGTTGTGGCGTCTGGGGAGGGCTCTGTGGGGCAGTCGCAGAAAAGTTTGTGACGCGTGTCGAGCTGGCGGTGGACTTCGACGCCCACCTTTAGCCCGAGTTTTTCATAATCCATGATGTTCACCTTGGAAGGTTGTTGGCTGAGGCCCTGTCCGTCCGCTAATTTCGCCGCACAAGTTCTTCTGCATCAAACCGCGGACATCTTCCAGACTGGCTTTTTCACCCAAAACACCCAAAACCCACATCAGTTTCACGAGAGCCGTTTCAGACAGCATGTTGTCCAGCGGCGTCACGCCGGCCCGCATCAAATCACGCCCGTTTTCATAAACATTCATGTTGACACGGCCAAATCTACACTGGCTTGTCATACCGACAAAAACACCCTCTTCATCGAGCTTCTTCAACACGGGGATGAAAGACGACGCGACATGTCCCAGTCCTGTACCTTCGAGGATAATTCCGCGTAGACGGAATTTCTCCACGAGGATTTCAACTGCTTCAGGATTCATTCCGGGGTAGAATTTGATGAGCATAGCGCGGTCGTCGAAGACAGTTCGGAAAGCGTAGTTTTCCCAGCCGCGTCGATGATATTCGTCTGTCAAAGTTTTCAGTCCTGCTGGTGTTTTAACTGCGAGCGGAGCTGCGTTGATTGATTGAAATGCTCCGCGGCTGCTTGTGTGAAATTTGACCACCCGTGTCCCGCGGTGGATGTAGATGTCTTCGTCGGAATGCCAGCCGTGCATGCATACAACCACTTCGGCGAACGGTGCTTTCGCAGCGACATAGACCGCGGCCGTCAAATTTGTCGCCGCGTCGCTCGAAGGCCTGTCGGAAGACCTTTGAGCACCCACCAGCACAACTGGAACAGGAGGGTTCAGCAGAGCAAAGCTCAGCGCCGCCGCCGTGTAACCCATGGTGTCGGTTCCATGAGTTATCACGACGCCGTCAACCCCTTCCTCGAAAAGCTGGTTTACTCTCGAAGCCATCAACACCCATTCCCTGAATGTCATGTTTTCGCTTACGACTTGCATGAGAATTTCCGCGGAAACGTTGGCGATTTCAGCTATTTCGGGAAAGATGCTGACGAGGTCGGATGCTGTCAAAGCGGGTTTGACCCCTCCTGTGCGGTAGTCTATGCGGCTTGCGATTGTTCCGCCTGTGTTGACGACGGCGACTTTGGGAAGATTTTCCCTTGGAGGCGGTGGAGGTGGTGGGTTGAAAGCCGGAACGACGGCTGACGCGAGTTTAGATATCTTAGTAGTTTGGTCGATTCTCACGCCGATGTTGTATCCGTTGCCCAGCTTCAAAACGAGAACACCGGGTTCTCCGAATTCATAACGCACCATCACAAACCCGCGAATGCTGAACCCCGGCTTTTCCACCAAAACCTCATCCCCGACACCGACGCCGAGCCTGTCCAACAACTCGCCGACAACTCCTGAGTAACCGTGTTTGACCGACATCTGGCTGAAACAACACAACGCAGGATATAAAGAAGCGTTAGGAAACGGGTCTAATTCGTTCAACAAGCTGGAGAAGCGCCTGTGTAACGGGGTTTTCATGGTTCAGCATAATCATGTTGACTGAAGGCAGTTTCCGAAGAAGGATTATTCCGAGTTTTTCATAGTTGTCTATCACGATGCCGACTGTGGACGGAGCAACGCCTGTGACACGCGCGAGATACCGTAGGCTAAAGGCTTTGCCGGGGTTTTCCAGTAGAAATTGAAGAACTTTGGCATGAGCGCGTGATGCGAAAACTTCGTCCAGCTTCAACCCATCAACGGACGAATACACCAACCGTTCGAACTCGGCTGCGATAATACATATGTCGGTCCTTCACTGCTCTCAACTGGTAGTGTGACCGCATGCGAAAGAGATATCGAACACAGGTGTGACAAGGTTTCGGCTGTAAATCTACCGAGTCGTAATGACACCCCAAGCTCTTTGCGGCTAATTTTTCAAGAATCGCGAATACATCGCTTCTGAGGTTATGCCCTTTCCCGTTATGGTAGAGCCCCAACTCCATATGTGGGGAAAAGACGTTTACCAATCCATCTCTAACGCTCGAAGTCGCCGTTATCCTCTCAACCATAGAACTTGTGTTAAGAACAATGGTCTCCGAGTAGCATTTCACGTCTAGTGTTTTTTCAAACCTCTAATAAATAATTTGCCATATCGAGTAGAACATAACCTTTTTTGTGAAAACTTTGCTGGAGGCCTCTGTGTCTCGGACAATAATCAAATCTATTAAGTTGTTCTAGACACGCCTCGCCGGTCTAATCACGACTAGGTCGTGATGAAGGCCAACGTTTTCCTTTATGAAAAGAGCTTTGACATGTTTCAAGCCTCTCTGTTTATATTTTTCATCATAGATCTTCGCAAACTCTAATACGCGCCTAAGCTTTCGCTGTTGAAGTTCCATCGCTTAGCTAGTTAGCAAGCCTGGCCATTCCCTTTTTCTTCCGCCAACCCAGATTGGTGTTTTGGAATGCAGCTTGTTGTACTCAGCTCTAGACAATCTGCAATACTTGTTGTTATAATCCACCATGTGCTTCCCAGGCAATAGCGGGCGGACAACCTAGATGCATTCACGAGATTTCTCAAAGATTACCCCATAGGAACAATATTCCATGCTCAAAGTACGCATGTCTGCTTAGCCACTCCCAAGCCAAGCTGAATATTTCCACCGCTCCACTACTTCTTTTGGTGGACGCCACTACTTCTTTTAGTGTTGCAGACGTTCTACAAAACCATAACAAGACATTGTCCACGACAAATCACGACCTAAGCAAATCTTCAAAATGCAGTAGAAGCAAATGGTTTTTTCTCGCAATGGTTGACAAACTAGATGAGCGTAGCCAAAATAGCCGCTTCGGTCCAAAGTCTATTTTCGGCTTGGTCGAAAACCACTGACCACTTTCCTTCGATGACATCATCTGTCACCTCGTTGTTCCTATAGGCTGGCAGGCAGTGCATGAAAATTGCATTTTCTTTGGCAATATTCATTATTTCCGGAGTCACCGTGAAGCCAGCAAAGTCGTGTTTCCTTTTCTCCTTCGTTTCTTCCGGTTTGCCCATGCTCCACCATGTGTTAGCGTAAACTACATCAGCTCCCTTTACAGCACTTCTGAGGTCATGGATTATCTCAAGTCTCGTACCTCGTCTAGCTGCCTCTCTTTCCCCAAATTTCCATATTTCTTCTAGCGGTTCATATCCTGTTGGACAGGCTAAGACTAGGTCCATGCCAAAAACTGGTGCAGTTGCAATCAAAGAATGTGCCACATTCCAGATATCCCCAGTATAAACAATCTTCAATCCATCGAGTTTCCCGAACTGCTCTTTTATTGTCATTAGGTCTGCCAACACTTGACATGGATGCTCTTCATCAGATAGAGCATTGATCACTGGATTTTTCATGTATTTCGCATATTCAACTATTTCATCCTGACCAAAGGTTCGAATAACTAAGCCATCATAATACCTATCAATAACCCGTGCCGTGTCCTTAACGGGCTCGCCTCTCTGAAGTTGGAGTTCATCGGGTCTCATATACACAGAAAAACCACCAAGTCTGAATATTGCTATCTGAAAGGAGTTACGGGTTCTCGTAGAAGGTTTTTTGAACAAAAGAGCGATAGACTTCCCATTCAGAGGTTTTGAGTGAATCCCAGCGTACCATGACTTTTTAAGGTCCGCGGCTATCTGAATAAGATATTCGAGTTCTTGCCTGTTGTAATCACGCGTCGTAATGTAATCTCTTCCCCGAAGATTGAAGAGCGCCATTGTTTTATCCACTGCTTAAACTTGTACAAAAATTTTACTAGCCAAAGGACGGGACTGTCAACTTAAGGTCTATGGCCTGGGCTTTGCCATTAGTTGTGGGTGAATGGAATTAGGGTCGGCCTGGGCCGTCTTATAGGTTTCTTCGGTGATAGAAATGTCTCTCCCCGTCTCAGGACGCCTCCGTGGGTTCTGGGCTTTAGGAGGAAAGTAGAGACGTTCGGCAGGAGGAGGCACTGTCAACTTTTACTTAAGTCTTTTGGAAAGGGGAAAGGCCTATGGCCTGAGGTGTAGCTCTCCCATTCATGCATGTCTTCGATTATATCGTTGGTTGTATGTCTAGGCTCTTCAGGTTCCA
>JAWBKB010000006.1:0-81873 GCA_038831915.1 Candidatus Caldarchaeum sp.
GTTCCAGTAGCGGTCGTGTGTATCTGCTTTTTCCAAGGTCTGGAGGTCGTAGACGTGTTCGCGTCTGTCGCCCTTATGATCTTCTAGAGTTTGTTTTGCCCATTCAGGTAAGCCGTCATACGTTCCATAAAGCGGGTTGTAGTACGCGGCGTTGCGGGCGAGCTCACGCCAAACGACGAGCTCGTTGACAAGGCTTGCGAAGTTAACATCGTTGGAATCAACTGTTTCGAGAACAGCTTTGAGGACTTGTACAGGAGAAACCATACCATACCTCAAGTAAGGGCTGAGTTCTGAGGCAGCTTCAACACCTGGGTCGGAGCGCCCCTCGGCGTATATCCGAATCTTCTGCTCTTTGAAAACGTTGAGCCGTTTCAAAGCTTCGTCCTCACCGCCGACAAAATAATCAATGCTTGACAAAGTTCTGTCAATTTCGAGTGAAGACAACAGATTGTCTGATTTGTTACCAAAGTCTAGCTCGAGAGATGAGATTCGCGGCGTTTGAAGAGGAAGGTCCTCTAAGAAGCTGTTGAGATGTTTGAGGAGTTTAGGCCTGATGGTGCGTGCGTATGGTTCTGGTTTGTTCGACGCAACTTCAACGGGCACAACAACATTTCCCTCAATTTCGACCACCGGACAATCACTCGATTGAACGATTTTATTACGGAAAGCACGTTGAAAGCCGAGGTACGCCATATCCAAAACCGTTAAACAAGACTCGGCAAGAAACCGTGTCAATTTTTCAGCCTGTTCAACAACGAGCTGAATCTTTCTCGTACTTAGAGATTGACGAAGCTTTTCGAGCCCTTCAAACATGAATTTAAATCGACGGACGTTGGCATGCGGAACTTTCACATCGACAGGAGCAAAAACAACCACCGGTTTCAGAAGTTGATTGGCGTGATACACGGCAATTTCCAGAGCATAGTTGTGCATGCTTCGTTGACATGCATCCATAACGTAAATAAGATATTCGCCACGCACGTTGTCGCTTTTCTTCCGCACATGAACACGCTCAGTTTTCATAAACGACGGGGTCGACATTTTGAAAACGTAAGGTGTTAGTCGAAATATAGGTGCTCCGGCCGGGATTTGAACCCGGGTCTGCGGCTCGAGAGGCCGCCATACTTGACCGGACTATACTACCGGAGCCATAAAAAAGTGATTTTATGAAGCTTTTAACCTTCGCGGGCGAAGGTGCTCACGATGGCTCGGAATCCTAGCCGGGTGTAGAATTCTACGGCGATTTCGTTTAGAGCAGGGAATTCGGCCGTTATTATTTCGACTCTGTCTTTGAGTTGCTTGATCATGTAGTCAAGCATGGCGGCTCCGATTTTTTTCCTTCGATATTCAGGCAGTAGGTAGAATTCGACTATATTGCCTTCGACCCGCGGCTCGTAGAAAATTCTTTCTTTGATGTCGGCTTTGATGAAGCCTACAACTTTATTATTATTCTCCGCGACAATCACTAAGGAATTATTCGACTTGATTGCAGCTTCTAAGTACTCACGGGATTTCTCCGCGATGTCTTGCCTCATGCGGAAAAGGGGGTCGAATTCTTCGTTTAGGCGTTTTAGCCGGATGTTGAGCTCCACCAGCTTCGGTATATCTTTTTCCTCCGCTTTTCGAAATATCACTTCTCCCATGTTCATTCAGTCCTCGGCAATGGTTTGATGAATCGTTGTTCCATTAGCGACATTAATAGCTTTCGCGACCTTTGAATGATTTTCTTAGCCCTTACGAATTCCTCGTCATAATGGAGCGGCATGCGTGCTAGGTTTTCTACCCGCGCCTGCTCGGCCACAGCGGCCGCGACGTGAACATACACCTCCCATTCATCCATGGTTGGAATTACGTGGTCAGGATGGAGCTTATCTTCGGTAACGTAGTTCGCGAGTGCTTCAGCGGCTTTGATGGCCATGGTATCGGTTATAGCTCGGGCCCGCACATCAAGTGCTCCTCTGAAAACTGATGGAAAGACGAGGCTGTTGTTGACCTGGTTTGGGAAATCGCTTCTGCCGGTCGCCACAATCGCTGCTCCAGCTTCTTTCGCCTCCCACGGCCACATCTCAGGAATCGGATTAGCCAACAAGAACGTTATCGGCTTGTCAGCCATCTTTGCAATCCATCCCTTCTTGATCTTATCCGGACCCGGCGACGAAGCTGCGATGAGAACGTCCGCGCCTTCGAGTGCCCTGTCAAGCTGTCCCGAAAGCTTCGCCTGGTTCGTCTTCAAAGCCAATTCATATTTCCATGGATTATTTAGCATAAGTTCGTCGATGTCGTCTCTTTCCGAATAGAGAATGCCTTTCGTATCAATCAGTATCATTTTAGACATATCTGCTCCGGCTTTTTCCAAAAGTCTGGCAGTGGCAATGTTGGCGGCTCCCGCTCCGAAAAGAACGATCGAAACTTCGTTCAGTTTTTTGTCGACGAGTTTCAATGAATTGTAGAGAGCTGCTAATGTAGCTGCGGCGGTTCCCAATTGGTCGTCATGCCACACCGGGATGGAAAGCTCTTTTCTCAGTTTGTCGAGAATGTAGAAACATTCGGGTGAAGAGATGTCTTCAAGGTTGATTCCTCCTAAGCCTGGTTCGAGGATTTTAACCACTTCGACAAATTTTTCAGGGTCGGTTGTTCTCAAACAAAGGGGAAACGCGTCAACTCCTCCGAGAAACTTGAAAATAAGCGACTTGCCCTCCATCACGGGCAGTGCCGCTTCGGGCCCGATTTTACCAAGCCCAAGCAATCTTGTGCCGTTGGTGACAACGGCGATTGTGTTCCATCTCCATGTATATTCAAAGCTGAGCTCAGGGTTGACACTAATCGCTTTTGATACAGCTGCCACACCGGGGGTGTACCATACGGCGAAATCTTCTAAAGACCGGACAGGAATTTTCGGAACTATTTCAAGTTTCCCCCCGTAGTAAGGGGCTGATTTTACTGCAAGCGCGCTGTGTTTATCACTCACAATTTTTATGGGTTTTCCGAATTCATAAGTTTGTTCTGTATCTGGGGAGGTATAAAAACCAGAAACACTGACATAGTGTGATGGAGCCGGTCCGGGAAACCTACGGCTTAATGCCCGAAGGCACGGATTTGCTGATGTATCTCGTTTTGCTGCCTTTTGCCTTATTGTTCGTCTATGGTGTGGTTTACCGATTGCGTAAACTCGGGGTGACAAGCTTCAGCCAGCTTGTTTACGACGTTTGGAGTGGTGTTTCTCACATGGTTTGCTACGGTTTGTTTCAGCGGAAAGTAGTTGAAGAAAGACTCGCTGGAATAATGCATCTACTAACTTACACAGGTATCATTGCTCTGTTTATCGGAACTACGCTTGTTTTCATCGACCACGACATTCTCCGAGTCTTCCAAATTCGTATCTTAAGAGGCGATTTCTATCTCTTCTATGAATTTGTCCTTGACGTGATGGGTTTGGCTTTCATCGCTGGGCTTTCGCTGCTTTTCTATCGGCGATTTATCCGCCATGAGACAAGGCTTCGAAACAGGACGGAATATTCCATGGTGCTGGCCGGTCTTCTGTTTATCGGGTTGTCGGGATACGTGTTGGAAGGCATTAGGCTCACTTTGGCGCCGAGGCCATGGGGAGACTGGAGCTTCGTCGGAAAATCTCTGTCCACCTATTTCTTCAACGCTTTCCAGCCCGAGCTACTTTCAACAGTGTATCAGGGAATGTGGTGGAGCCATGCCGTGGTGGCGTTCGCCATGGTAGCCTTGCTTCCATATTCTTCGCTTGGACACATGTTTTCCACCCTACTGAACATCGCGGTCAACTCGCCGCGTCAACCACCTCTGGGTAAGATGACGACACCGTTCCGACTTGACGAACTCGATCCATCCGCTGAGATTAAGCTCGGCTTCAGAACACTGGCTGAACTGAATTGGATGCAGAAGCTCGGACTGGACGCCTGCACCGACTGTGGTAGATGCGAAGCCGCCTGCCCAGCACATGCCGCCGGCACTCCTCTTTCACCCCGCGACATAGTGCAGAAGCTCAAACGAACCATGTGGGCTGAAAACGGAACAAGTGTTGACGTCTTTTCATCGGGCGTCATCGATGAGGAGGAAATATGGGCATGCACAACTTGCTCTGCCTGCGTAGAAGCTTGTCCCGTGTTAATTAGGCCTATGGATTACATCCTCGAAATGAGAAGAGCTCTCACATTGGAGGGGCGGCTTGATAAACGCAAGTCGGCGATGTTGACGAATTTAGCCAGGTACGGCAATCCATACGGGTTTGATGTCTCTGAGAAACAGAAGTTCTTCAGCGAACTCGCGGCGATGGGTGTGAAAACTTTAGACGAGCAGCCTGAAAGCGAATACGTTTACTGGGTTGGATGCGGCTCAATCTACGACGCCAGAGGCAGAGAAATCGCGAAAAGCGTCGCAAAAATACTGTTGAAGGCAAATGTATCTTTCGCCGTGTTAGGCGAAACCGAAACATGCACTGGCGACCCGGCGAGGAGAATCGGCGAAGAAGGCCGCTACCAAGAGCTAGTGCTGACAAACATCGAAACATTCAGGTCAAAAGGCGTGAAAAAGATCATAGTGAACTGCCCACACTGTTATAACACTTTGAAAAAAGAATACAGAGATTTCGGCGTCGAGCTTGAAGTCTACCATCACAGCCAAATCATCGGAGAACTATTGAAAACGGGGCGAATAAATCCTGCAAAACGGTTGACGGAAAAAGTTACTCTTCATGATTCTTGTTATATCGGAAGAATTAACAACGAATTCGATTCGCCAAGGAATGTCATCAAATCCGCGGTAATGTCTGAGGGCTTCGTCGAAATGAAAAACATCCGTTACAAGAGTTTCTGCTGCGGAGCGGGTGGCTCAACCTACTGGTACGAGGTCAAAAGAAAGGACCGGGAAAGCGTCATCCGGCTTCGCGAAGCCCTAAACACCGGTGCAGACGTCTTAGCCGTCGAATGTCCTTTCTGTATGCAGATGTTCGCAGACGCAGCCAGAATAACAGGCGCTGAACAGAAAATCAAGCTTAAAGACATCGCGGAAATAGTCGCTGAATCGCTTGAGCCGAGTTAAGGACAGAGTTTTTTAAGGGCCACGCCGCCGTGATGAAGTGAAGTCAAGATGCCTGACATAGTTGTCTGCGTGAAACAGACGGTCGACGTTTACCAATTAAAGCCGCATCCAGAAACTTTGACCCCTCAAATTAGTCAAGCCCAGTGGAAGAACAGCGACTTCGACCTTAATGCTTTGGAGGAAGCCATCAGGATAAAAGAGAAGCATGGCGGCAAAGTCTACGTCATTTCGACAGGTCCTGAAATTAAGCCTCTGCTAGTCAGAGAATGTCTCGCCATGGGGGCCGACGACGCATTTGTCTTATCTGACCCATTGCTCGCCAAAGCCGACGGAGCGGTGACAGCCAAAGTTCTCTCATCAATTATTAAAAGCAAAGTGCCCCGATGGGATTTGATTTTATGCGGAGAAGCGTCTCTTGACGAAAATTCCTACCAGACCGGGCCGCGGCTCGCCGAAATTTTCAATGTTCCGAGTATTTCTTACGTTAGTAAGCTCGAGGTCTCAGATGGAAGGATAAAGGCGTGGAGGGCTCTTGAAGATGGTGTTGAAGTTGTTTCATGCAGTTTTCCGGCAGTGGTGTCTGTTGGGCTGGAAATAAACACGCCGAGGCTGCCGAGTCTTTTGATGATAAGGGCTGCTCAGAAGAAGCCCTTAACGGAGTTAAAACTTGCAGACATCGGATTGACTCCAGCCGATGTTACACCAGCCGCTGAAACGGTTGAAGTGAAAGCACTAAAGACCGAAAGACGCAAGCAAAAATTCGAAGGAAAGCCTGAGGAACTCGCTGAAAAGTTCGCAGAAGTCATCGTCTCATCTATGGGTGGAATTAAATGAAAGTCTTAGTTTTTAGTGAGAAACCAGACCAGATAATGTCACTCTCCAGCTTCGTAGCCAAATCGATTCAGCCTGAAAATATTTACGCCGTTTCATTCAAGCAGCTCTCATCTCAAGAGCTTGAACTTATCGGAGGCGCGGGCGTCAGAAAACTGTTTATTTTGCCTGAAAAGAACTGGACAAACGGAAGCGCAACCGCTTCATCCGTGTTGTCAGAGCTTGTGAAAAAAGTGGGCTTTGATTTGGTGGCTGTCTATGCTTCAAAGAAGGGGAATGAAGTGGCGGCTCGTGTTGCTCAAAGGCTTAACGCTCCATACGCAGCTGAAATTTTCTCGCTAGAGAAATCTGATGATACTATTGCTGCGAAACGTTTGGTGTTGGGCGGCGGATACTCGGCTTCTGTTCTATTCAGAGACAAGCCTGCAGTAGCTTCTGTGAAAGCGCCGGCAGAGCAGGTAACAGCTGGGCCCAAGCCAGAAGTTGAGCAATTTGATTTAACCGCAGACGGGCCGATGGTCGAATTTCTCGAATCTGTTAAGCCTGAAAAATCACGCGTAGACCTCGAAAAGGCAAGCGTTGTCGTCGCGGTCGGCCGTGGCTTCAAAAAGAAAGAAGACCTCGCGTTAGCGGAAGAGCTAGCCAAGCTCATCGGCGCTGAGGTAGGATGCAGCCGGCCGATTTCAGGAGACCTAAAATGGCTTGAAGAGGAAAGACACATCGGGTTGTCGGGCAAACGTGTGAGACCCAATCTCTACATAGCTTTGGGCATTTCCGGACAGGTTCAGCACCTCGTCGGCATGCGTGATTCAAAAACCGTAGTTGCCGTTAACACAGACCCGAACGCTCCCATGGCTTCGGAGTCAGACTACTACTTCGTCGCCGACCTCTACAAACTTCTTCCGCTATCCCTGGATTTTTTGAAAAAGAAACTGGGACGCTAAGACATGCAGTACGCGACCACAGTTTTTGCCAATTTGGGGCCCGGAGGGCGGCTGGGGCTACTGAAAATCAACAACAGACCCATGATAGAATATGTGCTTGAATCAGTGCCAGACGACAGCGAAGAAATAATCATTCTTTCTTCGCCAGAATCCATCGAGGACTACCGTGAAGTGGCCGAAAGATACGATGCCGGCGTCGACGAAGTGGTTTCAGGTACAATTGATGTGCGTTTTCAGCTTGAAAATTTTTTCCGGAGGACGAGTCACGAAGCGGTTTTAGCCCTTCCCTGTGACACTCCTCTGATAAACCGTGAAGTCACACAATTTCTGAGAGACGTTGTTACGAGTTTTTCGGCTGGGATTCCAAGACCTTTTTTTGACAAGCCTGAATTTTTGCCAGCATCCTATCGTGTTGACCCTTTTCTCCAAGCCATGAATCGATACCCCGAAATGAAAATGAACGAACTGGTGAAGCAAATTCACAATGTCCTCTATATATCGGGTCAGAGCTTCCGTGTCTTTGATGACAAACTCCGCTTCCTACTAAGAGTTCAGAACCAAACAGACGTGAGGAAAGTTGCGAAAATCCTCCAATCAGCTCAAGAGATTTAACCATGCTTCCATTAGGTAAACTTCCCGAGAAAACACTAAAAACGATAGTTTTAAAGAGAGTAGGTGCTCTACGACCTGACGTCGTTTTAGGGCCTGGGTTCGGCGAAGACGCCGGCGCGGTCAAAGCATCGAACAGCGTGTACGTTTGTTCGATGGACCCCATCACTGGTTCAAAGAATTTCGTAGGGTGGCTTGCGGTAAACGCTCCAGCCAACGATGTAGCCGTTTCAGGAGGCCGACCTCTATGGTTCTCATCCACAATTCTACTTCCGAAAAACACAACACGTGAAGATTTGAAAAAAATCGTTACTCAGATTCATCAGGCGTGCAGGAAAATGAATGTCGCGGTTGTCACGGGCCATTCGGAGGTTGCCGCATCAGTCTCCTCTCCGATTGTTGTCGGACACATGGTCGGAAAACTTGTTGTTCAAAAACCTATCGAAAGCAGAGGTGCGAAACCCGGCGACCTCATACTCATGGCTCGGTCAGTGGCGCTCGAAGGCACGGCGATTATCGCAACCGATTTTAGTGAACAGCTGAAACGGAAAGGTTTTTCCAACAGAGAACTGTTAAGGGCTGCATCGTTCATTAAGAAAACAAGCATAGTTGAACCCGCGTTGGCTTTGGCGAAAGCCGAGGTGAATTCCATGCATGACCCAACCGAAGGTGGGTTGATAGGAGGTTTGTATGAAGTCGCACAGGCTGCTGGTGTAGGCTTTGAAATCGACAGAAGAAAAGTTTTGATCGACCCGCTTGTGAGCCGAATATGTCAAGCGATGGAACTTGACCCACTCCGGCTTATCAGCTCCGGCACGTTATTGGCAACGGCTCCAAAATTCAGCGACACATTAGTGAAAAAAGTCAATGGTAGGATAATCGGAAGAATCGTTTCTTCAAAACAAGGCATGCGAGTGGTAGGAGACGGAGAAGAAAGAATCAGGGGAAGTGTTCAGGACGAATTGTGGCGATTGTTTTCGTCCAGCTAACTATAAATACGTTAGACGAGATGCTTAATTCATGGATGTTTTCGAAGCAATAAGAACAAGGCTGGAAATACGTAATTATGTTCCTGCACCCGTTCCGCGTGAAACAATCCTGGAAATTCTAGAAGCAGCACGGCTATCCCCAACAGGCATGAACACTCAGCACTGGCGATTCATCGTCGTCGATAATCCGGATGAATTGAAAGAACTCGCCGACATGAGTACTTCGGGAAAATGGGTTGCCGAGGCTGCTTTCGCCGTCATCGTTCTTACATCGCCGAAGTATCCATGGCATCAGCTTGACGCGGGCCGAGCAATCACCCACATGCAGCTCGCTGCGTGGAACCGTGGCGTAGGTTCATGCATTTACACAGGTTTTGACGAAAAAGCTATGCGGCGGAAATTCAACATCCCCGAAAACTATGCGATATCGTGCGTAGTCGGGTTCGGATATCCGCAGAAACAGATTAAGGGGAAAAAGCGAAGAATCCCCTTAGAAGCTACAGTATATCATGGAAAAGTCTCCCAGCCATTCAAACTATAACTCAATATCTATAAAGACGGCATAAACGTTTTTGAACGAATGGACGCCGCCGCTCCGAGACGATACGACCCTCGCGTCGTTGAGGAATGGGTTAGAAATTTTTGGGCGGAGAAACAAGTCGTCAAAAAAGCTCTCGAGCTTAACAGCGACGGCCCCTTGTTTTCGTTTCTCGAAGGCCCCCCAACGGTAAACGGTTATATGCACATCGGACATACGAGGGGTCGTGTCTACAAAGACATCGTGCTGCGATACAAAACCATGAACTCGTTCAGAGTTTGGCGAAGGGCTGGATGGGACTGCCAAGGTCTTCCCACCGAAATCGAGGTGGAGAAAAAGCTGGGAATTACCAGTAAACGTGACATCGAACGGATTGGAATAGATAAATTTGTAGAAGAAGCGTGGAGAGTCGTCGACCATTATCTCAGTCATTGGCGGAAAGCCAGTGAAATGCTCGGCCTATGGCTTGACTATGACACTGCCTACGAAACCCGTAAAGACGAATACATGGAGCATGTTTGGCATCTCCTGAAACGAGCTGACGAAACCGGTGACTTGGTTGAAAGCCTAAGGGTTGTTCCGACATGTCCACACTGCGAAACAGCTCTTTCACAGCACGAGCTTGCACAGGGATACGAAGAAGTCACCGACCCATCCATTTACGTAAAAATGCCACTCGTAAACGGAGGATACGTAATCATTTGGACCACGACGCCGTGGACACTTCCCGGCAATGAAGCTATCGCGGTCAAGCCCAACGCAAAATACGTTGAACTCCATGTTAACGGTGAAAAATGGTTCGTCGCGGAAAAACTACTGGACAGATTCGTCGAAGAAACCAAATTGACAAATTACCGTATAGCCAGCAGTTTCGAAGGAGAATATTTTGTAGGCAAACGCTACGTTCATCCACTCGTCGACGAAGTTCCACTGCATCGAAACGAAGAGCACTTCATCGTTCCTTCGGACTTCGTGACACTTGAAGAGGGCACGGGTTTCGTCCACATCGCCCCGGGCCACGGACCGGAAGACTTTGAACTCGGCCAGAGACATGGACTCAAAACCTTCTGTCCGGTAAACCAGTCGGGATATTTCACTTCCGAGGGCGGAAAATACGCCGGATTATCAGTATGGGACGCGTCCGAAAAAGTAGTCAAAGACTTACAGAACAAACAACTCCTCGTTAAACAATCCGAAATATTGCATACTTATCCGCATTGCTGGCGATGCGGCAGCAAGCTCATTTACCTAGCCAGCGTACAATGGTTTTTGAAGGTTGACCGAATCAAAGAACGGATGATAGAGGAGAACAAATCTGTCAAGTGGTGGCCTGAATGGGCTGGGTCGAATCGTTTCGGCGACTGGCTGGCAAACGCTCAGGACTGGTGTATTTCAAGAAGCAAGGTCTGGGGAACGCCGTTAAACGTTTGGAAATGCGAATCATGCGACAATAAAAGAGTTTTGGGCTCGATGCAGGAGCTTGAAGATGCTATCGAGAAACCCCCGGTCAAGAGACTTCACAGACCTTGGATTGACATGTACGTGTTCAAATGCAACAGCTGCGGAGGAATGATGAAACGTGTCCCGTTTGTTCTCGATACCTGGCTCGACTCAGGAGTGGCCTTCTACGCTAGCGTAGATGCTCTGAGAAACAGTGAGCTGTTTCAGAAACTCTTCCCCTACGACTTTATCACCGAGGCTATCGACCAAACACGGGGATGGTTCTACACACTGCTATTCACCTCGACGATTTTAATGGGTAAAGCCCCGTTCAAATCAGTTCTCAACCAGGGTCATGTCCTCGACGAATTCGGGAAAAAGATGTCGAAGTCGAGAGGTAACGTGGTTTGGGCGATGGACGCGTTTCAGAGATACGGTGTTGACCCGCTCAGAATATATCTCGTCAAAAAGGCGGAGCCATGGAGCACAATTAACTTCGTCCCGTCAGAGATTGACGAAACGGTGGAAGACCTAAACATCTTGTGGAACGTTTTCCTATTCACTTTGACTTACCAAGAGCTTGACCGTTACGACCCGGCGAAACACAACCTCGAAAACTATCTCAACTACTTAAGGCTCGAGGATAAATGGATTCTATCACGCGTCAACGACGTAGTTTCAAAAGTAACTGCTCTGCTGGAGGAAATGGAAATTCACAGAGCGGTAAGAGAAATTCTGTCTTTCGTCGTCGACGACTTGAGCCGCACCTACCTACGAAGCGTGAGAAGAATAGTTTGGACGGACGCCGAAACTCCCGAAAAATATGCGGCGTATGCCTGCCTCAACTACGTGTTAAAAAGAACATTTGTTTTGCTGGCTCCTATCGCACCGCATCTAGCTGAATATCTTTACCAGAGAATTAAAAGCCCAGCAGACAAAGAAAGCATACATTTTGAAAAATGGCCGAGCATGGACACAAGGTTTTACGACCAGACATTGCTTTCGCGAATGAACGTGGCGAGAGATGTGCTCACAACTGTTTTGGCCGCACGGCAGAGAGGAGGAAGAAAACTTCGTTCACCTGTCTCACGCATAATCCTCATCCCCAAAACCTTGGAAGCCTATGAGTCATTAAAAACTTTCGAAACATTTCTCAAAGAAAGCACAAATACCGAAACAATCGTGATAACCGAACCCGGTTCGCAGTTCGAAGAAGCCAACTGGGTTGTCGAAGCCGAGTTATCTCAAGCAGGACCCCTGCTTGGCAAACAGCTACCTCATCTCCTGAATTATCTAAAAAACAGTGACGGAAACCAATTGAGGCAGGAACTGGAAACAAAAAACGGGTTAACAGTTGCTTTTCCAGACGGTGAAAAATTCCTTCCAAAATCCCTATTCAAAGTCAAGCGCGTGATTCCGGAAAGATATTCTCAAGGCGAAAACGTACACGCAGAAGTCTACGTGGACCTAGCCGTTTCAGAGGAACTTGAAGCCATCTCGGCTGCCAAAGAACTCATCCGAAGAATTCAGGTGATGCGGAAAGAACAGAACCTGAATCTTTTGGAAAAAATTGAATGCGTTGTTCAGACAGAAGACGAAACGTTCAAACATTTCTGCGCGATGAAAAGGAAGTTTATCGAGTCGGAGACAAGAGCTGAATTGAAGTTTCTTGGTTTGAACGAAGTTTTCCCTGACGGGTATGTGGTAAAGTCGTGGGATATAGACGGTGTAGCCGTGAAAATAGGCTTCCGACGAACCGCTAATAATACTTATAACATCCCCGACTGAGCATACGCTGTCATGGTTAACCCGAAGATAGGCATTCTCCTCGGCGCGGTCGGCGTCCTCGTCGTCCTTCTACCCATTGTCGCCCTATTTCTCACGGGCGGATACAATTCCCCCATCCAACAGTTTTATGACAGACCTTTAGCACCAGGCCTGCCAGCCGGCCTAATTTTGACACTTGCCGGCGCAGCCATAACAGCTGTAGGTCTAGTGCTGTTCGTGAGAGGGATGAGAACGCTTTCACCATATTCTTCGCCGCTAGGTCCACCCAGAATTTCTAGGAGAAGTGAAAAATCTCCGGAAGAGCTGGAGGAAATAGAGCGTGAAATTTCATCTTTTCTCGATGACAATCGGCCTACCATGGAGATTAGAACGATGTCGCCGCGTCCTCGACAGCAATCGGTTGGCCAGCAAGCCGTAGTCGCGAAATCAAAGACAACGGAGCCGAAGTTGATAGTTGTCACCAGGGGAGTTGACATGGTTTGTAAATCATGCGGAGCAGTTAACCCGATTGGCTCAAAAATCTGCTCTGCATGTAGTGCTGAACTGTTTAAACCAGACCCAAAGGCCACTGTTTGCCCGGTCTGCGGAGCGCCTTTAGACGAATCTTACAAGATTGGGGAAAACATAGTCTGTGGGCTATGTTTCAGCGAGCTCAAATATGTAGAAACAGGTTAAAAACAATGTTAAGTATTTTAAGGGCTGGAAAACGGTGCAAATAGCTTGGAAGCCGTTAAGCCTTTGACCACAATAACCCGGAACCTCAACAAGCCTGTAAAAGTCGTCTTGAAAAACGATGTCCGCTATGTAGGAACAATGGTTGAATGCGACGGATACATGAACATGCTTCTCGAACACGTCGTCGAATATCTCGGCGATAGTAAAAGCGCCGGATATCCCAAAGTGCTAATCAGGGGAAATAATATTATGTACGTAATTTTTACCGAAAAATAACCGGGTTAAAAAGGGGCTAAGAGGTTAATATTGAGGAGTTTTTCAGCCTTTCGGAGAAGGATATGACCACATCTTTTATCACGGTCGAGCCGTTGGACAGAAAGCCCGTGCACATGCAGGAAATAGAAATGGTTGAAAGGAAAGGCTTGGGACATCCTGATTACATTATTGACAGTGCCTGTGAGGAAGCTTCTCTAAAGCTTTGTGAATATTATCTTTCTCATTTTGGACGTATTCTTCATCATAACGTTGACAAAGGACTTTTGGTGGGAGGAAGAGCATACAACACTTTTGGATATGGGAGGCTTGAAGAACCAATAACTATCATTATAGCAGGACGGGCTTCCACATCTGTAAGAACGGCGACTGGAGAGGAGAAAATTCCCCATAAGCAAATCATCACTGACGCAGTTAGGTCGATGGTAAAGCGGAATTTTCGGTTCCTCGATTTTGATTCCCATATTCAGCTCGAAATTCGGGTGAGGGAAAGCAGTCCTGACCTTAAAGCTATCGTGGAAAGTGATTCCGCTATGCCTCTTGCGAACGACACCTCATACGGCGTTGCCTTTTACCCATTTACTCCTCTCGAAACCATTGTCCTGACCACGGAAAGACATCTCAATTCGCCTGCGTTCAAATCGCGTGTGAAAGAAAGTGGTGAAGACGTTAAAGTGATGGGTTTGAGGAAAGGCTCGCAGATAACCGTGACTGTTGCAGACGGGATAGTCAGCACCTTGACGAGGGACCGTGACCACTACATTTCTGTCAAGGAGCAAATCAAGACAGAGGTGGAAAACCTCGCTTCCCGAATCGCGGCTGATTACGATGTCAAGGTTTACGTCAACACCGCCGATAAATACGGCACCAACATCAAAGACGGAATCTTCTACCTGACCTTTACGGGGACGAGCGCTGAGCACGGAGACGACGGCAACACGGGGAGAGGAAACAGAGCCAATGGGTTAATCACTCCGAACAGACAGATGTCGCTTGAAGCAACCGCGGGAAAAAACCCAATTTCACATGTTGGTAAAATTTACAATGTCTGCGCTGGTTTAACCGCTCGCCGAATATATGAAGAAACAAAGAAAGTCAAGGAAGTGTATGTGCGGATGCTCAGCCAAATCGGTAGGCCCATCAACCAACCGCTTTCAGTTTCCGTTCAAGCTATTCCGGAGGACAACTTTAACCTGAACCTTATGCGAGACATCGAAAGCATCGTTTACGACGAAGTCGCTAACATCCGAAAAGTTACAGAGCTGATTCTTTCCCGCAAAGTATTAGTTTTTTAAAGGTGGGCGTCTAGACCGTTTCTTCTTCGGATGATTTTGCTGCATGTTTTCGGTGTTAAACATCTGAACTCGATTTTGGCTGTCTTGAGGAAAGTTATAGCTGACTTTGTTGCGGATGGTGCGGCGAGTATGGCTCGTGGTTTTTTGCCAAATTCCCGACTGAGTTCTTCTACGTATTGCTGCAGCTGCTTCACATCATTAGTCGTTGCGGTTCTTCTTTTGAGCTCGACAACTGTCATGCATCCATTTCGGTCAACGCCGAAAATATCTACGCGGCCTGTGCGACCCACTTTCCGCTCGTCAGTTAGCGGTGTGAACCCTTCTTCGATTAAATCGGGTTGAAGTAGAACAGCTTCTTTCATCTCGGCTTCAGAGGCGTACATTTCGAATTCAGCGTCGTCGGACAACTGAAAGGCGTAGGTTTCAGGTTCGTTTAGAAAAACAATTTTTAGAAGCTCGTTTGCTCTTGAAGCCTTGATTATTCTTCTGCCGTTTTCTTCGATCAATTCAATTTTTGACCGATGAGGTTGCCAGTTTACCGGTTCATGGCCTATCGGCCTGTGAACGAGAATGCTTCGGTCTTTTTTGATGATGACGATTCTTTCGCCTTTACCAAGTTTGGACACCGCTCTTCCTTCATATTCGATTATGCAAAGTCCAACCATGATTAGCACATGGCCGGCGGCGAGAGCTTTCCGAGCTTTGTCTAGCCAGCTCATTTTTACCGTGGAAGGTTTAGCAGTTCGAGGATGTGAATATGTGTGTCTGATTTGACGGGGAAATAGATGAAGAACCAAGCAAGCTGAACCAAGGCAACGCCGTAGAGAACCATACGCGAAAACTTGTCCCCGCTCAAAATGACCGATAATCCAAGGGCAACTGCAAGAAGAGCAGGGAGAAAGTAGAACGTGTAAACATACCTTTGAAGCAAATGAGCAATGATAAAGTAGGGGCCGTAGCCTGCAAGAAGCCATGTGAAGACAAATGTTTGTGCGGGGTCTCCTCCGCGTGACTTAACCATGTAGTAAAAAGAATAGATTATCACGAGGACGGTTGTCCACCAATATGGGCTGTAAATCCCATAATATGCGATTGGATGCCAAACCCTATCACCTGACGTCGCTGTTACTAAGAAGTATGGGGCCGCTGCGAACGGAGATATCGGCGATATCCAGCTGAGAGGCAAATCAACGGTAACTCTGTTTCCATTGTTTTCGACGACTGTGCATCGTAGAGGAAGCTCGAATTCCGAGCAGTTGAAGCGGAGCTGGCTATGATAGGAAAAAATATAGTCAATATGTGCGAAGGGGCTGTTGAAAGCCTTGTAGCTGTAGTCGTATGCAGCAAGCCCTCCGATAAAAACCACCATACCTATGATCACGACTTTTTCGAAAATGGGTGACCATTCGTAGATTGTTTCGGAAATTTTCCTCCTATGATGATAGATGGTTACTAGGCTGAAGGCGAGTAGGCCCACGACATTGAAAAGGATTGAAGTTTTCGAAAGTAGAGAAACTCCTAGAACTGCCGCCGCTGGGATGTATTTTTTCTCAAGGTAAAGATATGTGCCGAAGAACAGGAAGAAGAAGGCTGGGCCGTCAAGCATAGCTATTGTACCGATGTTGAAAAACATGACATCAGTAGTTAGTAAGAAAGTCGTGAAAAACGTGTGGCTGCGGTTTTGGGTCAGCCGCCAAACTATTAAGGGGATGAACGCGACAGCCGCTGATGAAAGGAGAGATGGAAAGAAACGCCAGCCTAGCGGGTTGTCGCCGAAAATCGTCATTCCTAACGCTATCAAAAGCTTAGAGAGTGGTGGATGTTCGTGGTTGACTGACTCGCCTTTCAAAATGCTTCGGACAGCGGGGACATAGTGATTTTCGTCGAACACAAGACCGCCTTCTAAAACCTTTTGGCCGTTTTGTTCGACGACGATTGGTGACGGAGAATTGATAATCATCAACCTAAGCCCGAAAAGAATGATGAAAGTGGCAAGCGCTAGTATTTGATGAAATTTGAGTTGGCTGAATGATTTTAGGTATGGAGTTGTTAACGTCAATTTATTTTGCCTCGTATTTTCGCCATGTAAGGTCCGAAATCTGTGTAGCCGAGCTTTCGGTAATATGCCTTAACCCCGACACCGCTGATGACTATAACTTTTCCAAGTCCGTGTTCTAGGAAAATCATGTTTTCGGCTTCCTTCATCAATCTTCTTCCAATACCTCGGTGCTGTGATGTAGTTTCGTCGGTTGGTTCGCCGACTTTTTTCATCGCACCGTATACGTGAAGCTCTCTCACCAATCCCGCGTCTTCCAGCTCGGGCCTCAAAGCTCTGGGTGGAATTCGCACTCTGACAAAACCAAGCAATGCGTCAGCGTCTTCGTCTTCCGCTGACACGAAGTAATCGAGACCCCTGGAACTGCGATAGCGTAATATTTTGATCACGGCTTTGTTTGGGTCAACTTTTTTACCCACATGACTGTGCTCCCGACATCTAATGCATCTACACGAGTTGCCGACAGCTTTCTCGACCACTTGACGAAGGTTCGGAATATGTAGGCCATCGAGAGAAATGTGCAGCGGAATTTCTCGCTGAATTCTTGAAATCCTGACGTATGGAGGTACACGCCGCATGAATTCAACCAACATTTTCATAAGCTCTTCGTCGGGATATGGCTTGTAAACACCTTTCCTCCACATAGTTTCTAAACCTGTGCCGGGTAGAACAAGCGTTGGATAGATTTTCAACTGGTCGGGCCTGAATCTTTCATCTTCAAACATTTTCGTAAACATCTCTAGGTCTTTTTGCGGAGAGGAGCCGGGCAAGTTTGGCATGATATGGTAGCAGACTTTGAATGACGTGTCTTTTAGGTCTGCAGTGGCTTCTACCACGTCTTCCAGCGTGTGGCCCCTGTTGACAATTCTAAGAATTTCGTCATCAAGAACCTGAACGCCGATTTCAACCCGTGTAACGCCGTATTCCACGAGCCGGGTGGCGATTTCCTTCTTCGCCCAGTCCGGCTTTGTTTCAACCGTTATCCCCGAAACATGAATGGGAGATTTCTCGCACACCTTCAAAGCCTCCTCAAGTGAATTGGTGTAAACACCTGTTAGCGCGTCCAAACATTCTTTGATGAAGTTCCGCTGAAAATCTTCACTTGTCGCTGTGAACGTTCCGCCGATGATGATGAGCTCGACTTTGTCGACGGAATGGCCCATCTTACGCAGTTTCTCGACGGATGCTTCGACTTGTTTGCGCGGGTCGTAGCCGTGTAGGGATGCCGTTTTGACAACGGCTTCTTCACCCGTGTAGCTCTGCGGCGTGCCAAACGGTGCCCCACCCGGACAGTAAATGCATTTTCCATGAGGGCAGGAGAAAATGGGAGCGACCACGGTGATAACAGAAACTCCGGAAGAAGTCTTGACAGGTTTCTTTGCGACGGCCACACCCTTCAACGACGCGAGTTCATCGTCGGAAGGATACTTATCTAGCTTCAGCTCAGCCGCGAGTTGCTTCTTCAGTCTTTCCGCCTCACGCCTAGTAAGCACCGTGGTCAAATTAGCGTCTCCTTCTAACCGAACGACATATCGAAGCGATATTTTTAAGGGCTTTCAGATATCTCGGTCCCAAAGGACCGGCAAAAACTATTTCACCATATCCCATTGCCAAAGCTTCCGAAACAAACCCCTCAAGTTGGCTCGGTTTACCGTAGAAACTGAAGAATTTCACCCAATCGTCTTTCGCCACATGATATAGTTCATCCCACTGTCGCGTGGCCAAAAGCTTTTCAACTTCTTCGCGATGTTCATCGGTAACACCTGCCTTTTCGAGATGTTTCTCTGATGCTCCAGTCATAAGGTATGCGGCGTAGGGCACAGCTGTTTTCCATGCTTTTTCTATGTCATCATGAACGGACGTGATGACGTATGCGGCCTTCGCAAAGGCTTTTTTCCCTTCTGACGCGATGTGTTTCAGCGAGTTACGCAGCATTTCTAAATTCGACCAGTTGACCAGCACACCGTCAGCCACAACCGAAGCAGCTTCCATCATCCGAGGGCTTTGTGCGCCTACGTAAATTTTTAGGTCCGGGATCTTGTAGGTGTCGAGTTTAGTCAGATATTCTCGCATGGTTTCGACGGCTTTGACGACTTTTTCGACTGGTTTTTCCCGCACAAAGCCGAGCTGTTTTAGCGAGCTGGCGTCTCCAGCACCAACGGCAAACCTAACTCGGCCTGGACAAAGCTCCCACAACGTCGCCGCGTTCTGAGCCATCAAAACAGGATGAACCACATATGGGTTTACGACAGCCGGACCCAGCAAAATTCTCCGAGTATAACGCGATAAAGTCGCCAGCGTAATGAAACAATTCCTGTTAAAGAAATGGTCGCTGACCCAAATACCGTCAAATCCGTGCCGCTCAATCAAAACAGAGGCCATCGAAAGTTTCCACAAAGGATCCTTTGGCACGACCTCAACCGAGAAAGAAACATTCATAGAAATTCACCTTTTAAAGCACGCTTCGTTTTATCAGGCTCGCTCAACCTACAAGCTTTTACGAGCAGTTTGAACTGTCTTTTTCGACTAAGCCGGTTGGTCATAAACGCTTCAAAAATCAGCCAGCCTAGCATAGGCGGGACAGAGTTAGAATTGACGCTTGACATCAAAACTTCCAGAAGTTGTTCGACTTGCTGTTTTCGGCTCATTCTTCATCATGCTTTTAGAAAATCCAATATAACGTTGTTGACCACGTCTGCGTTTTCTTCATGAACAGCGTGGCCCGCTTATAGGTCGATGAAAACTCGAGCGCCGATTTCCTCCGCAAGTTTCCGGTTCAGCTCGTATGGAACCAAATTATCCCGGCCGCCCAACACAAACAAAACAGGACACCTTACATTTCTGACATAGGTCAAATCAAAGTCACTAATAATGTACATGGCGTCAACCAGTGTTGTTCCTGCAAGCTTTACCGACTGATAATATGCTTCGACCATCTCCGCGCTTTGAAGAGCTGGTTTCAAGTAAACCTGCTTCACCACGTTTCGAATGAAAGATTTGCGGACAATCATCCAGCTGAATAGGTTGTAGAAAGGTTTAACAGACAAAAGGCGGACGGGTATCCTGCGGGCGCCGAACCGAGAGCCGAAAAGTGCGGGATTGATAAGGACAAGTTTTCTAACGTGTCCGGGATAGTTAGCGGCCAAGTACGACGCTATTGCGCCCCCCATAGACATACCGGCGAGATAAAATTGCGCGACACCAATTTTGTTGAGAAATTTGACGATATGTTCAGCCAGGGCTTTAAGACGGAGTTTGGTAGGGAGTTTTTGAGAGTACCCGAAGCCAGGAAAGTCAGGCACTACTACTCGATAGTGTTGAGCCAAGACAGGCCAGTTAAAACGCCAACTGAAAGAAGAAGAGGCCCAGCCGTGAAGAAGCACAACCGCTTCACCATCACCTCTGTCGATGTAGAAAACATCAACTCCATCAACATCGACCTTCGAACCCAGCTGAAAATGTTCGCTCCAACTAACCAACCTAATCAAATTTACGGTTCGACGATTTAAATCCTGGAAAGCGCGGCAAAAAAGATATATACATATTCAACGAATTCACCATAATGTCGGGGTATCTTTCGCCCCGTGCGAAGATCAGTGGAACAGTTTCAAAGAATTGTCACGTTTACGGTTCGACGGAAGTATGTGTGGGCACCTTCATCGACGAGCTTGTCACGCTTGGATATCCGACGAGGGAGAGATTACTCAAAGCCATGCATAACAAGCACGCAGAGCCGCTTGAAATTCTCGACTCTGCAAGTCTAGGAAGCTTCGTAGGGCCAGCGTCCGTGATTAGACGGTGGACCATCGTGTATGACGAAGTCATAATTGAAGGTTGCGTGGAGATCGGCCACAACGTATTGATAAGGTCTGGCTCCATAATTAGAACCGGCTCGAGAATTGGAAGTGGCACGATGCTTGACGGCAGCGTGTTGATAGGAAAAGAAGTAAACATTCAATCAAACGTCTACATCCCTCATCTGACCAAAGTAATGGACAGAGCATTCGTTGGCCCGAACGTGGTGATGACTAACGACTCATACCCAGTGGGGTCGCCGTTAAAAGGCCCGACCATCGGCGTCGGAGCTATCATCGGCGCTGGCGCTGTGATTCTTCCCGGCGTAGAAGTCGGCGACGGCGCAGTAGTAGGAGCTGGCTCCGTAGTAACCCGCAACGTCAGACCAAACGAAGTCGTATATGGAGTTCCCGCTAGGTTCGCCTACAAAGTCGATGAATATTTGAAAAAGAAGCAAGCCCTATACGAGAAACGGTGATATGATGATGTTCAAAACTTTAAAAACAACCCTAAATCCGAATTAACTAGGTGAGGAAGAGGAAGAAGTAATGGGCGACATATGTCCAACTTGTGGTCTTCCAACGCCCATATGCGTTTGCGGTACGATCAGCCGCGAACAGCAGAGAGTTAAGATAAAGCTCGAGCTAAGGAAATGGAATAAGCCGACTACGGTAATCGAGGGACTGAACGGCACCAAAAAGGATTTGCAGGAAATCGCTTCGAAGCTAAAAGCAACTCTGGCTTGTGGAGGAGTTGTCAAAGACGGAATGATCCTTCTCCAAGGAGATCATAGAGACAGAGCGAAAGATGCTTTGCTTGAACTGGGTTTGTCTGAAGAAAATATTGAGGTGATTTAAGCGGCTACGCTTTCGAGGACGTCTTTTAGTCCTTTAAACCTGTTGCGGACAGTGACTTCTGTGACTCCTGCCGCTTTCGCGATATCCTTCTGGGTCAAGTTTTGAGTGGTCTCTTGACAGGCCATGTATAGGGCGGCTGCAGCTATTCCCACCGGGTCTTTCCCGACGGTGGCTTTTCTTTTCACAGCTTCATTGAGAAGCCTTTGAGCCTCCTGAACAGTCCTCTGGTCAAGACCGACTTTTGAAGCGATTTTATGTACATATATTGATGGGTCTGCCACTGGAACTTTCAACCCAAGATGTTTCAACAGCAAACGGTAGCCCTGAGCGATGGTTTTTCTTTTCACGGCTGGATAAGAGCGTTCAAATTCTCTCAAATCTCGTGGCGTCCCCAACATTCTGCACGCGGCATAAGCCGCCGCGGCCATGATTGACTTGATCGACCGTCCTCTCACGAGTCCGGCTTTAAGGGCCCGTCGGTAGATGAGCATCGCCCTTTCAGCAACTGTTTGAGAAAGCCGTAACTTGTCTACGTAAATTTGGAGAATGTTAACCGCTTGCTGAAGGTTTCGTGTTTCGCTGGAGTTTATCTGGGACGTTGCGTCGAGTTTCTTGAGTCTGAGCATTTTTTCGCGTGTTTCTTTTGAAAGTTTTCTTCCCGACGCGTCTTCATCGACGCTTTCGATGACTGTTGAAAGTCCATGGTCTCGGTACATCGGTGAAAGAGGTGCGCCGACCCTGCTCCGGCTACCGTCCTCTTCGTCGAGGTTGCGCCACTCCGGTCCCATGTCGACGTCCTTTTCCTGAATAACGAATCCACAGTTTGAGCAAGTAACTTCGCCAGTTCGCTGGTCGGTCACCAGCATCTCATGTCCACATTCGGGACAGAACTCTGTTGTTCTCCAACTCTTCCTTACCATGTTTTCTTCACCTCACACGAAAGACATATAGACGAGAAATTCCATTTCATGTTTCTCCCTATAAGCCTTTCCTTAAAAAATAGTCTTTGCTGAAATATAAGGCTTTCGGGTGAATGGAAAGGGCATAAATAAATCGGTTGCGGGAAAATGATTAGACGTGATAAGAATCTTTAACACGATATCGCGTAGTTTTGAACCTTTTCAACCCCTTAACCCGCCTGTGGTAACGATGTATGTTTGCGGGCCGACCGTTTATGACGTCGCCCATCTCGGCCATGCCAGAACCTATGTAGCTTTTGACGCGATAATAAGATTTCTTGAATCGGTGGGATACAAGGTGAAATATGTTCGTAACATCACCGATGTTGGACATTTAAGAGAAACTGGTGAAGACCGCATGATCGTCGGTGCTCAAAGACTGCGGAAACATCCGATGGAAGTTGCTGACCGATACATGCTTGAGTTCTTCCGCGACATGGATGATCTGGGTGTGCGAAGGCCCGACGTGCAGCCGCGTGCAAGCATGCACATCGCTGAAATAATCGAGGCTGTGGAGAAACTCGTCGACAAAGGCTATGGCTACGTTTTGGATGGAAGCGTTTACTTCGACGTTGGCAAAGTTCCTGATTATGGTAGGTTGTCGAAGATTAGGCCAGAAGAACTCGTCATGCATAGGATTGACCCCGACCCCAGAAAACGAAATACTGCAGATTTTGCCCTTTGGAAAGAATCTTCGCCTGATTATCCATTTTCGTGGAAAACGCCGTGGGGACGTGGATTCCCTGGATGGCACATCGAATGCAGCATAATGAGCATGAAATATCTCGGCGACCAAATCGACATTCACGGCGGCGGGCAGGAATTGATTTTCCCTCATCACGAAAATGAAATCGCTCAGTCTGAGGCCCTGACGGGTAAAAAACCCTTCGTGAAATACTGGCTTCACACAGGTGAATTAACTGTCGGAGGAAGGGGGATGCACAAATCCTACGGAAACTTTGTGACGATAAGGGAGACGCTCGAAAGATATTCAGCAGACGTGATAAGAGTATTCATTCTGTCGTCGCACTATCGAAGGCCAGTTGATTATTCGGAGAAAAACATGGAACAAGCCGAGGAAAACGCCTCCAAGATAATCAACTTAGCGAAAAACCTTCGTTTCGCCATCGAGCAACCAACTCACAAGCCCGCAGACACCAATTTACGGAACACCGTCCAAGCCATTTATCAACGGTTTATCGATGCGATGTCAGAGGACTTTAACACGTCTGAAGGACTCGCAGCAATATACGAATATGTTAAAACCGTAAATATGGTATTGCCGTCTGCCGGTTTAGAGGACATCTTATTCATAAATCAGTTGTTTGAGAAGATGTGCAGTTCTTTGGGGTTGTTGCAAAAAAAAGACAGGAAAGAATCTCCGGCCGAGCTATATGAGTTGGTCAAGGTGGTTTTGGATGTTCGGCGTGAACTTCGCAAGAGAGGAATCTTCGACCTCGCTGACAAAATAAGGAGCATGCTCGCTGACCGCGGAATATTCGTTGAAGATACGAAAGATGGTGAAAGAGTTAGAATAGGTCGGTAAGGTTTGAAGGCGGCCCTTCTTTCAGGTGGTTTTGGGAAACGTTTGAAGCCGCTAACTGAATCAATTCCTAAACCTCTTCTCGAAGTCGAAGGCAAGCCAATTATCGTTTGGCAGATAGAATGGTTGAAAAAACATGGAATCGATGAAATTATCGTTTGCGTCGGTTACCTACGTGAAAAAATCATAGAAGCATTGGGCAGCGGTCACAAATTCGGTGTTAGGCTGGGTTATTCGGTGGAAGACGAGCCGCTTGGAACCGGCGGAGCGTTGAAAAACGCCGAACATCTGTTAAAATCGGATAAGGTTTTCCTGGTCGTCAACGGAGACATTTTGACAACCATTAATCCGTTGAAGCTGGTGGAGAAAATCGACAAAAACGTGGCTTGCATGGCTTTAACCAAGCTCCCGTCTCCCTATGGCATCATCGAATTAGACGAAGCTACTGGGTTGGTAAAGCGGTTCGAAGAAAAACCGCGGCTACCAAACTACATCAACGCTGGCGTATACGCTTTCAGCTCTAAGATTTTCGACTATTTACCTTCGACCGGGGACATGGAGAAAATAACTTTCCCACGGCTTGTCGAAAACAAAACTCTTTCCGCAGTTGTTTACGAAAACGACGACTGGATAAGCATCGACAGCCACAAAGATTTGGAAGAAGCAAAACGGGTTGTGCAAAAGCTTAGGTGACGGCTGGAAGTTTCAAAACCATAAGGTAGGCATCCTCGCCGTCGGCGTAGTATCTTTTTTGCACTTCTTTAATAACGAAGCCGATTTTCTTGTAGAGTAATATTGCGGGTGTGTTGGTAACTCTCACCTCGAGGTAGGCCTCTTCACAGCCGTATTCGTGTGTCAAAGCATAAACAGCCCTGCGCACGAGTTCCTCCCCGATTCCCCTCCTTCTATATCCTGGAAGAACCGCTACGGATACGATGTGACCCGCTCGGCGAATTTTGAGAAAGTCGAATTTGCTGAAAATCTTTTCAATCCTGCACATGATGTATCCGACGAGTTTGCTGTTTGTTTCAGCGACCCAGAAAGCTTTTGGGTATTCTTTGGCGAGGTCTGCGAAGAAGCCATAAGTGTAGTTTTCGGGGAGGCATATCCTGTTTATGTTCATAATTTCGAGAATATCCGACTCTTTGACCGTTCGGAAAATTATTTCGCCGCCGCCAAGCTTTTGGGTTTCCTGCATTCGACATCCGGAAGAAACCCCTGTTTATAAAACTTATACAACCACGACAAGCTCGAGTTTTGAAAAAGGCCTGTAGGGAATCATTTGGCCGAGGCCACGAGATACGTAGAGATTTTTCTCACCTAATCTGTAACAGCCTCTAGTATATCTGGAGTTAGTGAGGAGAACTGTGTTGCCGACTACGACGCCTCCATGTGTATGGCCGGCGAAAATCATGCAAGGGCCGTTGACGAAATCCGCGGCGTTTGGGTCGTGAACAAAAACAAGTCCTGAAAGATTTCTCCGTGGATAGATTCTGTTTTAAACCCAGTCAAATCCATGAAGTTCCCCGGCTTTCGGACTTTGGACAACGTCTGCGATTTCCACATATCCCTCTTTTGCGAGAATTTGACGGCTCCATTCTGCTTTCCCACTCCAATATTCGTGGTTTCCCATCACAAAGTAGCGTTCGTCACCGGCAAGCTGCGAAACGAATTCCACGACAAAATTATGGTCAACAGTGAAGCGGTCGACAAGGTCTCCGCCGAGAACAACTATTTCAGGCCTGATTTCCTGAACTGTGCTTAAGACATATGTCAAACGTTTTTCTCGTTGATGAATGTGCAGGTCCGGAAGAAAGATGAGTTTGAAACCCAATCCAGCATCGATTGTGGTGACTTCGAGAACATCCGATTCGTCTGTAATCATGATGGCTATGAGTGTCGCAACGCTGATTCCAGCCGCCGTCAGAAACTTCCTCCTATTCACTTCGGTATGCACGTTTTTTAGCTGGGTATAAAGCTATGACACGTGGTGAATTCTGTCGACATCGGCCAAACCATAACTGAATCGCGGTATTTTGTCATGCCTAATGATTCTAACCCGATCGGAAGGCTGCATGGGGGTCGCTTGATGGAATGGATGATAAACACGGCGACGCTTTGCACGGTGAGGTTTAGCCGCGGCGACGTCGTGCTCGCCGGTTTGGACGACCTCTTTTTTCTCGCTCCAGCGGCTGTCGGTGATATGATCGTCGTCAAAGCTTGGGTTGAATATGCGGGAAGGTCTTCGATGGAGGTTGGAATTTCAGCGTACACTTATCCTCATCTTGTAGGGAAGCCGTTCTTAACAACCACTTCTCACATGGCTTTTGTGGCTGTTGATTCGACAGGAAGGCCTCGACCGCTCCCATCAACGATCAAACCACGAGAGGGGGAAGAGGAAATCTTCACCTTGGCTGAAGCCCGGTCGCAAAAAAGGAAAGCATACTTGTTGACGAGAGAGCAAGCAAGCCTTGATGTTTCAGAATACGGGCCTGACGCCCGATACAGAATGAAGTCTTCACATTTAATCACAATAGATGAAGCAAACATCGGAGGCATAATGTCGGGCGGTAGGATGCTTCACATTCTCGACGAACTCGCAGGCGCGTTGGCAGCCACCTACGCTAAAAACGTCGTCGTCACCGCATCCGTCGATTCAACGAGCTTCATCCACCCGATCCGGCTTGGAAACATCATCGACATAGAAATGGTTTTAACAGGTGTCGGAAACACCTCAGTTGAAATCGCTGCAAAAGTCATAACAGAGAACCCATCGAGCGGTGTGAGAAGACACGCCGTCACGACGTTTTTTACGATGGTTGCGGTCGATTCGTTGGGAAACCCTGTACAGATGCCGAAATTCATTCCTGCTACAGAAGGCGAAAAACAACGTTTTGAAGAAAGTAGAGTAAGACGGGAGCAGCGAATGAAGAGGCTCGGAGATTTAAAGACGTTTGAAAAGCTACATCATAGGCTTGTGATGCAAAATGAGATTTGAGGTTGGGTTGTGTCTTCGCAGCGGCGACCTCCATCCCTTAGATGCCGTTGAGATAGCAGTCAAGGCTGAAGCGATGGGGTTCAGCTCTTTTTGGATGACCGAGGAGCTGAGCAGGGCTTCACCACCTGTTTTGGCTTTGGCGGCGGCAGCAACGTCACGAATCAAAATCGGAACAGCCATAATCAGCATCTTTGCCCGCACACCGATGAACACAGCGATGACTGCGGCAACCCTACAAGAAATATCCCGAAACCGGTTTTTACTCGGTCTCGGAGTCGGCGGACCTGACATCGTGAGGAAAGGACACGGCCTGGACATGGGCAACGCCGTGGAAAAAACAGCTGAATATATCCAAATCGTGAAAAAATTTCTCGAAGGAGAACGTGTGGTCTTTCACGGTGCTCACTACCATGTCGACAACATCCGAATCTGGATTAAGAATCCGCTGCCCACCGAAATCTATCTGGCGAGCCTCAACCCGAAGATGTTGACCCTTGCGGGAAAACTCGCCGACGGAATAATATTGAACATGTTCGACCCAAAAGCATCATCGTATGTCAAAAAATGGATTAACAAAGGGCTCGAGGAATCACAGAACCCGTCAAAACCTTTTTCCAAATATTCGTTTGTTCTCGCGGCTGCTTCCAAGTCGCCTGCAGCTGTCGCGGCGATGAAAAGAGCTGCAGCCTTCTACATGAGCTCACCGGCTTACAGGAAAATATTGAAGAAAGCGGGGCACGAATTAACAGTAGAACGTTTCGTAGAAACGCTGGAAAAAGAAGGCCGTGAAAAAGCAGCTCAGATCATCGACTTAGACCTTCTCGAAGGAGTAGGTTTTTTCGCTGACGAAAACATCGAGGAAAAACTTAGTCAATACCGTAAAGCTGGCATTATCCCGTTGGTCTATCCACAGCCTCGGATAGGAAACGAAAAAGGAGACATAGTCACGATAATCAATACCGTCGCTAAGAATGTAGCTTAAATGTGACCACGCCTTATTCCTTTTGAACAAAATATGAAATACGTCGGGCTTTTCGACGAATTAACACAGTATGGAAGGTTCGAGCTAGGCGGAAAAGGATATGGCCTCGTGCAGATGACATCAACCGGGCTACCTGTTCCGCCGGGGATAATCATACTAACAACCGCCTGTAAAGAATATTACAGAAATGACGGTAAAATTCCTGCGGGGTTATTTGACGAGGTACGTGAAAAGCTTCGCCTCCTAGAAGAAAGAACCGGAAAGCGATTCGGAGACCCCCGCAACCCGCTTCTGGTATCAGTTCGGTCGGGCGCTCCTTATTCGATGCCCGGTATGATGGACACTATATTAAACCTCGGAATGAACGACGCTGTCGCAGAAGGTCTTGTAAAACTTACAGGAGACGAAAGATTCGTCTACGACGCTTATCGCCGATTTATCCAGATGTTCGCGAGAATAGCGATGGGAGCCAAAACGGACCGATTTGAAAAACTTCTCGAGGAAACGAGAGAAAAACTGGGGGTCAAGTTTGACATCGAGATCCCGGCATCGGAGATGAAAAAAATAGTTCAAAAGTTCAAGCAGATAGTCAAAGAGGAGAAAGGTGTTGAAATTCCGCAGGACCCGTTTGAACAGCTCAAGATGGCGGTCGAAGCGGTTTTCAAGTCTTGGAACAACCCGCGCGCCATTGAATACCGAAAATACTACAAAATCCCCGACGACCTTGGAACAGCTGTCAACATACAGATGATGGTTTTCGGAAACTACGGCGACAATTCAGGCTCTGGTGTTGGTTTCACCCGCAATCCATCCACCGGTGAAAAAAAGCTCTACGGCGAATACCTACCCAAAGCTCAGGGCGAAGACGTCGTAGCAGGCATCAGAACACCTTTTCCACTTGAAAAACTCGACGCGAACCTCTACAAAGAACTTGCGGATATCGCCGAAAAGCTCGAACGGCATTTCAAAGACATGCAGGACTTTGAATTCACCGTGGAGAACGGCAAACTCTACCTCCTTCAAACGAGGAACGGAAAAAGAACCGCTCAAGCGGCCGTTAAAATCGCGGTCGACATGTTTGAAGAAGGGTTGATATCGGCTCCCGAAGCTCTGATGCGAGTTGACCCGAATGAGCTTAATCAACTGCTTCACAGAAGGCTTGACCCCAACTACAAAGGGAAACCTATCGTGAAAGGTTTGAACGCGTCACCCGGAGCTGCCAGCGGAATAGTTGTTTTCGACACAAACGAAGCAGCTGAAAGAGGAGGAAAAGGTGAGAAAATCATTCTTGTGCGGCCTGAAACGACGCCGGAAGACATTAAGGGAATCATCGCTGCTCAAGGTGTTTTGACTTCGAGAGGAGGCATGACCAGCCACGCAGCTGTTGTGGCGAGAGGAATGGGCAAGCCGGCGGTCGTCGGATGTGAAAGCATACGCATCAACATGGATGAAGGCTATTTCACCACAGCGGAAGGAATAACTGTGAAACATGGAGATGTCATCACAATCGACGGCGGGTCTGGGCTCGTTTTCCTCGGCGAAGTTCCAACCACCGAACCAGAGTTGACACCTGAACTTTACAAGCTTCTTGAACTCGCCGACCGGTATCGAAGGCTCGGCGTAAGAGCAAACGCCGACACACCTGAAGCAGCTGAAAAAGCTCGAGCATTCGGCGCCCAGGGAATCGGGCTGTGCAGAACCGAAAGGATGTTCAACGCGCCTGACAGGCTTCCTATTGTGCGTGAAATGATCATGGCTCAGACGGCCGATGAAAGGCGGAGGGCATTGGAAAAGCTGTTACCGTTCCAGGTAGCCGATTTCCGAGAAATTTTCAGAGCAATGAAAGGCCTTCCTGTTACAGTCAGATTACTTGACCTGCCCCTACACGAATTCCTACCGCCCGCTGAAACGATTTTGAAGGAAATGTTCGAGCTCGCTTCCCTTCACAGTTCTGAAAAAGAAATCGCGGAAAGACAGGAGCTGCTCCGCAGAGTGCTAGCGTTGAAAGAACACAACCCGATGCTCGGTCACCGTGGATGCAGGCTCGCCATACGGTATCCCGAAATCTATGAAATGCAGGTAAAAGCCATTTTAAGGGCCGCCATCGAAGTTAGACGGAGATTCGGGGAAACCGCCAAAATCCAAATCATGCTACCGCTTGTCAGCGACCGCAACGAATTAGCACACCTCAGAAGAATCATAGACGAAACGGCGGAAAACCTTTTCGAAGAGCTTGGCGAAAGAATTGATTACAAAATCGGAACCATGATCGAGACTCCGCGGGCAGCGTTGACCGCGGCGGAAATTGCTGAAGTAGCAGATTTCTTCTCTTTCGGCACGAATGATTTAACGCAGACAACCTACGGATTTAGCAGAGATGATGCCGAAGCAAAATTCATGGCAGACTACCTTGAGAAGAAGATACTTCCACGTAACCCGTTTGAATCGATCGATACCCGCGGAGTGGGGAGGCTTGTCGCTCTGGCAACAGCCGAAGGCAAAAAAGCCAAACCATCGCTGGAAGTTGGAATCTGCGGCGAACATGGAGGAGACCCTGATAGCGTGAAATTCTTCCACGAAGCTGGCCTTGACTACGTAAGTGCATCACCGTACAGGGTTCCAATAGCGCGGTTGGCGGCTGCACAGGCTGCTGTCGGAAAGCTTGAAAAAGTCGCTGTCACCATCTAGACTTCTCCAAACTCTTTTTCTCGAATTTCGGAATGCACCAGCCTGTAGCGTGCCAAGTTGCCTGCCCCCGACCTTTCAAGAACTCCTCTTTCAGAAAGCCGTGCCAAATACGTTGACGCGGTGCTGAGCGGTATAGATTCCCGGTGTTCGAACTGGTAAGCTTCGACGACATCCCTCGAAGTGAAGAAGGTATAGGGAAAATGTTTCTCGATTATTTCCATTACTTTGGCCAGTTTGCTGCCTCGAGTGTTATCAGCAGGCTCCGAAACGCCGCCGACCAGTTCGAGAAAATCTGCGAGCTGATAAAGCTTGTCACGGCTCAAATTCCCCTCAAACACGATTGATATTTTGTCCCCTTCACCGGTCTCCATCTCGAACCTGACCTTCTTTCTTCGCGGCGTCAATCGCTACGAAGCGAGGGCCATGACCGCTTTTTTATAACTCTTGGATGGCCAAACAACCGCGAATACTTCACCTTGACTTACAATAATAGCACCAGCGTCATACCATACAGAAATATATTCCTGTTAGTTGACAGATACGACATGAGCGAAACATCGCCGTCTTTCAGAATGAAGCTTCCGTCCGCGGACTATTTTGCGTCGTTGGTCAAAGCCATATCATCGGTTGTCGACGAAGGGTCATTTACAGCCGACTCCGACTCCATCAAATTAACTGGAATGGACCCCGCTCACGTAAGTATGGTAAACTTCGTGATGAGCAAAGAAGCGGCAGAGGAATATGTGTGTCAAAATCCAGTCGAGATAAAAGTGAACGTTTCGGAGCTGCTCAAATTCCTGAAAAGGGCTGGAAACGAATCACTTTCCATCGAATATGACGACGAAAAGAAGAAACTAAAACTGGTCTTTACGAACACCGCGGCCCGAAAAGAAAGAACATTTGTTCTAAGCACGCTGGAGACCGGAACAGGGCCTACGCCTGTGCCGAAGCTAAGCTTCGAGGCGAAATGCAGGGTTGACACTGGGGCTTTCGCCGAAGCCGTTGATGACGCATCGCTCGTCAGCGATTATGCAAGGATAACCATTTCGCCGACTGAGTTGATCGTCTCGAGCAAAAGCGATGTTCAAACGCATCGCTCACGATTCGAGAAAGATGGAACAATCATACACGAAATAAAAGCGGACAAGGAGGTTTCAGCAAGCTTCAGCCTGACTTATCTGGAGAAGATCGTGTCCTCGAGCAAATCATTATCCGATGAAACTGAAATCGAACTTTCAAACAACAAGCCGATAAAGCTTTCCTTTCCCATAACCGGTGGAAAAATAGAGTTCCTAATAGCGCCACGGCTCGAATAAACATCATATATACCCTCACACGCTATATTGGATGCGGGGCCGTAGTTCAGCTTGGTTAGAAAGAAACCTTTTTCCTAACGTCCGCGGCTCGGGCCCGCGTGGTCCCCGGTTCAAATCCGGGCGGCCCCAAATCCTTTAACGACGTACTTTTCTGCGTAAAGCTCTCGTGCATAATCCGCAGGGTTTACTGGCGTGTTTGTTTGCGCCGAATCAAGAATGCATTCCGCGATGAGTGTGGCTCGAAACCCATCATAGGCGTTCACAATTGGTTCCGTCTTCTTCTCGACACAGTCAACGAAATGCATCAACTCGTTTTTCAAGGGCTCGACATACTTCAAGTTAGGGATGACTACTTGGTCGGCTTTCTCCAAAATAACCTCCTGCTCTATGAACCGAACCGACACAACGCCATTCTCACCTGTGATGTGCATTTCACGTTTCTTGCGAGGTGTGAGCCAGTTGGCTTCGAGCAACGCACTTCTGCCTTTGCCGTAAGAGAGAAAAATCTGGGCATGGTCTTCGTAGCTGTGGCGAAGCCTGCCACACATCGCGTAAATTCTTTCAGGCATCGATTGGAAAATCCACGTCACCAAATCGATATCATGAATTGCGGTATCCTTGACTACGCCTGTGTCGCCTATTCTTTCAGGCCATGAACCTATTCTCCGTCCATAAAACAGCAAAACATCGCCAACTTCTCCGGTGTCTATCAAGTTTTTGGCAAACTGCACGGCCGGGTTAAACCTTTCGATGAATCCAACCATGACACGGCGTTTCATTTCATCTTTTTTCTCGATTATGTGAACCGCTTCCTCAATAGTGGACGCCATGGGCTTCTCGATTAACACGTCGCATCCTGCATTTAATGCTCGAAGTGCTAATGTGACGTGTGTTGTCGAGGGTGTGCAGATGGTCAACGCGTCAGGCTCGGTTTTTTCCAACAGTTCATCAAGGTAAGAGAAATATTTCGAAACCCCAAACCTTTTCGCCGCACGTGCCGCCCGTGAAACGTCGGTGTCGCAGACTCCCACAAGCTCTACGTTCGGGATTTCGCTAAGCACTCGTAAATGGTTCAAACCCCAAAAACCGGCACCAACGACAGCCATCCTAACCACAACCACATCCCTCACACACAAGGCACAAACCAAACACGTTCAAAGCGAACAGATATCTCGCGAAAAAGATCTAAGCGAAGCGAGTTAACCAAAACTCCTTGGAACCCTTTGAGTGAATCCAACGTTTCAACCGACACATCGTTTTCATTTACATACTGAATTTTGACGTTTTTACCTTTGATATTGTTGGTTAGCCTGCGGTAGTTCTGCTCCGACGTCCCGATGAAAAGAATTCTCAGCTGCCTGCGGGCTCTCTTTGCCATTTCGGAGATTTCAGCCGCAGCTAGTCTTTCACTTTTCAGTGCTGTTCTTTTTAGCCTGGTCAGTAGTTTATCCACCATCGGTGCGATGCTTCGCACGTGATAATATTTTAGCGCATCCAAAGTCTCGGGATAAATCAGCGTGTCTCCGGCTACACATTTTGTGATGAGCTGCTGATGGTGATGATAGGTTGCCATTTCCACCATTACTTCCGCGTAAGCGGCTTGTGAAAATAGCTGCGAAAGGGTCGCTATTTCGGCGGTCTCAACATCGTCGAAGAAAACACCGGTAAGCTTGCTTACCGCCTCCGATATTTTACCGCCGGCTTTCCACGCAGGAACGCATGACTGAAAAACCGACGGGCCTCCGATGTATTGCTGAATCTCCGGTGAAATTTCTGAACGTTTGTTGAAGGTCGCCAGTATGTTTGCAGCTTCCCCTACTTTCGTCATCCCCGCAACAGTCAACGCCCGAGCTTCAGCTACGATTTCGCCCACGAGCTTTGCAAGGTTTTCCGCAGAACGATATTCATCCTTCCCGTCTTTGAAAGTGTTTACATGCAGCCAAATTTCCTCAACGAATTCCTCTGGCTTTGAAACGACTCGAAACAGCTGCGATGTGTGAAGTTTGATGAACTCTGTTTTACTGACAAACCTGTGAAGATGCGGATGATAGTTGGACGCTCGTGTTTCAGTGTAGGGGTTATGAGTGTAAAATAAAACCTTGATACCGTTTTTCGCGAGCTTTACCGCGGCCGGTATGCCGGTTTCATCCGTTGCCGCAAACAAAACTGTCATTCTTACTCCCTTCTGAGTAAAACTTTGTACAGCCAGAAATCTGCAATCTTATGCCAGAAAACCACCCATACCACGAAAACCCCAATCCCCACGATTGTCCTCGCCATCGAGAGGAAAACGTTTCGGTCACTACCTTCCAAAACAGGAAGTATCACTATGCCCACTATGGATGAAGCCGCTAGAAACATCAACCATACAATCGTTAGGAGCAAGACCAGGTAAATTAGATTTCTTTTCATCTTTCAACACCTACATCAACAGGAAATAGGTCAGCAACGCTAGGAAAGACGAATACAGCGAAAGAAAGGCGAGGCCGTTCACCGCCTGCTTTTCCGTGAGTCGTGAACCAGCGGTGAGCATTCGCAGCAGTGTAACGGCCGCTCTTCTATCTGGATTAGCCTCTATGTAAGAGCCGTTCAAGACGGTAGGTCTGACAGCAGTGTTTTTACCGCTTTTAAGTCCACGCATCGAGTAAATTATGTGGAATTCGTTCATGATTTGCGGCATAAGCGCGACTATGGCCACGACCTCCATCCGTCCCACTATGGCGATGTAAGTGATGACCGCTCCTATGTAGAGGCTTCCAACGTTTCCCGCAAAAGTTTTAGCGGGATAGTAGTTTTTCGTCAGAAACACAGATAACGAAACCATCGTGGCTAGGGACAGTATGAAGACTTCCGTCTTACCTTCAACCAGTGACACAACAGCGAGAGGCAGGAGAGCGAATAAACTGGTGAGGGCCATGGAGCCGTTAAGGACGTCGATGCTGTTCACCGCGTTACAAACCACAGCGAACCCCACCAGTATGAGAAAAGGATACACTATGGTTAGTCTCGTGGTTCCGATGAAGGGGAGCTCAGGGTTGGGCGAATATGTTCCAGCGACCAGAAAAGGTATCCCAGCTAAAGAGATTAGTAATGGCTTCAAGATCGGATTGATCTCGCGGAAATCTTCGAAAAGCCCTATCGCCAGAGCCGTGAAAGTTGTCGCGAAGAGGGTGAAAATCGGCGAAGTCCCTGTGAGAAGCCAGTAAACAATCATGGCTGATGATATTCCCGCTGCTAAAGCGAGTCCACCCAGCTTAGGAACCTCATATGGCTTTGGTTTATGAACATCCAGCCCAACAGCTCCGGCTCGGCGTGAAAACCATATGCTGGCCGGAATTGTGAAAAAAGTCGCTGCCGCCGAGACTACACATATGACGATGACAGCGAAAACATCGACCATAACCAGTCACGATTCATTTCACGGTATTAGTTTTTCCTGATTTAGAGAATTAAATATCCGCGACAAAGGCTTGTTTTACCAGGTGGAAGAAGTTTTGGCGACGATTTGGCTGGACATTCTAACGCCTAAACAGTTTTGGTATTTTGGAAAAGTTGGGGAATCACTCAGAGCCCGTGGCCATCGAATCATATATACTTCCCGTAACTACGAGCAAGTGCAGCCTTTCTTCGAAATGATGAAGAACGAAAAATTTTTTGTTGTGGGAGAGTTCGGGGGAGCTGACCTTCGTCAAAAACTGGTGAAAAGCGTTGAAAGAACCGCGGCTCTTTTAGAATTGATGGATGATTTTGACTGCGCTGTTTCAAGCGGCTCGCCTGAAGCGGCGAGAATCGCTTATGGTCTCGCGGTTCCCCATGTTTTGGCGTCGGACACGCCGGAGTCACCGGTCAACAAGCTCGCGGCCCCGCTTTCGAAAAAAGTAGTCACGCCTTGGATTCTGGGCCATTCGGCTTGGCGGGTGCACGGGGTGAAGATGAGAGACGTTGTTATCTATAAGGCACTTGACCCAGTTGCTTGGCTGAAGGACTTCAAACCTGATGTCAAGTTTCTCCGTCAACACGGCCTGAACGAAAACAATTATGTCCTGATTAGGTCACCCGAATACAAAGCAGCTTATCTCAGAGATTCATGTTGGAATACTCAAAAGTTCGCCGAATTCGTCGTGAAATTTGTCGAGAAAACAAAGGAGAAAGCTGTAGTTCTTCCTCGGTATTGGGATGAAGTAGTTTTATTGAAAAAATCAATCGGTAAAGTGGCCTATGTATTAGAGAGACCTGTGACAGACCTCAGCCTGCTTTACTATTCGAAGCTGTTCATTGGAGGCGGCGGCACGATGACACAGGAAGCCGCGCTTTTGGGCATTCCGACAATTTCGATTTATCCCGGCAAACCTCCCAAAGTCATCCGCTACCTAATGATGAAGAAACTCGTTCAGCATGCCAAAAGCCTCGAATCGTTGACGTATAACGCTAAAGCAATTGTGAAACAAGCCAGTAAAACACATGAAAAACATCATTCTAAAGCTGAGAAACTGATTAAAGTCATGGAAAATCCGGCCGAAAAAGTGGCCGCGACTGTCGACGCTATTGTCATTGGCTAGCTTCTGACAAAACGGTCGTTGCTCTGTCTAGCAGTTTTCTCACCTGTCTGCTGTAATCATGATAAAGCTTCGCGTAGACAGTTTTGGGAATTCTGTTTGAGCTGAAGTCCTCTACTAGACGGTTGAAGGCGTGGAGCGTAATTGAAAGCTCTTCGAACACATGTTCAAGGGATGAAAACGCTTTAACAGCTTCTGGAGACTTCAATTCTTTCCGCAAATCACCGGCTGATGTCCTAATCGGTTTGATGAATTCCTCGACGTTTTTGACGATTTTCCTCGGCTTTTCATCCGGGCCATATTTCTCGATTTCCGCAAGCAATTCTTCCGCAACCTGTTCCAGGGATTTTTGGAAATCTTTTAGCGCGGGAATTGTGACGGCTTTACGGGGAGCCGCGACCCTGACTCCAAGAAATATTCCAAGCAAAGCTATTCCTGCTAATAGTATAAGAGGAACTGGGAACGCAACAGTCTCCGCATAACTGATTGTAACTTTCTCTCTGTCGGATGGAAAAACGTCTCTAAAGAGGTAAGTGATTTCCCGACGGTTTCTTTCGACAACTCGAAGCTGCCACGGTTCACCGCTATATGAAAACTGCGAAACAGGAGGAGTAATCACCGAAAAGTAGTAACTCGATACCGATGCGTTTAAGAGATTTGGCGCAGTAACTTCAACACCAGCTCCTGTTCTCATGATGACTTCATCTGATGAGTAAACTATTTGCAGTAAGACTTTGTCGTTTTTTCTAAGGTTTTGGATAAAATTGACTGTGAGCACTCCTTTTTCAGCATTCCACGAATTTCCAAGGTTAACTATACCTGATCGAACGCTCAACACTGAGGCTGTCTTACCGAGCTTAAAGTCTAGAGACGAAATGACGGCGTCACCTAGATTCTGCAGCAACAATTCAGCCGTAACTCTCTTCGTTTCAATGTCGACGGCAATTTTTTGTTCTTCGACTGTATATAGTAATAGGTCAGGTGCCTCGAAAAACACCGCCAGCGTTTTGAATTGCAGAGGCGGAACATCTGTGACTGTGCCTGAGGCGAAAGATTTGTCTGGTGAGATTGTCATATTGACACCGGAAACACTCGTTATCGAGGGGGTTCCGTCAATGGTAAGCCTAACATGTAGAACGTTGATTCCCGTTTCGGAGATAGGGTTCGCGGGGACCGCCAAGAGGAAAAGCCCCCGAGTTCCGGGAGCCAGCAAGTTTCGCCAAACCGTAACTATCGATACTTTTGAATCTGTCCAACGGTCGCGGGGAGATATTTCAAGCCAAACAATGTCCTCGGTAGACCTTTGACGGATGATTCCCACTTCGTCAGCGATGTAGTAGCCGGCTAGATATTTTGCGAATTCAGCTGTGATGCCAAGCCGTAAAACTTCTCTTTCAGAAGTGACGGCTAGAGTATCAGTTATAAAGACAAGTCCTCCGTCGGCCACGTGGATTCTTCGTGAAGGCAGTTCGTCGCCGGCGACAACTCCGACCGAAGCAACCGCAACCAAAACCAGCAGCAGGTAAACTGTTTTTTTCACGACCGCTTCCTCCGATTAGAGAAACATCCATTATTAAAATCCAACCTCAGCCGAAGGACCATACTGGATTTGGTTGCGGTTGGGACTTGAACCCTATCGGGCCCGGTGGGACTTGAACCCTATCGGCACGAGGCGTTGGCCACCGTGCTCACGACCTACGGCTTAGGAGGCCGCCGTTGTAGGGATTTCTCCTCTCTATCCATGCTGAGCTACGGGCCCGCATTCAACAATTCGTCAGCCATATATAACCATACTAACGCGCACTGAAGTTCCAAGAATGCAGCGTAGCAAATTGTCTAGACATCTTCGTCTAAGCCCTTTCCACGGCCATTTTCTATGTTGAAACACTACGCTGCTCATGTGTGACAATAGAATTCTATGGTCGTGGGTGTCTTCTTTGCACCAAAAACCCAAATAATTGATTTTGCTCTGTTTCCTTAGCAATGTCCACCGATGATGTAGGAAACGTTTCGCAAAACACTTTAGACGAGAAGAAAGAGTTGATGGACAGACTTTCTTACGCCATGGCTGAGCTCGCGAACATGCGTAGAGTTTTCGACATAGAAATAACACGTGCGAAGTCGGCTGCAGTTGAAAACGTTGTCAGGAAATTCATCACTTTCTACGAAGATTTTGAGAGAGTTGTTAAAAACATGGAAAACGAAGACGTTTCTCCTACGTTGAAAGAGGCTTTGAAAATGCTTCTCAAAGAGTTGGAAAACCTGCTGGCCTCGGAAGGCGTGGAAAGGATGGACGTCGTTGGGAAGGAGTTTAACCCGTTCGACCATGAAGCGGTCGAATTTTATGAATCTGACGAAGTGAAATCCGAAACTATAGTTGAAATTGTTTCACACGGCTACCGATATCGTGACAAGGTGCTCAAACCGCCCAGAGTAAAAGTGGCAAGGCCGAAAAAGCCAGTGATATGATGGACTTAGTTTACCACTTTCACCATGGCCGCTATGTCTTTCCTTTTAGCGGGTTTGGGAGTTTTTTCGGCTACATCCTGGTTCGGGCCGCAGAACTTTTGTCAGACAAATACGGATCAGATCGGTTCGTCATCGGATTTGTTTTTCTCTCTGTTTTGACGTACACCCCTGAATGGACCGTTGTCGCCATATCGGCTCTCCGTGGAGTCGTTGAAATTTCGGTCGGAGATATCTTCGGCTCAAACATAGTTAACATTAGCCTTGTGGCAGGCATAGCTTTCCTCTACGCGAAAAAGACCCTTGCACTCACACCACCTCTTACCAAATCGTTAGGAGAATTGCTGTATCTTTTAGCGTTGATACCGCATGTGGTCCTGTATTTCGGTACCACTTCCAGGCTGAGGGGAGTTGTGCTGACCGTCTTCTTCGTCGGCTACGTCGCCTTGGCTCATTCGTTTTCAAAATCAGTGACATCGGTTCATCACAAGCATCACGTTCGAGCGCTGTTTCTTTCGCCCTCATTCTGGTTAGCGCGGCAAGGCTGATTTCTTCAGCTAACTTCCTCGTGTCCGCCGCAAAGGCTCTCGCGGAGCTGACTGGAGTGTCGCGTGTAGAGGTTGGCGCTAAACTCGTGGCTGTTTCGACTTCTGCGCCAGAGCTTGTGACCGTGGCTGCTTAAATGCGGCGGGGAGAAAGCGAAATGGCTTTGGGAAATGCCGTCGGCTCCAACCTGACCAACGTAACCCTCATCCTCGGCTCCTCGCCCTTTCAGGCGCGTCCATCGACCTAATCTCACACATCTTCACAATCCTTTTCGTAATAGTTGTAAGCATGACTTTCTGGTTCTTCATCTCATACGGAAAAATCGGCTTAGTTCACGTAGCAGTTCTTCTGGCTCTTTACGCCACTTTCCTGCTGATAGGGAGGTGATATAGATTTTAATTTGACCGCTTTACTTCTCAAATCAGGACATATAAAGAGGTGTTTAAACATGGCTGAGAAAATTATAGGTATCGACCTTGGGACGAGTAATTCGGCGGCGGCCGTCGTCATAGGAGGGCGTCCGACGATTATTCCATCGATTGAAGGCGTCACTTTGTATGGAAAGGCCTTTCCGTCGTATGTTGCGGTGACGAAGGAAGGAGAGCTTTTGGTCGGTGAGCCGGCGAGACGACAAGCGGTGCTGAATCCCGAAGGAACGGTGACCGCTTGGAAAAGGAAGATGGGCACAGACACTCGCTACAAACTACATGGAAAAGAATTCACTCCGCAACAGCTTTCCGCTTTTCTACTTCAAAAGATTAAACGTGATGCTGAGGCCTTTCTCGGCGAACCCATTAAAAAGGCCGTCATAACCGTCCCAGCATATTTCAACGACAACCAGAGACAGGCAACCAAGGATGCAGGTGTTATCGCTGGGCTTGAAGTAGTGCGAATCATCAACGAGCCGACCGCGGCTGCTCTTTCCTACGGACTGAACAAACTCGACCAAGAGATGAAAATTCTCGTTTTCGACCTCGGCGGCGGTACGCTTGACGTAACGATAATGGAGTTTGGACAAGGTGTTTTCGAGGTGAAGGCAACTGCAGGAGACACCCAGTTGGGCGGAACAGACATGGACAAAGCTCTCGTCGATTACATCATAGAAACCTACAAGCGGGACACAGGCATCGATTTGTCGAAAGACCCTTCAGCGATGAACAGGATACGAGAGGCAGCGGAAAGAGCGAAAATCGAGCTATCCTCGATGACTGAAACCGAAATCAACCTACCCTACATAGCGTACGACTCTTCGGGGCCGAAAAACCTTTACATGCGGATTAACCGCGCCACACTCGAACAACTCGTCAAACCTATCATCGAAAGGTGCAGAGGCCCCATAATGCAGGCTCTTCAAGACGCTAAGCTGAGACCGGAAGATATTGACAAAATCATTTTAGTCGGGGGCCCTACCCGTATGCCTATCGTTCAGGAGTTCGTCAAAAGCGTTTTGGGTAAAGAGCCTGAAAGAGGAGTTGACCCGATGGAATGCGTCGCTATGGGGGCGGCTATTCAGGCCGCGATTCTTTCAGGTGAATTACGTGACAAGGACATAGTGTTGCTGGACGTGGTGCCCATTTCGCTCGGCGTTGAAACTCTCGGCGGGATATTCACCAAAATCATCGATAGGAACACCACGATTCCAGTACGTCGGAGCGAAATCTTTACCACGGCCGCCGACTTTCAAACAAGCGTCGAAATTCACGTGCTTCAAGGAGAAAGACCTATGGCCGCAGACAACGTTTCACTCGGTAGGTTCACTCTTTCAGGCATACCGCCTGCTCCACGAGGTGTTCCAAAAATCGAGGTAACTTTTGACATCAACGCAGACGGAATTTTGACTGTTACCGCTAAAGACCTTGGCACCGGCAAAGACGTTAGCGTCAAGATATCTGCTCCACATAGACTATCGAAGGAGGAGGTGGAGCGGATGATCAGGGAGGCTGAGCAGTTTGCTGAACAAGACCGTCGAAAGAAACAGGAGGCTGAGCTGAGGAACGAAGCTGATTCGATGATTTACACTGTCGAAAAAGCCCTGAGGGAGATGGGTGACAAGATTGGAGCCGACATCAAGAAGGAAGTGGAAGCCGACATCTCGAAGTTGAAGGAGACTCTCGCCGGAAAAGACATAACGGCAATTAAGAACGCTTTAGAAAAGCTCCGTGTTTCAGCCCAGAAAATAGGTTCCGCTGTCTACGGTTCAGGAACTTCTGAAAGCGAGAAAAAGAGCTGACCATGCCGTCCAGCGATAAGGACTACTACGAAATACTCGGCGTTCCACGAAACGCGACAAAAGAAGAAATTAAACGGGCGTACCGAAAGCTCGCGCTCCAATATCATCCAGACCGAAACAAATCCCCTGACGCTGAGGAAAAATTCAAAGAAATCAGCGAAGCATACGCCGTTCTCGTCGACGACGAAAAGAGAAAGCTCTACGACATGTACGGAAAGGCAGGTGTTTCACAGACCTATTCGACGGAAGATTTGTTCCGGTCGACTTGGGTGGATTTCGACCAGCTGTTTAAAGACTTGGGCTTAGGCGATTTTGAATCAATTTTTGAAAGGTTTTTTGGGTTTGGGAGAAGGAGAAGGGGGCCCGAGCCAACAGTGGTGACGGCTGAGATTTCGCTTGAGGAGGTTTTCAAAGGCGGTGTGAAGGAAATTCCGCTTAACATGACTGAAACCTGTTCTCGATGCGGCGGCAGAGGCGGTGAACCTGGCTTTGTTGACAAATGCGATGTTTGCGGCGGCACGGGCAACAGAGTCGAAAGAGTTCAGACCGGGTTCATGTACTTCACATCAGTAACTCCATGCGGCAAATGCCGTGGAACAGGTGTAATCATCCGCAAAGCATGTTCGACATGTAGGGGAAAAGGGGTTGTTTCAAAAACTGAGAAAATCATGGTCACCATTCCGCCGGGAATGAGTAACGGTGAAACCATAGTTGTGAAGGGTAAGGGGCTTTATGACGAAGCGGCCGGTGGCCGCGGCGACTTAGTAGTTCAAGTTAAGGTGAGGACCAGTCGGTTTTTCAGGTTTGACGGAGACCGTCTCGTGATGATTCTTCCAGTGGCTCCGAGCGAAGTGGTTGCCCAGCGCGAAGTTTTGATTCCGTTTTTCGGCGAGACTCTTCGAATCAAGCTGCGGCGTGAATTATTGGAGAAACCCTTAGTATTGCGTGGGAAAGGAGTTCCGCTACATGATGGCCGCAGAGGCGACCTCGAAATCAGGCTACAGCTAAACATCCCTGAAAACATCAGTCGCGACCAGCACCGAATTTATTCAGAGCTTTTGCCCTCCGAATCCGCGTTGATGGACGAGGAGCGGAAACGCCTTTTCTCTCATTAACCTTAGAAACGTACATCAGCGGGTATTTGAGCGACGAAACATATCTGACCGATGCATCGACAGAGGCGGCGCCGTAAGCCACTGTAACAGAGGCTTCGATGTTATCAGGTAGAACTGAGCCATAGCCATAAATTCCTTTTTTTCCCGGCAGTTTGCGTAGCTTGATTTTTACTGACTTCCGGAAAGGCTGAAGGCTGAAGGAATCCATGAATGCTTTCTCAAGTGATTTTTTGGTAGAAGCTGTTGCTGGTAGTCCTAACATGCTGTGGAATAGGGAGCCAAGGGCTATTCCGGCTTCGAAAATTGCACGTTCTCTATCCGTGAAGTCTGGTGGGAAAAATTTTTTCGCTGGGTCGGTCATAGTATTACGAATTTTTACACGGTGAATCATGATAAAAAACGTTAAACTCTGGGTGTCGACGTTCAAGCCGTGAACGAAGTCGAAGAGTTTTTAGAAGCTTATTCCCAGGCTCGCAAAACACCGTCAACCGAGAACCTTCTCAAAATGGTGGAGAGGCTTCTTCCTTTCGCACCGGCTGGAATTGAATGGGGAATCGAAATATCTTCCGTCGCCGGTGTTACCTACATGATTGAAGGAGGCCGGTTCATCGCTGTAAAGGTTTCACGCGACGAATTCGGGCCTTTCATTCAGACCAGTGTCGCTCCCATCGGTCTCGAAGCCATTCCAGCGGCCGCGCTCAAAAACATCCGCGAAGTCGATTCTTTCGTGGAAAAAGTAGTCTCCCATCTCGGTGAATGGGCGAGAAAGATGCCGGCGACCCATCCACAGAGGCAGCTTGTGGAACAGCTTTTAAAAGCCCTTCGTGGAAAATGACCGCGATGATAGAAAAGATCACCTTAACCTTGGTCGAAGGGGACTATCCTTTCAAAGTTTTCCGTGGAAACATGGTTGTGAAAGGTTTAGAGGTGAAGTTTGAAGGAGTTGTTTACCTAAGCGTGGGCAGCCCGAACGTCCGTTCGCAAATCGACCCCGCTGACGTTGAAAAGCTTAAACAAGCAGGATTTTCCGAGAAAGATGTTGAAGAACTTGAGCTCAATCTTCAGCATAAAATCCTAAATGGGGAAGTGAGCCTTGAGCAAAAACGATGAAGAAATACTTCAAGTTATTTTGAATGCGTTAGAGCTCGGCAAGCAAGGTTTCTCTGAAGAGTTCAACGAGCTACACACCACCGAATACACGAGGTTCAGCGACCTCCCGCCCTACCGGCTGCAGGACAGAGATGAAGGCCTTCAGCTAAAATTCAGCCTCTTGACGCAGCTAGTCGACTTCGAATACCGTGTTGAAAATTTCCGCGTCTTTTCGTCGGATGACATGGCGGTAGCGGTGTTCAACCTGCGATATCAAGGAATGGCGGTCAACGACTACGCGTTTGAAGGCAAATTGGTTAAAGGCGTATCGAGATGCACGACAGTTTTGAAGAAAACAAGTCAGGGATGGCGTATTCTACATGAACATTATTCGCGTGTGCCGGAAGGCTTCTCATCTGATTAAGCTGACCACTTCTGGAGGCGTTTTTGAGATATCGACGTATCCACGGACTATTTTGCTCAATTCGTATACCATGCATCCTGTCGCCGGTGGACCGTCAACACCGTAAAACAAGCCTTTTCCACGAATATAGTAAAACGTTTCTTCTTCTTCAGCACATTTATGAGTGAATGTGTCTTCGTCACGTAGCTGAAGAACTTCGAAGCACGGCTCGCCTGAGGCGCGACACACCAACAAGACCCAGTGTCTGCCAGATTCGATCTCGGGTAGCATTCGCTCAGACGAACCGAGGACGTCGGGCCCTCTGAGACCTACTCGCATCACGCCGCACCGCCTACAACGCCAAACGTCAATCACTTTTAGAAGTTCTCTGCCGTCGTAGATGTTAACTGCTCCGTGGTAGATGTGGTCATGGCCTTCAACGCATGATTCCATCGTTTGAACACCGTTTTACTGTTCTTGCTTGAGAATAACTGTTTCGCCGCCGTAGAGCCGTTTAAAATCCTCCGCGTCTTTTTCAGAGCCGACGATAGCACCGTAATGCATAGGTATTGCGACTTTTGGTTTGATTGTTGTCGCCGCTTCGACCGCCTCCTTCGCCGTCATGACATATGTGCCGCTGACCGGAAGCAAAGCGATGTCAACTTTGAGCTTCTTCATCTCCGGAATGAAATCAGTGTCACCGGCGTGATAAATTGAAACATTTCCAATACGGAGCACGAACCCGACACCACCATATTCTTTCGGGTGAAACACTTTACCAGGCTCGCGAAACTTATTGACGTTATAGGCCGGCACAGCATCAACTTTTACGTTTCCAACAGAAACCGATTCACCGGGCGAAACAAGCTTCAAAACCCCTTTCCCCAACTTCTTCAACTGTGACTCGCAGTGCTTCGCCGCAACGATAACCGTCTTATCGGTCACAATTTTCTTCAAGTCATCGATGCTGAGATGGTCAAAATGGTCGTGGCTCACGAGAACAACATCCGCTGGAGGACCTCCCTTTATCTGATAAGGGTCGATGTAAATAACCACATCACGTTTTATTCGAAAGCTGTCATGACCCAGCCAGGTAACTTCAACATCCTGAAAACGATACGTCATATTTTATTTAATCATGATTCGAGTCTTTAAAGCTTTTCCACCGAGCAGCCGTGTCAAAAGTTTTTTTCCCAAACTTTGAAGCCGCTTTTCCATCGCATCTCTTCCCATCATCAAAAGGTTATAATCGCTGAACATCGGCAGAAACCGCAGCTCAACCATGTCCTCGTAAGATCTAATTTCCAACAGCTTATCAAGCACACAAAAACCATTATTACAACCATAAACTTTGACACTGTCGCTAACTTCCAGAAGTCTGATGTCGTTAACGTCGTCGACAACCCGTCCACATACACATTTCACAGCGTCCAAACTAAACAATATATAACAACGCCTATATTTTACCGCCGTGATCGACGTCCACTGCCACTTAACTGAAGAACCTCTCTACACGAACCTCAGCCAGGTATTAGAGGAATCCCGCAAAGAAAACGTCAGGGCTATCATAACTTCGGGCATAGGTTATGAAGACTGTGTGAAAGTTTTGAACATCATCGACGGCATATACGTTTACGCTTCCCTGGGAATTGAGCCCTACGAGCTTGAGGGGTACGAGAAAGTTATATATCTCATCGAGGAAAACGTCAAACGCATCATCGCGGTCGGCGAAGTCGGGCTTGACTACTACTGGGGAAAAAAAGAAACGCGGGAGTTTCAGAAGAAGGTTTTCCGGGAATTTATCGAGTTGGCGAAAAGCCATGACCTACCAATTGTGGTTCATTCACGAAGCGCCGGCCGTTATGCCATAGATGTCCTGATAGAAGCGGGAGCTGAAAAGGTTGTGATGCACGCTTTCGATGGGTCAGCGTCCGAAGCCGTCCGCGGCGCTTCCAAAGGCTTCCACTTCTCTCTACCGCCGTCTGTCGTAAGGTCGGACCAAAAACAGAAAATGGTGAAACGCCTCAGCCTCGAGAATTTGCTTCTCGAAAGCGATGCACCTGTTCTCGGGCCCGAAAGAGGTGTCGTCAACAAACCCGCCAACATAAAAATTTCAGCGGAAACAATAGCCAGAATCAAGAACATCTCTTTCGACAAAGTCGTGGAAGTTACGAGCGAAAACGCTAAAGCCTTATTCAGGATTTGAAGCTATAGCACGGGTGCGATGGTTGGCGGAACCCGATTCTCGGAACATTCCGTGGATTGAAAAATACCGACCGCGTAAACTCAACGATATCATCAACCAGGAACACGTGGTGGCGTCGCTCAAAAACATAGTGAATACGAAGAACGTTCCTCACATGTTGTTTGCTGGCCCTCCCGGCACAGGCAAAACAGCCACTGCCCATGCTTTCGCGCAAGAACTTTTCGGTCCACGATATGTCGAAGACGGTCATTTCGTCGAAATAAATGCCTCAGACGAAAGAGGCATAGAAACAATCCGTGAAAGAGTCAAAACATATGCACGTTCCGTGCCTTTCGGCGGCATCGGATTCAGGATATTGTTGCTGGACGAAAGCGACCAGCTCACCGACGCAGCCCAGCACGCATTCCGAAGAACCATGGAACAATTCTCTACAACATGCAGGTTCATACTCGCCGCAAACTACAGCAACCGCATCATAGAGCCAATTCAGTCAAGATGCGCTGTTCTGAGGTTTAGGCCGCTTGGAAAAGAAAACGTGGCCGCCATGGTGGAACGAATCGCGAGGAGCGAAAAATTAACCGTAGATGATGAAGCGATCGACGCCATATATGAATTTTCACTCGGAGATATGCGGAAAGCAATAAACATCCTCCAATCGGCCGCAGCTCTATCAAACAAAGTCGATGAGAAAACCGTTTACAGGGTGATGGGCTTGGTTTACCGCGGCGAGATAAGACGGATTTTAGAACTCGCCATCGAAGGCAAATTCACTGAGGCGCGCAACCTTCTAAGAGAACTCATCTACGTCCAAGGCTACCAGGCGCAGGACATCTGCTATTCCATTTCACGGGAAATACTTAACCTCGGCGTCTCCGAAACAGAGAAAGTTAAGCTCTACGAAATGCTGGGTGAAACAGATTTTCGGATTGCCGAGGGAGGGACACCGGAAGTTCAGCTTCAAGCATTTCTCGCAAAGCTTGCTCTGTTCAAGAGGCAAGGTTAATGACAGCTCTTTGGACTGAAAAATACAGGCCCAAGAAAATCGTCGAAGTGGTTGGCAACAAACAAGCGATAGCTGAGTTTTTAGAATGGATCGATGGATGGCTTCGCAGCAAACCATCTAAGAAGGCGGCTCTTCTTTATGGCCCGGCTGGCGTGGGCAAAACTTCTCTCGTCCACGCATACGCCAACGAAAAAAGTTACGAAGTCATCGAAATGAATGCAAGCGACTTCCGATCCAAGGAAAACATAGAAAGAATCGTCGGCGCCGCCTCGTCAATTTCCTCTCTAACTACTGCAGCGAAAAAAATAATTTTAGTAGACGAAGTCGACGGGATTGATGCCAGAGCAGACACTGGAGCAGTTTCAGCCCTCGTGCAAATCATCGACAAAACCAAAGTTCCAATAGTCCTCGTGGCGAACGACCCCTGGGACCCGCGGCTCGCTCCACTTCGAGAGATAAGCCAGATGATTAAGTTTTCGAAAATTCCGAAGCCATCCATCGCTTCCCATTTGAAAAAGATTGTGGCCGCTGAAAAAGTGAAAATTTCGGAAGAAGAGCTTCGGAAAGTCGTCGAAAACTCTGACGGTGATTTGCGTTCAGCAATCAATGACCTCCAGCTCATTTCCTCCGCCGTGGGCCTCGGCCTCGAAACTGGTGAAAGAGACCGTGAGGCTGAAGTTTTCGATGCTTTGGCAAAGGTTTTTCACGCCAAAAGTTTCTCAGCCGCCCAAGAAGCACTATGGAATCTTGACATGAAGGAATCTGAATTCTTCACATGGGTTGTTGACAACGCGCCGAGCCAGCTTTCACCCCAAGACCTAGCCGAGGCATTTGAATATTTGTCAAAGGCAGACCTCTATTTTCAACGCATCAATCGAACTCAGGCATGGCATTATCTTCGGTATGCGATAGCTCTGATGACGGCGGGCGTAGCCGCTTCGCGTAAAACTACACCAACACGTTACGTCAAATTCAGCTATCCTGAAAGCATTAGGTTTTTGGCGCAAACAAAGTCTGTTAGGGAGAAGATTGATGAAATTTCCGAAAAAATAGCTGCTAAGCTTCATGTTTCGCGGCGAAAAACAAAAACCGAGATACTGCCGTTTGTAAAGATTATTGTCGCCAACGGAGACAAAAAAATGGCCGAATATTTTGGTTTGAGCCGCGAAGATGTTGAATTCCTCAAAACAGGTGAGTCTAGAAAGCAGAGGGCCCGTGGTTCCGGCTGAAGCCTTTCAGAAGTTCCTGTTCCAGAAGAACAGCTGGGATACCCGGTAGGTAGACGTATGTTTTTCTCCCTTTGGAGCCTTCGCTTCTCACCGACAAACGTAGGAATCCAAGTTCTTGAAGCTGTTGAAGCGTTTCCCAAAAAGTCGTGTAACCCTTAGCCTCTGACCTAACCTCTTCGCACACGAGTTTATAGAGTTGGAAAACTTCAGCAGCCGTGACCTGCGTTTTGTTAACTGATAGTGCACGAGCGGCTGCTAGGAGAATGAGTTTTTCATCGCGCGAAAGATAGAAAAGGTTTTCCCTGCGGATTGTGGGGTAGACGCTGGCCAAAGCTTTCCTCGCGTGCTCAGCGGTGACTACGTCGCTTCCTTCAGCTTCCGCAAACTTCCCCGACCTCCAAAGCAGGTCAATCGCGTAACGCGCGTCTTTTCGCTCAGAAGCCGCTTCGGCGAGAAATTCCAGCACCTCATCTGATATGGCGTTTTTATAGAAAGCTTCTGAAGCACGGTAGCGGAGAATTTCGAACAACTGCTGTTTATCGTATTCGTTGAGGTGAATGTTGCTCCCACCCATCCCGCTCAAAGTTTGGATGTCAAGTCGCTCCAGAAAATCTAGTTCACGAAATATGAGTAAAAGGGAAAGCAAGCTTCCTTCCTCGATGTCTTCTCCGCTGCGTGTTAACAAATAAATCGGAGCCGCGCCTTCCTCAGCGATTAAAGCCTCAACCTCGTCAAGACAAAGAATTAGCCGAACTTTGTTACTGCTGAGAAAATTAACCAATACTTCGAGAATTTCTTCGTCTGAGAAACCACGCCGCGGCAAGTCGATGTCCAGCTGCTCAGCTGCTTTCCGCAAAATCGTGTAAAGTGATTTGTGTATCCGGCAGTTAACATGAAGAAACCGGATTCTTCTGCCTATTTTCTTCGATTTGTCTTCGATAGTTTGGCCAAAAAGTTTGGCGAGGCTTGTTTTACCCGTGCCGACGGCTCCCGAAAGATAAACACGAACATGAAAAGGCTTGTCGTCGGTCAAAAGAGACGAAAAAAAAGACATGAGAAGCTGCATTTCTCCTTCACGGAAAAGAAGTTTATCCGGAACATATTCGGGCGATAGTTTTTCTTCATGTTTGAAGACCGGCATCGTCGTCAAACATGTTGTTTTCCCTGAATAAAAAATGAGAGATGTCTGAAAGTGGCGAACGCTGCGTGGCAGGTATAAAACACGGCTCACGTCTCTGGATGTGGTTTGAATTATTTCCGCGACGCAGTTTCGAAAACATTTTCCTACTTCGTCGGAATCGGGCGAAATTCATCTCTATTGATAGCTGGCCAAGCGCTCCTTTCCTTTCAAATGGGAGTTATGGCTCTAGTCTTTCCCATCTATTTCGCGAAAACCGGTTTGGACGGTGTGCAAATCGGCTTTCTCATAGCCGCGGCCCAGCTTACAGGCGCCGTAGCCTCACTACCATTTGGCATTTACGCCGACAGGAAAGGCCGTAAAAAATTTGTTTTGCTCGGGTCAGCTTTGTCTGGTGCTTCCTTTATTCTCTATGCGTTAGTTCAAGATTTTGCGCATCTTATTTTGATTAGCATAGTTCTAGGAGTAGCTTCTGGCATGGGTTCATCGGCCTTTTCAGCATGGCTTGCTAACTCGGTTTCTTCCGAAAAAAGAAATGCAGTGTTCAGCCTAAACGCCGCGGTAAGCTCAGCTCTGTTCGTCGTCTCCTCGCTACTGGGAATATTGCCGTCGATGCTTAGAACAGGTTTTGGATTTGGTGAGCTAGATTCTTACAGGCCTTTGATAGCTTTGCCGGGGTTTCTTGCGTTTGTCGCACTCGTTATCTTTCAACTGGCTGAAGACAAAAAGGTAGTCCAGAACAGACGAATGGTGATTTCAAATCAATCGATACAAGTTTTGACAAAATACGGGATTGTCAACTCACTGGTCTCTCTCGGCGCGGGGCTTGTCATACCTCTTTTTTCCTATTGGTTTTTTCTGCGTTTCGGCGTTGAGGAGGATGTACTGGCTCCCCTTTTCGGCATCTCCAACCTTATGCTATTATTCTCTTTCCTACTGGCTCCCCGCATAGCTGACCGTTTTGGAGCGATTCGGACAATAGTTGCTACTCAGATGAGCTCTACAGCTTTGCTTGTACTCATCCCCTTGTCACCAGATTACACAGTGGTGAGCGTTCTCTATGTTTTTCGAGCGTTGTTGATGAACATGGCTAACCCGCTCATCACCGCTTTAATACTAAGCGTTATCAACCCGGACGAACGCGCAACCGCATCCAGCATATCAACCATTACATGGAGTATTCCAAATGCGTTGACAACTCCGCTTGGAGGATATTTGATGGAGAACGTTTCGCTGTCCGCGCCCTTCTTCCTATGCGGAATACTTTACGCATCGGCCATCACGATGTTCTACTACTTTTTCCGAAAAAGCGTTGCCGGAACAAAATCAGATGACCTCTTATGATTAAAGAACGTGGAAAGTTAAAAGACGGAAAAAACAGTTTCGAAAATGGATTGCGTGAAGTTTGGGAAACCGATGACGGAGTCATAGTTGTAGAGCTTGGACATGACTTCTCCAAGCCTGTGAGAGCGTTTCTTCTTCCCGAAACAGATGGATATGTACTGGTGGACACGGGCTATGCCGAAACAGCCGAACAACTGCTATTAGCTATCAAACCATACAGGATAACAAAAATCGTATTGACTCATCTACACATAGACCACGCAGGGGGAGTTGCACTGCTGAAAACAAAGATGAAGACTCCCCTGTTTTATCATAGAAATGAGTCGATCGCTCTTCGTTATGCGCAAAGAGCCGATGAATGGTTCCCGATAGTTTTCAATGAAGAGGATGTTCCGGCTTTACGTGATGCGTTGAAGTTTCTGAGAAACTTTCCAACACCGGATGGTTTTTTGGATGAGAACGTGTTGAAGAGCTGGGTCGTAATCGAAACGCCCGGACATACACCGGGCCATGTAGTTTTCAGCAACGGACGTGAAGCGGTTATTGGCGACTTGATTCTCAGCGATGACACGTCAAACGTCGCCTATGTTCCCATCCCGGGATACCGTCCTCTTTCTAGTTATTTGTCCAGTGTGGTGAAAGTCGCGAAGCTCCACGTTAACAGGTTTCTACCATCGCATGGCTTGTTGTTTGAAACATGCCGAAACCGTGTTAAGGAAATCTTCGCCCACCACTATGAAAGACTTTCTCAGACGGCGGCTGCACTTAACGAGGGTCTCAAAACACCTACCGACGTAGCGACTCGAATAAAATGGTCGAAAGGAAGTTACTATAGTCTGCCGCCGGTAGAGAAATGGCTCGCCCTACTCGAAACACTTTCGCATTTGGATTTCCTCGCCGAAACAGGCTACGCCGTTAACGAATCAACATTTGTTTACAAAGTTTCCGAAAACCCGGACTGGAAAAGAGTCATGCAATTCATGGAGAAGCTTGCGTCAAATTTCTGGAGCTCATCGTGAGCATAAGTATAATATTTCCATCGACGTTCAACCATATGCGATGATGAGTCTGACCAGGCTGAACTATGATAGGGATCTTGAGCTCTGAGCGGATGAAAAAGTAAAATCAACATTTTCGCAGTTTTTCGCATGCTTGAACAGGAAATTTTCGGAACATTGCTTGCCTCAGTGGTTTTCCTGCTTCTAATCGCCCTTCTACGCTACTTTCTCCAACGCAAATTCAGACAGGAGACGCGTAAAGTTTTGTATTTCGCAGTAGTGCTGTTATCGACGGTTTACTTCAGCTACATCGCTTATCTCTGGCGGCTTTTCGAATTCGTCGTCGGTGTTCTCGCGACCGCCGGTGCACTTGGTCTTCTCTTCGCTTTGTCGCTCGTACCGTATGTCAGCGATATTTTCGCTGGGATATCCATCGTGTTAGACCCACGCATCAACGTTGGAAGCGAAGTCGAAATAGATGGGAAACGCGGCGTTATAACTGAAATAACTTTGACACGGACAATCATCTCAGGAGATGAATGTCTCATCATGGTGCCGAACAAAAAATTCAGAGACTCGGTAGTGGTGGTGTATTCGACGAAGCCATTTGAGAAAGTTTTCAAGACCTAATGCGAAACGGGCTGCTTGTCTTCAAGTACGTCGATTATCTTGTCAAGCTGTGCGGGAACCACGTAGGCTTGGCCGCTTATCTGTTCGAGAACTTCGTCAACTTTGAACCCGGCTCCAGTGACACAGCAGACCACTTCATCACCGGCGTCGATAACATGTTCTTCCCTCATTTTCTTGACCGCGGCCACTGTTATGGCACCGCCCGGTTCCGCGAAGACTCCCGTGAATTTTGCCAGTAACTTGACGGCTTCGACAGTGTCATAGTCATCGACCTTCTGACATGTTCCACCAGTCTTTCTCGCAACCGATAACGCATAAAGTCCGTCGCCCGGATTTCCGATCGCCAAGCTTTTCACGATGGTTTCCGGTTTTTTCACAGGTTTGACTTCAGTCGCTCCTCTTTCAAACGCAGAGGTTATGGGTGAACAACCTGTCGGCTGCACGCCATGAAAAACCGTGTCAAAACAATGCAACGCACCGAATTCCGCAAACTCCTTCAAACCTTTGTGCAAAGCACCGAACAACGCGCCGCTCGCCATGGGAACAACTATGTGCTGCGGAGCCCGCCAGCCCAGCGACTCAACAATTTCGAACATCATGGTTTTTGACCCCTCGACGTAGAAGGGCCGTAGGTTGACGTTCACGATTCCGACCCGGGCCGAGTCGACGAGCAAATACGCGAGACGGTTTACGTCGTCGTATGTTCCGTCGACTAGGACAACTTTTCCGCCGTATATTGATGCCTGTCTGACTTTCGGAAGCTCAACTGTGTCCGGCATGAGTACAAATCCTGTTAGACCTGCTGCGGCGGCATGAGCCATAGTGGCTGATGCAAGATTACCCGTCGATGCGCATCCAACAATGTTCAATCCAAATTCCTTGGCTTTTGAAACAGCCACGGAAGCCGGCCGGTCTTTGAAAGAATACGAAGGGTTGACGGTGTCGTTTTTGATGTACAGGTTTGGGACGCCCAACACCTTTCCGAGTTCTTTGGCGTGAATTAGAGGTGTTCCACCGGCTCCGATGTCAACTCGAAACCTTTTGTCAACTGGGAGGAGCTCAGCGTAACGCCAAACACCCCGAACAGTGCTGTTTGCTAACCTATTCCGAAGCCCGTCCTCTATGTCTTCATAAACCACATCAAGCGCGTCAAGACATCTGTCGCAGAGGTTTCGAAGCTCGTTCGGATATTCAAAACCACAACTTCGACACACCAGCTTTAGTTCAAACCACCTTGACATCGGTGGCTCCGGGCTTTTTATAAACCTTACCTACGCGTTGAGAATCAGCAACAAGTCTTCTTTTCGTATCGTTAGACCGAATCTTTCTTCCCGGCTTTTCATGTATCTATAGCATCTCAGGATAAGTGGAAGGTGTTTGGTGAAGCTGAGCTCGTTTCTTTGCCGGAGTTTAACCAGTTTATACATGTCGGAAAAAGCCTTAAAGGTCTTGAGAACTTCATCTGCATACTTGTAGGTGTCTGTTAATGATTGGGCGAAGATTTCAGCACATTCGAGGCTTGGGATGATTCCTTCACCTAGCATTGGAAAAACAGTTCCTATGGATTCTCCTACACCGACCACTTTCCCCTGAGCGAAGGGAAGGAGATTTTCCGGTGGAGCTAGTCTAACTGATTTTCCGAAACGCGTAAAGGGTTTACCCCCGTACTGTGATAGAAATTGTTTCACGTTTGTCACGTGGCCGCCTGCAACATGTCCCGCACCGACGTAAACATCCCCGTTTACCAGCGGAAAATACCATAGATAACCAGCGCAGTTGGGAAATATTTTGACGTAGAAATCTTCGTAGGGCATGCGTCCTTCGTAGCGGACAAGATATTGGAAGCACGGAACGATTTCATCGTTTCTGGGAGGAGGTAGGAGAGCTCTTGAAATTCCAGTAGCGTCAACTATCAAGTCAAACTTTTTACACAGTTCTTCGACCGTCGGCGTTACTCCGTAAAAAACCTTGTACCCCTGAGTCATGTTTAACTCCAGACGGGCTTTATCATAGGTGCAGAGGCCTTTCATAGGAATGGAGGAAGATTTTTTGCCGTTGTCAAGAATGAGGTTTTCGCCGATGTGAAGCACGTAGTCATCAAAATCGACTTCGACAGTGTCCAGAAGCTTTTTTATGTGATTTCGAGAGGTCCCCCAAGCGCAGATGGCTTTAAATGTTTCACGCCGCTGCCTCTCAAAACCAACCACTTCATGTTCCACTGAAAGACGTCTAACAAGGTACGAACCAGCAACACCGAGCCCTACGACAGCTATTTTCAATTTCAATTGGGAGAATTTCGTCCGGATAAAAATATATTACCCACGTTAACAACCCTGAAATATCGTCGTTTTTTGGCAGACTATGTTTAAGTATGAATGACTGGCTGTAAAGTCAGATGTCTAAGCGCGTCACCGAAATATTCGAGGAAAATGCCCTCGACTATCTCCATTCAGTTTCTAAAATCGTTCTCACCACTGAAATCCCGACGCTCAGTTTCGCTGGAAAAAACTTCGAAGACTTGAAGAGAGGTGTTGTGCTTAACGTCTGGAACTGGGTTGCGGATGTTCTTGTTTCACATGGCTTCGCCGAATACGTTTCTAAGCCGTCTCTGTCGACTCAGTTGATGCAGGTAGAATGGCGAGAAAAGACCAACCCATCTGACCTACAGCCTTTGCCGAAACATTTCTATGCCGAAATGTCCCGCAGTGCAGACGATGAATACATTCAAAAAAGGTTGTTAGATGTTGCGACGATGCGGATGATGAAGGTCATGATGTTGGCCGCGAAAAGGTTAGAAGGCGATGTTCTTCGCAAGCTCACCCCAGAAGAAGAGGCCCTGTACCGGCTGGTGTTTAAAGTCGTCGACGAATGGATGCGAGCCGTTGGCTCCAAGAAAGGGTGATGTTTGATGGAGTCGCAGCCTTTGGAAGAGAGATTGGTTCTTTTCTTTAAATCTGAAAAATATCGCGAGCTTTTGCGGGAATCAGCGGTAAAGAAACGACGCAGCATTCCAGTCGATTTCAACGACTTGATAAAATTCGATGAGAAGTTTGCGATGGAGCTGGTAAACAAGCCAACAGTTCTTTACAACGTGTTGAACCGGGCCTGTTATAGGCAGCTGCAGATTGAAGACCCGGAATATGCCCGCACTGTTAAGACTTTTACTGCGAGAATAGTTTCTCTTCCCACAGTTACTTCGATTAGAGAAGTTCGGTCTGAGCATCTGCGGAAACTGGTGATGATCGATGGCATGGTGTCGAAGGCTTCGGCGGTCAAGCCAATTCTTAAAACCGGTGTATTCAGATGTCGATACTGTGGTTCAACTCAAGAGGTTGAGCAGACAGCTCAAAAACTTCTAACACCTGAAGCTTGCATAGATCGAACATGTAGGGGAAGTAAGCGTCCGAGCTTCGAACTCATACCTGAAGAATCCAGTTACATAGATTATCAGGTCATCGGCGTTCAGGAGAAGCCGGAAGACCTTCCTCCAGGCCAGCTTCCGCGGGTGATAGAGATGCGGCTAAAAGACGATTTGGTCGACATCGTCAGGCCAGGAGACCGTGTCATAGGTGTCGGTATTGTTGAATCTCAGCAGGAAAGAGCAGGTGAAGGTCCTCTCAAAACATTCCGCATCTATCTTGACGCTGTCAGCATCGAGCCCGCGAGCAAAGAACCTCAGGCCGTCCAGATTTCCCCCGAAGATGAAAAACTCTTCAAAAAAATGGCGGAAGACCCGTTCATAGTCAACAAACTCGTCGAGTCAGTCGCTCCATCTATATATGGTCTCGACCATATCAAGAAGGCCATTTTACTTCTTTTGATGGGCGGGCGGTCGAAAGTTTTTCCGGACGGCTTACGCGTTAGAGGTGATGTTAATATTCTTTTGGTCGGAGATCCTGGCACGGCGAAAAGTCAGCTTTTACAGTATGTGGCCTCGATAGCTCCGAGAGGCATCTACACTTCGGGGAGAGGTTCGACTGCCGCTGGACTGACCGCTGCCGTGCTAAGAGAAAAAGAGGGCGGCATGGTGCTTGAGGCCGGTGCGATGGTACTCGCCGACATGGGTGTTTGCTGTATAGACGAAATCGACAAAATGAGGCCTGACGATAGAGTGGCCATTCATGAGGCGATGGCTCAGCAAACGGTTAGCGTTGCAAAAGGCGGCATAGTTGCCACCTTGAACGCACGGACCGCTGTGCTTGCAGCCGCGAACCCCTCGTTCGGCCGTTACGACCCGTACAAAAACTTCGCTGAAAACGTCAATTTACCCATGACGATACTTTCGCGGTTTGACTTGATTTTTGTGCTGCGTGACGAGCCTAACCCCGACCTCGACAGGAAAATTTCATCACATATTTCGGCCCTTCACCAGGTCGGCGAGCCCGAAAAACCACCCGCCATTCCGCCCGACCTACTACGCAAATACATCGCCTACGCCAAAAGACACGAGCCAGTCGTGACAGGCAAAGCCCTGAAACTCCTCGAAGAATTCTACCTCAAGATGCGCTCCCTATACGAGACAACATCAACGGTAAGCATCACTGCGAGACAGTTCGAATCCTTGATACGTTTGACAGAGGCTCATGCAAGATCTCGGCTCCGCAACTCCGCTGACGAAGAAGATGCGGCAGCCGCGATTCTTTTGATGAAGCGAAGCTTGCAGGAAGTCGGGATAGACATCGAAACAGGAAAGCCCGACATCGACGTTATCATGACCGGTAAGCCGAAAAGCGTTCGGGAAAAGATGAAGCTCGTGGTCGAGACCATTAAGAAATTCGAAGAAAAGAGCGGGTACGCGGCTGAGCAGGAACTTCGCGCTGCTTTGATTCAGGAAGGTTTGTCCGACGAAGAAATCACGAGGATTTTGACGAGGCTTATCACTGAAGGCCGTGTTTTCACCCCGCGGACAGGAGCCTACAAGGTGACATGAAGACTTTTCGAACGCCGGCTGACACACCGCCGTATCTACGCCAAGCTCTTGAACGTATAGGCATCGTCGAATTCTATCCTCCTCAGTCTGAAGCTCTGGCGAAAGGTCTTCTTGACGGACGGCCTTTGATGGTTGCGACTCCGACGGCGTCGGGCAAAACCCTGATAGCCATGATGGCAGCATACAGGCACTTAGTTCAAGGCGGCAAAGTTTTGTATTTGACGCCTTTGAGGGCGTTAGCGTCTGAAAAACTTCAAGAATTCAACGATTTTCTCGGGCATGAATTCAAAGTCGTCGCAAGCACAGGTGACTATGATTCCGCCGACCCTTGGCTTGCGTCATACGACGTGATCATCGCTACCAACGAGAAGGCGGATAGCTTGATGCGTCATAAAGCAGCATGGATGGACGATGTGTCTTTGCTTGTGGCAGATGAGGTTCACATGCTTGGAGACGAAGAACGAGGTCCTATACTGGAAATGACTTTGACAAGGCTGCGTTACCGTAACCCGAAGGCACAGCTGTTAGCGCTCAGCGCCACCGCACCGAACGCAGACGAGCTTGCGAAATGGCTTAACGCCGAATTGGTTACACTCGACTGGAGGCCTGTGCCCCTGCGGGAAGGAGTTTATCATGATGGTGAAATTATTTATAGCGATAAGAGCCGGCGGAAAATTCCCGAAAACGAATACAACCCTGTGTTGTCCATAATGGTGGAAACTGTGGCTGACGGAGGACAGGTTATCTTTTTCGCAAACACCCGTAAAAAGGCGGAACAGTACGCGGAAAAGGCGGCGAGCGTTCTGTCCAAATATGATATTTTATCCGACGAGGAGAGGCAGCAGTTGAGCCTTTTTTCCGATGAGCTGCTGCTTTCGACAGAGACGTCCGCGTTTACCGAACGTGTGGCTTCTTTACTTCGTCAGGGAGCGTGTTTTCACCACGCAGGCCTCGGTGCCGTTCACAGGAGACAGATAGAGACCGCTTTTCGAAAACGTTTCCTCAAAGTTCTATGCGCGACACCGACGCTGGCCGCGGGAGTAAACCTGCCAGCTCGCGTCGTCATCATACCCGAGCTGAGAAGATATGAGGTCGGCCAGGGCATGCATACGATTTCAGTGACAGAATATAAACAGTTTTGCGGCCGGGCTGGGAGACCTAATTTCGACAGCTACGGCGAAGCCATCACCATTGCGCGTAACAGCGACGAATTTGAACTCATCATGGAAAAATACGTCAAAGGTAGGCCCGAAAGAATCTGGTCAAGGCTAGCCGGCGAAAGACATCTCCGAATTCAGACACTCGCCGTTATCGCATCAGAAAGCATCAAAGATTTTGAAGGGCTTGACAAATTTTTCGGAGCAACTTTCCTCTCTTATCAATTCGGGTCGTCATTCATCCGTAAATCCCTTCAAACAATAGTGGAATTCTTGGAAAAGCACGGTTTCATATTCCATGATGATTTGCTTGAAGCTACTCGGCTTGGCCGCAGGGTTTCAGAGCTTTACATCGACCCTTTGACCGCGATACAAATTATCAACATCTGCGAGAAAAGGCCGAAAATTGCAACTGATTTGGGGTTGTTGCAGGTCGTCTGCCAAGCGTATGAAGTTCCATCCGTCCCTATGAAACGAATCGAAACTCACAAGTTCGAAAGGTTCTTGGAAGAAAACAGAGACCAGTTTTTCGACGTGCCCGACCCATGTGAAGAACCAGATGACTATGATTTGTTTCTCGATTCTTTGAAGACAGCAATTTTTTTGAAGGCATGGATAGAAGAGACGGGTGAAGGAGAGTTGTTTGAAAGGTTTGGTGTTGAGCCGGGTGATTTGGCTGTGTTGCGTGAACGGGCGAGCTGGATAGCTTATTCGGCTTCGGAGCTAATGAAAGTCGTTGGAAAAAGGGATTTGACGACAGAGTTTGAGGTGTTGTCCGCACGGGTTGAACACGGTGTAAAGGAAGAACTTCTCCCACTTGTCGCGCTTCACGGCGTCGGAAGGGTTCGTGCCAGAAATCTCTTCAACGCAGGCTATAGGACTATAGATGACTTGAAACGCGCTTCTGTCGAAGAACTGTCTAAGGTTCCAAGCATAGGCGTCAAAATAGCTTCGCTTATAAAGAGCCAAGTTTAATCAAACGCTCGAATTCAATGAGGGTTTTTTCCTGTCCAGGCTCAACCGAACCAGGCCTAATTTTCCTAACCTTATCCAAGGCCTGCCGCCACCCGATTTTTTCCGAAGCCATGACGTAAGCTGTCAAAACCATTCCCGTTCGACCTATACCGGCCAAACAATGAACCAGAACTTTTTCGCCGTCGGCCAGCAATTTTTCGAGTGTTTTGACGATTTCGGCGATTTTGCGAGGGTCTGCTGGCATGTGGTCATCAAGCGGAAAATGAAAATATTTTGTGTTTGTGCCGTCGATTATGCTGTTGGGTAGAGGCTCCTCAGTTAAGCTGATAATCGCTGAAATGCCTTGGTTTCGCAGAAAATTGATATGTTTTCTTCTGCTGGGAAGGCCGCTCGCCGCTATTCTGTCATTAAAGGCTGAATAGTTGGGAGGAGCTGTGGTGAACAATCCTTGAATTTTCCGTAGAAGGCCTGGCACGGTTCACCTGCTAAGAATGCTTTTTACAAATTTTTCGGTTTTCTCTTCGAATTCCGTTCTAATGCTTGAAGCTTTAACATCGTCAACCTCAAGCACAAGCGCCTTGATTTTATCGTAGCCAAGCTTGTTAACCAATACGTTGAAGAGCTTGACACCGCTAACAAGCTCGAATAGCCCGTTTTCGAGAGGTCTTACCACGACCGGTCCAAGAATCTCAGCGAACTGCGCGAGTATTTCATATTCTTCTTCGGTGAGCGAAGTTCCGAGATACGGGGGGACCACCAATTTCGCGACGGGAATCTCAGCCAACGTTCCCACGACGTTTGCGTCGAGCACTTCCGCTTTTTCAGACATCCATTCATTTAGCATGAGACGGTCTTTGTCGCCGAAATAGCCGTGCCACCATTTCAAACTCTCCAATACCAGCTTCTCCAACTCAGAGGCTATCTGACTGTTTTCACCTGATATTTTGTGATTTGACAAAACCATGACGAAAGATTTTTTCGAGGGTTCTGCTGTCTTGTCGGTTTTCACGAGGAGCTGCGGCTTCACCGAGGTCAAAATCACGTCCATAAAAATTTGGTTGCCTTGCTTGTCTGTTCCTAGGTTTAACCTGACTGAAAGTCGTTCTTTTCCCTTAAGCTTGTCGATGAGATATTCTCGCAGCCTTTCATACATCACCATCGTATAGATGAACTGGCCCAGCTTGGATTCGAATTCGTCGAAGCCGTAACTCATCTACGGAGCCTTCTCGATGTATTTGAGAACTCCGATTTGGATGGAGTTGTGGTGGATGTAGGTGTATTCGTCGGAAACCGGCATCAGCGTCGCTTCGCAAACTGGAAGATAGGGCTCTTCAATTTCTTGCTGCTGCAGCTTTTCCTGCATGCGGGCAAAAGCATGCCGAAGTTATATAAGCGTTTACCAACAACATAACAAGTAACAATTAATTAGCCGAAGGCGGAAAAATAAATCGTTGAAAATCGTAAAAGGCCCTGCGTCGAAGGAGCTTGCCGAGAAGATTGCGAGGTTTACCTCCGCTGAAGCGGTGGATGTCGCCGATAGATTTTTCCCCGACGGCGAATCATATGTAAGAATTCTCGGACGCCTCGACCAAGAAGACGTGATACTCGTTCAAGGACTTCATCCACCTCAGGACACCAACCTTCTCCGATTACTTCTATTAGCCGAAGCCGCAAAGGGATTAGGAGCAAAAAAGGTCAAAGCCGTGGTCCCGTATTTCGCCTACGCGAGACAGGACAAAAGATTTCTCGAAGGAGAGCCCGTCAGCGTGCATATTTTACTTGATTGCTTGAAGGCTGTGGGAATCGACGAAGTTCTGACCGTCAACATTCATTCACCATGGGTTGCAAGAGAATCCCCAGTCAAACTGACCAACATAGATTGCAGCGGGCTGCTCGCCTCCTATGTCATTCAGGCAGGTGTTGAGAAGCCTTTCGTGGTTTCGCCTGGGAAAAAAGGAAGTGAAATGGCTGAAGCCGTCGCATCGGTTCTTGAGTCTGATTACGGCGTCGTGAAGACTTCGAGAAATCCTGAGACAGGCGAAGTCACCGTGTCTGCTGAAAACGTTCCTTTCGATAGGGAGTTTGTTGTGGTTGATGACGTCATAAGCACAGGCACAACCATCGTCAAAGCCATCCAACTTCTGAAACAATTTAGGCCGTCGAAGATCATCGTTGTAGCTGTTCACGGCCTTTTCGTCCAGTCAGCGGCTGAAAAAATTCTTGCAGCCGGCGCAAACGTTGTGATGACAACTGACACCGTTCCGAACCCCTTCGCCTACGCATCAGTAGCTGGGTTAATCGCTTCTCACCTCGGTTAATGGGGTTGCCGGTTTTCTTTCTACTATCCGGAGAAAACCCAGCTCTTTCCGCCGCAGAGCTACAGCATTTGTTAACAATCTACATATCCAATCCATCCTTCAAAATAATTGATGAAAGAATCGCTGTGGCGGAGGTAGGTGATGAAGTCGCTAAAAAAATCGTGTTCAGAGCGGCGTACACAAAAGCCGCGGCAAAACTAATCGCTCAAGGAGTTTCAACCGAGGACTTGGCGTTTCGGCCTGACTGGCGTGAGCTTTGCCAAGATTTTCACACGTTTGAAGTATCCGTTGTGAAGCTTGGTGAAACTTATGTGCATTCGGTCGAAGTTGAAAAACAAATTGCCAAACACATACTTTCGGAGCTACCTCATCTAAGGATAAATCTATCAAACCCTGAAGTAACTTTCCTAACAGCCGTATCCGCTGGTCACGTAGCTGTAGGAAGGCTTATCGCTTCTAAGCCGAAACTTTTCTTCGCCGACAGAAAGGCAGGAATAAGGCCGTTCAGAATTCCGTCAGCGTTACAGCCTAAGCTCGCACGCTGTCTGGTCAATCTTTCAGTGTTAAACGATAGCTCAAAAGTTTTGGACCCTTTCGCCGGCTCAGGCGCCGTGGTTGTCGAAGCTGGTTTGATGGGACATGAATCCGTTGGAATTGAGCTCAAAACATGGATATCTGAAGGGATGAAACGAAACGTGGAAACCTACAGTCATTCAACATGTCACGTGATTCAGGCGGATTCACGGCATCTTCCATTCAGGAAGGCTTTCGACTCCGTTGCCACCGACCCACCTTACGGCCGCTCTGCAACACTTGCCGGAATGTCTTTCAAAACCCTTTTCAAACGATTTGCCGAGGAGGTGTTGAACATTCTGAACCAAAAGGCTCGAATAGCTGTGACTGTGCCAACCACGTACTACAGCGATTTAATCGATGCGTGTGAAGGATTTAGGCATGAGGCGTATTTCGATTTGTATGTTCATAAAAGCTTGACGCGGCGTGTCGTGGTGATTGTTCATGAGTGAAATGCGGCTGGTCTTTCTCGGCACAAGTGGTGGGATGCCGACGAAGAAACGTGGTTTACCAGCAGTAGCCGTGCGTATGAAGTCGTCACTCATCCTGTTTGACTGCGGAGAAGGCACACAACGACAATTTCTACAAGCCGGAATCGGACTAAAGCCCGGATTTCACATATTCCTAAGCCATTTACATGGCGACCACGTCCTTGGGATTCCCGGAATGCTTTTCACACTTTCCATGAACGGGAGAAAGGAAGAAGTCAACATCTACGGCCCGCATCAAACACTTGATTTCCTCAAAGCAGTTCTCCGACCTCAGTTCGGCAGCCTGTCCTTCAAAGTCATCGGGCACGAAATGGAGCCAGGAGACACTGTTCGAATCGACAACGTAACAGTATCCTGTTTCCAAACAGACCACACAACCTATTCACTCGGATATGTGTTGAAAGAAGATGAACGGCCGGGAAAGATGAGGCAAGAATTCCTTGATTCTTTGGGTGTTCCACGCGGACCTCTCTGGGGGCGGCTACAGCGAGGTGAATCAATTACATTCGGGGGACGTGTGATAACGCCTGATGAAGCGATGGAGCCTCCCAAACCGGGGAGAAAAATTGTTTACACGGGCGACACCCGTCCATGTGAAGCCGTTGTCCAAGCATCGCGGCAAGCCGACGTATTAATCCACGACGCGACTTTTGAAAGCAAGCTAAGAGCCAAAGCCTTGGAGGAGGGCCATTCAACGGCTGAGGACGCGGCCATAGCTGCTGCGAAAGCTTCCGTGAGACGACTTTATCTTTTCCATATCAGCCCTCGATATGAGGAGACGGATTTGCTGTTGATCGAGGCACGAGCTGTTTTTCCCGAATCCTATGTAGCCGAGGACTTTATGATCTACGTAGTCCCGTTGCGTTAATTTTATTCCGTCAGCCAGTTTATCAGCTCGTTTGGTTGAGTAGTTTCCACGATGACTTCGATAGGCCCAAGTGCCATCACTTCGCCTTTCTCGTAAAAAGAAAGCTTCCCGATCGCCGCCGCCTGCTTGTTCAGATAGAAAACAATTCGTCCGTTGCTCCTGCCTTTTTGAAGAAGGCTACGAACCGTGGTGCGAATCCGCCGTGAACGAATCATCATTCGAAGCTTTTCCAGCCCTTTCAAAGAATCTATTTTGGCCACCACATGGCCCTGATTTCGCAAGATGCTCGCTGTGGGAAAAATGTTAAGCAAAGCCTGAATTATTTTTTCCTCGTTTTCCGTGGGGTGGACAACGGCGCGGGCTTCAGCCACTAAGCTCAAAGCTGTGCCTTGAGAGCTGATAACGCCATCATCACGTTAAGCGTGTTCTCGAAAAGCTCCGTCTGGGTAACCCTTCCAATTATTTTCCCATTTTCGACAACGAAAAGCCGACGAATGTTTTTCTCGACCAGCTTTGACATAGCCTCCCCAATGGTCGCGTCAGGACTAATTGTTTCAATAGGCGAAGACATAATGTCTCCCACTCTCATTGTGAGCGCACATCCCTTCGCAATGCAGCGTCGTATAATGTCTCTTTCAGTGACGACCCCTACCGGTAGTTTGTTCCTCGTGACTACAACCGACCACACATCATTGTTCATCATCACTTTGATTGTTTCAGCAATCGTTGCGTTCTCATCAACTTCCACGACCTTCTTATCCATAACATCTCTCACACGAAGAGTTACGGGCACCTAAATCACCATCACTTCTTTCTCCCCGATGTTTTTATACTTTCGTCTTGAAACACTTAATAAAAATTCGCTCAACCTTTCTTCAGATGTTGAACCATACATTTGTCGTCGTCTTCGAAGGGGTAGACGGTTCGGGCAAGACCACTTTAATGCAGATGACATCAAAAAAGCTCGCCCAACTAGCACACAAGGTTGAAACCTACAAAACTCCAAGCAGTTCGGCCACCGGTGTCTTCGCCCTGCAGCATGGAAACGAACCGGAAACCGACCCTTTCACCAGAATGCTCCTATTTCTCGCCAACACATCAGACGACAGTTCAACAATTAAAGCCATCATCAGTGAAAAGAAGCCTGATTTCTTTTTCATCGACAGATACAACCTATGCTCAATTGTATATGGGTTCGCCCTAATATCGAAAAAACAAAACATGGTAATCGACGAGAAAAAATTCATCCAGTTTTACCAATTGGTTGAAGAATTGGGAGCTAACGTCTTTGTCCAACCTGATTTAATCCTTGTTGTAAATGTTGATACGGAAACTCGGAAAAAACTCACCGCGTTTAAACAACCTTCATACGACCGAAAAATCGAAACAGACGAAGCAATTCAGAGGACCGTTCAGCACTTTTACGAGGTTTACGCAGATTGGAGGCCTGCTCATGTCTGGAAGGTCTATAACCGAGAGAATGAAGCTGAAAAGATAGCCGATGAAATAGCTCGGAAACTGTCTGAAGAACGGAGGCGTCTTCTTCTTGGTTAGGGCTTTTTACGCAGTCGAAGTCACCAATCAAGACGTCATACACAACTTGCTTGGTTTCCAAGATGAGTTGCTGAGGACTGGAGGTGCCGGCTTGAAGCCCGTTGAACGCGAAAATCTCCACATCACACTGCTATTTCTAGGCGAAATCGACGAAAACGCAGTCGCTCTAGCTTCAGAAGCTCTAAATTCAATCGAGTTAAAACCGTTTGAAGTCGAATTTAACGGAGCTGGATATTTCCCGGGCGGCGGCCGCATAAACGTTATTTGGGTTGGTGTCAAAACTGGCGCCGAAGAACTAAAAACCATTCACACGTTTCTGAAGCGAAATCTTTCTCGCCTACGGTTAGAGGATGAGAAATTCGTGCCTCATCTAACGGTTTGCCGTGTGAAATTCATTCAGAACAAAAATTCTCTACTGCAGACAATTTCGAAAAACGCTGACAAGTATTTCGGCAAACAAAACGTTGAAAAGATTGTTCTGAAGAAAAGCGTACTGACTTCGACCGGGCCTGTTTACTCTGATTTGGCGGTGAAACATCTTTGACGAATTTGGATGATGTTTTGAAACAGGTAAGAGAGGAGCTTAGACCATTACCGGAAACGGTTGCCAAAACCGAGAACGTTGCCCAGCGTCTCGTGGCTCGTTTAGAGGCGGTTTTCGGAGCTGGAAAAGTCTCCTTGGAAGGTTCTTTGGCTAAACGAACCATGCTCAGGGGCAGGGAGGAAGCGGACATCTTCATACATTTTCGCAGCGATGTACCTGTTGACCAAGCCTGTAATCTTGTTGTGCAGGAAGGAGTTCAAGCAATTAAGGACGAAAACGGTGCGTATCGTTTGCGATATGCCAACCACCCCTACGTCGAAGGTTTTGTACAAGGAATTCGGGTCAACATAGTTCCATGCTACGATGCAGAATATGGAGGATGGGTTACACCAGTCGACCGGACTCCCCATCACACCCGCTACGTAAACCAGCACTTATCAGATGACCAAAGGGATGAAGTGAGGCTTCTAAAAGCGTTTCTCATAAACGACGGGCTCTATGGCGGTGAAATCAGGTTTCGCGGCTTCAGCGGCTACCTATGCGAACTCCTTATCATACATTTTAGCTCATTCAAACAACTGCTCCAACAGGTGTTGAAATGGAAACCACCTGTAGACCTCAGCCTCAACGGGGTTCACGATCAATCACCGTTAATTTTTCCAGACCCTGTAGACCCTAAGCGTAACGCCGCAGCAGCCGTCTCCCTAACATCCCTGTCTAACTTCATCATGAAAACAAAGCTTTTCCTGAAAAAGCCGTCGCGAAGCTATTTTTTCGACAAAACATCGTTGAAAAGCCTTGTGGAGGGGAGAAATTTTTTGATAGTTTTGTTTGATGTTCCCGACCAGCCTCCAGACGTATTATGGGGCGAGTTGAACAAAAGTATGCAGGGATTTGCTAAAAGCCTTGAAGTGTTTGGATTCAAAGTGATCAGGTCCGACCGATGGGTCGACAGCAGACGTGGAGTGTTTGCCTTTGAACTCGAAACATTATCTTTACCCCGAGTATTTGTCAACCGAGGGCCGCCTATATGGAGCGGCAACGCGGTTGATTTCATCGACGAACAACTGAAAAAACCTGAGTTGCTGGCATATCCCTGGGTAATGAAAGACAGGCTCTATTCCTTGTTGGCTAGAAAACACGTCGACGCGACTGAGACCTTCAAAATGCTTATCGACATGGACAAAGCATCTGTCTCTAAAAAGCTCAAACCACACCTAAAGCGTGCAAAAATATATTCTGACATCAAAGTTGCCGAAGCCGATTTATTGGAGGAGGAGAAACTGTTTCTGGAAGATTTTGTGAGAGCATGTCCTCATTACGTGGGTCACTACGTTTCATTGAGCTAACATCTTTGACGTCTATCGGTGGTGCGTTAGACCTTTCGAAGATGGCTTACCCATCAGGCGACCAGCGGAGGATAGACGAAATTCTCTTGGAGCTGCGGCGAAACAAGGTGTCGCACATCGCCTTGACCGAAGCAGGTGCGAATTATACGCCGGTTCTTATCGGTAAAGGCGTTCGAGGGATGGTTTTCCTCGGCCTCTTAGACAACCAACCCGTCGCCTTGAAAATCCTACGCACCGATTCCCCCGCCAAAAACATGCACCACGAAGCCAAATGCCTCCTCAAGGCTAATGAATTAGGTGTCGGGCCAACACTGTACAGTTGGTCGCCTAACATCATTGTGATGGAATACATTAAGGGAGAGAATTTCGATTCCTTCTTAGCCACAGAGGATGTCAAAGCGGTTGAAAACGTATTGGAACAGGTGTTTCAACAAGCCTATATCCTCGACCAAGCCCATCTCGACCATGGTCAGCTGACCAATGCATCAGACCACGTGATCATAAGGACAGATAGCAAACCGGTGATCATAGATTTCAGCTGTTCATCCCAGATCCGCAAACCCAAAAACGTGACAGCGTTGTCTTCATATCTTCAGCGGACCTTGTTCCCAGATCAGCTAAAGGATCAGGAACTCTTGACGAAGTTAAAGAGATATAAAATTTCTCCTTCGGTCGAAACTTTTTCTGAGCTTATGGACGTCTTTAAAAATCGTTTGAGAAAGCGGTAAATTCTTTTAAAGAGAAGCATGGTTGCGATGCCATGGTTGGCGGTTCGGACATCGCTGACTTGGCTGAGTTACTCGGAGTGGGAAAAATGTTCACCGATGTTGAAACCTTGAACAAATATTCGAACGATATGGGTGGTTTTTCTCGCAGACCTTCAGCAGTTGTCAAAGCGACCTGCGTGGATGATGTTTCAAAAGTTCTCAGGTTTTGTAACGAGAGGAAAATTTCAGTGACAGCTTGGGGAGCTGGTTCAAGCTTGACGGGGGCTGCTGTATCCGATGGCATCATACTCGATGTTTCCAACATGAACCGAATTCTGAAAATCGACACTGTCAACTACTATGCACACGTGGAAGCCGGCGTGGTACTCGACCAGTTAAACAACGAGCTCAAACAGCACGGCTTCTTTTTTCCACCAGACCCAGCTAGCAGTTTCCTCTGCACCGTCGGCGGTGCAGTCGCTGAAGGGGCGGGCGGTTTACGCTGCGTTAAATACGGTACAGTGAAGGATTGGGTTCTCGCGGTAAAAGTTGTACTTGCTTCGGGTGATGTGGTTGTTTTCGGCGAGCCTTTGGCGAAGAATCGTGCTGGATACAACCTTGTTCAGCTGATGGTTGGAAGCGAAGGAACACTTGGAGTGATAGTTGAAGCATGGCTCAAAATTGCTCCCATACCCGATGTGAAAGTTCACCGAATCTACGCAGTTTTTGACGATTGGAGAAAAGCAGGCGAAACCATCATCGAGATTAGGCGAAACAGGCTAATTCTCAGGATGCTTGAATTTTTTGACCGCATAGGTCTTGAGGCGGCCAACAAAATGCATGGGACCAATCTACCCGCAGGAGAAGCCATGTTACTGATGGACATCGAAGGAATAAGCGGAAAAGAGAAGGAGATAGTGACATCCATTCTAAAAGAAAATGATGCGAAAATTATCAAAATCGCGGAAACCGAAGAAGAGGCCGAACAACTTCTACAAATACGGGCCACCATGTATCTCGCGATAAGACTTCTCGCGAAAGCAGTTTTCGTCGAAGATGTCTGCGTACCCATTCACAGGATAGTTGACTATTTGGAGAAGGTTAAGCAGCTTTCGTCAAAATATGGTTTAACGATTTCGATGAACGGCCACGCAGGTGACGGGAACATTCATCCAGTCATTTTTTACGACCCCGACAACGAAGATGATGTGAGGAAAGCTGAAGAAGCAGTGGATGAACTCGTCGAATTCGCTGTTCAAGTGGGCGGAACTGTGACTGGAGAACATGGTGTTGGGCTCCAAAAGAGGAAAGACTTGGTCAAGCAACTTGCCGCACACAATGGGCTGCAAACGCTTCGTTTAATGCAACAAATAAAAAAGGTCTTCGACCCAAACAACATACTTAATCCGGGCAAATACGTTGATATTCCGTGGACGCCGTAGCGATTGACATCGGAGCAACCTACACCAGATTGGCCGTCGTCGATTCGAGAGGCGCCATTATTCGAAAACTTGTATTTTCAACTCCCGCGACACAAAGGGAGATCAGTCAACAGCTGAAGAGAGCGTTTGAAATTCTTCACCGAAGCGGCGTATCAAAAAATACTCCAGTCGGAGCCGCGACAATAGGACCACTATCTCTTTCTGAAGGCAAGATTGTGAAGACACCAAACCTTGGCGGAATCGACATCGAGTTGAAAAAAATCGTGCAAAAATATCACAGAGGTGATTTTGTGATGCTAAATGACTGCACCGCAGCCGCATGGGCGGAGAAAAAATTCGGGCTCGGAAGAGATGTAAAAAACCTTGTATACATCACTTTGAGCACCGGCATAGGCGGCGGCGCCATCGTGGATAACCACTTGCTCATAGGCAAAGAGGGAAACGCGGTTGAAATAGGCCACATCGTCGTCGACGCTTTTTCATCAGTTAAGTGCGGATGTGGAGGTGTCGGTCACTGGGAAGCGCTGTGTTCTGGCACAGGTCTTCCTAAACTCGCTCATTCTATCCACGGGAGAAAAATCTGGCGTTCTTCGCGTGAAATTTTTGAAGCCGCTAAACAGCGGGACAGAAGAGCAGTTGTTGTGCTGGAAAAAATGTCACTCTACAACGCGGCTGGACTCGCCTCGGTAATTAACTGTTTCGACCCTGAAATTGTATTGGTTGGCGGTGGGCTAGCCTTATCCCACCCATATGAAACTCTGTACAAACCTGTTAAAATTCTTGCGAAATACCGCATGCTTGATGCGAAAATTGAGCTTACATCACTACGTTCCGACGCTCCTCTTCTCGGCGCCGCGTCATACGCTATGAACCTTCACGAAAGCTAATATACCCTCGACATGCGAAAACACCTGTGAAAGCATTCGTTCTTGGAACGGTTGGAACCCGTAGCGGACTCATCGAAACATTATCATCCCTCCGAACCGATAAAAACATTGAAGAAAGCTACCTGATCTGGGGTCCCTACGACGTTTTGTCCAAAGTCAACGCCGAATCACTCAAACATCTCAACAGCGTTCTTGACGCGATGCGCACCCACGGAGTAGTCGACACAAATACCTTGATAGTTAACGAAGGAGGGCTCTCGTTTGAGAAAGAAGGGGCATCAAGTAGAAGAAAATGCGCATACATCTTTATCAAAATGAGGCGGCCGTCCGCTCCTCGTCTCTGGGAGAAATATCTCATGTCTATCGACGAAATACTCGAAGGTCATGAACTATTTGGGATGTGGGACGTAGTTGTCAGCGTAGCCGAAGAAGCTCGGGAAGACTTTTTCAACAGAGTTTTCAAACGGCTCTGGCTGCTGACCGAGGTGAACATGACCTCCACCCATACCATGTTCACTGTAAAAGAATGACGTAGTCACGGTTAAAATAAGAGTTAGCAAACTGGGCCCAAAGATGTTTGGAATGCGTGAATTCATGCGCCGAGTGCCGCAGTGCGTCACAGTGGTTACCACCGTGGCAAACGGGAAGCCTCACGGCATGACGGTCAGCAGCTTTACATCGGTGACCTTAGACCCTCCCACAATCCTCATAGTGTTGGAGAAAACCACGCAAACGTGTAAAACGGTTTTGACATCGCATAGTTTCTGCGTAAACCTTCTTTCCGAAAAACAGTCACATGTATCGGATGTTTTTGCCTATGTTCCGCATGAACAACGTTTCGAAAGGATCAACTACCACATCGAATCAGGGAAATATCCAGTAATTGACGGCTCGATTGGGGCGCTTTTCTGCGATGTAAAGGAAAGCTTTGAAATGTCGACTCACCAAATCATCCTCGGCACTGTAAAAGATGTCAAAATATTTTCGGACGAGCAACCTCTGATTTATTTGCAGAGACAATATCACAGGCCGGTGAAAGTTACGGAGACAGCCTAAATCTGTCGCGTGGAAACAGCACAGTCTCCCGAATGTTAGTACGCCTCGTCAAAACCATCAAAAACCTTTCAAACCCTAAACCCCATCCAGCGTGAACAGGCATACCGTACCGGAAGACTTTCAGATGATCTTCGAACATGGCGGGGTTTAGGCCTTTCTCGACCAGCTTTTTCATCAAGACATCGTAGTCGGATACACGTGTCCCGCCTGAAGCTAGTTCCAGCCACTGAAACATGAAGTCAAAAGACTCTGAGACAGCAGGGTTGTCATGGCTTCCTTCGATGTAGAACGGCTTGATCGCTGATGGAAAATGAGTTATCCAATAATAGCTTGTGAATTTTTTTCCGAGTTTTCGGAGATGTGGTGTGCCGAAGTCTTCGCCCCAGTTTATGGGTTCACCTTCTTTCCTCAGAAATTCAAGAGCTTCGTCGTAAGTTATGCGTGGAAAAGGCGGTTTAGGTGTTTTAAGCGTGACTCCAAGCTGTTTTAGATGTTGCTCACATTTCTCCCGAAGCCTATTATGCACATAAACGACAGCTTCCTCCAGCACCTGCATAACATCCTCCATGTCGGCGAACGCTTGCTCAATGTCAACTGACGTAAATTCGCTGATGTGCCGTCGAGTATGTGATTCCTCAGCGCGGAAATAAGGCCCTATTTCGAAAACTTTCTCAAACACCGTGGTCAGCTGTTCTTTGTAGAGCTGCGGGCTTTGAGCTAGATAAGCCGAACGGTCGAAGTACTTGACTTCGAAAAGGTCCGCACCTCCTTCTGTAGCGGTGCCGATGATTTTAGGCGTTCTTACCTCGATGAATCCTTTCTCATAGAAGAAGTCTCGGAGCGCTTTTAAAACTTCGCTTCCAACAATGAAAATATTTTTGACTTCAGGCTTGCGTAGGTCAAGTATTCTATATCGAAGTCTCACGTCCATGCCGGCTTTGACTTTTCCGGTGGGGTCGAACTCCAGCTTGGGAACGGCTTTCGAGAGAACTTCAATCTCATCGGCCACGACTTCTACGCCAAGCCTTGACTTGGGTTGTTTAACTACGACGCCACATACACAGATGACTGATTCGTTCGTCAACTCGTGGACAGCGGATTTCACGGTTTCTGCCAATTCATCCATCCTGAAAACGATTTGACAAATTCCAGAAACATCCCGTAAAACCACGAAAACAAGCTTACCAAGATCCCTAATTTCATGAACCCATCCGAACAAGCTGACCCGTCGCCCATCGAGCTCGGGAACAACATCTCTAGCCGTTACACGGTTCTTCAGATGCTGCCTGATTGTCGGCTCCAGCAACACAGTCACCCCACTGAACGCGTGTAAGGTTGACGAACTTTTCTCTGAAAATCAAAGCTCACGGACAAATTCATCATTTTTTTCACAACTTCCGACAGAACCGATGACGGCGCCGTCAAAAGCTTTTCATCATCCACCAAAACCCTAAGTTCGGTCGTCTGGTCCGGTAACCAGACCTTGTTAACGGTCAAAACCCGTGCGGGAGCAACCAAATTCTGGAGAAACGCGTTCAAATCTTTCCGAATCTCCAGCAAACGTACCTTTAAACCGGTCTTCTCAGACAAGGCATTTCTCAACTCTGCTTCTACAGATTTTGACAGTGAGGAAAGACTTCTATCGATGAAAAAAACAAACAAGTATGGAGCGATTTTAAGAGTTCTATAATAAACGAGAGAAGAAAGTTGAGGGAACTTTTTCTCGAGGTCGACCAGCAGCCGCATTATTTCGAGGTCGTCTGAAGTGAGCTCTCCTTCGCGGATTTTCCGCTCGCATTTGCTGCAGAGGACACCGGTTCTGAGGTCGAAGATACACACTGGGAACTCCAACGCACGCACCTAACGAGCATCTGCAGCCCCTCACGAGGCTCCGAGCACGATTTCGATGGTGCTAACGTTCACTGTTCTGTTTTGCTCGTCTGTTATCTTTTCAGTTCCGAGCCGGATGTCCTTCACAACGATGTTCGTAAGGAAACGGTTCTTTACTATTTGTACGACGTCAACAGCTCTGCTGATAGCTTTGCCTCTGGCTTTGACCACGATTTCCTTCGAACCGCTTTGGAAGCCCGTTAGACACGCCAGCACATAGCTCATCGCAGGTTTTTTGCCGACCAAAACAGTTGGAGTAATCTGTTTCTCCGCCATCTAGACCACCTTTTCACCGCTACGGCTGACCATACATCTTTAGTGCAATAAATAGATTACCTACCGAACTCGAATCACGGCATCACCACCTATAAATACGCCGAAACAAAACCACAACAGGTATGCCGATCAGGGACCCAGCTCTACTACAGCTTGCACAAAGCAAACGGCTACTGGTCAAAATCTGCAGAGAATGCGGAGCGCGTAATGCTAAAACAGCGGTTAAATGCCGCAAATGCCGAAGCTATAACCTCCGCTGGAAGAGACGAGAAATCAAACGCTAAGCTGCTGACGGGCCGGTGGTCTAGCCTGGTAGGACGCTGCCCTTACAAGGCAGAGGTCGGCGGTTCAAGTCCGCCCCGGCCCATCTCGCTATATTTATTACGGGGCGGCTGAACCTTCGAGTGGACGACATGACCGTTGAGCAATTTGTCGATTTGTTGTTCGGTTCTTCCTACTGGTTTATCGTCGCCGGCTTTATCATCGTCGCTTTCTACGCAGTTTATAGTCGTTTGAAGGCTACGGAATGAGCTTCAGAACAGCAGGCGACGCACAACTCGTTCAGCAATTCTTCAAGCTTTTTTACGAAAGAAACTATGTTAACCCTTTTATTCCTTCAAAAATGGAGAAACGCGAATTCGGATACACTCCATTCGGCCAAAAAATCATGGTAAGACATCTTTCATTTCGCAATTTTGACGAATTGCACAAAACGTTGGTGAAGGAAGCACCGCTACACGTCTACAGGTCTGCCGCTATCTATCAATATCCCGAAGCACCGATGGAGGAGAAAGGATGGCTGGGGGCTGAATTGATCTTCGACATCGACGCCGACCATCTTAACACGTCCTGCAAGCAAACCCACGATTATTTCATATGTGTTTCATGTAGCACCCGCTTTTCCGACAAAACTTCGAAATGTCAACAATGCGGCCGCGAAGTCCTTGAAGTCAGCCTCGTCTGTGAAACTTGTTTGAACACAACGAAACAGGAGATGATGAAACTCATCGATTTTATGGAAAATGACATAGGATTGAATGAATTCACTTTAAGTTTCTCAGGTAATCGTGGCTATCATTTGGCGATACCCGCTGATGACGTTCTCGAACTAGAACGTGCCGCTAGACAGGAAATAGTTGATTACGTCACCGGAAACACCATGGACTTTCGTATGCACGGTCTTCTCACCGGTTTCGACAATTCTTCACCGGGTTATTCCGATCCCGGCTGGCGGGGAAGGGCAACACGAGAAATCAAAAACATCTTGCTAAGACTCGTTGAACAGGACAACCTCGTGATTGAAAAAATTGGGAAGTCGTTGACGCCGCGTTACCTTAAAAATTTGCAAACTGTCGCCGCTTACTGGTCTACTCAACCTAGGTGGGATTTGATACAGAGGCCTCAAGATTTCGCGCATTTTGTGGCCCTTGCAGTTGAAAACCTCGCTGCGCATATTGACACAGTTGTGACGACTGATGTTCACCGCCTTCTACGCCTCGCTGACACGTTAAACGGAAAAACAGGCCTCAAAGCAGCAATAATAGACCCGAATGATTTAGAAAGCTTTGACCCTTTAACCGACACCGTTGTTCTACCCGAAGAACCTATGCTGAAGGTCAAAATCATACATTCGCCCCGCATAACCCTCAAACAAACACAATATGGACCGTTTACCCATGAGGTTGTGAAGCTACCGGCCTACGCCGCTGTGTTTTTCGCCTGTAAAGGGCTGGCGACGACGATTAATGAATAAAACTCGGTCAACTAAGGTGATCACAGATGGAGGAAATTTACGAAAAGTTGCTCGAACTGTGGAACCAAGAAAGAACTGACGAAAAAATGCAGGCAATTCCCGACAACTTCTTCGAAGAGCTGTCCAGTTATGTCGGAAAACTGCGCCGTCAAATCCGCCTCAGCGAGAAAGACTCTCCCAATACGCTTGTCAAAAATAAGGAAATCGAAATGATCACGCGCCTTCTCGAATCCTTCTTACGGATACGTTTCTACAAGCTGATGGAAGCCGCATTAGAGCAGCGATCTGTGGAAAACATGCTTCCTTTCGAGAAAAAAACTTTCGCAGCAATCACTCAGACGTTGTCCCAGCACGAAGACAAGATCAAGAACAGTTTGAGCAGTCCAAAGTTATTGATGACTGAAGAGGAGGAGAAGCTGGAGCTGGTTGTCTTTCTGCAGGATTTTCCCAAATTCGTCGGCGAAGATTTGCGAAGCTACGGGCCTTTTAAAGAAGGCGATGTCACCACTATCCATTACGCCAACGCCCAACCACTTTCCAAAAAGAAAATCGTTAGGCCTGTAAAGCTAATCTAGCTGAACAATTTCATCGCCTTCCTCTGAAAGAACGAGTCTTCCCAGCCTTATCTTAGCTATTTCAGATTCTACCTTTGTCAACAGTTTGACGAAGTTTTTCTCCTTGTTCATTCCGAGGAAGATTCCAAGACCCTTGTATCGGTTTGATGAATCATATAGGTAGCAGATGACTCCGCACCTTTTCTTGCTCATGATTATTTCGGCGTCGAGGGTTTCGTCCATCTTTATGTTGAATGCTTCAAGTATCGCCGCTGCGGCGTTGCGATACAGCGTGTGTGGGTCGATTTCTCTGCAGACAGCTTCGAGACGAACCCAAGAAGCTGGCACATGTTTTAAGGTGAGCTCGCCAAGCGATTTTCTATAAAGCCATTCGCGGGTCTTCTTTCTTTCGGCAAGGTCTCGGTGTTTAACATAAGCTGACGGCTGTGCTTTAACCACTAAGACATTAGCCTGTTCTAAGGCGTTTACAAGTTCCTCGGTGTTTTCCCCTAAAACCACAGCGGCCGACACGTTCATGGTCTTTAACAGAAGTTGTTTGTGCGAAATCGCTAAGGCGCCGTCAACCCATCCATCGACATCGATAACCACATGCGCGTCATCAGGCAGGATTTGATTCAGCTCTTCCGCGGCCTCAGCTATTCTCGTCGCGCATGCAGCGGCTGAAGGAGAGCCTACAGGTATTTGATGAAAAGGTTTCAGGTTGACGAGGTCGTGAACAGGTTCATTCATGAATGCAGCGCCTACAACAGTGGGCGATGTGAAGTAGCATTGGCCGGGGTCGAGGCTTACGACGACACATTTGCCGTATTTTTCCACTAAATAGTTGGCGGCGAACGTCGTCAGCGAAGTTTTTCCACTGTCTGTTCTCCCGCAGACCGCTATGACTTTGCCGGGGCCGGTTTTTTCCACGATTTCGCGCCATCCTTGAACTGTGCTTCCCTCCTCTACAGTCAAAGTTTTAGCGTCAGCTCCAAGCGTTATCTCAAGCCGGGTGTCTGTTTCGATGTAGATTGGATATCTTCTCCACGGGCGCATGACGTATGTTTTTCCCTGTTTTAGCCTGCATCCAAATATGGAGGCCTGCCCGCTGATGATTTTTACTGCTGCAGGCCCATCAACTAATAGGGTCTTTCCCGCTGTAATCTCCAAACCCTATATCCTCTTCTGTTTTCTCCGCGTCCATGAAATTATCGTGGCCGCTATTTCGTCTTTTCCCCCTGCGAGCTTAGAGGAATTCCTTTCGGGAACGGTTATGATGTTCTCCGTTGAAAGTCCCGGAATTTTTTCGACCAGTTGTTCAATAAGTGTTTGTCGGAAATCGGGAGCTCCTTCGCCGACCAGAACCAGCTGCTGCGCATCCGGGTGGTTTGAGAAAAATTCGGCAACGTCGTCGATGAGCGGCTCGTTGCTGAAGTAAGTTTCGGTTCGGAGCAGAATGTCGTCGGCGAAATAAGCGGCGCCTGTTTTTTTGCCCGGGTCTATGACTACGGTGGCTTTCGCCACTTTTTTCTTTCTGTAACCTGTTTCGATGGCTTTATCGACGATTGATCGTGGCGAAGATTGAAGGTTTGCTACGAACATCTTTTCAGACAAAACTTCATCATATTCGTTGCGTCTTACGACGACTGCGTCGGTGGATAGCGGGACTCTATCCAGACTTTCGTAGAGTTTGGCCTCGATGCCTCGTTTGCGGGCTTCGTCGGTGATTTGTTTTCCAAATTTCAAGTCAAGTGTAACGACTGCAAGCTGAAACTTTTTCTTGACGAGTTCTTTCGTTTTCGGCAACCCAATCGGGTTTAAATGCACCGTGTTTGTTAAATTTTACTTGAAAAGCGATGGGTCGAAAACGCAGAAAGATCATCAAGAAGACGCCGAAACCTTTTCCCAAGGTCTATACGTGTCCGCTCTGCGGTGCTGTTGCTGTCACGGTGATTCATGAGAAAGGACAGGAAAACGCGACCGTTTCGTGTGGAAACTGTAAAGCATCAGCCGACATTCCTTGGTATCCTTCTTACAGCACCGTCGACGCCTACACGAAATGGTATGACATGGTGACGAGAGGAGAGAAGACGGTTGAAGCTGGGCAGGGTTGAATCCTACCTCGTGTCGAAGATAGTGTCTGGAGAAAAGCTTCACATGACTTTGATCGACCCGATTAGCGTTGACATCGACCGGGCTGCTGAAATTGCTTCGTCTGTGGAGCAGGCTGGGTCGGACGCTGTGATGATAGGCGGCTCAACCCTTCACACTCAAGAACATCTCGACAAATACATACTCGCCATCAAGGCGAGGACTAAGCTTCCGGTGTTAATCTTTCCGAACAACGTTCAAGCGATAAGCAGGTATGCCGATGCCATTTGGTTTATGAGTTTGTTGAACAGCGTCGACTGGTATTACATTGTGGGTGCTCAGCTTCAAGGCGCGTTGACGGTGAAAGAGTTCAACCTCGAAGCGATTCCCATGGGATATGTTGTTTTCGGTCATGAGAGCACCGTTGCGGCGATGGGCCGTGTGCTTCCTCTTTCGCCAAACCATCGTGAGGTGGCTGTCTGCTACGGGCTGGCCGCACAATACCTCGGTATGCGTTTCCTCTACCTCGAGGCAGGTTCCGGCTCTCCATCACCACTGCCTGCTTCAACGATAAGCGCGGTCAAGCAATCCATCGAAATCCCGTTGATTGTAGGCGGTGGAATAAAGACAGCGGAACACGCAGCCTTGGTGTCGGAGGCTGGGGCGGACATTGTCGTTACGGGCACGGCGGTGGAGAAAAGCTTGGAAAAACTTCCCAGCATTATAAGGGGCGTCAAAGCAAGCCGTAGGTAGATGTCTCGGGCTTCGAGCAGCAAATTTTAACTATTGGTTTTATGTTTTTCGGCCATGTCGGAGGCTCGGTACGTTGATTTAGATGATGTGCTGTCGAGCATCAAGCATGCTGTGATGATATCTCAGACAGAGGAGGATCTGAGGCTGCGTGTCTCGGGCGTTATTGAGGAGAAAATTCTGAAGCCGTTGGGCATTACGCAGGTGGGGAAGTATGAGTATACCTTGGTTTCTGGCGTTAAAGTTGATGCGTTATATGGTCATGTTTTGATCGAGTACAAGGCTCCGGGCAAGCTTTCGAGCAAGGGCGATGTGGCCAAGGCAAAGGAGCAGCTGGTGAATTACATAATCCAAGAGGCTAATGTCGAGGATAGGTTTCGGTATTTTCTGGGGATTGTCTTATCAGACCGTATTGCTTTTCTGAGGTATGACCCTAAGACTTCTGGCGATAAGTGGGTTTTGAGGGGGCCTTATGAGATAAACCGTGAAACTGTTATCAAGCTTGTTGAGGCTCTTCGTGGTCTTCAGAGGAAAAGGCTTGATGTTGATTCTTTGGTGAGGGATTTTGGGCCTCAGTCGGATGAGGCGAGGAAGCTTGTCAAGCTGTTGTACGAGAGGTTGAAGGCGAGTAAATCGGGGAGGGTTAGGGCTTTGTTTGATGATTGGCTGAGGCTTTTCTCTCAGACCACTGGCTACTCTCAGGAAAAGCTGAAGGAGTTAAAGGAGATTGTGAGGGATTATAGGCTTCCTAAACAAGTTGATTATAATGCTCTGCTTTTCTCGCTTCACACGTATTATGGTTTGGTTATGAAGTTGCTGGCTGCTGAGATTGCATACCTGTATGGTGGCGGTAAGTGGTTGAGGTCGTATGTGGGTGAGTTGGAGAACGCTTACATGTCGGGCGGTGTGGATGAGTTGAGAAAGGTTTTGATGGAGCTTGAAGAGGGGGGTGTTTTCTCAAAGCTCTTGAACATTGTTAACTTTGTTGAGGGGGATTATTTTTCATGGTATTTGGATGTTCTTGACCGTGATTTGGGCGATGCTGTCGCTGAGGTGGCTAGGAGGCTTGGTGATTATGAGCCTGCTACGCCGCATCTTGAACCTGAGACGACTAGGGACCTGTTGAAGAGGCTTTACCAGTCCCTTATCCCGCGTGATGTCCGTCATAAGCTGGGTGAGTTCTACACGCCTGACTGGCTTGCGGAGCTTTTGCTGAATGAGATGGGGCTTACTGTGGATAGGTTTGAGGCGATGGGTTCTGAGAATCCTTTAAGGCCGTTGGAGTTGAGGGTTTTGGACCCTGCCTGCGGTTCCGGGACTTTTCTCATCCTTTACCTTAAGAGGTTGAGGAAGTATGCTGAGAACCATTATTTGACTGACCAGCTTGTCAACTATGTTCTCGCCAACGTTGTGGGGTATGATTTGAATCCGTTGGCTGTGTTGGCGGCTCGGACGAATTATCTCTTGGCTGTTGGCGACCTGTTGGTGTACGTGAAGGGAAGTGTAGAGATTCCCGTTTATCTTGCTGACTCGATTCTGGTCGAATCCGCAGCAGACCTTCGCGGTCAGGTGTATGTTCTGAGGACCAGTGTTGGGGTGTTTAAGATTCCGAGGTCGGTGGTTGACAGAGGTCTTCTCACGGATGTTTTGTCCGTTCTTAAGACATCTGTCGCCAATAGATATACTATCAAGGAGTTCAAAGGCCTTTTGGCGGGCAGGTTTAACTTGGCTGATGATGATTTGCAGATTTTGGGTGAGCTTTTTGATGTTTTTCTGAAGCTTGAGGTCGAGGGGAAGAACCATGTCTGGGTTTCAATAGTTAGGAACGCGTTTGCACCCATTTTGAAGGGAAGGTTTGACTACGTTGTAGGCAACCCGCCTTGGATAGCGTGGGAGAATTTACCCGAGTCCTACAGGGAGATCAGCAAGGAACTATGGATACATTACGGCATTGTTAGCGCTGGAACAGCTAGGTTCAAAAGAGATATGGCGATGCTTTTCTTCGTTAGGTGTTTTGACCTCTACTTGAAGGATGGTGGTGTTCATGGTTTTCTGGTGCCTTTCACATTGTTTAAGACTCAGGCGGGAGCGGGTTTCAGGACTAAAATAGCCAACACCTGCAGGATAGTAGTTGTTCATGACTTGGTTACGCTTTATCCGTTCGAGGGAGCTGTCAACAGGACGGCGGCCTTGGTTGCTGAGAAGCCGATGAGCGAGTCGGCTGTTAGTCGGCTTTATGAGTTTAGGCATGTTGTTTGGGTTAACAGGCGTGGAGGACCTATGCCGACCAATGTCTCGCTTGACGAAGTGCTTCGTTTGACTGATAGGTATGACATGTTGATGGTGCCGATAAAAGCTAACGACGCGGGGAGTTCATGGATGCAGACAACGCCGAAGGCGCTCAGCGCTATCAGAAAAGTCTTAGGAAGGTCAGAATATAGAGCCTTCGCAGGCGTTTATCCAGGATTTAATCAAATTTATTTTGTTAAAATTTTGGGCAAGGATAAAGACGGAAACCTCATCATAACCAACCCGCCTGAGAGCGGTCAGAAAAAATCCGTCAAAAAGATTACGGCAAAGATAGAGCCTGACTTAATCTATCCCCTAATAAGAGGGAGAGACGTAAAAAAATGGTACGTGGAATTCAAGGATAGGTATGTCATTGTTCCGCATAATCCTAAGACTGGAAGACCATTTGAAGGAAATGAAATGAAAATCAGGTATTCAAAGACTTACGAATATCTTTATCATTTCAGGGACGAACTTATACAACGGGCTATTAAGCCATTTCTTTCGATGCAGAAGCAAATTCGGGAACTTGCTAAAAAAGTTGAGATAGAGAAGGCTGAGTTAGAGAACTTAAAGAAGGATGAGAAGAGTTCAGAGAAAGAGAAAAAGGAGAAAATAGAGAAGTTAGAAAAGGAGATCGAGAATGCGGAGAAAGAGAAGGCTAAGCTGAAGAGGGCGCTCGGTACTGTCAACTAGGTATTACGCCTCCTTCTCTTGTTTGGGTTCTTAGGAGTAGGTTATGTATTAGGGCTATTCCTGCTGTTATCTCCTCTATATTCTTTACTGTCTTGGAGTTTATGTTGTTGTGGAATCTTCTGGTTCT
>JAWBKB010000007.1:0-71216 GCA_038831915.1 Candidatus Caldarchaeum sp.
GATGAAAAATATGAAAACACTCACAGCCGGATATCTACTATCAGCGTTTCATGCCCTGAACTTCACGCCAGCTGTCTTCGTTACGTTTTATCCGTCGCTCGTAACTTTTCCTGCTTCAATCATTCTTCGTGGAGTTGGCTGGCGGCGGCTGAAGCCGAGGATTAGTGATAAAGCATCGGTCAGCTACGTCATCTGGGCTTTCGGCCTGCAAACATACATCTTCCTCCTCCTCGAGTTAACTGAAGTCATTGAAGGAGCGTTAATGATAGCAGCGATTACATGGACGATTTATTCGTTGGCAGAAGCTTTTCTCTATTTGTCTGCCACAAGCATCTTCAACATTTTGGTGTTCAGAATTTCACCTATTAGCTTAGCCGCAGTAGCGGTTATCGACTTTCTTGTGCTTACTCGACAAGTTGCAATCAACATGCCAAGTTCGGCAGACCCAATAGTTCAACTGATTTACGTTGCGGCAGCTTTGCTTTTCGTATCTGCGGTTTCAGCTGGATACGCCTCGTCAAAAATCACACCAATCGAACGCTCATTAACACCCCGAAAACACGCTTATCTCCCACCAGGTTCCCCAACAGTTGAGACGCGAAAAACTACATCAAGGGAGGTTGCCAAACCTCAGCTCAAAGTCATCCGTTCGAATAGTTACAAAATCTGTCCCAGCTGCCGCCACAGGAACCCAGTGGAAACAGATTTCTGCACAACGTGCGGAGCTTATTTCGAAGTAGACTATTCGGGCCTCGCTTGCCCAATCTGTAGCGCGCCATTATCAATGGCCAAGTCTTTAGCGAATCGCCGGTATCTCTGCGGCGTCTGCGCTTCAACCATCGAGTTGACGCGTTAAAACTGGGTGTGCGGCTCGTAGTCCTCCTTCTGTTCAGGCGGGATTTGTCTCATCGGCTTCCGCCGAGCTTCGGGGAGGCTGCTCACAGCCCGGCGGCCTTTCCCGCCACGGGTCGCCCGTTTCAACCATTCTTCACCGCTCCTCGACGGCTTTTACCCGTGTCATGGTCAACGCGGTGAAGCGGTGTCGTTTCTGCGGCGTTGCCGTGGGTCTCCCCACTCGCCTCGCGGCGCCGTGGACGCCTCCCGCGGGGGAGGAACTTCCTCCGGAGCTCCCGGTGACCCGCCCGGCCGCTCACCCATCAAAAAATGTACAACGGTTCTTTTAACTATTCCACTTTTATTTTTGTCCCTCGCGCACCCTTCTTCGAAACCTTTACTTCAAGGACGCCGTGCAAATATCTCGCCGTAGCCGACGAAGTGTCAAGCCCGCTGGGCAGCTCGACCATCAGCCTGTAGCGGTTGCCGTAACGGCCGGAAGGAATGTCGGGCCTGCATGGTGCTTCGACCATCAAGCCGTTCTCGAAAACTTCTATTTCGATGTCTTCCTTCCTCACTCCCGGCATGTCGACGGTCACCACGTATTCTCTCTCCGACTCGGTAACGTTGTACAACGGCATGATGCATCCAGTTCTCATCTCGGCTTCCTTTATCATTCGCATCGTTTCCTCCATTTCTCTTTCCATCCGTCTTTGAATTCTTCTAATCCATTCCCAGGGCGATTCATCCATCACGCATCACCTGTAAACGGCGGGAAGTTCCATTTCACGGCTTTTCTGAACCATCGCTTCCGACGTTCGTCTCATCAGGTCTCTTAGCTGTATTCGGACGGCTTCTTCGCTTTCGAGAAGCTGCTTGACGTCAACGTGTTCTCCGACGAGCTTGGGAAATGCTGTAAGTAGTTGTGCCGCCGCTCCTGGATCTGGATAGTTAAGATGAGATTGTGCAAGCAAGACAACAACATCCACACCTCTGCGGACACCCATTCTAAGGATTTCGGCGTGAACCCCCGTGAGAAATCCTTCGGTAAAAAGTTCGACACCTAGCCATTTAGCGATTTCCTCGGATTTGACCGAATTAATTGAAAGCACAAAAACCTTTGGAACGTCGATTTCGATTCGACGTGGCTCCGCGACTCCTGTCAAACACCCCACCCAGCTGATTTTTTTCGAGACAGCCCAATCCACAAGCGCTTCTGCAAAATCTCGCACGAACATCGGAGGGATAGGAATTTCGGAAACAATTGAGACGAACTTTGGTGAATCATAAATTCTGATGAGTTCCTTAGGCATGCTTCTTCTAACCGGCACCACCGGCGGCAGTTCACGGGAATCAACGTAGCCTTTCTCTTCGAGTTTTAGATGTTCCACTAAGTAAGAAACCGCGATGGCTCCCGCCAACCCTGTATCGGGAAATCCAACAATCAACGGTTTATTTACGACGCCGAGGCGATCTACAAAATTAAACAGTCCAGCGCTCATACTGTTCAGTCAACACAAAGCTTGACTATGCATAAAAACGTTTCATGGTCTTTCCTCCGAATATCTAAAACAAATCTTTAAAAATAAACTACGCAATCTACAATATTGACGAACATGTCAGAATCTCTACCTTTCGATGAACGTATTGAACTACCTAACTGGAAACACCGAGCCGTCGACATAGATTTCTACAAAATATACTGGAAAAAATCAGTGGAAAACTATGTCGATTTTTGGGCCTCACAAGCGAAAGAAATCGAATGGTTCAAACCATGGGAGAAAACCCTGGAGCCGGGCGAATATCCCTATGTTTTCAAATGGTTCGTCGGCGGAAGGCTAAACATTTCCTATCTCTGCGTCGACAGGCATGCAAAATCGTGGAGGAAGAACAAAGTCGCGTACATTTGGGAGGGTGAGCCGGTCGACGCAAACGGAAATCCGTTGGAAGTTAAGAAAATTACCTACAACGAGCTCTACAAGTTAGCTAACAAATTTGCATACGTTTTCAAAAGCTTCGGTTTGAAAATGGGCGATAAAGTCGCGCTGTATTTGCCGATGATTCCTGAACTTCCCATCTCGATGCTGGCTTTATCACGGCTGGGGGTTATTTTCACGGTTGTGTTCAGCGGATTCTCCGCTGAAAACCTCGCAATCAGAATGAACGACCTCGGAGCGAAAGTTTTGATCACGGCTGACGGGTTCTATCGACGTGGCCGATTGGTGAACCTCAAAGAAATAGCTGATAAGGCTTTGGTTGCGACTCCTGCCTGTGAAAAAGTTATCGTGGTAAGGCGTGCTGGTAACGAAGTTTCGATGAAAGAAGGCCGCGACTACTGGATACATGATCTTTTGCGAAACGTCCCCGAAAATGTCTACGTTGAGCCAGAACACCTCGAATCAACTAATCCACTCTACGTCCTATATACTTCTGGAACAACGGGGAAGCCGAAAGGCATCATCCACGACCACGGAGGATACTCTGTGATCCTCAACGCGACGATGAAATGGATTTTTGACATGCGCGATGACGATGTGTATTTCTGCACTGCGGACATTGGATGGGTTACGGGCCACAGCTACATCGTTTTCGGACCACTCATCGCAGGAGCCACCATCGTGATGTATGAGGGGACACCCGATTATCCGGCGGTCGATAGGTGGTGGTCGCTGATTGAACGACATGGCGTGACAATCTTCTACACGACACCGACGGCGGTGCGTATGTTGATGAAATTTGGCTCAGAGCCTGTTAAGAAGCATGACCTTTCAACACTACGGCTGATTCACAGCGTAGGTGAACCTATCAACCCAGCTGCCTGGAGATGGCTGTTCGAAGTGGTTGGCGACAAAAGATGTCCAGTCGGCTCGACGTGGTGGATGACGGAAACTGGCGGAATAATGATAAGCCACACACCTGGATTGATGCTCGTGCCGCTCAAAGCTGGGACGAACGGGCTACCGCTACCGGGAATCGCGGCCGACGTCCTCGACGAAAAAGGCAACGAAGTCAAGCCCGGGGAAAGAGGACTTCTCGTCATCAAGCAGCCGTGGCCAGGAATGCCTGCTCCACCAACAGGGATGTGGGGAGAACCCGACAGATACCGACAAGTTTACTGGGAGAAAATTGGAGGCTTATTCTTCACGGGAGACTATGCTGTGAAAGACCATGACGGATACATCTGGGTGGCTGGTAGGGCTGACGAAGTTCTAAAAGTGGCTGGACACCGTATCGGCACCTACGAGCTGGAATCCGTGCTGATATCGCATAAAGCCGTTGCCGAGGCCGCTGTCGTCGGTGTCCCCGACGAAGTGAAGGGCGAAGTTCCTCTTGCTTTCGTTGTTCTCAAAAGCGGATATACAGGTGGAAAGGAGATGGCGGAGGAGCTGACCAGATGGGTTCGCGACACTTATGGGCCCATCGCAACACCTTCCGGTGTTTTGTTCATCGAGAAACTGCCAAAAACCAGAAGCGGTAAAATCATGAGAAGAGTTTTGAAGGCCGTGGCGGTTGGTGGAGGCCTCGGAGACCTCACAACCCTGGAAGACGAAGCCGCCGTCGAGGAGATCAAGTCAAGCTATGAAGAACTCATCAAAGCCATTCGAAAATCAAGCTGACATCATAGACAAAACCAAACAGAAAATTCGACACGAAATCTGGAATCTCCTTGAACAACGCCGGGTAGCTTTATTTCCAAAACCCGTCATCGGGCGAATTCCCAACTTCAAAGGAGCCGTCGAAGCTGCGAAAAAACTTCGAGCTTCCCGCCAGTTCGATCAAGCATCAATTGTTAAGGTAAACCCTGACTCACCTCAGAAGGCTGTGCGAGAAAACGTTTTACAAGACGGTAAAACCCTCATAATGCCAACGCCGAGAATCAAACATGGATTTCTCATGGTTAAGCCGGGGAAACTCAGCCACCTACAGATAGCTGAGGCGGCGACAATCGCTGGTGCATTCAAACACGGTGAAAAGATTCATCCCAGAGATTTGCCGACGATTGATTTGATGGTTGTTGGAAGTGTTGCGGTTTCGCCGAATGGATGGCGAATCGGCAAAGGTGAAGGATATTCCGAAATCGAGTTCGCAATACTCAAAACATTCGGAAAAATAACTGATGAAACACCGATATGGACGACTGTTCACGACCTTCAGATAGTTCAGGAAATTCCATTCATGCCTTATGATGTCCCGGTTGACCGCATCTTCACAAACACAAAGATAATTAATTGTCCGCGAAATTCCAAACCATACGGCATTCTCTGGCAATGCCTAACCAAAGAAAAGATAGAGTCAATTCCTCTTCTTGAAGAACTTATGGAAGATACTTTCTGAGTAAAGGCCTCAGCTGCGGGATAGTTTTGAGAGCGAATGGGTCAACGTGCTTCGCCCTAGCGAGCGCCACAGTTACGACGTCTGTGAAGAAAATGAGCTTGACCAGCTCGGCTTGCCGGCTTGAAGACTTTACAAACAAGCGGAAAACATCGGCGTGGCTTTTTCTAAGATGTTCTTCAGCCCAGTCAAGAGCCTCGGAAATCATCGGATGCTCGTAACCGCTTCTCAGAAAAACGTAGCTAAATTTCTCAATCATGGTCCATCCTTCCAACTCGTTGTGAAAAGCTTCGGGAACGACGGCGTAGTATGCTGGATGTTTACTGTTCTCGTTCAACTGACATTTGAACCGATGTAACACGGATGACAGATGTTCGGGCCCGATTATGATGACAGGCTTGTCAACCAGTTTTTCAGCCAATTCCACGGCCGCATTTCTAGTCATGTCTTCAAAATCTTTCGCATATGCTTCGAGTTCGTCAATTGTTTTGAGGAATTCTCTTGGGTTGAAGCCGTCGAACGGCGTCAAAATGCCGTACACCACGCCTACCATTTCGGGAACGGCGTAACGCGGCTGAAGCCCTTTCGAAACCTCTACGACTTCGAGTCCCTTCATCTTCATCGATTCCGCAAGTCTTCCACCGGAAGATACACCGACGACGAAAGCGTTCCTCGAAAACGCGTCGATGTAGGCCCAGTTAGTTTCAGTTGTATTACCCGAGTAGCTCACCACCACCACGAAAGAATTTGGCCCAACATTCGGCGGAACGGACATCGATTTGACTGGTTCGACGACCACCTTTGAATCTCTCTGCTTCAGGCCTGAAACTATGTCTCCGACGATTCCAGAGCCTCCCATTCCTAGAACGTAAACACGGCTGAAGATGCTGAGTTGGGGAAGAGGGGGGAGAGAAATCCCCGATTCAAAGCCGCGGCGATACATTTCAGGAGATTTTAAAATTAGGCGCCATGCACGTAGAAAATTCTCGTCCACAGCCATCAAACGGCATGGGCCCAATTAGCTATAAGTTTTAAGTTTCAGCAAGCTGTGCAAGTCGTTCTCTAAAATATTCCATAGCTTGAAGAAGCTTGGACTCGTCTTTCATTTCCGCGATGAAGTCGACCTCAACTATGGAAACTTTTTCAACTCCTTTAGGGTTGCTTTTCACGTAAACTCCGCTAAATTTTCTCATGGTATCGACGAGAAGAGGAGCCATCCTGGATTCGACTAAGCCCTCCACCGTAATGCTTCTGATGACAAAGCTTTTTCCACCAGATTCTCTCACCAACAGAGGCTTGATTTGGTTATCGAAAATGTCCATCAATTCTTTGGGAACGCCGGGTAGACAAACTATTCTGACATTTTTGTGTTCGAGCAAGACACCGACCGCGGTTCCGACACGGTTTTCTAAAGGCTGCGAGCCCTGCGGCAAACGAGCCATTTTCAGCCTCTCCTTCGTGAGGGTAGGGTCTTTGATAATTCCTTGACTCGCCAACTCCTGATAGCGTTTAAGCATTTTTTCGACAACTTCGGGATACAGTCTCAGCCGTCTACCGGTGGCTTTGCCGACAGCCTGCAGAGTTTTGTCATCATGTGTGGGACCAAGACCTCCGCTTATCAAAATCCATCGAGGCTTTCTGCGCATCGCTTCTTTCAGAACAGAGACAATCTGGTTTATGTCGTCCCTTACAACGGTTGCCCTCGAAACGATATATCCAAGCTCCGTTAGGCGGCCGCACATCCAGTTAAGGTTTGTATTCACAGTCCTGCCGTCAAGCAGTTCGTTGCCAACGTTGATAATTTCGACGAATTGTTTGCGGGCCATGACACGCCTCACAAATTGAGAAGCGAAGCAACGACTTTTCCATCCTTAATTTCGATAGCGGCGCAGAACCCGTCCTTGGCCGGCCCAGCGTTCACGACCGTTGTTTCGCCTATTTTTGAAACCGAACGCGCCTCATGAATGTGGCCACAGCTAACCAGCAGCGGCTTGGTTTTTTCCACGAATGTCCGAATGGCTGTGCTGCCGAGGTGTTTCCCTCTTGCATAGTCGGCGTCAACACCATGCGGTGGTGTGTGGCTGACCAAAATGAATTTAGGCGACGTCGGCTGAAGTGTGTTCAACATTTTTTCGAATTCATGCTCCGAAAACTCGGTCAACGTGTTGAATGGAGAAAGATTTCCTCCACCTATTCCGATGAATTCGTAGTCCTGAAGCTTTGTTTTTTCGAGATGAATGTTGACGATGTTTTTGTTATTTGGTTTCCATGAAAGCATGGACGGATGGTCACAGTTGCCGGGAACAAACATCACAGGCTTACCCGAGCTGGCGATAGTTTCAAGCAAAACTTTGGCTTGCGGAACGGCTCCGAAATGGGTGATGTCTCCTACTACAAGCACCACGTCAAAATCAACGGCTTTAGCCGCAACTTTCGAAGCCGCGTCGAGACTGCCGTGAACATCTGAAACCTGTAAAATCTCCATCATTTGGACGGGTTGCACGGCTTATTTGAGCCTTTTTCAACGAAATATTGGCGTGGTTAACGCTTTTATCAAACCGTAAACCGGTAAAGGCGTTGTGGCAGCAGGGGAAGGTAAGAGACGTTGTTCAGACGTCGCTAATAACGGTGGACGCATCCGCGTCCATAGTCGAAACAGCGAAAATCATGTCCGAAAAGAGAATAAGCGGCGTGGTCGTAACGGTTAACGGTGAGCCGAAAGGGCTTATAACGGAAAGAGACATCGTATCAAAGGTTGTGGCAGCAGGTAGAGACCCGTCAAAAACCTCTGCCCGAGAAATCATGAGCCAGCCGCTTATCACCATCGACATAGAAGCAAGCCTTCTCGAGGCAGTAGACTTGATGAACCGCAAAAAAATACGCCGACTTCTCGTCACCGAAAACGACCGTGTCATCGGATTATTCACTATGAGAGATGTCATGTCTCTCTCACGGATATGTGCATACTGCGGCAAACCGCTCAGACCGTATCTTCAATCACAACCAAATGTCCAAGCCGACGTCACAGTCGAATGTAGCTGCGGCGCCGTATACATGATGGAATGCGCGAAGACTGTGGTTTATTGCATCTATTGTTCGAGGAAACTCGTCGCAGAGGTTTATTACCCACCGCCCGAAGACACATTCAGCGGATGACAGAACGTGTCGTCTATTCTTACGTCAGTCTTGACAGAGACGCGGTCAGCGACCTCAGCAAATTCGCAAAAGTTTACACACCAGAATCGCTTGAAGCAGAAGAGGTTAAGCCAAAAGCTGAAGTAATCATCTGTATTTCGATCAAACCGGAGGAATTTCAAAAGCTCCGCAGCCTAAAATTCATCCAAGTGCTTTCGGCCGGAGTTGACGGCCTGCCATGGCCCCATGTTCCACCTCATGTAATGGTCGCCGGTAACATGGGTTCGAACGCTGACGCCGTCGCAGAACACACATGGGCCATCCTACTTTCCATCGCAAAGAAAACCTGTCACTACTTTCAAAAGGTTCAGGGTGGTGACTTTAAAAGAGACGTGCAACTTCGTCTCTTAAGCGGCAAAACCCTGGCGGTCATCGGGATGGGCTCCATCGGAGCAAAAGTCGCTGAAGTCGGCAAAGTTTTCAGCATGCGTGTCATCGGCGTCACAAAGTCGGGAAAGGCCCGGACAAACGTGGATGAAATATTCGACGCCGGCAAACTCGGAGAAGTTCTTCCTCAAGCGGATGTCCTAGTCATCTCAACACCGTTAACCAAACATACGAAAGGCATGTTTCGGTTTGAAAACCTCCGTCTGCTCAAAAAAGGATGTATAGTCGTTAACGTCGGCCGCGCAGAAGTCGTCGACCGTGACGGATTACTGAGATTTCTCAGAGAAAGGCCTGACGTGGTTTTCGCAACCGATGTCTGGTGGGAGGTTAAGCCAGAAGGGTCATGGGAAACAGAGCTAAACAAGCTGCCCAACTTCTTCGGAACACCATGGATAGCAGGGGCCTTCGGAACACCTGAAGTCTACAACCGAATGGTCAAAGCCGCTATAAACAACGTGATAAAATACCTAAACGGCCAAAAACCCGACAACATCATCGACCGAACCGAATACGTGTAAACAACCCTTAAAAAACTCCGTATAAATTATTCACACTGGAGCCGGGGTCCCACAGCCAGGTAGTGGGCCGGCCTCGAGATCAAACAACCTGGTCAAGACAGCCGGTGGCCTTTCACAGGCCGCGTGGGTTCAAATCCCACCCCCGGCGTATTTTATATATATGATATTAGTTTTAGTTATTCTTGGCGCACCATAACAGAATACCATGATCAGCATACCAGAATCCCACCACCAAACGCATTTTCAGACATCTCTGTCCGACCAAAAGTACAGCTGCTTTACTTAATCATGTCTGGTAAAGTTGTTTGGATACAGGAGCACCGCCGCAAAAGTTTTGCACTTTTGCCACGACTTCATCGAGAGCATCTTCCAAGTATTTGTTTTCAACGCCGGGCACTCCCCAAACCATCAAAACAACATTCCGCGTGTTCTCAGTCACTTTGGAAATTTCGCTGTCCCTGTGAGGATAAACAGAAACGATGTTATCACCATCCTCTATGACAACCTCTCTGCCCGTCAAATTCAACGGCTTGTCCATTCCGATGCCGTAAAACAACTCCCCATCCCGGCTGAAACGCAAACATAGGTTTCCCGAAATTTTTTCACGGTCATATGCGGCCACAGGAATCAATCGTTTCATAGAAACCACGTTGCAAATGTCGACCAAGCTGTTGACCCGCGGAAAATCCTTGCCCTGCAAAACTCTCCTCAAAAGAGCTTCGGCTGAGGGCCTCGTCTTAGTGGGGTCTATGCTGATCTTCCAGAAAAAATCCCTGTAGGCCCGAGCCAAAGGATTTTTCGCAAGCTCCTCGACCACGTAAGCTTTTCTGACATATTCGACCGCTTCCGCGACAAATTCATCGAGAGCTACGGAGTAGCGGCTTACCTTTACGCCTTGAAGAGACGCTGCGCCAACAGCGAGGCCTTTAAAAAAACGGGAAATTTCGGGAGAAATTTGAAAAAGCATAGGAAATTGATGATTTACGGCGGATTGATTTTGATTGCTTTCGTCGGGCACGATGCTTCGCACGCCATGCAGAATATGCAGTCAGCTTCTCTGATTGGTTCCGACTTGTCGGTTCGGTATTTCTCATATAGCTCTCCTTCGAGAGGATAGAGGTCGTTCCCCGTGCCAGAGCGTCCAGGGTTCAAAGCCCATTCGAAAACATTCACAGGACAGACATCCATACAGATGCCGTCGGCGATGCATGCTTCCCAGTCGACGGCCACGATTTTGCCGTGAATTCCCAGCTTCGTTGGATACGGGTTTCCGTTAGCGTCGTATCTTTGGATGCCTTCAGCCCGCACTTCGTGACCGTTGTGCATACCCGTTATGGGAAATTCTTCGGGTTTTTTCAGAAAGTCGGGGTCGATTGGTTTTGGTGCATAATCAACTTGCCGAACCAATTTATTTCACCCAATTCGTTCAACGCCTGCAATATAACGATAACCATACATACCATGTAACGCATCATAGGCGTAATCACCATCTTGGAAATCCATAAGTTGATTAGATTTAAATAACCATGGCCCGGAAGCAATTGTGTCGGGCCGGTAGCTCAGCTTGGTCAGAGAGGGGTGGAATCCCCTGAAGCGTTCGGCTGATAACCGAAAGGTCGGGAGTTCGAATCTCCCCCGGCCCATATGTTATCGATGAAATCGCAGAGTAGGACTCAGGCCTTAACATTTTTGGCAAGCCTTATATTTTTCACAGAGGCAAAGCCGTCACAGAGCCTAGTCTTGAATGATCAAAGCTTCTCTGAACGACTGAGCCGGGCGAACACGTTCGAAGACGTGTTCAGGCTGGTTAAGCAACTTGTGCTTGAAAAATTCGGCATTCGAAGGGGTGGGCTAGGGCTGATTCTCGCCGACCTCCCAACTCATGTTGCCGCCTACCATGAAATCGGGTCCAACGCAATAGTCGTCAACCAATCTCTACTCAACGCGGTTTACAGCGTAACAAGGTCGAAAACAATGGTCAACAGTTATTTATTCGTCGTTCTACTACATGAATATTTGCACACGTTTGGGTTTGATGAAAAGCAGACCCGTGAACTGGTCAAAGACGCCGTCACGTCGGTGATGCCTTTCGACCATCCGGCGACGAAAATAGCGGTGACGTCGATTTACGAAGCCGTGCCAGAGTTGAGAAGCATCGTTATCCAGCCTTCGTCCTCTAAACCAGTGTTGGTGAAAGACTTCGACACCGATAACGTCTCTTACATCAGATAGAAAAAATATAACCCATGAAAGACATCCAAACCGTTAATGCGTAGCGGCTGGGAGATACTCCAAAAGCTGTCGAAAGTCGAAAGACAGTATTTGTTAAGTTTGACGCAGGCCAAGGAGGCGGCTTCGATACATGACTATGAAGGATGGCATCACGCACTTGAATGGGTGAGCATACGCGGCGACCAAGTCATCGTCGACGGTGTCGTGGGGAAGGTCGATGCAGCGGCTGCGCGGCATGCGTCAACATTTGCCCCACTAATGTTTTTGACTACGTCGAGGACAGGCCCGTAAACGTTCGGCTAAACAACTGCATAGACTTCGACCTATGCGTCGAATCCTGTCCGGAACTACATCTTTCAGACGCAGAAGTCGCGATGAAAACATTCGACAACTACGCCTGCCAAGTAGACGAGTTCGGAGGGTATGGGGAAATTTTCTACTCACGGAGCAGGGATAAAAGAGTTTTGAAGAGGCCGCAGTATGGCGGCACGGTCACATCACTGCTTATGTTCGCGTTAAAGGAAAAGATTGTTGACGCTGTCGTGGTTTCGACGACATCAGAAGAAATGCCGCTTAAGCCAGTTGCCAAACTCGTCTACGAAGCTGAAGATGTGCTAAACTGCAGCGGCTCGAGATACACCTATGCACCCAACCTCCTTGCCTTAAAAGAGGCCTTTGAGATGGGTGTTGAAAGGCTTGCTGTCGTAGGAGTTCCATGCCAAAATAAACGAGCTCCGATATCTCGCACACGCAGTAAATGAACTTAACAAAATGGTTCAAGAAAAGTGTGGTCTTTTCGATTGGATTGTTTTGCTCAGAAGTCTTCACGTACAGTGGATTGACCCAATATCTACGCCAAAATGGAATAGACATCCGCGATGTCCGCAAAATCGACATCAAGGGAAAGGTATACGTCACGTTGAATAACGGTGAGACGGTGGTGAAGCATTTGAAGCCGCTGCAGCGTATGAAAGACTCGCGTGCAGGTTTTGTAAAGACTACACTGCTGAGCTCGCCGACATCTGGGTCGGCGGCCTTGTCACAACCGGCTTGACAATCACGGTGCTACGGACAAAAAATGGTCACGAAATCTTTGAGCAAGCAGTGGAGTCAGGATATTTGGAGAAAGCAGAGCTGAAGCTGGAAGAGCCTGCACTAAATCTCCTCAGAAAGCTGTGCAAACAAAAACGCGAAAGAATAACGCCTCTCGTGAAACCGCGGCCTCATGGATGAGCAAAAAATATTCTGGAAAGTCTTTGGACATGACGTTAAATAATTAATTGTTTGAGACGATAGAACCGCTATACAGACTTCTTTTCAACATCTAATGAGCTGACTCGTTTCTGCTGGTGGGACGGAATTGGTTCCTATTCTTTTTTCAGTTCTTCGTTCAGCTCTTTTTCTATTTCTTCGAGTGGTTTGGGCGGCGGTGTTGTCGCGAGGGTGTATCCTATCCATGCGATTATTCCCAAAATTCCCGCGACGGCTATGAATCCAGTGAGCTTAATAACTATGATGTCAAGGCCGAGAATCGGGGGCAGGAAGACAGCCCATCCATACAGAATTATCCCCGCTATGCTGGCTATGAGCAGTAACGCCCCTAGTGTTTGGTCTTTCGCCATAGCTTGTGTCTGTCGTCAGACGGATATAAATTTAACTTTCTTGTTGGTTTGTTTGTCTCGGAGTTGGAGGCTGGGAAAGTTTCAGTAAGAATAAGACATGGACAAACTGAAGTGGAGTTCACCGGCGACAGAGAAAGCGTTTGGGCTGCGGTTAACAAATATTTCGCAGAAACTCTGGGGCCCGTCGACATTTTGTCTCGGCTGATGGGAAACGTTTCGGTCACCGATTTGATGAAAAAACTTGAAGGCAGGGTAGTCGTCAATCCGGACGGAATCGACGTATTGGGCGAAGGTGATTTGAAGAGAAGAATTGTTCTCTGTTTGGCCGCTGCGTGGGCAGGCAAACGCCTTGGAATTTATCCAGAAGACGGGCTGACTCCGAAAAAAATCGCCTCCGTTCTCCGAGTTGACGAAAGAATTGTTCGTGCACGGTTGAGCGAGCTATGGCGTGACGGCTTCGTCGACAAAGATGGTGAAGGCGTGTATTTTTTTAAGCCGTCAAAATCTATCAATCTGCTCGAGAGTTGATCATCATGTTGAAGGTTTCAATTGTTTACGGTGATTTGAAAGCCGATTTCGAAGGCGAGCCTGACCAGGTTTACAGGGAAGTCGTTAGATTTCTGGAGAAAACCATCCCAGCTTACAGTTTCGCTTCGAAGCTTAGCAAGGTGACGGGAATCGAGGAAGCTTTGGACAAGCTGAAAAACTGGCTCGGCTATGACACTTCTTCCGGCCTTTTCCTAAAAGCAGACTTGACAAAAATTCCGACTTCCACTGCCATCTTGTTGTTCGGCGCGTTGAAGCATTTCAACCACGTCATGGGGCATGTCAATAGCTCAGAATTTTTGTCATCTGAGGTCGCGGATTTTTTGGGAAGGCCTGAGAAAACTGTTTCAGGCAGGTTGACCGAGCTTGTGAAGAAAGGCCTGTTGAAAAGAGTTGGCCGTGGCGGATACTGCCTCACGCCAACTGGATTGAGCTATTTGGTTGAATCTTCCCCTGACACCTGAATGCTTTTCTTCGCCGGTTGCCGAGTCACGTAAAGGTAACGTCGCGGCTCGCCCAATCTTTCTAAAACACCTTCACGAACAAGGTCCAGCAAGACGTGTGCCACCGCGGTAGCATCATAAAGATATCCTCGACGCCCGAGCTCGGCTGAAACTTCACCGAGGCTGCGGCCTTCATCCATCCATCCCGTTTCAACGAGTTCTAAAACAGCTGTTTTGCATGTGACGGGTTTTCTCGGAGGCTTCGCCGGTGTTTGGGTTGTTTGCGGCTCAGCTGCTTTGATTGCGTTGATAGTGTTTTTGACAGCTTCTTCGATTTTGTCTACCGGTGCTTCGATTTCGACGGTGACGTTGCCTATGTTGATTTTTATTTTGGCTGTTGTCAATTGGTTCTATCATATTGGTCATGTTGAGCAAGAAATAAATATTACTGATAATACACATATTGCGGGTGTTGATGTTCATGATGAACATTCAATTAAATCACCAATTCGAACCCCTGCACCACCTAAATCACCTCCTTGAAAAAATCGCCTTCAACTCGATTCGACCAAGCCACCCTCATGAATCATGCCTTCTCATCGAACCCGACTCAGGTGATGACTTCACAGCTCTTCCCGTTGAAATTTCAAAAACCTATGAGCTCCAACCTTCGCAGACCAGTTTGCCGGTGGTTTCTTGCGACATGTCGACTGTTCGAATAGCCGACACCGTCGAAGGCCCTGTTTTCACGATTCGGGGCAGCGTAGTCAAGAAGCAAGACGGCAAAGTCGCAGTTTCTGTGGTGGGGCCTTTCGCCTATGTCGCGTCGCATGAAAATATCTCAACGATTTTGAAAGCTCTTTACGGCATGTTGGGAATTTCGGTTGACAGACCTGTTTTCAGTTTGTCCGCGGGCCCGAAGCTGGTGGGAAATCTTTTCGAAAAAGTCGTCCAGCTTCATGCATCCAAGGTTCTCGATGGAGGAATTCTGTTGCTTGACGGCTCGCTGACAGCCGGGCCTCTTGACAGCCCCGCCGAGGCGGTTAAGAAAATCGTCGAATCATCGATGCGACATGGTGTCGGGGTCTGCGCATTCTCGAAATCGACGACTTTGACGCTTTCAGGCCATAGTATACTGTCATATACAAAAAGCAAGCCACATCCTTACGTTGTTTGGCTGAAACGCACCGACCGATTGAGATGGCCTGTGACGCATGGCGCGATATACGTTTTCCATCTTTCACCAAATTCTTTTCCATTCCGTGTGGATGTTTCATCTCGAATCGGAGATGTCGAATTGTTAAACGCTCTTTTATCAAGCGACTCGTTTGTGCACGGCTATCCGGAATCGCTTGTGCTGGCGCATCAATTTGCAAAACTCAGCCGACTCGACATCATATCTCTGCTCGCCGCGCTTGAATCATCGCTTAAAATCAGGTTCGCCGAACCGTTCTCCGTGAGGTCCAGCCTCTTCACACCGCTCACTCATTCGTGAGCCGACGATGAAAATCCTCCAGAAAAAAGGCGATTCTCTTGAGATTCTCTGCATGCCAAGCGAGCTTAACTTCGAGATAGGAGATTATTTGAAAATTGGAGACGACGAAAATTTTCTGCTTACACAGGTCATCGACGTGGGATATGTCGAGCTCCCAGGCGGAACAGAAGACCTTCTCAGGGATCTGGTTGTCGACGAAATCGAAGCGGTATCTGTCATCGACCCTTACAACACCTCTTCACTCACCTCGATGATAAAGGAGGCGAGAACTTTAACAGCCAAAGTAAGAGCTGTGTTTGACCACGGCGTTCTTTCGATGAATTCTCCATGGCTTCCCAGCCGATATTCATCCAAATTCGAAAAAGCATCTGGCAACTTTTTGATGAATGCTGTCATCCGCGATGATGGTGTTTATTCTTTCGAGGTCGGAAAAGTGGGAGGGGAGCCCTTCAAGCTATCACTCACCAGAATAGACGGAAGCTTGTCCATAATAACGGGTAAGAAGGAGAGTGGAAAATCTCATCTCGCGAAAATACTTATCGAAGCGATAGCTGTTCATGGAGGAACCGTGCTTATCTTTGATGTTAACGGAGAATACGTCAACCTCGACAAAACGGTCGAAGGCTTTGAAAGTGTTCTGGCTTCATCGTTGAAGGTGTTGAACCCGGGCATCAACTTTACCGCGTCTCTTTCCGACATGGGGTTAAAAACTTTTCTCGACATCCTCGAACACGTTTATCACACACCAACGACAAGTTTGCGGGAAATCGCCCGAATCTGGAAAAAGATCGAGAAGAGATACGGTAAAGTCTCTCTCGAGCTCCTGTTGGAAGTTGTTGAACATGAAAATCTAAACGAGGCCGTTCGCGAAGCCTTGCTTTCCCGCCTACAGAGCATTCAATCTTCAGGGTTTATTCGCGATGAAAACCCTACCGATTTTGAAGCTCTGGTTCAGAGGAGACCTTTGGGAAAGATAATGGTGGTGAATCTTTCGAAGCTTCTTCCAAGCACGCGGCGGCTTGTGGTCGAATTCATTTTGAGTCGGTTGACGTCGCTGCTTTCCCAGAACAAAGCCGACCCTGTATTCCTCCTCGCCGAAGAGGCACATTTGTACCTGCGTGAAACATATTGGGAAGACCTTGTGACGCGTATGCGGCACATCGGTGTTTTCCCCATTCTTGTCACAAACCAGCCTGACACAATACCTGAATACGTGTACAGGCAAGCAGACAACATCTTTCTATTCAACTTCGCAAACGACAGCGACTTGGAAAAAATCGCCAAGATATCGAAGATAGATTCGGAAACCGTGAGAATACTGGTGAAGAAGATGCCGCCTCGAACCTGCCTATTGCTGGGCAAAATCGTGTCCGACATCCCCGTCGTGACCAAGGTCAGGCCGAGTAGTTTGCAGACGTTGGGCCAGACCAAGCTTTTCTTTAAAAAGACGAACACGGTCGCTCAAATGGGTTGAAAACAGGCGAAATGCTGAACAAAGCAAAGAAATACCGAGGAGAAGCGGAAGAACTATTGAAGACTTTCAAACAGAATTTCTATGATCCCTCCAAAGTTTGGGATGAACTAATGTACTGCTTATGCACTCCTCAGACGAAGGCTGTTAACGCGTTGAAGGCCTGTGAAGAGGTCAAGAAACTTAATCGTGGACGCGTTGAAGAAATCGCGTCAACCCTGAGGAGATGCGGCGTGCGTTTTCACAACAACAAAGCTCGATACATCGCAGAAGCTAAAAACCACTTTCCACAGCTTTACGAAAAAATCAGAGTCACATCTAACCTCTTCGAGCTGCGAGAATTTCTCGTCAAAAACGTAAAAGGCATGGGTTACAAAGAGGCAAGCCATTTCTTACGCAACATAGGGTTTGAAAACGTAGCCATAATTGACCGACATATCTTCAGATACATGCTTGAGAACAGGCTCATATCACCCAACTTCGGTAAACTCACAGCGCGTAAATACTTGACAGCTGAAAGCAGATTAATCAGACACGCGAAAAGGCTCGGTTTGACTCCTGCTTTGCTCGATTTGCTGGTGTGGGCTGTCTCGACAGGTCGAGTTGCTAAATGAACGTAAATTTGAGCGAGGAACTAAAGTCGTTTCTTTTCGAGTTTGTGCCTGACAGGTTTGAGCAACTGGTTGAAAGCTATGAAAAACCTTTCCCCGAAACATTTAGAGTCAATACGCTAAAGATATCCCAGGCCGAATGTCTTGAGCTGCTGGCTGAAGACGGCATCGAAGCAACTCCTATCCCCTACACAGAGGACGGGTTCTACGTCAAACCACCCGGCACGGTTTCCACAACGCTCTGGCACATGCTCGGCTACGTCTACGTCCAAGGCCCCGTATCCATCCTGATTACAGAGCTGCTCGACGTCAAGCCGGGAATGAAAGTACTCGACCTATGCGCCGCCCCAGGCAGCAAAACGACGCACATAGCGGCGAAGCTACAGCGACGCGGAGTCGTTGTCGCAAACGACGTATCAAGAACACGTATCAAAGCCCTTGCATCCAACATGCAGAGATGCGGAGTAGTAAATGGATTCATCACTCTCTCTGATGGTAGATGTCTGGGCTACAGACATAGACGCCTGTTTGACAGAGTGCTCGTAGACGCTCCATGCACCTCACTCGGCATAGGTTCAAAGGATTGGTCCGTTCTCAAATACTGGACCGTTAGAAGTTCGCAGAGGCTCGGCCGTCTACAACGAAGCCTTCTTCTCTCAGGATATCAAGCGTTGAAGCCCGGCGGATCCCTCATCTACTCAACCTGCACATTCCATCCCTTTGAAAACGAATACGTGGTGTCGGCGTTGCTCGAAAAATTTCCAGACGCCAAACTCGAACCTCTCAACATCCAGAACCTATCCTATGAGAAAGGTCTCGAATCGTGGCAAGGCGTGAACTTCCCCTCCGAGGTAACTAAAACCGTGAGAATCTATCCTTTCCACAGCGGCGCGGAGGGGTTTTACATCGCGAAAATCATCAAGCCAGGGTGAAATCATGAAAAAATTCGACGAAAACATGTTGAAGACTTTGAAAGAGCAAATTAGAGCGGCCTACGGCGTGGAGCTTGAAACTCAAGGACATGTAGTGCTACAAACAGGTGAGAATAAAATACGTTTTACCACGGAGGAAACCTATGAACTTGCTCTAAACTTTAGGGGAGTGGCCAACATAGGTGTTTACGTGGCCAAAAGCAGGAAAAAATTCACCCTAATCACTATCGAAGGATGTATGTTCACAAAATTATTAGCGGGTGCGAATTTGGTGCATGTTTCGAAGGAGCAGGCCCTGTCGTGGATGAAAGGAGACCCTGTGGAGGTCGGGCCTGTTTCCGCGAAAACCGTCATCGGCATGTATGGTAAACATTTTCTCGGCTCCGCGGTTGTTGACGTGAACGGAACCGCTTATCCACAGATACCGAAATGGAGAAGAATTCCACCAACAATTAGTTGACGGCAAGCTTCACGGGCAAATACCTGCTGACGTGGTAGATGGCGTATCCTTTCGCTCCCGAAACTGAGGCGAATTCATTGATTTCCACTTGGAGATGTATTGCGGGGCTCATCCAGCCTTCAGCAATATCCATTACATGCACCGAAAAGAGAATTTTCGCCTTCCCCTCAGGATGTTGAGCAAGCCTCATGAGATGGGCTTTGTATTCCTGTATCGTGTAGTTGCCTTGCAACGGATGTTTAATCGATTTTATGAACGGGTTGGTTGAAACAACCACGTAGTCCGCGTGAGTCAACATTGATGTCTCTATTTTTGGAAAGTTTTTCAGCTCCAACGCGTCTATTTCTACAAAAATTTCCAACCTCTTTCCTGCCGTGGTTTTCCGCAACGCTGAAATAAGCTCCGCAGTTCCGGCGGCCAAATCTTCTCCATCGCTCCAATCCACACCCATCACGTAAATTCCATCAAACCCGAGCAATAACGCAGATTCGACAGCTTTCTCAGCGAAGACGTCCGCGAGAGACCGATTTTCCCCAGTCATGCAGCTAAAATAGATGTTTCCATGTATGTCGACGCAGTCGGAGTAATTTTCGATGAATTTGGTCGAATTGTATCCGTGTATTCCGTAATGAACTGAGACGTAGAATGTTTTTAGGTAAAGCCCGAGCAGTGGTTTGATGCGGATGCTTCGTAAATGAGAGGTGACGGCCCGAATGTCGGCGGCGGTCCATTCCTCATTTGTGAGCTTGAACCTGAAAAATTTTCCATAATCTCCGCCATACATGACGGCCTCGGGCCCGACAGGCAGAACGAGATGCGTCAAGTCAACTTTTTCGAGAAAAGCTGACTGCCAACCAACAGTTGGTTTGTCGAATAATGCTTCAACCCCCTCTGTGACGCCCACACGTATTTCGGCTTTCGGCAAAACCACTCCTTTCCCAACGGGAAAGACGCTGATAACAACGACAAAAACTGTGAAAAGCATAATTAACGCGATTCTCGACACCGTCCATACCTGTTTGCCAATTTTCAATAGATTAATCAACAGAGCTAAAAAGGCCGCGCCGCCGACCAGAGCTGAAAGAACAAGAAACACACCACCCCATGTAACCGTCTCAATTTCCCGCGAAACAACAATCCGCCCAATGTTACGGAGGTCAAAAATCGCTAACACAGCTTGGGCCGCGGTGATGAAGACCAGACCGGCTACTACGAGCAGAATGCTATAGGACTTGAATTCTTTCACATTCGTTCGAAGCCCGTGAATCAACAGAAACGGCAGAACCCACAACACGTACTGGACGTTGACCTTAGACGATGTCGCGAGAAAAGCAAGTAGAGTGAGCAAAGAGAGGTCGAATAGAATGCTCGAAGACTGTTGCTTCATCTGTTTCTGATATCCGACGTACAACACGGCGGCGAATAACCCGTAAGACACAACGGGGATTAAGGGAGTGGGAGCTATGAAGGCCAGCGCCATCCAATAAGTGAACTGTCCAATGTTTGAGAAATGGTACAACAGTTTTTCGATAAGCGGGACAGGGTTAGGTAGATAGGGCGCGGCGGGAATAACAACCCCGGCAGCTCCCATCGCAAATGTTTTCAATATGTTTGAGAAAGGTTGCTGCCTCTGGAACTTCATGTAAAGAAGCAAAGGTAGCATCAAAAGTACGGGGTAGATTTTGACCGCGGCACCTATGCCGAGGAGAAACGCAGCCAACCCGTAACGGCTTCTCAAACCAAAGAGCAGACCAGCGAGTGAAAAGGCAACAGCTATCGTGTCAAACATTCCCCAAACAGCAGAAATCAAAATAACCAACGGGTTGAAGAGCCAAAGAAGAGAAGCTTTCCCCCTGATATGCAGCAAATTCATTTCAGCCGCGATTTTCGTGATGAGAACGGCCACGACAAGGTCTGCGATCAGCACGGGAAGCTTGATCATCAAAATGTAGAGGTTCAAGTTGTTGAACTGGCTCGACAGGGAGTTCGCGAACCCGAGCCAGTAAAGCCACAACGGTGGATAAGTGTAAAACCCCCATGGGAAATCGGTGAGGCTTTTTACTGTGTAGACGTCGGTTCCTTTCGTGAACATTTCTCCGCTACGAATCCAGACGTAGATGTCCCATGAATGGCCGAAAAACGGCGCCAGAGCAAGCCTGACAAGAAAGGCCGCTCCTAACGTGGCCGCCGTCTTCCAATAATGCATCCCAAACCCATCAATGTAAAACTCTATTTAAACGATTGTACACGCGTTTCATAGCGGAATGAGTGAGTTGGATTTTCTCCTGCGTAGCTGGGTTACGTTTTTCGGTTGCGAGACACCGTCGGAGAATGCGGAGTTCTTCGTTTTTGGCGTTCCCTACGATTTGACAAGTAGTTTTCGAGCCGGCTCCTCTCAAGGACCCGAGGCTGTGCGAAAGTTCAGCGCCAATATAGAGGCAAACTCGTACAGGAAATTTTTTGACGCTGCGAAAGCCGCGGTGTATGATGGCGGAGACATTGTAGTCGACATTGACATTCAGGTTATGTTGAAACGAGTCGCCCAACTTGTTGCATACGTAGGACGGCTGAACAAAATCCCTGTAATGCTTGGCGGTGAACACACCTTCACATACGCAGCGGTCAAAACGCTTGCAGACAAAATTTCATCACTAATAGTTTTTGACGCCCATTTCGACTTACGCGACGAATACCTCGGAAGCAAGTTTAGCCACGCCTGTTATCTCAGACGTTTGGTGGAGGAATTTCCGACGCTTCCCGTGGCTGTCGTCGGTGTAAGGGGATATGATTTGGCAGAAATTCTATTCGCTGAACAAAACAAGGTCAAATACGTCAAGGCTTCGGAGCTGCATGATTTTTCGCGTGTCCTCCGGATTCTATCAGATGTAATCGACGGTGGAAGGCCGTATGTTTCGGTTGACATCGACGTGTTTGACCCGGCATACGCTCCAGGCGTCGGCAACCCAGAGCCTGAAGGAGCCGACCCCTCAACGGTGTTCGACCTTCTTCATTTCGTCGGACGGCGTCGACCAGTTATGTTCGATGTTATGGAAGTAAACCCTATGTTTGACAGCGGAGTCACCGCGGCTTTAGCAGCGAAAGTAGTCATGGAGTTGATTGCTTCATACCCAGAAAGATAAATAGGATGGATAACATCGAGTTGATGGGTTTATGGCGAAACGCTATTTTCTACTGGGTGTTGGATACGATGGTCAGGAGCGGAAAGCCTTCCTCAAACTTTTGGACACCGAAACAGGAACTGTCAGAATAGTTTTTGACGAAACAGAGCACAGGCCCTACTGCATAACAAACGTCCCCGTTCCCGATCTGGAAAAAAACACAGCCCTCAAAGAAGCGGGTGCCGTCGAGTTTTTGGAAGTTGAAAAATACGACAGCCTGTATGACAGGGTTGCGAAAATGACTTTGATAAAGGCTTCAGACCCTCTGGCTGTCGGCGGTGGAAAAAAATCAATTCGCGAAATCGTGCCGAGCTGGGAAGCTGACATACCATATCATCTCAATTACATCTACGACATGCAGCTCATTCCAAGCATGGTTTATGAAGCAGCAAACGGGAAACTAAACCCTGTGTACGGCGACGAAGCCGTCGTCAACAACATACTAAAAAAATTCTTTTCAAGTAAAAAGCCTGAAGAGATTGTAGAAATCAAAAAATGGCTGAAAATACTCGAATCGGAGCATCCGCCGATTGATTTCACGGGATTGGACATCGAAATTCTCGGCGATTCGCCGATGCGTGTTCCTTCCCCAAGCAATCCCGTCGACCGTGTGGTAGCTGTTTCTTTCTCCGGCACAAATAACTTGAGCAAAGTTCTGGTGCTTAAACGCGATGGAGTTGACCACAATTTCAAAGGCGGAGAATACGCGATTGAAGTTTTTGACGATGAAGTTTCGCTGCTTAGGAGATGTTTCGACATTGTTGAAAGCTACTCTGTCGTCGTTACTTTCAACGGCGATGAATTCGACCTACCATATTTAAGAAATAGAGCTGAAAAGCTCGGTATTCCCAAACCCAACATTCCCATCACGCTCGGCAGAGATGGTGCTTCTCTGCGACGTGGAATACATCTCGACCTCTACAGGTTTTTCAACAACAAATCCGTGCAAGTCTATGCTTTCGACAACCGATATCGTGAACACACTCTTGACGGAATCGCGAAAGCATTACTGGGTGTTGGCAAGGTCGCCGTCGAAAAACCACTGAGCGAAATGACTGTTCAAGAGCTCGCGGACTATAGCTACCGCGATTCGAGACTTCTAAGAGACATGATGGAGGCTAACGACAGGCTTCTTTTCCGCCTCATGGCCGTCATTTCACGCATTAGCAGGATGCCGATAGAAGATGTCTGCAGACACGGCGTCAGCGGATGGATAAAGAACTTGATGTACTGGGAGCTGAGGAGCCGTAATTGGCTGATTCCCAAAAAAGAAGATTTGGTATCGCTGAAAGGTACAACTGCGACGAAAGCGATCATCGAAGGTAAGAAATACCGAGGTGCGTTGGTCGTCGAACCAGTCCCCGGGGTTCATTTCAACGTGACGGTTCTCGACTTCGCTTCCCTGTATCCAAGCATTCTGAAGGAATACAACCTGAGCTTTGAAACAATCAATTGCATGCATCCTGAATGTCGGTCCAACTCGATTCCGGAAACACCGCACTGGGTCTGCTCGAAGAAAAGAGGCCTCCAAAGTGAGCTTATTGGAATCATTCGGGATATTAGGGTGCGTTGGTATAAGCCGATGGCCTCTGACAAATCGATGAACCCTGCACAACGGAGCTGGTATGAAGTTGTACAGCGTGCGTTGAAAGTTTTCCTCAACGCCAGCTACGGGGTGCTTGGTTTCGAGGAATTTCCTCTTTACTGCCCACCTTTAGCGGAAAGCACGACAGCCCTCGGCCGCTATGTTTTTTCGTCCGCGGTTGAAAAAGCAAAATCACTCGGCATAACCGTCGTATACGGCGACACAGACTCCATCTTTCTCAAAGCAGACAACCCCGAACAAGTCAACGAAATCATACGATGGGCTTCTGAAAAATTCCGACTCGACCTCGAATTCGACAAAGTCTACAGATACGTTGTTTTCAGTAGGAGGAAGAAAAACTATCTCGGCGTAACCGAACGTGGAATTGTAGACGTAAAAGGTCTTACTGGAAAGAAGCGGAACATCCCGGTCTTCATCAAGGAAGCGTTCGACGACATGTTAAAGCAGCTTTCCGAGGTCAAGTCGGAGCAGGAGCTGGAAAAAGTCAAGACAAACATTCGTCAGGTAATTGCGACGTGGTATTCGCGGCTGAAAAACCGCACTTTTGAAATTGACCAGCTTGCTTTCCGCGTAATGATGTCGAAGACCATCGAAAGGTATGAGAAAACAACGCCTCAGCACGTGAAGGCTGCGAAAAAGCTTCAGGCCCTCGGGGTTAAAGTAGGGCCCGGTGACATAATCAGCTACGTCAAGACAAAAGACAAAGAAGGTGTTACGCCACTTCAGCTCGCCCGTAAGGAGGCGGTAGACGTGGACAAATACATCGAATACATGCGTTCGACGTTTGAGCAGGTTCTCGACCCGTTAGAGATTGATTTCGACAGCGTCGTGGGGCTTACGAGTCTGGAAAGCTTCATGTAGTTTTTAGCGATCGGCTTCGACGGGCCAGTAGTTCAGCGACCAGTATATCGGCGGAATGTTTGCAATCTGTTCTCCGCGGAGCAGGTATTTCATTGAGGCGAGCTGGCGGAAAGACGGTGGGCTGATTTTCACCCTGTATGGTTTGTCCCCTCCCTCGCTTCTGATGTAGTACATCATTTCGCCTCGAGCTGCTTCGGTTCGCGCGACGGCTTCGCCTGCTGGAACACGGATGTTGATGGGATGCTGCTTCAGCTTGACGGGCCCGTCGGGCATCATTTCCACGGCCTGAGAGATGATTTTACAGCTTTCCCGCATTTCCTTGAACCCGACAATCGCTCGGTCGTAGCAGTCTCCCTTGGTACCGGTTGGGATGTCGAATTTAAGCTGTGGGTAGGCGTCGTAGGGGTTGTTAACCCTGTTGTCATATTTTATGCCAGAAGCCCTCAGCGTTGTCCCGACCGCGCCCAGCCTTACCGCGTCAGACGCTGAAAGAACACCCACGTTCTTTGTTCTCGAGATGAACAGCTCGTTGTTGAAGAACAAATCCCAGTAATCGTCAAGCCTCTGACTGAAGAATTCAGCAACGTATCCGACGTATTTTCGAAAATCTGAAGCGTCGGCGGGAAGCTCTTTACCGGTTATCATCCGGTAGTAACGGGAAAATTCGTTGACTAGTTCGGGTGGTGTTCGCTGTGGTGCGTCGTTTCGAACACCGCCTGGTACAAAATAGCTGTGAGTTATTCGTTGACCGCCTATCAGCGATGTCAGGTCGACCAGGTATTCACGGTCTCCGAAGCACCAGAGAAACATCGTGGAGTTTCCGAGGAAAACACCGTACAGCGCGAACCAATATAGATGGCTGGCGATGCGTTGAAGCTCCGCCATGATTATCCGTAGGTATTTTGCTCTTTCAGGCGGCTCGACGTTCATGAGCTTTTCAACAGCCAGCACATACGCGTACTGGATGCCGGCTGAATCGAGGATGACGGGTCTTTCGAGATGAGGGATGTTTGTTATCCATGTTTTGTATTCGGCGAGCTTTTCTTCGCCTCGGTGAACAAATCCCGGGTCTGGGTCTGCTTCGAGAACGGTGTCTCCCAAAACCGTGACAACAAGGCGGAAATGACCGGTGCCTGGATGCTGAGGCCCGTAGCTGATTTTTAGAGCGCCTTCGCCGACATCGAAAACTTCCATCTTTCTCAAATCCTTCCGTTCAGTAATCGTCATCTATAATCACCTTCCAGGAGCTTCATAGTCTTTCAGCATGGGAGGTATGTCGTTCCAGTATTCTGGGAGAAGAAGCCGCCGCAAATCCGGATGGCCTTCGAAAACGACGCCGAACATTTCATAAACCTCCCTTTCATGGTATTCGGCGCTCGGCCAAACATCCGTGAGCGTAGGCATCTTGGGATTCTTTTTCTCGAGTTTTACCGACAGACCTACATCCGCTCGGTGCAGGTCGGTGTTCACATACGACCCGATGTGATAAATGACCTCGATTTTATCCTCTTTTTTGAGAAGCCTGCTCAAATCAACTCCCGTAACCGCTTTAACATGGTCGAAGCCCAAGTTATCGCGCAAATACAGGGCAACGCCTTTGACTGATTCTTTGTCAACAACTATTTTCACCATCTTTTTCTCGTCGACGATTTTTTCCATAATGCTTTTGCCGAACTTGCCTTCCAGAGTTTCGATTATAGTTGCGGTTGTCATATCGCGGTCTTCCCCCACAGAATTTTTTCTCTTAAAAGCAGAATGCCTTGGAATAGGGTTTCAGGTCGTGGAGGACAACCCGGCACGTAAACATCAACGGGAAGAATGTCGTCAACCCCTTGAATCACGTTGTATGAATCTTTTGCATAAAGTCCTCCGCTAATAGCACACGCACCCATCGCAATAACCCATTTCGGCTCAGGCATTTGGTCGTAAACGAGCCGCAGCCTCATCGCCATCTTCGACGTAACCGTTCCTTCTACAACGATGACGTCTGATTGGCGTAGACTGCCAGTTGCCGGTAGCCATCCAAACCTTTCAGGGTCATAGCGAGGAGCATGGGTGGCGGCAAATTCGACTGAGCAGCATGCTGTGGTGATGTGTGCGGGGAAAAGCGAAGCCATTCTTCCCCAGTTAAGCAAATACCTGATAAGCCTGAAGTTCTTCAACCGGTAAATGAAATATTCAGGACCTTGAGGTGTTTCCCTTTTGTGAACTCTCTCCACCCCGTATTTTGCAATAGTTTCATCAACTTTGCGCGGCGCAACTTCGGATTCTTCAATCATCGAAACGATGTTTTTGGAATCCGCGAATCTGTATCCGAAAACGCCTGTTTTGAAATGACCTGGGAACGGCATCTTCACCGGCTTAAACATGGCTTGAATCAGTTGTAGGGCAACCGCTTATTATAGCTTGCTAACCATAAAACATCCATTCAGGGGTTCGTTTCCGAAACGGCAGCGACGCCAGCACTCCAGCGATGAAGCCACCTACGTGAGCGGTGTAAGCTATGGTGCTGAAAGGAGTAGTCAACATGAAAAACGTCTGAATCAAGATAAATGCGATGATGACCACAAAAGCGGGTGCGATAACTGGAATAAAGTAAAGGAACGCAGCAAGCCTTCTACGTGGAAAGAACACAAGATAGCTCCCCATTATTCCGAAAATCGCACCGGAAGCGCCGATGGATGGAATCAAGCAAGCCACGGGTATGGGCCTAACCAACGGTGAGCAATTAACTGAGAGAAATATTACGAAGTAGAAGACATGGAATATTGCGGCCAAAATTCCGCTGAAAAGGTAGACCGCGATGAATTTTTTCGCGCCGAGATATTCCTCGACATCACGGCCGAATAGAAACAATGCGAGCATGTTGAGGAGGATGTGCAGAAAGTCGACATGCACAAACATGTAGCTTAGCAGGCTTAACAGGTTTTGGCCGTTGACGATGAAGATGGGCACTACACCGAAGGTTAGAAGAAAAGACGACAAAGCAGCCTGAGTTCTAAGCGTCAAGTTGATGAAAAGCCAAATCACAACGTTTACGATGATGAGGCCGTAAACAATCTTCGGCCGGTATTCATACATCGAGGTCTACTGATGTAGGTTTCTCATAAAGTTAGAGTAACGGCAGGCTTCCTGTTACGCGGTCGATTTCTTCTTCCGGGGCAGGCCCGATTCCGAGAGCGGTAGCGGTTCCGGGAGGCAGTTCTGTCAGCCCTGCGTCTTCGACTATTTCCCATGGAAGACCGAGCTTTTCACACATTGCCGCCAGCCTGCGAAGCTCATCTTCGGACCCGACTTTTACCACGACTTTCTTCTGCCCCGAGTCAAACCAATCCCTCACCCATTCACTCCGCAATTTCCGAGCACGTTCAAGAGCAAGAACAGCGGCGTGGCTCGCCTGAGCCGCGGTCTTTCCCACGCTCATCCGCAAATCCGCCCGAATCACTATCACCTGTTTAAATCGCCGCATCGCGGAAAACCACAGGAATGGAAGTAAAAAACATGAAAAATTTCGTGGTCGCTCTCCTCACCGACTACGGCACAAAAGACACCTACGTCGCCGAAGTCAAAGCAGCGATTCTCAAACATTCGACCAATGTTGTGTTCGTCGACATCAGCCACGAAATCCATCCGTACGACATCCTCGAAGGCGCGTTTTTGCTCATGCATGCGGCGAAAACCTTCCCACCCAACACCATTTTCATAGCAGTCGTCGACCCGACCGTGGGAACCGAAAGAGAAGCGACAGTAATATTCACTAAAACCGGTAAGATTTTCATCGGACCCGACAACGGACTGATGTTTCCCGCCGCTGAAAAAGAAGAAATCACCGATATATTCAAAATCCTAGTCGAAAAAATCCCTGACGTTTCAGCGACTTTTCACGGCAGAGACGTCTTCGCGTTCATCGCGGGCCATATAGTCGCTGGCAAAGATTTCTCCACCTACGTCGAGGCGAAGAAAAAACTCGCCCAGCTTTCAATTCCAAAACCAAACATCCTCCACAACTCGGCCGAAGCAGTCGTGCTTCACGTCGACAGGTTCGGCAACGCGATCACAAACGTCAAAGGAAGCCTACCCCCTGAATGGCGTGAAATCGACGTGATGATTAAAGGAATACACATCAGCCGGGTTAGAAAGGTGAGGACGTATGGTGAGGCTTCGGTGGGTGAGACAGTTATCGTTGTCGGCGGCACAGGCTACACAGAGTTGGCTATCAATCAAGGCAACGCAGCTCAACGATACGGCATCGCTCCCGGCGACAGAATAGTCTTCCTCAAAAGTCATCCGTGATGATGGCTGCCAGCCTTTTTTCAGCACCGATTTTTTCGAGGTATTTCACGGCTTCGGGATGTAGCCTGCTCCGCCAGTCGCCGCCCGTCGAAATCAGCTTCCGTATTTCACGCCCCATCATCTTCTCCCTGTCGAAGAAAGGAACAGACTTCACCGTGTAACCAGCCTCCTCAAACAAAACTTTCACCAAGCTGTTGTTGCTGTAAACGGTCTGAAACTCAGGGCAGAAAGAAACAACCCTTGAAACCCATAGACGATGTTCTCCGATATCCGGAATGGGGATGATGAAAAACCTATCAAGCCCAACTGTGGTTTTTAAAGTCCTGCTGATGATTTCGATTCTTTCACCAGCGGTGAACGGATTCTCGAAAGTGTGGCTATACTGAGCGCTTCCAACACCAATTATGACTTCGTCCTCGTTTTGAAGGATATGTTCAACTACTTTTAGATGACCGAGGTGAAAAGGCTGAAACCTTCCAATGAAAAGCCCTCTTTTCATTCATTCAGCAGGGAAACACCCTATATATTATGGTTGACAATTCCTCCGCCTTCGACCTTGATAACTGCTTTTTCACCAATTCGCCCATTAACTTCAGCCTTTATCTCGAGTAGTTGTTTACATATTTCTATGCTTGTGACCGTGTGATTGGTCAAAGACGTGACCTCATAAGTTGACGTGCCTTCTGCCAATGCGGCGTAAATGACGAGCATGTCGCCGAGATGGAGGTCGACAGGCGCTTGCTGCTTTAACTCGTTTAGAAACATTAGAGCTGCTTTTTTTCCAACTGTTTCAGATGGAACTCCTTTTTCACCGAGCCGGTCTACACCGAGGGGCAGAGGCTGGCATTCTCCGCGGATGAAAATTCCCGCGCCAGGGTCGATTGCACATCGAGGGTCTTTCTCGTCGACTGCTTCCACTTTTGTCTCGACTTTTTCAACGCCGTTTTCTATCAAGGTCTTTTTGGATGATTCAGCCATACGCTGAGAAACGTGACCAGGAAGCCGCGATGTGTAGGCGTAGACAAATACTTTAGAAAGATGTGGAGGACCTGTGAACGTGAAGCTGTTTATTTTCTTCACCGGCTCGACCCATCCTTCGACGATTCCGCCCCCTCTGGGATAGAAGCCTCTTCGGGCCAGTTTCAGCTCTGAATTGACGTTTAGCCTCTTCAGCGATTCGAGGAAGATCTGTTGGAAGTATTCGACTGTGGGTGCGTTCGGGTTGTTGGTTCCGCCTTTTATTCGGAATGATGTTCGTGTTTTTCCGTAGAGGAGGACGGGTAGGAGCGATTGGAGTACGAGAGTTGTGCTCCCCGCGGTTCCCGTGTCGAGGTCGAGAAAGGTTTTCGAAATTTTTCCGGGAGTGAAAACTATTTCGGTTGAGCCGATGAAAGCATCTTTCACAGTTCCGTTGCAACATTCTTGAATCGCTCGGACCGCTGTTAGATGTTGATGCCTTAGCCCTGGGTTGCTCCGTTTCTTGCGGATGTTGTAGATGCGGAGAGGTTTTCCCGTGATTGCTGATATCGCTAACGCCACCCGAAGAACCTGTCCACCGCCCTCTCCAATAGCGCCGTCGAGTTCAATCATTGCTACCTTTTCAACGATTCGACGTTAATTAACGATGACGTGAACGTTAATAAATTACCGTCCGGATTTCTGCGTGGGAAAATGCATGGCTGCCCCACTTTACTACCCTGGTGCGACCACTATCGGAATTAGGGGAAAAGACAGCGTGGTCATCGCCGCTGAAAAAAGATTCGCATATGGCTATTTCGTCATGTCGAAACAAGCTCGGAAAGTTTTTAAAATCACCAACTATGTCGGCGCGGCTTGCGCAGGAGTAATGGCCGATATGCAAAACATAATCAAAGAGGTCACGGCGGTAGCGAACCTTTACCGGCTTGAGCAAAATGTCGAACCCAGCGTCAGAACAATCGCGAAAATTCTTTCATGGAATCTTTTCGGCAACCGATATTTCCCCTATTTCATGGAAACCATTGTCGGCGGGGTCGATTCGCAAGGCCCACACGTTATAGTGCTTGACCCGCTCGGCTCGATGATTGAAGACGATTATGCGGTCGTCGGCTCGGGAGCAGAAATCGCAGTGGGTGTAGTGGAAAACCTTTACAGAAAGGACATGTCTGCCTCAGAAGTTTACGAACTGGCCATGAAAGCGATAAAAGCTTCGATAGCGAGGGACGCCGGCAGCGGCAACGGAATAGACATCCTACTATACAACAGCCAAGGGCTAAAGGCCGAAGACACCATAACTCTGTAAGTCTTCTACCTTTTGTGAACAGACTTATAAATTCCCATAACGGCGACATGATAAAGTGCCAAGCCTCTCTCTCCGTGAAAAAGTGCTCATCTACCTTGCCGAAGCGGGCGGAATAACGTCAAGTCTCAAGATCACTACACCAATCTTGTCAAAACATTTCGGCACATCTCAGCAGTCTGCATCTCGGCTTCTCATAATTCTGGAGAAAGAAGGACTAATAGAAAGGAGAGTCGTGGGTAGGACGAGCTACGTGAAGCTCACGTCCAAAGGTGTTGGAAGGCTGCTCGACCTTTACCTGACTTTGAAGATGATTTTTGAAAGGCCGGTGAAAGTCGTGCTCGAAGGAAGAGTCTTTTCAGGCTACGGCGAAGGCTCCTACTACATGAGCATCCCAGGCTACGTAAAACAGATGGAGGAAAAGCTTGGATTCATCCCCTACCCGGGAACGCTCAACATAACGCTTCTTTCAAAAGATTCCATCGAAAACAAGATGTTCCTCCAACGTCACGCTGACATCGAAATATCCGGTTTCAAAGACGAGCACAGAACATACGGTAACGTAAAGGCCATTCGTGTGATGCTGAACGAAACGGAGCCCGCTGTGATGGTGTTTCCAGAAAGAACGCTTTACGATAACTCTGTCGCCGAACTCATTTCTCAGTACAATCTTCGTGAAAAACTCGGATTGACCGATGGAACGCTGGTGAAAGTTTCCGCCGTCCTACCGCCGAAAATTTTCTACGAAGGCTTCAAGCCCAAAGTATCAGTCCCTCAAACGCCTACGTAAAATTTTCCTCAAGACATCGCTGCTGCTCATCGGATTGACGTTATACCTCCTCAGCCGAACTATTTTCACATCGATTCCTTTTTCTCTGCAGAACTTTTCAAATTTTTTCCTTATCTTGGTTTGGTCATAACCAAACGCGACGATATCTGGCTTGACTTTTTTCAAAACTTTTTCGAAAGACAGCGGTTCATACCCGACCATTACTTCGTCGACGGGCTTTAGGTATTGCAGCATCTTTTTTCGGTCTTCGGCGCTAAACACGGGAGGCCGTTTTTTGTTTTTGCGAACAGTTTGGTCTGAAGCAACTACGACGACAAGCTTCGAGTTTGGCCCGCCTACTTTTTTCGCGTCGGCCAGCATTTTCATGTGACCGAGGTGAAGAATGTCAAATGCTCCGGTCGTCAACACCACTTTCCGCCTCACCATGTGAAATCCACCCTTTTGAGAAAACGTAGGGCGTCTAACAGTCCTTCCGCGTAGCCAATCGCCAGTAACGCGTTCTGCAAATCATCTCTTTCCATGAAGGCTTCAACGTCGTCTACGTAATTTGAAACATATTTAATGTATTCATCGAGACCGGTTGTTCCGGAGACTTGATGGATTATCCGGCGACATTTTTCAACGTACCCACGAACACGTGTTTTCGCCGGGTTGTTTTCCACGAGCTTACCTACAACAGCCGCTTCTCCGTATGTTGACAACGATTCCTGCTCGGTGAAATGAAGTTTCGCAGGCACTATGATGCTGTGGGGAGGCGGCGGAAACATGCTTTCGGCCAAAAACTTCAAAGTGGATACCTTGATTTTGAAGTCGGGAAAGCCTATACGGGCCAAACCAATCGCCACCATGTCTTCGTTAAGCCAGCTGAGCCGTTTTCGCTCGGATGCTTTAAGCAAGTTTTGGACAGCTTCGCCTATGGTGAGACCGCCTTCAGCCGTGTCAAGCAGCACAAGCGAATGAAGACCGTTTGACAGATTCTGCTCCAGCACATCGAGAACATACCCAAGCTGATCCAAATCCGCATTTTTAGGAATTGTCGAAATTTTTCCGAACTTGTACGCGTGAAGCCCAGACCTGCTGATGGCAGCGGAAATCACGGAAACTCCGTGTATAATCTCAACTTCGACTCTTTTGCGATGTGCAAGAGTTCTTATGGCGTTGTGAGTGGTCGCGATGAATGGGTCGCCTGGAACCAGAATTCCGACTCTTTTCTCACCTGCTTCACCGATGATTTTGTGAACGTTGTCCTCGAGAAGCTTTCGGTCAGCGTAAACCAAATTTGGCACGATTTTCTTCAGCTCTGTGAAGAAGTCTTCAGACCAAACGCTCGTGTAAACATCGACGTAAACGATTTCACATTTCTTCAAAGCTTCAACGGCTTCAAGCGACATGGTCCCGAAGTATCCCAAACCGCCGCCGATGAACACCAGAGTCATCCGCGTTAATGATAAAATCATCGGTCTTTAAAGAGCGTATGGCTTTGAAGGCTGTTGTTTTTGCCGCCGGCTACGGCAAAAGGCTGAGACCCCTAACCGTGAACAGGCCTAAACATGTTCTGCCCATCGCCGGCAAACCGTTGGTGAAAATCATCGTCGAATCGCTTGCAGAAGCTGGTGTGTCCGATGTCGGAGTTTTAATCGGATACCACGGTGAATTTGTTCGAAAATCTCTAACCGGAGTTAAGCAGCCTAGGCTGGATTTTATTATTCAGCAACAACTGCTCGGCACAGGGGCGGCGTTAAAGGAATGCCGACAGTATCTTGAAGGCGAGGAATTCTTCTTCGTGGTCTACGGCGACGTTACGGTCACCGCCGATGTTTTGAGAAAGCTTCGCAAAGAAATGGAACAAGAGAGATATGACGGAATGCTTGCAGCCGTCAAAACAACAGAAACAGCGAGGTTCGGCATCGTCGAAACCCAAAACAACAAACTCATCAAAATCAGGGAAAAGGAGAACAAACCGGGCCCTGTGAACGCAGGCATCTACATCCTCAGCAGGGAAATTTTCCCGATTCTCGAGACCATCGGCTTTTCACCACGTGGAGAAATCGAGCTCACAGACGCTGTTAACAAATACGTTGAAGGAGGAAAAGTCGTAGGAGTGGAAGTCTTCGAAGGAAACTGGTGGTTCGACGTCGGGAATCCATCCGACTACCTCAACGCGAACAGATTTTTCATCCAAAAAATTCACGGGGGAAAAATCGTCATGGAACCCTGCGTCACCATAGGTGATGGCTGTGTTTTAAAGGGTGCTGTCTTCCTCGGCGAATCCGTCACATTTGGAAAAAACTGCAAAATTGTCGGGCCCACCATGATCATGGCGGGTTCGAAAATAGACACGGGAAGCCTTGTCTCGGAGTCGGTGGTTCTTGAAAACTGCTATGTCGGCAAAAACTCTTACTTGAAAAATTCAATCATCTGTGAAAACAACGTGTTCCAACAAGGTGTTGAAGTCGTTTCAGAGGGCTTGCCCGCCTTCGTTTCCGAGCCCGGGGCCCTGTACAAACAAAGGTTGAAGGTTGTTTAAAGCGCTTCGGGCGAGCAGCTTCGCCAACCTCACAGGCTCCGGATAACGACCGTTCACCAGAAACTTGTCCAAAACCTGTTTCGCATCTTCCGTGTCGACGCCAAAAACGCGGACAAACACGCTGTATCCCGTTTTGAGCTTGAGCGGTGTTCTTTCCCCGTTGGAAAGGTGGACGTTTAATCGGGTTTCCCAATCTTCTGGAAACCTTTTCCGAAACACCTCGTCGAGGCCTTTCGATTCGCGGTAGCTTAGGCAGATGAGAGGAGTTTCGACTTCTCGATACAATTTGTTCAAGTCGATGACGTTGAACCAGCTTATCACGCTTCCGCTGAGCAGCACAACGTTGATGTCTTTCCGTTCAAGCCTTCTCCAGAGTTCTATGACTTTCTCGGTTGAATCCATTCCGCCAACTGTACATGTCGCAAACCCGAAACCATCAACCAACAAGTCAGACCGCATAACGACTCCTGCTATCACCGCTTTTGAGCCTATTTCCTTCCTAAAGCTTTCAGCAAGCCCGATGGCTCTAATTCCTTTTTTGCCCGTCCTAACTCTATTCGGCAAGAGACTTCACGACCACCGTCCAAGCCAACGCTACGTTGGTCGGGTTGTATCCACCACCTCCCATGGCCAAAATTTTTCCATCACATTTCACTTCAGCTATTTTCCGGAGCGAAGCTGCGGCGTAGTGATGAGCTTCAGGCGAATACTGTAGGTTGGTTAGCGGGTCGCCCATCAACCCGTCAGCACCGCACTGAAGCAGCAGAAAATCAAAATCAAACTTCATGAGAAATTCTTCGACTTCCTTAAACGCCTTGAAAAATTCCTCATCGCCTGAAAACGGCAGCAAAGGAATGTTCAGCTTAGTTCCTTTTGCTTCGCCTTCGCCGTCTTCGTTCCTGAAACCCGTGCCTGGATATAGTGTTCTGCCGTCTTGATGAATGTCGGCGAAGATAACTCTTTTGTCGCGGTAGAAATCGTAGCACACCCCGTCTCCATGATGAGCGTCGATGTCCACATACGCGACACGTCTCAACCCTTCCTTCTGAAGCAGAAATTCGATGGCTACTCCCGCGTCGTTGAAAATACAGAACCCGCCCGCCCGGTCTCTTCTTGCGTGATGGAGACCGGCAACAGGGCTGAAAGCGGAGGCGAATTCGCCGTCAAGAATTTTTTTCAAAAGCTTCATCGTTGTTCCTACAACGTAGGATGAAGCTTCAAAACAGCCAGGAAATGCAGGTGTGTCGCCGTAGTCGAGATATCCTCGACCGGCTTTACATTTTTCCATCACAAATTCAACATAGTCTTTCGTGTGGTAGAGAAGAATCGTTTCTAGGTCCGCGATGGCTGGCTCAACAAAAACCATGTTCGGCAGGTTTGGCTTTTCTTTTTCGATGTTTTCATAGAAAGCTTCGAGCCTCATTCTTCCAAATGGATGAGGTGCAGGAAAGGTGTACTTGAACAGTTCAGGGCCTTTCGCTACTGCTATTTTCTGCATCTACATCTATTCGTTCAGCCAGGATACTTTTATACCATTTTGATTTTAGGTCATGTGGCGTGCACCGGGTTGTTTTATTCGTCGATTTGGACTATTTCTTCGCCCAAGTGGAAGAAGTGGAGAACCCCTCTTTACGGGAGAGGCCCGTGGCCGTCTGTGTTTTTTCGGGAAGAACGGAGGACAGCGGCGTCGTCAGCTCAGCCAACTACTTGGCGAGAAAATTAGGCGTCAAAGCAGGCATGCCAATCAAGGCCGCGAAACGTCTCCTCCCCGGAAACGCAACCTTCATCCCGGCCCGGCTAAGCTTCTACATGGAAAAATCTCGAAAGATAATGGATATCCTTCGGAGTTTTGGAGGAGTTCTGAGAGTTGAAAGCGTTGACGAAGCCGTCATCGACGCAACTGAGATAGTTAACCGTGATTACGCGAAAGCAGTTCAGCTCGCTGAGGCTTTGAAGAAACGCGTTTACGAGGAAACGGGGTTGACGTGCAGCGTCGGAATAGGGCCCAACAAGATTGTGGCGAAGATGGCCGCTGATTCATGCAAGCCAAACGGGTTGAAAGCAGTATTCCCTGACGAAGTTCCATCTTTTCTGGCAAATTTGCCTGTGAAAGATTTGCCGGGAATAGGCGCCAAAGCAGAATCTCTCCTCGCGGAATACGGCGTTAAAACTTTATCAGACCTTGCTAAGCTCGAGCTCGATTTTTTGGAAAAGCTTTTCGGCTCAAAAAAAGCGAGATATCTTTACCTCGCGTCTCGAGGCCTGTTCGACGAAGCAATAACGGAGAAGCAGCCACCCAAACAGATTAGCAAAATTATAACCTTAAAGCAGAACACTCGTGATTTGGAGGAGATTATGCAGGCCTTGGAAAGAGTGGTGGAAGAAACCAATGTCAAGCTTGAATCTTCAGGATATTTTGCGTCTCGCGTAGGTTTGATAGCAATTACTTCCACGATTAAGACTGTTACACGTCAAGCAGAGATCAAGCCTGGAGCCAGAGCGGACGAGCTCCTCCGCGTCCTCGAGAAAATGGTTAAGGAACTTTTGGAGAAGGATGAAAAACTCCTTATCCGCCGAATCGGTGTGCGTTTTTCCGATCTGCAGCAAGCAACTGGACAAACACGGCTGAATGTTTTTGTTGGGGAATGAAGTTGTTTAGAAAGGTTATCGCCAAAACCGAATTGATTCGTTTTCTAAAATTCAGCATAGTCGGCGGCATCGGACTTGTCGTGAACACAGTGGCTCTCTATCTTTTGACGACGTTTGTTTTTGGAGAAAGATTGTACCTTTTCGCCGCCGCGTTAAGCCTTGAAATCTCTATCATCAACAATTTTCTCTTAAACGAATATTGGACTTTTCGTGACAGAACTGCCGGCGGAGGATTTTTTACAAGGATGGTGAAATTTCATGGAAGCCGCACCGCCGGGTTCTTCACAACCCTCGCTGTGCTGTTCGTCTTGACGGAATGGTTCGGCGTCTTCTACCTAGTATCAAACATTGTGAGTGTTCTGGTCGGCATGGCCATAAATTATTTGACCAGTAACTACTGGGTTTGGCAATAAGCCGCTTATCGCATGGCTTATATACACGTTGGCCGCCATGTTGACGTGGTTAAAGAATCGGCGACCAAAAAAGTCGCTCTGGCTTCAGCGTTGAGCGCGCTCGGAATCGTGATTTCACCGCTGTTTTTCGAATGGCTTGGAACACGGGCGTTTCCAGGCCAGCATTTCATCAACGTTCTATCAGGCGTTCTGCTGGGACCTGTTTGGGGAGCGTCGGTCGCGATCATCATAGGCACTGTGCGGATAGCCATCGGCACCGGGACGCTTTTCGCCTATCCAGGTGGAATACCCGGAGCGGTTCTCGTCGGACTAGCCTACATCATGTTAAGCCGCGTATACAAAAGCAGGTATAAGTATTTGGCAGCGTTGGCAGAACCTGTCGGAACCGTGTTCATCGGTGGAACAATCGCTTTAACGATAGTCGCTCCACATCTGGGACCCGCCGTGGGACCAGCTGCAACGATGCTGCGAAACGTCGAAACGCTTGGATTTTTCCCCGCCTTACTGATTCTATGGGGCGGATGGGCTGTCAGCTCAGTCATTGGTTCTTTAGCTGGCTTGATGTTCCTCGCCGCAGCCGAAAGATACGGGGTTATATCAAGGGCCGTTGCAGTAAGAAGTCAGCGAAGCGATGAACGTTGACCAATTCGTCGGAAAGAAAACACTCATCGTCGGCGAAGCAGGTTCTGGAAAAACTAGGCTCTTGGCTCAGCTGCTTAAAGAACTGATAGGAATTTCCGAGCCTTCCCAGATATCCGTCATCGACCTCGCGCCTGAGAAAATCTCGGGGATAGGAGGGCCACTGTCGCTGTATGGCGATTTTTCGAACGTGAAATATTACAGGCCTGAACGGGTTTACGCTCCCCGCCTGATGGCATGTAACGCCGAAGACGTCAAGCGATATGCTGAAAGCAACGCGAAATTGGCCCGCGAACAATTTCAAAAATATCTCAGAAACCCCACCAAAATGCTGGCAGTAAACGACATCACGATTTTTCTACACGCAGCTGAAGTGGAAGAACTCCTCCAATATATTCAGAAAGCGTCGACCTTTGTCGCAACGGCATACATGGGTGAAAAACTCGTCGAGGACTTTGGCACCGGCCTTTCACAAACGGAGAAATCCAAACTCATGAAGCTTATCGAGAAAGTTGACCAAGTCATCAGGCTTAATTCATAGAAAACATATCACAATCTATGCAGGTCGTCGTCTTCGAAGACGAAAAAACCTTTGACCTGTGGCCGTTGACCGCAACCCACCCTGTATACGACCTTTTTCTCGGAACATCAACTCTTCTCGAAAAAATCGTCAAACATTTACCACATGACGCACTTGTCCATCTATACACGCGAGGCTTGTTGGCGAAAGTGGTCGCGGAAAAAAATCAAAAACATCTTGTGAACATTATTCCAGAAGACGGGGAGATTTTGTTTGTAAATGGAAGGCTTGTCGCTGACTCATCTATCATGACCGTTGTTTTGAGTCTACGCGCTGGACAGGTCTTGAAAAGCGGTAATGAAGTCGTCGCCGCTAAACTCAAGCATTCGAGAATTGTTCCAGAGTTTTGGTCGGCTTTAGCGGGCTGTGTTCCATCCTCGCAGTTGATTGCGTTGGGCGATGAGTTGAAGGAATGTAAAGCTCGTCTCGTTTCTCGTTTGTGGGATTTAGTAGAGTTCAACCGTGAGTGCATCGTCTCCGAAGCCAGTGGTCAGCAAGTGAAATCCAACGTCAAAGGACTGGTTTACGCAGTTGGAAACATAGATGTGGATGAGAAAGTTGTTCTCGACGGCAGGCCAGGCCCAATCCTAATAGACAGCGACGTCACGATAGAATCTTTCTCGAAAATTGTTGGGCCGTGCTATCTTGGTAGAGGAACTAAGGTTTTCTCGGGTTCGGTGATTGCCGGTAGCAGTTTCGGCCCCGTGTGCCGTGTTGGCGGCGAAGTCGAAGACTGTGTTTTCCAAGGATATTCCAACAAAAGACATTACGGCTTTGTCGGGCACAGCATAATCGGGGAGTGGGTGAACATGGGCGCTGGGACGACAGTCTCCAACCTCAAAAACACCTACGGCACGGTCAAAGTAAAGCTACGAGAAGCACGCGTTGACACAGGGAGGGTTTTTCTCGGGTCGTTTTTCGCTGACCATGTGAAGACCAGCATCGGATGCATGGTTTCTGGCGGAATAAAAATCGGCGTTGCGAGCCATGTTTACCGTGAAGCTGTGACCGACGTGCCTTCTTTTTCGATTCATGCTCTGCATGAGGAGGTTGAGTTGGAGTTGGAGTCTGCCATCAGAACAGCGGTGAGGATGATGGCGAGAAGACAAGTCACGCCTTCCACAAATTACATCGAAATGTTAAGAAAGCTGTTTGAGGAAACTGCTGCGGAGCGAGAACAGGCGGGGGTTAAACGACTAAGGTTCAGCTTTTATAACGCCTGAACAAGTATAACAACATGATTAAACGCGCTTTAACAATCGCCGGCTCCGACTCTGGCGGTGGCGCTGGAATTCAGGCAGATTTAAAAACTTTCGCGGCACTGGGTGTTCACGGCATGTCAGCCATCACATGCGTCACCGCCCAAAACACAGAAAAAGTAACGGCCATAGCTCAAATTCCCGCGGAAATCGTCCGCGAACAAATAAGAGTGGTTGTGGAGGATATCGGTGTTGACGCCGTTAAAACGGGGATGCTTTACAGTGAGGAAATCATTGAATCGGTTGCCGACGAGTTGAGTGATTTATCTGTTCCGGTGGTGGTGGACCCTGTTGCGGTGGCGAAAAGCGGCGCCCCTCTTCTCAAGCCGAGCGCTGTCGATGCTCTGGTTCGAAAGCTTCTGCCAAAAGCAACAGTGGTTACGCCGAACATCAACGAGGCGAAAATGTTCACCAACATGGAGATAACGTCTTTCGATGAAATGGTGGTGGCCGCAGAAAAAATCGCGTCGATGGGCCCGTCAGCCGTCGTGGTGAAAGGAGGACATCTACTATCTGCGAAAACCACCGACGTTTTACTTTACGCAGGCAAGGTCTACGATTTTGTCGTCGACCGAATTTACACTAAGAATACGCATGGTACTGGATGCACGTTTGCCTCAGCCATAGCTGCATATCTCGCGAAAGGCTATAAAATCCCTCAAGCCGTTAGAAACGCACAGCTCTTCGTCAATGAAGCGATTAAACGCGGGCTCTCAGTGGGACGTGGGTACGGCCCAGTTCATCCAACAGGACTAGTCTACGAATACGCTGAAAAGATGAAATCACTGAAAATATTACGCGAAGCCGTGAAAATGCTCGAAACAGTCAAGGAGCTAGCTCTCGTCTTGCCGGAAAGCGGTTCGAACATCGTCATGGCATATGACGAAGCAATTTCGCCACAAGAAATTGCATGTATACCTGGTAGAATAGTAAGGTTAGGTGATGGCTTCAAAATCGTTTCCGAACCATGGTTCGGCCATTCAACTCACGTAGCTAACGCAGTTTTAAAGGCCAGAGCCTTTGACAGGTCGATAAAAAGCGCGATGAACATCAAATTTGAAGAAAGCCTTCTCCAGATATTCGATTCCCTAGGCCTTTCGAACTCCTTCTACGACAGGTCTCAGGAACCCGAAGAAATCAAGGCGCAAGAAGGCCGAACGATTCCTTGGGGAATCGAGCAGGCCATGAAATCAGCCGGGGGAGTAACGGACGTGATTTATCATCGCGGCGACGTCGGAAAGGAACCCATGGCTACTGTTTTCGGGGTTGACGCCTACGACGTTGCTAGAAAGGTTATACGCATAGCTAAGAGAAAAGCAGGTGTCGAATGATGAAGCCATCCTTCGGTGTTTGTATTCCAAACTTCGGCAACAATCTTTCCCCTAAAGCCGTTTCAGCAATAGCTACACAAGCTGAGGAAATGGAATACGATTCGGTGTGGATAACAGACCATTTACTGCTACCTTCGTCGCAGAGATATCCATATGGCAAGATTTTCGAAACTCTCGCGACCATGGCCTACGTCGCGGCATTGACCGAGCGTGTCAAAATAGGTTCATCTGTCATCGTTTTAACCATGCGAGAAACTGTTCAAGTCGCGAAATCGCTTGCAACTATCGATGTTTTAAGCGGCGGCCGTGTCATTGCTGGGCTGGGAGCCGGCTGGTGTGAGGAAGAATTTCAAAACGTTGGCATGAACTTTCAAAACCGTGGCAAAAGGTTTGACGAATCAATTTTGTTGATGAAGAAGCTGTGGAATGGCGGTGAAATTTCATTCCAAGGCCGTTACTATAAAATTGTCTCAGGCGTTTTCGAGCCGAAGCCGGTTCAGCTGAGCGGAATACCCATCTGGGTCGGTGGCAACTCGGAAAGAGCTCTGCAACGGGCGTTAAACCTCGCCGAAGGCTGGCATTTCACAGGCATTCCGCTGAACCTTCTCGACCAAAGGCTGGCCGGAAAAAACATCCCACAAAACTTCGTCTTATCAGGCCGTGTTACCGTAGATTTCACGGGAAAATCTCCCAAAATCGTAAAAACACGCGCGGGAGAAGAACGCAGCATCATTTCCGGCGACGTGGAAGAGGTCGTCGAACAGATCGGGGAATACCTCGAGCGCGGCATCAGCTATTTCGCCGTCTATTTCGGCGACAAACCTGCGGACAAATACATCAAAGACATGGAGCTATTCGAAGAAGAAGTGATTCCAGGTTACGTATAAATCAAACATTGTCCATTTTAACTTCATGACATTGGCTCGGTTGTTTCGACTCGCATTGTCTACATCTGTACTTGCAATAGTTACGATGTCATTGGGCAGCTATGTAAGCAAAGTTGGCGCCGGGCTCGCGTGTCCCGACTGGCCTCTCTGTCCGTTTGAAGCAGACCCGTTCATCGTCCTCGAATTCAGCCACCGAATCATCGCTTTCGCAACGTTCGTCGCCGGCGCCCTGACCTTCTACACTGGTTGGAAAACGGCTTTAAGACCTCTCGCGTTTACCGCTTTCGTCTCACTTGGTCTTCAAGTGTTTCTTGTCGGCGCCGTCGTTATCTACACTGCAATTCCACCGTTTGTGATAGCTGTTCATCAGGCCTTCGCCGCAACAGTCCTCGCCCTGCATTCGTCCCTCGCCACGGCCGCATACATCATCAATCGACAAGAAAAGATAAAAATACAGCCGCAAAGCTCGTAACGCATGTCCGAACTCACGAAGACCGACTACCTAACCTTAACATTGATTATTATTGCGATTTTTACTGGATTACTTGTCTTGGGAAATTTCGGCAACCTTTTTGAACCTCTATCCCCACAAACAATTCAAATCAACTCACTCTATCAGTTCGTCTACATTTCAGGCTCAGCCGTCGGAGCAATATTCCTTGGTGCGTTATTGTTTATGCTTTATAAATTCCGTGAGAAAGGAGAAGGATAATGGACAGAGCAAAGCTTGTTGAAAATCTCACTATAATCGGCGCCGTTGCATTGTTCGTCGTCATCGGCGTCGCTTCATGGATTGTGTTGGCTGATTTGGAGGCGCCCAAGCCGGCTGACGTAACGGTTAAGGTGATAGCACGCCAGTTTGCATGGCAGTTTGAATACCCCGACGGCACAGTGTCAGGGGAGCTCCGTGTCAAAGCAGGGCAAACAATCAAACTTGAACTATATTCAGAGGACGTGATACACAGCATCTACTTCAGGGATTTCGGATTGAAAAAAGACGTCGTCCCCGGTAAAGTAAACGTGCTATTCATAACACCGCTTGTGCCTGGACAATATTTAATACAATGCACCGAATTCTGTGGTCAAGGACATTATTCCATGCTTGCTTGGATGGTGGTTGAACAATGACCAGCGCAGCGGTTGAAAAAACACCTTCCAAGCCTTGGTACAAAAGCGTCTACCAGATTCTTTCCACAACCAATCACGCTCACATCGGAATGCTGTACATCGCAGCCGCCTACGCATTCTTGGTCATCGGCGGGCTTCTCGCGCTGCTAATAAGGTTTGAGCTGGCCACGCCTCGCGGAAACCTAGTCGACTCCAACACATATTCATCCCTGTTTACTATACATGGCACGTTGATGATTTTCTTCTGGGCGATGCCGGTTTTCGCCGGTCTTGGAAACTACCTAATACCAAAGATGATAGGAGCTCCCGACATGTATTATCCCAAGCTGAACGCGCTTAGCTTCTGGTTGTTTCTTTCAGCGGGAATTCTCCTGCTCGCGAGCTGGACAAACATCGGATGGACGGGCTACGCCCCGCTCTCAGTCGTAACGCCTGATGTGGGAGTCGACCTTTGGATTCTAAGTCTCCACGTCGCCGGCACATCATCCATGGTCGGTTCGCTAAACTTCATCGTAACCGTGTGGAGGCTCCGGCGAAGTGACATCGGCTGGTGGCGTCTCCCCTTATTCGTCTGGTCTTGGGTCGTGACAGCTTTCATAGTAATCTTCGCGGTTCCAGTGCTCGCTTTCGGACTAACGCTTCTTCTATTAGATAGGAACCTCGGAACCGGCTTTTATATAGCAGCACAAGGCGGTGACAGCATTCTCTGGCAACACCTCTTCTGGTTCTTCGGACACCCCGAAGTCTACATACTCGTCCTGCCCGCTATGGGAATAATTTCCGAAATATTGCCGAGGCTCGTCAAAAAACCAATCGTCGGATACAGGAACATAGCGATCTCAACGGTTCTAATAGCCGTGCTCAGCTTCGGAGTGTGGGCTCATCACATGTTCACAACAGGTCTCAGCCCACTCACACTCGCGCCGTTCATGATCATGACGATGCTCGTCGCCGTCCCATCCGGCGTCAAAGTCGTCAACTGGGAAGCAACTATGTGGGGAGGCAAAATCAAGTTCAATACACCGACCATATTCACAATATCTTTCGTCGGCACCTTCATCGTTGGCGGCATCACAGGAGTTTTCCACGCGGCCATCCCAGTTGACTGGCATCTACACGACACCTACTGGGTTGTCGGCCACATGCACTTCATCCTGTTCGGAGCCATTTCTCAAGCCGCTTTCGCTGCCACCTACTACTACTTCCCCTACTGGACAAAGCGGATGTACAGCGAATCGCTTGGAAAGATTCACGCCATAACCGCCAACATCGGCCAATACATGGTCTTCCTCTCCATGATGGTTCTCGGTTTGATGGGGATGCCGAGAAGATACTACGCATATGTTGAAGAATATCAGACCTGGCATGTCGTAGCGACTGTCGGAGCATTTCTCATCGGCATCGGAACAGTATTCTTCCTCCTTAACATGTTGCTCAGCTGGAAATTCGGGCCGAAAGCCGACCCCGACCCTTGGCAAAGCATCAAAAACAACATGCCAGATTTCCTCGGCGAACATCTGAACGAAGTCGACCGCAAGAAAGGAGGTGTTGAAGTTGGCAAACCCGCTGAAACCAAATAACCCCATAGACGAAGCAGTCAAAAGATATCAAACTACAGCCGTAGTCATCGCTATCCTCGTTCATTTCTTCATCTTTATAACGGCGATAATGGTGATGGTCGTGCTGAAACAACCTTTACCTGTATTCATAGCGACACACGTAGGGCTCCAACTCGCCGCAATTATCAACGCCCTGTTCGGACACAAACTCTACAGAAGATATTTATTGGCTAAGCTCGGACGAAAAGTTGTGATTAACTAAATCATCTTTTTATTCAGCTCTCGAGACGAAGAGGTGAAAAGCGTTTGGCGTTTGAAACAATTACTCGAATAGTTAAGCCGATGATAGTCGCGATTAAACACGTTTTCTCAACCCCAATAACCATCAAATATCCATATGAAAAAATCGTCAATACTACTGGTGAAAATTACCGCTACGACCCGAAGGCTGGAATAGCGTATCCAGGGTTCAAGGGGCGGCATGTCCTTTATCTTGATAAATGCACCGGCTGCAGCCTCTGCGACATCGCCTGTCAGAACGTGGCAGAGGCCATCACGATGGTTTACGGCTTCAACGTCTCACTAAAATTCAACAAAAAATTTATGGATGATTACCGAGAGGGTGAACAACGGGCCGTCGAATTTGTGCAGAATCTCGTCACTATGACTGCGAAAAATGCAGACGAAGTCAGCCAGAATTCCCATCCCGTGATACGTGTATTTTGGAACGACTTGAAAGCTCTCCAGCCGTCAGGGGAATGGTTTGAATGGAAGATGAACATCGAGCCGGTGTATTCATATCGGTCCGAAGCCGTGCTCGAAAGCCATTTTGACAAATTCATGAAATGGGCAAAGTCCGCTGGTTGGAAAGACGAATTGGTCGAAGTTCATGGAGCCGACAAGGAGGACGAACATCACAAACTCGCTTTCGACGGCTATGAAGTCCTTCTTTCAGTCACCAAAATCGATGAAAAACTTCCGCACAACAAAAAATCATACTTCCCTGCGATTGATTATGGCAGATGTGTGTTCTGCGGACTCTGCGTCGACGCCTGCCCATTCTATGCACTCGAAATGATGCCATCCTATGAATTATCCGAAATTGACAGGAGGTCACTTTTCTACAACCCGAAACAGTTGTCGAAGCCCGGTCAACGTGGGCAGCCCGCTGAGCTTGGATACGTGGAGAAGCTCGTTACAGTTTTGAGAGGGTGACCGAATGGTTTCGGAGTTAGCGCCAAAGGAAAGACCCGAAGCCTACGACCTGCTCCAACAAATACGCCGAATGACAAAGGCTCTTCGAAACTTTCTCGACAGTGAAGATTTCAAGCATTTTGAACAAGCTCTTCAGATTCACGACATGTTCAGTAAAAACCATGTCTATCTGCATCTTTCAGGCCACCTTGACCTCGACAACAACATCAACCAGCTCAAATCAATCTATGAAATGAGCAAAGGCAATCTTGACGACTTGAGTTTTGGAAGAATGCTCGACCAAGTCGTCTACACTATCGTAAGGGCAAACATCGTCTCGACTGGTTTGGAGTTTAAGCTGAAAAGAATGAGAAAAGGTTAGACGATTAAAGTCGGCAGGTATATCGTGAGGCTGACGATGAACAAATTGATAAATCCCAGAGGTATCAGGAACCGCCATCCGAGGTCAAGTATTTTACGCATCGTAATCCGCGTGTAAACACCTCTGAATAGGAAAACGATTGTCAACAGCACCATGAACTTGATGATCACCCATAGAGGATGGAGAATTGATTCCGGTATTCCTGGTATCGCTGGGCCGTGCCAGCCGCCAAGATACAGATCGACCGTCAGAAACAGCAAGGCGTCGAGCTTTGTGTACATCGCGAGCTGAATGCCGAGAAAACCGACTCCTCCATATTCAACTATCCATCCTTCGACCAGCTCCTGCTCGGCGGTAGGTAGGTCGAATGGTATTCGCTCTGCTTCGCTGACGGCCGCTATGAAGAAGACCAGAAACCCGATGAACTGCGTTATTATGAAGGGAACCGCTGCTTGAGCGTTTACGATGTCGACTATGTCAAATGACCGTGCCGCCATTATGACGCCTGTTAGAGCTATGAACAGCGGTATTTCGTAGGCGAAAATCTGGAATGCAAATCTAATCATGCCGACAAAGCTGTATTTGCTACCAGAGGCCCATCCCGCGAGAATCAACGGAATCGGCGTGACTGCAAGCAAAACAAACACTAGCAAAACACCAATGTCGCTGCGGTAAATCACCCAGAATTCACTAAAGGGAATAAATGCGAAAAGAAGCGCAGACAAGAACAAGCCAGTCAACGGCATAGTGACAAAGAGCTTCTTTCTCGCCCTCGCCGGGATAATAAATTCTTTTGACAAAAATTTAACGGCGTCGGCGATGACTTGAAGCCATCCACCGTATTTGCCCACGTGAAAAGGCCCTATTCGAAGCATCACCCTCGCGAGCAGCTTTCTTTCATACCATACCGATAAGATGCCGAGAACCGCGACGAACACCGCCCCGGGGAAGACCGCGGCCTTGACAAAAGCTTCGCTGGTGACGAATTTTATCAAGTCGACGAGTTGAGGAGGTAATGCGGCCACCATCAGCTACAACCTCTGTGGCAAATCTTTCAAAGTGAACGCGGCGTAAACCGATGAAGCACTCAAAACCGCCAGTAGAATCACAACGTTCAAAGCTGAAGAGGGATTGTCGATGATAGCCACCACGGATAGAAACACGGCCAACGCTATGACTGCGTACGCGACGTAAATGATGGCGTAAGGGAAATATTCGACTGGAAATGATGCCTCCGTCCATTCGAACGGCACCTGACCGCTTTCGAAGGAAAGCCTTTTACGTCTTGTCTTCCTTTTCGGCGCCAGCAACAAACTTCCTGAAACAAGTAACACAGGAAGCAGAGCGCTGAGAATTACGTAGATTATGAGCGCTTCGAAACCCACCATCACTGGGCTGTGCTTCATCGATTATTTAAACGTGCGTTGTCAAAACACAATCCTATCCAAAAGATATTGCTTCAAATTTTTGATAGGAACGCGTTCCTGTTTCATGTCGTCTCGGTTGCGGACTGTGACTGTTTGGTCTTCGAGCGTTTGGTAGTCAACCGTGATGCAGTAAGGTGTGCCGATTTCGTCTTGGCGCCTGTATCTTCTCCCTATGCTGCCGCTGTCGTCGTAGAAAACGTCGAAATCGAGTATCAGGTCGTTGTAAATGTTTTGTGCGGTTTGTACAAGTTCGGATTTGTCGACGAGGGGGAAGACCGCGGCGGTGTAGGGTGCCAAACCCGGATGAAGCTTCAACATCGTTCTATCGTTTTCAACGGCATAGCTAAGTTCGAGCAAAGCAAGGATGCTTCGGTCAACACCCATCGAAAGCTCAAAAACGTGAGGAATGAAGGAAATACCGTCCTCAACCACGCGCAAATCCTGCCCGCTGACACGTGCGTGGCCGCTCAAATCATAGTCGGTTCGGTTGTTACACGCCACCAACTCCACCCATCCCGAGGAAGTCAAAACTTCGAGGTCCCATGCTTCAGCCGCGTAAAACGCTTTTTCGTCATCCCGAAGTTTTCTGAACCTCAGCCTGTTACTTGGCACGCCGAGCCGGAGGTAAAAATCCTGTATAAGCCAAAGATAGTATGCAACGAGCCAGCTCGAAACAGCTCCGGATTCAACGGCTTCTTGACACGTTGTTGGGACAATTTCGTTGGCTTTCCATAGATTCAGGGTTTTGTGCTTCAGGTCGGCTGCTTTTTCAAAGTTGTTGGCTTTCGCCGGGTTGAAGAAAACTTCGACTTCCGCCTGGGTGAATTCACGCAGCCTAATTAATGACTGACGCGGCGATATTTCGTTCCGAAAACTTTTTCCAACCTGTGCGAGCGGTAGCGGAAGCTTCCGTCGTGAAATTTTGTAAACACGTGGAAAGTCGACGAAAATGTTTTGACAGGTTTCAGGCCGTAAGTAGGCTTCGTCTCCAGCAGCTCCAACAGAAAGCTTAAACATCATGTTGAACAACGAAACTTTTTCGAATGTTCCCCCGCAGGAAGGACATCGGAAAGCTGTCTTCTCAATGATAACGTCGATTTCCTCAGGCGGTGTTCTCTCCGGCACTGTCAACCTCAGCTTTTCCTCAAGCAACCTATCGATTCGGTACACGGATTTGCACTTTGTGCAACGGGTCACGGGGTCGGCGAAAGTCGTGACATGGCCCGATGCTACGAAAACAGGTTTTGGCAATATTTGCGAACCATCTATCAAAATCATTTCATCCCTTCGGACAAGCAAGCGGTGCCAGGCGTCGATGTATTTTCTTTTAAGCAGTGAGCCGAGATGACCATATTCCCAGAAACCAGCCGGAGACCCGGCGTAGATTTCAGCCGACGGGAAGAAAAAGCCTCTTTCCAGACCTAGTTTAACGATTTCATCCAAACTCATGTCCTCTCACTTTACACTACTGCCCGGCCACAGTTTGGACACGTCCCGTTTATGTTCACGTACGCGTCGAGACATCCTGAATGAAAGACAACGCTGCACGATGTACACCGGACAGCGTTTTCCGAGGTTACAGAGGTGTAGCAAATCGGGCAGACAATTCCTTCTTCAACTGATTCGACAGCTTCGAAGGAGGTGGTTTCTGCTGGTTGAGCTGTCGAGGCGGTTTCATGGATGCCATAGTACCCTGGGTAGGGGATTTCCACTGTTCGAGGCTTGGTAACCAACGCAAGAAAACCCAACGCGATTATTACGACGGCGCTGAAAAGGGATATGAAAAACCCTGGCTGCGGCTCTCCAACAACTCCCAAACCCGGAATAATGACGAAATTAAGGTAGAGAGGCGAGGTTACGCAAATTAAGCCGCCGCCTAACGCCAAGCTGGAGAGAATCAAACGAACAACGGAGGGCTTGGACGAAAAAGATGTAGCCAGCAAAGCTATTCCTGCGACAACGCCTCCGATGGACGATAGTGCAAGAGTCACTGGCAGTATGTAGCCGCTCACCACGCTTTCCGAAACCGTATCCGCTCTCACCTCATACCATGGCAGCAAAAGAGTCAAAATATGAAGGCTCGCGGCGAGAGCCATCACAGACCCTATCTGAAAAAATCGAACAAGGAGACGACGTTCAGTTATCGCCATGTCCTTCCACTCAGTTATTCCCCACGATATAAAAACATGTTTTACAGGTTTTTTCGAAACTTTATCCTGCGATAGAGTTTATAATCACGTGCAAAAGCAGGTTAACCATGGGCCTGCTTCCCAGGAAGACAGACAGCTTGACCGACCTTAAGAAAGAGGTTGCGGCCATCCGTGTTCAGCTTATCGAGAAAATGGAGGAAAGAATCAGCCTCCTCGAAGAAGCGTTGGCCAAGCTGAAGGAAGATGTCAGGCTGATTCTTGAACAGCTTTCCGCTCCTCAACGAACTCTTTCATCAATTCAAACAGTTTTGGAGAGAGCTGTTGTGCTGAACGATGCCGTTGAAGCTCTGAAAGGTATTGCGGAGGAAGTGAAGACCATTCGTGACAGCCTTCACGAAACCAGCGACTTGATTTCGAATCAACGGATGGAACTGATAAAAGATTATCAAAAACTCAAGGCAGAGAGGGAAAGTTTGGCGAAACTTCGAGAAGAAGTAGTGAGGTGGAGAAACGAGCTTGAACAAAAGGAGAAACAAATAGCCGAAGCTCAAGAAACTCTGAAAAACCTGATACGGAAGAAGGAAAGCCTCGAAGAAGAAATCCGTGTGTTAAACGAACGCTACATGGCTGGTTTTGAGGAAGCCCAGAAAAAACTGGAGAACTTCGGTAAGGAGATGGATAAGATGTTCAAACTGCGTGAAATAAGGATGGAACGCATGATTCGGCGAGAGAAAGAGCTTGAAGAAAGGCTGGCTTTCCTCGAAAACAGCAAGGCTGAAGCTGAAAAGCTCATCGAAACCGCGAACGCAGTGAAGGAGGAAATCAAGAAGCTTGAAACATACAGAGACTCCCTGGCTAAGGAGATCGATGAAATGGAAAAAAGGCGGACGGAGCTAAACGAATTGATAACGGAGATGCGCAGAGCCTTTCTGACTTCATAGTTTCAAAGCTTTCCTTATCTGCGCCACGGATGCCGACAGCTCCCCCAACGCGTTTAGAATTTCATGAATGTCGTCTGAAAGAATTGTCAATTGGTCTTCGATGTATTTGAGTCGCCTTTCAACATTTTCGGGTGTCTGTCTCGCTTCCTGGATTGCTTTGATTTTCTCGTTGATATTTTCTATTTCGTTCAGTATTTCGCCTATGAGCTCAGCGAGCTGCCGGACTCCGTCGAAACGTGCAACTGGGCCTTTCGGCGTTTCGAGGTAGTCGAGTTCAATTACTTTTTCCTCTTCTTCCCCGCTCATGTCAAACCTCGACCAACATCCTTCTACATAATGGACATGTTTGCTTGACCACAAGCCAGTCGTCAAAACAGGAGAGATGTCCAATAGCGCCGCAGTGGGGACATGAATAGGTTTTTTCGTTGGCGAGTTCCAGCCCGCAGATAACGCATGTTTCAGCCTTGGGCTTTTCTCTCTCTTCGAACGGATTCCAGAACCCAGCGTTAACTGTCCTAATTACTATTTTCAACGAATTTCACCTTCACCACTAACGGAGTTGCTCTTCTGCTCGAATGGATATAAACTATGTCGCCGTCTCGAAGAATGGAGCCTATATCCGTAGAAGATTCCTCCAAAAGCCGTGTTCCCCTCTGAATACGGGTATCAGGAAACATGAAAAGGTTTGAAATTTTTTCCTTCAAGTCGGCGATTGATTCATTTGCGGAGACAGTGATTTCAACAGCTTTTTCTGCATCGTGGCCGCATACGTGGCAGTGTGGGTTTTTCTCCAGCTTGATGCGGGAAAGCCGTGGCGTGAGGCCGTCGAACATCATCAGACCGCTGAAAGGCTGGCCGAAAGAGCCAGAATGAAGCAGCCTGACGACTTCAAAGACACCGAGCCCGGAAATGGTCGCTGAAACGGACTGCAACGCGGGCATCTTCGGCGTAAGGTAATCTCTCATCTCCAAAACTTTGTGCCGCAGGTCAGATTCCAACGAGGCGAGGACCGTTGCGGGAGCGAATTTTATGTCATATATTGTTTTGATGTTCTGTTCGAAGAGTTTTTCGGCATCCTCTAAACTAATCTGGATACCTTTTTCTTTTAGTTCATCCACAAGCTCAGCAGGTTTTTTCCGGCGTAGTGAACATTCTGAAGCCTGAATTTCGGCTGGAATAAGGTTTTCCGCGTGACATTCGAGACAACACGTTTTCCCGGGAATAACAACTTGAACGTTGCCATAATATCCGTCGGTCGCGACATCGACAAGCGGTTTATTTGTCACAACCACCATCGAATTTATCCAACGACGTGTAGGCCAATTATCTACCGCGCTAACAACCACATCTACTCCGCTGAAAACCTCCTCTGGAATTTTTCTCACATCTGTTTGGATGCCTGAAACCCGAACAAGCGGATTCATCTCTCTAATTTTCCTTTCCGCGACCAAAGCTTTCGGCTTCGAAATGTCTTCATCCGTGTAGAGCATCTGTCGACTGAGGTTGGAAAGTTCCACGTAGTCGTTGTCGACGAGGAGCAGTTCTCCTATACCCATCAAAGCTAGGTTTTTCGCGATTTCGCATCCAAGAGCTCCTACTCCCACGACGATTACTTTAGCTGAAGATAATTTCCCCTGATTCCATCCGTGGAGCCTCATCTGCCTATCGTATCTCGCTAGAGCGTCGACGCCGTCCAATACTACAGACCCTTCCTACGGCTTCGTCTAAAAGCTTGTTCAGGTGTTGCGAATTCTTGTATAAATTGTTTGACACGGGCTACAAACCAGTCGGGCCTGTTTTTGTATTCAAAGGCGGCGAAAGGGTTTAAGGGGTCTTCTGGATTAGGGTTTGTTAAAAGATTTCTGAGCGACTCGATGACCGCAACCAGTCTAAGAGTGGGCGACCAATGGTCTTTGAATATAGATTCACAAACCCTGGCTGGAACGGTGTCGGAAAAGTTGGGATGCCATATTCGAGTGTGCCAGATCACGTCCGGGGGGTAAAAAGGATAAGAACGAGGTAGAATGATTTCTACCCGGAAAAACCCTCCTTCATAAATGCCCGAACCGATGATAACTCCTTCGTAATGAGTTAAATCGTTTTCGACCGGTGTGAAGGTAGGTTCGTTTTCCTGAATTAGAGAATATTCAAGCGCCAGCCTCCTGTACCAAGCGTTTTCAGGAAGCTCCACTGACTGTGTTTCCATCGCCACCCACCGTCCGCGTGATGAGAACAAATTTGTCTCCGTCAGAAACGCCGATGCTTTCGAGAGTTTCGGTGTCTTTGAGCGCTCTGCCTTTGTAGGTGAGCCTCGTGGTGTCGGGTGGGAGCTTCTTCATCGCGCATACTTTTGTTCTCACGGCACCGACGGTGGCGCTGGGTGAAACCTCAAGTTCGAGCGGTGATCCTCCGCCAACTGCAGGAACAATCTTAATTTTCATTCTGCAGTCTTTCCATCCTATGCATATATAAGGTTTAACCGAACGTGAAACATCGAAGTGTTTAACATCATAACTAGATATTTTTGAAAATCAAAGTTAAAACCGTCATTTTTATAACTTTGCGTAAACTTTCCCAGACGATGCGCGTTCGTATCTATCCACTGGCCCTAGGAAAAATAATCAAACATTCGACCCAAACGTTAAACAGAGAAGTTGCTGGATTATTGATTGGAAAGTCGGTCGGCCAGGTTTTAGAGATATGGGACGCCATGACCGGTGAGCAGTATGGGACACCGGCTTACGTTCAGCTCGATGAAACGGTGATGGCGAAAGTTGCTGAAGAACTAGCAAATTTGGACAAAGGACTTTACATCGTGGGATGGTATCATTCACATCCTGGACTGGATGTCTTTCTTTCGCCGACCGACATCGACACGCAAAAGCGGTACCAAATGTTGTACAGCAAAGCGGTTGCGCTGGTGATAGACCCGGTTGAATACGCCAAAACTCATAAAGTTTCGTCTCTCAAGTTTAAGGTCTTTCAAATTTCAAAGGACGGCAGAGTTGTTTCGTTGCCTGTCTCCATTGGTGTTCATAGGGCGAAACTGATTGAAAGCACGCTGCATGCATTAAGCACTTTCGACATTAGGCATTTGTTCGGAGAGTCTGAGAGTAAGACGGTGGCCGATTTGCAGTCGGGGTCTTCTCATGGATTTCTCGGAAAAGCTAAAAAGCTGTTCGGCGGTGATAGATAATAGCCTTCGGTGAGGGCACGTAAAATTGCCTAAGAAAATCACGCTCAGGATTAAGCCAATCAGTCAGCCGCAGCAGCAAGAACAAACTCCAGAGATAGAAGCCGTGCCCTCGCCTCCGCCTGTCGAGCCGCCCACCGTCGAAGAGAAATGGGAGGAACCTGTGCCAGTCGAGCAAAGACCATCGGTGCCAGACCAAAGTTTAGAGGATATTTTACAACGCTATGATGAGTTGATGAAGGAAATTGGGCGGATAAAGATTAGCGATAAGAACTTTGTCAATTACTGCAAAAACGCAGAACAGCTGAGTCCGAGGCTTATCAGGGGGATTTTAGGCCGGTTAGCGGATAAGCGGAACGAGATTTTGGAAAGGAGCGTTCAGGTTCTCGAGCAGCTCAAAGTTGTTAGGGAAGAGATTGGCGGAGAATTCGCAAAAATTGAAGAGGAATTGATTTGGTCGAGCATCGAGCTAAACACCATGCAGCTCGAGATAGGAAAGGGCGGGACAAAAAATGTGGGGTTGAAAGAGGAGCTTGAAGCACGGATACCAGAGCTTCGGAAGAAATTGGCAGAGCTTCGAAACAGACTCAAAACCGTCGACGAGCTGATAAAGCAGTTGACCGACCTACCAAAAACCATAGTCGACATGACCACAAACAAAGAAGAAGCCGCGAAACTGCTTGAAGAGATTAAGAAAAAGCTGATGCTAACTCATGGTCCACGGGCAGAGGCTGTTGCGAGAGCTGAAATTGAGAAAATAGCTCAGCAGGAATCAATTCCACGAGAATATGCCACTATTTTGTTGTGGAGACATTTGTCAACGCGTTAAAGGCCTGAACTTAACTCCGTAAGCTATCAGACGGGATTCGCCGTCGACTCTGATTTTTCTTACAACCGTTTCAACTGGCATTCCGGGATGGAGCTGCTCCGGCTCGCAATCGGTCATCTGTCCAACAAGCTTCGTTCCGTCATCCATTTCAACCCAAGCCACTATGTAAGGCACGTATTTCTCCAAGCCAAACTGAGCCTGCCAAACAACTGAAAAATGTTTCAGCCTACCAGTTGATGGTAACCGTTCCCTTTCAAGCTTTTTAGACCCGCATCTCCTGCAGACTTTCCTGTTTAGAGGATGGAAATGACCACAGCTTCCGCATCTCGTCCCCTCCAGTCTATAGATGAAAGGACGTAATCGCCAGTATGATGGCGGCCTCGTGGACATTTCATCCCACCCCCTCTACAACGACTGCACCCGCATAGGCTCCGAGACCAGCCAAAGATGTAACCAGACCTGACCTAGCACCTTCAACCTGATTTTTGCCTGCGTCACCCACAACCTGCAGGTATGCCTCCACGACGGCGTAAACAGCTGAAGCTCCGAACGGGTTTCCTCTCCCCTTCAATCCTCCGAACGTGTTGACGGGTTTTTCGCCCGAAAGAGACCAGTATCCCTTCCTCACGGCGTGACAGGCTTCACCGCGGTCGATAAATCCCATCGCTTCAAGCGACAACGGAGCCAAAAAGCTGTAGCTGTCGTGAAGCTCGATGAAACTGATTTCCTTTTTTGTCAGTCCTGCGGATTTTAGTGCGCGATCGGCTGCGATTGACAAGCTTTTTATCTCTAATGGGTCTTCACGGTCAAACGGTGAAAGATAGTCTGAAGCGAATCCGAAACCCATTAAATAGGCTTTGCCAGCGTTGAGAAGCTTTGAATATCCTTCGGAGAGTAGAAGAACCGCGGCCGCTCCGTCGGCGGGTGACGTGGTTTCAAGGCGGTGAATCGGTTCGGCTACGTAAGGGGAATTCATGACAGAATCTACCGATATTTTGAATTGATATTGGGCATGCGGCGCGGTCGCCGAATGTTCATGGCTCAGAACCGAGAAGTAAGCAATGTCCTCTTGTTCAAGAGCATGTCTTTTCATGTATTCTTTGTAGAGGAGAGCGGCTTCGGCGAGCTGAGTAACTCCAAGCGATGCGGTGTATTCGGCCGGTTCCTCCATCGACGCAAGCGTAACAGCTTCTTCTGTGGTGATATCCGACATCTTCTCGGCACCAACCACAAGCACTGCTTTATGCAGGCCCGAAGCGATGGAAAGGGCCGCTGAATACAGGGCCGCAAGGCCCGAAACACCTCCTGCTTCGACCCGTGTCGCGGTTATTCCACGTAGCCCGAGTATTTCAGCGAGGTAACTACCTAAGTTAACCTGTTCCTGCAAGGTTTCCGCGAAGACGTTTGAAACATATACGGCATCAATATTCGTAAATCCGGATTTCTCCAGCACAGCGAGGCTCGCTTCAGCCATCAAGTCCATTAAAGATTTTTCCCAATGTTCGTCGACCTTGGTCAACCCAGCGCCGCCGATAGCCACTTTCAAAAACTACACCCTGATCTTTTCCCTGAACTTGAGATATGTCGAGTAATCGATTTCTCTATTTCTTTCAAGCAAATCCTCAAAGCTGGGAGCTCGATTTCTTTTCTCTTCTATGCCGTCGCATACTGTCAAAACGAATGAATCGCTTCCCGCTCCCGAGCCATACGATGTGAAAAGTATCCGTTGGCCGGGAACGGCTTTGTCGAGGATTTTGGCCAAGCCGATCATGGAGCACGCGGCGTAGGTGTTTCCGATGACGTCTGCCACAATGCCTGGCTTTACTTTTTCAAGTGGAATCGATAGAATCTTTGCGACGGCTAGGGGAAATTTGACGTTCGGTTGATGAAATACGAAGTAGTCGATGTCGTTGACAGTGAAACCATTTTCACCCATGACGGCGGAAACTGCTGAAATCGTGTGATGGAAGTATGCAGGCTCACCAGTGAACCGCGACGCATGCATGGGATATCTTTCGTAACTTCTTCTCCAAAAGTCAGGCGTGTCGCTTACGTAGGAGGTGGCATATTCAAATTTCGCAATGCAGTCGTTTGAATTTCTTCCAATAAGTAAAGCCGCGGCTCCGCTTGCTGCCGTGAATTCCAGTGCGTCACCGGGCCTCCCCTGAGCCGTGTCAGCTCCAATAGCCAGCCCGTAATCGATTCTTCCAGCTTCAACCAAAGCCGTTACCATCTGGACAGCTTCGGTTCCAGCTTTACACGCGAACTCAAAGTCAGAAGATGTAAATTTGCGAGAGACGCCCAATATTTCACCGACGATGGAGCCGGACGGCTTGACGGCATATGGCTTCGATTCCGTACCTACATGAACGGCCTGAATCTTAGAAGCATCGATGCCAGCCCGAGCTAAAGCATATCTAGCCGCTTCCACGGCCATAGTGACCGTGTCTTCATCCAAACCAGCCACGGCTTTTTGTTTCACCGGAAGCTCGGACGAACTTTTTCCCCAAATTCTTGCCATTTCTTCGCCTTTAATCCTAAAACGAGGAATATAGCAGCCGTAGCCGTGTATGGCTGCGTTTGATATTCGGGGCATCGGAAATTTGTTCGGCTGGGTTGTATTAAAATGCTTTTGCATATAGGCCTTTCGACAATCGCCTAAATTTCTAATATCGATGAAATTTAAACACCGCGAAACACATTGTCAAAACGAGAACAATGCGAGTCGAACTTGACGAAAAAGATATGAAAATCTTAGAGGAGTTGACGGAAAACGCCGACCAATCTATTTCGGCGTTGGCAGCTAAAATAAAGATGCCTCGGACCACCGTGCAGGAAAGGATACGGCGGCTCAAACAGATGGGAGTTATTAGAAAATTCACCATTCAGGTTGACCATGCTAAGCTCGGTAAACCAGCTACAGCATATATACTAATCTCTTTCGAGCAAGGAACTGTGTCACAGAAAAAACTGGCGGAGGAGATTGCTCGGCTACCTGAAGTCGTAGAGGCACACGTTATCACAGGCGAATGGGACATCATCGTTAAGGTTCGCTCTGAATCCATGCAGAGCATCGGCACACTGGTCGTGGATAAGTTGCGAGGAATGCCCGGAGTTGGAAAAACCATCACCTGCGTCTCGCTTGCATCAGTCAAAGAATCGGCGTGAGCGGCCCTCCATGATCCTCGGCGGTGTGAAAGGTCTAGTTCTCGACTTGGATGGCTGCGTCTACGTCGGCGACACACCTGTTGACGGCGCTCCTGAGGCGATTGAAACGCTTCAGCGACATTTCAAACTTCTGTATCTCACGAACAATTCTACTTTAACTCGGAAACAATACGCGGAGAAACTCCGCAGAATGGATATAAACGCTGAACCGAATCAAATTCTCACATCCGGATATGTTGCGGTAAATTACATTCTATCCATCAATCCGCGAGCGCGAATCCTCGTGGTCGGTGAAGACGGTGTTACTGTTGAAGCATTGGAAGCGGGTCTCGAAGTCGTAGACCACAACGAATGGAGGCGAGCTGATTTCGTGGTAGTTGGGTTGGACCGCAAACTTACTTACGAAAAACTCGCTAACGCCGCCCTCGCGATAAGTGCAGGGGCAAAATTCATCGCAACAAACCTCGACCATGTTTATCCGTCTGAAAGAGGATTTTTACCCGGGGCAGGCTCAATCGCAGCACTGTTGGCAACAACCACGAAGGTCACGCCATACGCTGTTGGAAAACCAGAGAAGCAATCATCAGAAATTGCTTTAAAAATGCTCGGGCTCTCCAAAGAAGGAGTTGTCTTCGTCGGAGACCGAGTCGACACAGACGTTAAAGCCGGTAAAATAGTAGGATGTAGAGCTGTGTTGGTCAAAACTGGTGCGTTTAAGCTTCTCGGGGGTTTGACCGGAGAAGCCGATGCCGTAATCGAATCCGTTGCCGATTTACCCCAGCTGCTGGGAATATAGTAAATGATTTATTCGACTAATAACAATAGTAGATGCGTTGCAGTCAATCAAGGTCTCTGAAATAATGTCTCGGAAACTCGTCACGGCTCGCGAAGATGAAAAAGTGGCTGAAGTGGCTGAAAAAATGCTTCATGCAAGGGTTAGCAGCGTGGTTATTATGTCTGACGATAACGTTGCAGGTATTGTGACGGAGAAAGATTTTGTGAAGTTTTTCGCGCTCCGCGTGCAGCACCACGCGCCTATCAAGCTCTTCATGACCCGCGACGTTATAACGATAAGGGAGGATAAATCCGTCAACGACGCCCGCAACATCATGCTTTCCAACAACATCCGCCACCTCCCAGTGGTTAACACCGAGGGAAAGCTCGTCGGCATGCTAACCACGAGGGACATAATCGAATCCGTGCTGACATTAATTTAACGGCTCAGATACCCCAGAGAACATCACTGTTCAATTTTTCTGAGGTCATCATCGCCAAGCATACGTGACTGTGTTAGGATTTAGAGTTTGCCTTCGATCCTGTATATCCTTTCCGAAAGTCTTCGGTTTTCTTCCTTTATCCGTTCCAGCTCCTCGCGCAAAGCCTTGTATTCCACACCCTTTTCCAAGTTGTCGCGAATCTTTTTCGCAACCTCTCGAGCACCCCTTCTCGCTCTTTCGTTGAGGTCTTTTTCCGCCATCTTGTCCAAAATCTTTAGCAGCCGTGGGTCCATCATTTCACGGGCAGCCGCGATGACGGCGTGACGAACCCGCTCACTTTCGTCTTCAGAAAGCTTTTCAAGAATTTCGTATGCCTCTCTTTTGTCGGGAAACTTCGCCAAAGCTACGGTAGCGGCGACTCGAACAGGAGTAGGATAGTCGTGCTGGGTTCTCTTGACGACGATTTCGAAGGCCCGCTCAAAACCCGTCTCGGCCAAGCCTGTAACAGCTCCCGAAGAAATCACTTCAGCGTGAGAACGAAATTCAAGCGCCCGCTCCAACACCGGCGGAGAATCTTCTATCTTCAGCCTTCCCAAACTAATGCAAGCGCTTTGCCGCACATAATATGATTCACGGCTGTCTTCGACGATTTTCTTCAAAACATCAAATACTTCACTGTCCTTCTCAAATCCACCCAACGCTTCAACAACGCCTCTCCTAACCTTCGGATTAACGACATGTTTTTCAAGATCTATCAACGCCTGTTTCGCATCCGCCGATTTGATTTCACCCAACGCCTTCGCCGCCCTGTATGAAATGCCCCAGAACGGGTAATCCGTCACCAATTTTTTCAACGCATCGACAGCTCGTTTGCCCCCGATTTTAGCCAGCGACTCTATCATTTCGAGCCGGCAGACAACGCTTCTGCATGAATGAACAGCTTTGAGCAATTCCTCCAAAGGTCTTTCCACTTCGATTGATCGCAGGATTTTGAAATCCGGGTCGAAGCAGACATGGACAGGCCTTTCCTTGAACGGGATGTATAATGTCGTTTCACGTTGCTCCAGCGAAACTTTCCTAATAATTTTTTCGCCATCGGTAGATACATGAACTTCAAGCTCCAGGCCATATGTTTCAGGAGCGTCATTCTGCTGTACTTGTTTGACGTTGATTTTCAACGTCTTGTATTCGTCTTCCCAGCGGTAGCTCGCCTTAATTGTCGGATGGCCCGCCGAATACACTAATTCTTCGAAAATCTGGTCAAGCGGTATTCCTGATGCTTGTTCAAGTGCTTTACGGAGGTCTTCAGTGTCAGCTACATCATACTGATGCTTTTGAAGGAATATGCGCAACGCTTTTCTAAAATTATCCTCGCCCACGATGTTTGATATTGTGTGCAACACAAGGCCGCCTTTAGGATAGGCGTGCCTGTCGAATAATTCCTCCGGATACTTGTAAACTCTAAAAACAACAGGCCTTGAATATCTTCTTCGGTATTCGTCGAGATAAGATTGTAGGTCGTTGTAAAGCTCGTAGAGGAATTCGTCATTTCCCTTGTCGTGCCTAAGGTAGAGGTTTTCAAGGTATGTTGCGAAGGATTCGTTGAGCCAGATGTGTGACCAGTCACGGCATGTTACGAGGTCGCCGAACCATTGATGTGCCAGCTCGTGAGCAACAAGCGGGTCGCTTGAAAAATCCATGTGTGCATGGTCGTCGTGAAGAGTCAAATCCGTCAAAGTCGTCGCCGTCGTGTTTTCCATCCCGCCGACAACAAATTCAGGAACACAAACCTGTCGATAAACAGTGAAAGGATATGGATAACCCAGATAATCGCTGAAAAACTTCAACATGTCAGCGGTCTTCGCGAACGAATTCTTCACATAAGCTTTCATCCCCTTGGGAACATAGTATTCCAACTTGACACCGTCAACGGTCTCCTCCTCCTTGTCAAACACACCCGCCACGAAGCTCACGAGGTAAGCCGTATGTGGTTTGTCCATCAGCCAACGCCAAGATACAGTTCCGTCGCCATGGTCAGATGATCCCAAAAAACTACCGTTGGAAACGACTTCAAGCGGCTTCGGAACCCTCACTATCAACTCGGTTGTAAACTTCATGTTTGGATAATCGTAAATTGGCATCCAGTTGCGGTGGTATTCAGGTTCGCCGTGACTCCAGATGGAAAAATATCCGTTACTCTTCTCTGGGGGGATGAAGTAAACTCCTGTTCTCGGCCACGCTCGGTATTTGATGTTGATTGTGTGTTTTTCGTTGGGCTTGATTTTGAGTGTGATGGTTTGGCCGTCGTAATGACTTTCGACTGCTCCGGTGATTTCGTGGATTTCGAAGTCTACTGCGTCGAGGTATGCGGTGGAGCTGTTACCAGATAATGTAATGGAAGCGTCTCCTTCAATTTTCTTCTCGAAAGGGTTTACATAAACCGACAGTTTGTAGTGTTCGATTTTGAAACGCGGCTGCCGAGCATAACGCGGCCTGTAATCTGAAAACGCGAAATCGCGCCCGGTCCTTGGGCTGACCTGTGTAGACATTTGACAAGAATTTGGGTAGCGTTGTCTAAAAAAATTTATTGATGCACCAAAAATTCTACATCTGTTGTTGGATGAAAGGAAGATAATTGAGGCGGTGAAGCGTTTTATCGAAAGTAAATACGGGGAGTCAGAGGTGGAGGTTTCCAGAATTTATGGACGGGGTGATGTTTCTGAAGTTGCTGGCCGGTTCAGAGTTAAAGGTGATACAAAATGGCGTCGGTTTACATTTTTAATCGACTCCAAAGACTATTCCGTGAAAGGTTTCGGGCTGAGGTAGGATGAGCGAGACGGATGAACCAGACGAGGCATTAATGGACAAAGTCGAGAAGCTGTATTCCCTAATTAACAGGATGCGATTTTATCGTGACGTGATGCTTGAACAGGAAGCTCGTAAACTTGCCGACCATGTTGAAAAGCTGCGGAAGGAAATTATGCTGACACCGGAGGAGGTTGAGAAACTCGCCGACGAGCTCGACGAATACTACATTTCAGGAACGTTTTCGCATGGAGACATGGACCCCGTCAGCTACTGGACAATGGTCGTAAAAGACCGGTTGGCTAAAAAATGACGCGAATTATGCGGTCGTCTCCAGGGGCTGGAGCTCCTCTTCCGTCTCTGTTACTGGTTAATACGTATAGATTTCCGTCTGGACCTTGAACTACGTCTCGCAGTCTACCATATGCGCCGTCGAGCAGTTTCTCCGCCGAAACAACTCTCTCCCCGTCTCTGCTGAATTCGACACGATGTAGATGTGTTCCGCGTAACGCCGCGAAGAAGAAAGAATTTTTGTATTCTGCGTTCTTTCTGCCGTCGTGGAAGCAGCAGCCCGAAGGCGCCCAAGTCTCTGAACCGCTGTGATACACGGGCTTCCTCATACCTAGTCTTTCCTCGTCGCCTATCACATGAGGCCATCCATAGTTTTCGCCTGGCTTCACTACGTTGATTTCGTCGTGAGCTCTTCTTAGACCTTCGCCGCTGGGCCCATGGTCTGTGCAGTAAAGCGTTTTTGTTTCAGGATGCCAAGCTATTCCCTGTGGATTGCGTAACCCATAGGCGTAAACAGGGTTGTTGAACGGGTTGTCCTTGGGGACCTTACCGTCCAAAGTTAGACGTAAAATTTTTCCACCGAGCGAGTCTATTCGTTGAGATAGAGACGGCTCCCCTCCCTCTCCAGTCGTTATGTACAAGTTGTTGTCGGGACCGACCTTTATTCTTCCACCGTTGTGAATCCTTCCACCAGGTATCGGAGCAATGATTTCAACCATATCGGTCAATCCGCCGTTATATTCTGCCCGTATGACTTTGTTGAAGGTCGCCCCCTGCTCCCTGTACGTGTGATAGATGAAAAGGTAAGTTTTTCCACCCAGTTTGATGTTTTCGACGCCGTGCAATCCACCTTCGCCAACAGCGGCCACGTCCAGATTAGCGATGGTTTCGATTCTACCGCTGCTCAAAGTGAGGTGTTTCACAGACCCGGGTCTTTCAGTAAAGATAGCTTCGTCTTGATTGAGAAAGGTGATGGACCATGGAACTGTGAGGTTTGACGCAACCGCTTCAGTTTCTATGCCATTTTCGATTCGCGCGTGTCTCGAAAAGTTCAGGAAGAAAAGCGCGGACGCAGTCGCCGCGGTCGCTAACCCACCGACGAGCAATGCTCTGCGAGAAACCATGTTCACAATGCTCGCCGTCGTTAGTTAAGCCTTTCCCCATAAATCATCGGAAATCTATGTTGCGGGCCCGGCGGGATTTGAACCCGCGGCCCCCGGGTTAAAAGCTTCACCGGACGAATTGACCGTCCACCGGTGCTCTGTCCTGGCTGAGCTACGGGCCCGGTCAACATCGATTTGCCATCCATTCTATTTAACTTCTTCGAACCTTACATCATGTATCATCGACGATTTTGCACCACCGATAGAAGGGACGCTGACAAGACTGTAAACCACATACCTACGTTGAACAAGTTGGAAAATGCTATATACCCCCTAACAAAATATAGAATTATGATTGGACGGAAAGCTCAAGCCCGGGTGTCGCCACTGGTCGTTGGGCTGATCGCCGTAATAATTGTGTTGGGCGGATTGGTGGGCTTTTTCGCAACAACTCCTCAGGTAGCTCAGACTCAAACAGTCGTCATAACAAGAACGATTGAAGTCGGAACAGTCACAGCTTTCAGAACAATTGTCACAACTCAAACCGCTGTTCAAACCCAGACTGTGACTGTTACCGCGACTCCAACACGGGTTGAATACACCATTGGGTTCGCGATGGGTGTAAGCGGCCCATACGCGGTGGATGGTCCCGTCAGAAGGGACGGAGGAATACTCGCAATCGAGCATATCAACGCGTACCTTGAATCGATAGGGTCGCCTGTGAGGTTTAAGTTCGTCCACGACGACACGAAAGGAACCGCAGCCGACGCTTTGAAAGTCATTCAAAGCATGTACGCCGCAGGCATCAGGGTTGTCGTCGGGCCTTTCGCGTCTGGAGAAGTTAGAGGTGTTTCAGAATTTGTCAACACCAACAAAATGATTATCATAAGCCCCTCCTCGACAAGCCCGTTGCTAGCCGCTACAGACTATGTTTTCAGAGTTGTTCCAACCGACTTGTTCCAGGCACAGGTTCTCGCCCAGCTGTTGAACAAGGACGGAATCAGGAAAGTCGCCATCATCGCGCGTAACGATGACTATGGCAAAGGTTTGACAGATTCGTTTGAGAAAATCTTCGTAGAAAACTATCGAGGCAGGGTTGTTAAATTGCTCTACACAGTCGGTCAGCCTGACTACGCGGCTGAAGTAACACGATTGAGCTCCTTGGTCGCAGAGCTCGGAGTGGGCCCTGACACAGCAGTTTTAATTATTGCGTTTGAAGACGACGGTTTGAACATTCTCGGCCATGCAAGGCTCGACGCAAGACTCTCCGGCGTTAGGTGGTATGGTTCAGAAACTTTGAGGAGGCCTGCAGCATACCTGCCTGCACCAGACGGAAGAGCCACACCAGAGATAGCCGAATTCCTCAACCGCGTCAAACTAACAGGAGTTTTCGCCTCTCCAAGAGGAGGCCCGCTTGCATCGAAATTCGAAGCCGACTACAGAGCCCGATTCGGCCGCGACCCATCACCATACGCATACTTCACATACGACGCTGTGTGGATAGCTGCGCTCGCCATTCTACACGCCGGTAAGTACGATGCCGACGCAGTCAGAGCAGCCATTCCACAGGTCGGCGAAAGATTTGTCGGCGTAACAGGTTACAAAGCGTTTGACGAATTCGGCGACGCAAGAGGCTCCGACTACACCATCTGGCAATACAGACTGGTCGACGGCAAATACGCCTTCAAGGACATCGGAACATGGCGGTATCCAGCTGAAGTCATCGAAATGCTAGGGTAAAGCGTTGAACCTGCGAGTGAAAAATCTGACAAAAAGGTTCGGCGGACTGACGGCTGTCAACAAAGTCTCGCTATCAGTTGAAAAAGGAGAAATCGTCGGGCTGATCGGCCCCAACGGCTCTGGAAAAACAACTCTTTTCAACCTTATTTCTGGTATTCTTCCGCCCGATTCGGGGGAGATTTGGTTCGAAAACGAAAGGATTGACGGCCTTCTGCCTCATGAGATTTTCAGAAAGGGTGTGGTTAGAAGCTTTCAGATTCCCCGTACCTTTTGGCATCTCACAGTCGCTGAGAACATGATGCTTCCACCGCTTCGACAAATCGGGGAATCACCTCTAAAAGCGCCTTTCAGAAAACTCTGGCATGAGCAAGAGGTTAAGCTAGCGGAAAATTCAGCGGAAATACTGACCCTGCTTCGCATCGACGAAGTCCACACAAACTGGGCTTCGGAAATATCCGGAGGACAGATGAAGTTGACAGAGATAGGAAGAGCTGTCATGGGGGGTGGAAAGCTCGTCCTGCTCGATGAACCAGCGGCGGGAGTATCGATTCCCTTAGCTCACAAAGTTTTCAAATCCATAGTGGATTTAAACAAGAGATACGAAACCACTTTTCTGATTATAGAGCACCGTATTGAACTTTTGTTCGAATACGTTAGGAGAGTTGTGGTTATGCATGAGGGCCGAATAATTTTTGACGGAGAGCCTCAAAACGCAGTGAAGGACGAAAAAGTCATAGAGGCGTATCTCGGGGGAAAGACAGAATGAACGTGTTGGATGTGAAAAAGCTTGTGGCGGGATACGGCAAGCTCGCCATAATAAGAGACGTTAGCGTAGTGTTGAACAGTGGAGAAACATTAGCGGTCATCGGGCCAAACGGCTCGGGAAAAAGCACTTTCGCGAAATCAGTTATTGGATTCACCACCATTTTCTCCGGCTCCATACTATTCGACGGGAAAGACGTGACTTACACAAGTCCAGAGAAACGGGTGCGGATGGGCATAGGATACCTTCCCCAAACGCAGAATGTTTTCCCAGACCTCACCGTCGAGGAAAACATCGAAATGGGTGGATACAGCCTCAAAAAACCGGAACTCAGAAACAGGATGCGTGAAGTGCTCGAAATGTTTCCGGAGCTTTTTGAAAGATTAAAGCAGAAAGCCGGGACTATGAGCGGCGGCGAAAGACAAATGCTCGCCATGGCGAGGCTTCTCATGACATCTCCAAGATTAATCATAGTCGATGAACCTTCCGCGGGGCTTTCGCCCAAAATGGTTGACCGAATCTACGAAAAGATAGATTTCCTACGACGGGAGAAGGTTACCATGATTTTGATTGAACAGCATGCTTTGAAGGCGCTGAGGCATTCGGACAGGACGATCGTGATGGTCGGTGGAAGAATCGTTTTGGAAGGCCCAAGCGTTGATGTCAGGACAGTCGACCTCGGCTCCATTTTCTTCCAGCCTGTTCAAACAGACGTTGCACAGCAAACGATTTAGCCATGTGGGAAGATGCCATAGCTCAGCTGCCCACCTCCCTTCTCGCATCATCCCTCTACGCCATGGCCGCCGTAGGTCTCACCCTGAACTATTCAGTGACCAAGCTGGCAGACTTTGCAGTCGGCGAATACATCACCATCGGCTGCTACGTAGCGGCCCTCATGACTTTACAAGGTTTCGATCCCATAACCGCCATGGCTCTGTCAGGAATAAGCGCGGCTGTTGTCTCACTCCTCGCCGACGAACTGACCTACAAACGGCTTGAGCTAAAAAAAGCAACAATACTACAAATCTTCATAGCAAGCATAGGTGTCAGCCTCTTCATCAGATATGCTTTTTCAGTAGTCGCCGACATTCAGGATTTGCTTTTCCTCAGCTCAGCTTTCCGCAACGTCCCGGTCGTGTATCTCGGAGTCAGACCGCTGACAACCCTGCACGTCCTCGCTATCGCGACGTTGGTCGCGACCGTCATCACACTCACCTACATGAGCTTCAGAACTAAAATAGGCAAGGCGATGAGGGCTGTCGCGAGCAACCGAGACCTCGCGATCAGCAGCGGCATCCCTGTATGGCGCGTAAGAATGTTCACGAGGATTCTGACCGGGTTTCTCGCCGGCGTTTCCGGCGCGTTATGGGCTTACTACACCAGCATCAACCCAGAATCCGGATGGCGAATGCTACTCTGGGTTTTCGCTTCCTCAATCATCGGAGGCTTAACAAGCTTTCCTCTCACATTAGTGGGAGGTTTCGTCATCGGTTTCGCCGAAAACCTCGGCATGTGGGCCCTAAACGTAGGCTTCGGCGTCGAAACCGCGTACAAACCCCTCATCCCATACGTCGCCATCGCCTTAACACTCTTTTACCGCAACAGACTACGTCTGAAAAGGGCGATAGGAGAATGAACTTCGAAAACTTCCTGATACTATTCTACAGCACGGTTTTCTACCTACTTGTGTACATCATGCTCGCGCTCAGCACAAACCTCGAATACGGCTACACAGGCATCCCTAACCTCGGCAAAGTGCTGTTCTTCTTTATAGGAGCCATCGTGTCAGCGGTCATAACGACCCGCGTCTACGACGCCTTGATTGGTGTAACCGACCCGCTTTCAGCCGCAGCCGCGTCGGCACGCGTAGCATACGCTGCAAACAACCCGCCGTTATCCATCGGGCTATTCGTTTTCTCCCTCATCATCAGCGGATTAGTGGCCGGAATCATCGGATATTTCGCGAGTTATCCCGCTTTAGCGCTGAAAGGTAGCATGCTTTCGATAACGCTTCTGATATTTGGCGAAGCCGCCCGGGTATTCGCCAGAACATACGAGCCTTTGGTCGGCGGAGTGTTCGGCTTGTCCGGAGTCGCCAACCCATTCGTATTTCTCAGAGACCCAACAACCATCAACACAGTGTACCTCTTCACCACATTCATAATTGTGGTTATCGCGTTTCTTTATCTGGAAAGGCTGACAAATTCTCCCTTTGGCCGTGTCATGAAAGCAATCCGTGACGACGAGCTAGCCGGATCCGTGTTGGGTAAAAACGCGGCGAAAGTAAGGGGCCAAGTCTTGTTCATCGGCTCAGCAATGACCGGCATGGCCGGCTCACTTTATACTTTCTATTCGCAAGCCATTTTCCCAGACGATTTCGTCCCGTTTGTCACTTTCTTCGTTCTCACTATGGTTATTTTGGGGGGAGTGGCAAACAATGTCGGAGCCGTATTCGGTGCAATCGTGCTGTCCCTATTCGAAAGATTTTCACAAGCAAGCACGTTAGCAATATTCGGAATCACGGTTGGCTTCGACATATCATACCTCCGATACGCTGCCATGGGCGCTTTAATCATTCTTATGCTCACCTTCAGACCTGCGGGGTTGATAGCCGAAAAACCCGTCAAAACACCTCTCTATGAAATTCTGAAACAACGACTGAAGAAATGAAAACTAGGCAAACCTTTATCCTGGCTTCCACCACGACCATGAGATGTTGCCTGTCAGGCCCTTCCTCAAAATTTTCGAAGCCTATTCCTGGGAACCGTCTACGGCTGAAATCGCGAAACAATACGGTCTAAATCCTAACGAGATCGTGAGGATGGATTTAAACACGTCTCCCTTCAAGCCGACAGCATGGCTGAAAAAACTCTCTTCGAAACTTTCATCCATCCAAGTTCAGCTTTACCCCGACACGTCTTACAGAGAATTTCGGGAAAACGTTTCGGCTTACACGGGTCGAAGCATGGATGAAATTCTCGTCGGCAATGGCGGTGATGAATGCCTCGAGATAATCGCGCAAACTTTTTTGGAGAAAGGCCGTAAAGCCGTGATAAGCAGCCCAAGCTATTCCTATTTTCGCGTCTGCTCAGAAATCATGGGAGCGGAAGTAGTTCGAATACCTCGGAAGCATGATTTTAGCGACGACGTAGAATCGATACTCGAAGCGGCCGATAGTAGCACTGGCGTGATTTTCCTCTGTAGCCCCAACAACCCAACCGGAAACGTCACACCCATAAACGTCGTCGAAAAAATTGTAAGCCAAGTCAAATGCCCTGTCGTAGTCGACGAGGCCTACTTCGAATACTATGGACAAACATGCACGTTTTTAATCGACAGCTACCCCAACCTAATTGTTGTGAGGACTTTGTCAAAAGCGTTCTCGCTTGCGGGAGCTCGTGTCGGCTATGCGTTGGCCGCCGAGGAAACAGTCAAACACCTGAACAAGGTCAGGCCGCCTAACAGCCTAAGCGTCATCTCCCTCGAACTCGCCAACACCGCTTTGAAAAACATTGCCCAGGTTAGAAAATGGGCGCAGAAAGTAGTAGAGGAAAGAAACCGCCTAGCGCGGCAAATATCCTCACTCGACGGTGTCAAAGTCATCAACACCGAAGCAAACTTTCTGTTACTAATATTCGACGGTAACCAAGCAGACAAGGTCTACCACAAGCTGATGAAACGCGGATTCGTAGTGAGAAACCTGAGTTCAGTCATAGCTGGAGGTTTAAGGGTTACTGTTTCAACTCCGCGTAACAACCAACGGTTCCTCAAAGCTCTCGAGGAAACAGCCCTGGGAGGGCTTTGAACCCTCGACCTGTCGCTTACGAAAGGTAAACAAAACAAACTATATTAGAACAAATGGTGTATAACCAGCTTGGAGACGCTGGCCCTGGTAGCTCAGTAGGGTGGAGCGGTTGGCTTGTAACCAACAGGTCGGGGGTTCAAGTCCCCCCCAGGGCTAAACCCCCCAAACGTGATTCGGAAATCATGTTTAGAGAAATTTTAAAGGAGGAAAAAATAGGGGAGGGTTTGGCTGGAGGTATGCCGAACAGAACAACATTTAAGAACCCATGAAAGGCCGGCTGTTCGTAAGCGGGTCAAATGCAGGGATACCTGCATTGTTACTGAACTGGTCATACCGGCCTTCTTGGGTTTTTTTCTCTGTTGTTCAGGCCGGTATGGCCTCCAGCCTTTCATGGGTTTCTCTCATTGTTCTCCAGACGGTATACAGTAGTTTTTTCTGTTCCTTTGCTGTTATTGTTATTTTTGTTGCTAACGTCAGCCTCTCCAACGCCCTCCTAGCTTTTCTGTTGAATATTCTTGGTTTTCCCTTGAAGAGACCGAAGTAGTTGGCTGTTTTTATGAAGTTTTTACGTGGGTCTATGTATGTCATGACCTCGGCCAAAGCCTCTCTAGTAATCAGATAACTGTCCCCAGCTATGCCTAAAACGTCAACAACCCTGTTGTAGGCAGGTATTCTCCTACCAGCCTCATCATCTATAATGTTAGCCACGGTATTCATCTGCTCCTCCAAAGATTTGACAGCATCTTTCAAGATGTCTCTTCCAACGCCGCTTGAAGCCCTCATCCTGTTAGTTAGTGAAACGTAGCTCTTCAGCAGGCTCCTGAAATCGCTGACAAGCCTACGCATTATCAGGAAACCCTCATCAACCTCCCTGAACCACTTACACTCTAAAGCCATCAACACTCTAACATCGTTTTTCGCATTCTTCGTCTTAATTCCAAGCCTTTCATACATCTGCTTGAACAGCGTAAGCCGTCTGAGGTAGAAGACCCTAACACCTCTTCTGAGAACCTCTATGAAGTCATCTGTAAGCTCTACGGGAATAACATCCACGTAGAGCTCATCTCCTGCTTCGGCTGGAATCTCTGAAACCCTCGAAACCCTGTAGAATTCTTCTCCGTCGACGCTATAGGTGTGAAGGCTTTCTTCGT
>JAWBKB010000008.1:0-67523 GCA_038831915.1 Candidatus Caldarchaeum sp.
GCCATAACCATTCCGAGAAAAACTTAAGTTGACAGTACCAAAGCTGACACTGCAAAGAATTATACGGAACTACAATGCTCTCATTAAAATATACGAAAAAAAAGTTTTGAGTTTTCGTGTTTATGGGTCTGGGTGGATTGGTTTCTCGCTGAAGGTGTTGAGTTTTTCTATGACTGTTATTCTTGGATGTCGGTCGCCTGACGGCATTGGTGTCCATTCGATTTTGACGACGACTGTGACGATGCCGATGTTGATGTCTTGGAGGAATTCGATTAGCCGGTTGTACGTTCTAGGTTCTGCGCATCCGTATGGGTTGTTTGGTGACTTGAAATTGTCAGCGATGAATGGACAGCTGTCTATTATTTCGGCGAACCCGTATTGGAACATGGCTGTGCTGAGGGCCCATGTGTCTTCGCCTGTTCCTCCCCATATCGCCAGCCCGACTGTTCCGTTGAGGTCTTTGTAAACTGTTATGACTCCGTGGCCGCGTACGTCAGGTCTTCTGCCTGGCAGAAGTTCTGGATGGTTCCAGTGAGGCACCAGCAGAAGAGAGATGTCTCCCGGTATGAATATCGCTGAGCTGAATTCGTTGAGGTATTCGCTGAAGAGGTTTGCCTGTGGACCGCCTACGGCTATTATGTTGGAGCTTGCCACGGGCACCGTGGTGCTCCAGTCATCTCTCAAAGCTGTCCTAAAGTCTCCGGCGGGACGGTTGAAGAGGTAGTTAAGCCTATCAGGTGTCTGGTCTGTTCTAAACTTCCTAAAGACATAGGCAACGTCGTCGTCAGGTAACGGCAAAGCCCTCATATCCATTCCAGCCTTATCCACCTCAATGTTCTTCAACGAGTCGAAAGCCTCAGAAACCATAGCAGCACCAGCAGAGTCAACAGTAGCCGCATCCCTACCCACAACAATCCACTCATACCTACCACGAATCGAATCGTAAATTATCTTAATCGGTGTCCCCGGTTCTACCGTATCATCAATCTGTTCCAAACTCCAGCACAGCTGTGGCCCCTGACCGTCAGTAACGCAATCGCCTAATTGGAAAGCATCTGTAACAAGTCCTCCCGTTTGTAGGTTAATGACTGCTATGAGATTATTCGGTCTTACGGGGGCGTACTGCAACGGTATGCTTTGTCCTTGTCCAGGCGCTGTTGCTAGCTGTGCTTTGTTGTAGTCAGCTGTGGTCGAGTATAGTATCTTGACTCTTGTTCCTGGAGGCACGGTTATGAACCTTATGTAGGCGTCGTTCGGACGACCGGCCAAAGTCGTGTCTATCACGTAGTCTACACCTCTTACGAGAAGCCTGCCAGTGTCGAGGTTTATGACACGTTCGGAGAAGGCGCTGTAAGTGTCCCAGTCAGTCGAAAGCTTCTTAGATACACAAGTAGCATCAGTACTACATTCCCGCACGTCGTGCTGTAAACCTTCGCTGAATGTTGCGTTGCCGACTACTGGGTTGTCTACTACTTCCCATGGCTTTGCATCTAGCAGTGACAGATGCGCCGTGAGGTCGATTATTCCACTGGTTGGAACGGTTGCGAACTGTACCCATCTGTATGTTTGTTTGTGTACGGCGTCTAATAGGTCGAAGGGTTTGAATTTCTGCTTGAGTAGGTATGCTACCTCCCTCTCGATACGGTTCTCTCGAGCTCCGTTTGGTGTCGCCGGGAAGTTAGGGTCGTTGTCTTCGCCCAAACCCACTGGTATACGGTTTGGAGGCCAAAACCAGTCGGTTTCGGGTCTTCCGGTGTATTGGTTTGTTCCCCAGTCTGTTACGCCGTAGACAGTGATGCTTCTCCACTGGTTGTCTGGTGCGGCTGCGTCGTCGAGTTCAAAGTCCCATTCGCCGATGTAGAAGGGGATTTCAGGCTCGCCCGGTGGTGTTGGTATGTCTATGTAGTGGCGGTCTCCTGCGTCCATCGACCTGAATACTAGGCCGGACTGGACACCGGGTATGTTCCATCCGTATGCTGTCCAGTCGCTTAGCATGGGCCAGAAAGCTGCGAAGAACACTTTTCTGACGTCTGGATGCGGGTTTATCACCTGAAGGACGTCGAACACCGCGGGTACATCACTTGGTCCCGGAGGTAGATGGTATTCGTAGTGTGGGCCGCATGTTTTACCATCTCGGCGGATTTGTGGGTCGTTGATTATGGTGTATTCGTCGGGGTCTTTCTTCGTCAACAAACCTTCCGTCATGGTGTCGTCTTCTCCACATGTTCCTTCTGTGTAGAAGTGTACGAAGCTTTTGTATCCTGGTGATGGTTCTCGGCCTAGGTCTACCTGTCCTCTGTTGCTGAACTGTACGTTCATCTTGCCTACGAGTATTTTGTCGCCGATAAGGCTTTTGATGTCTTTGAAGATGGTGACTTCTTTCTTTACTTTGTTGAAGTCGATGATGAAGATTATTCTGACCAACGGTATGTCGGCTGAAGTGTCTGGCCCGGAGACGGGATGGTCGTATATCGTAGTGTTCAGCAGAGCTACAAACCTTCTGGGACCGTCGTAGAGTACCTGTATTGGCTGTGTGATGGCTGTTCCGTTCGTCTTTCTACCTCCAAACCTCAGTCCCGCGGCGTAGTTGAACTGGTCGTATCCTCTGTCAGCTGGGTCTTCGCAGTTGTCCTTGATTCCCGGCATGTCTCCTGCGGCTGGAGGCGTTACATCACCACAGTCTGCAAACCCTGCATATCCGAAATCTACTCTAAGCCATGGTCCTCCGAATGTGTTGGTGTCGGAGTGCAGAGCCATGGCCCATACGTTGCGTCTACCCAGCGTTACGTGGTTGTACGTGATGTTTATCAGCCAACCCTGCAGCCATAACTGTTTCGGTATCAAGCTGCTGGGTGCCGACCCTGAAGGCGCTGCAAACGGGTCTACGCTATCGTACTGCAGACCTATGTTTGTGATGGTGTTTATCATTTCTCCAAACTGTGAAAACCCTATTGTTAGGTTGAGCCCCGGTTCGCTAGGGCCGACGCTGGGTCGGTAGGGGTAAAGGCTGTAGCGGTCGCTGTCTAAAACTCCTCTCACCGTCAAGTACCAAGCCGGCGGGTCGGTTGACGCATGAACTGTCGGAAGATATCCAACGAACAGCATGGAAACCAACAACAGCGACGCAAGAACCAGCGAAGCCGAAATCCGTGTTGGACGAACATTCTTTTCCATTTTTCTTCGCAACCGTAGACAGAGGATAATATTTAAACCCTTTGTAGACCGGAAATGTTCTAAAGTGACAGTCATACGTTAGAATGATTCTAAAATATAGACGTACAAACTCCAACGTTTCAAAGAGTTGATTTTTGCGAGACGTAGTTCTGGACCAAAAATGCTCAAAACATCGCCTAAACAGGTGTTACGTGTTCAAATACTTCTCGCATTAAAATTCTTTTAAAGATGCTTTAGAGAACATTTTTCACATCGGCCATGTAGAGGCGTAGAAACGGAAGACACGCGAACTCGCTGTAAATGCATCCCGTTTTCAAGTGAAAACGGCTTCTGCGGAAATCACCGTCAAATTTGGTATGATCCATCGCATGGATGCTAGGGTCATTAGGCTGTAACACGAATATTGACCTGTAGTTCTACGCGGTGCATCACCAACGTGATAATCGAACTGGTTCGAGAGTGGAAACTTTATAGATTTTGCTTGTTTCTCGCAGCACTCGGTGAAGAGGAGATGGCCTATGTTTGAGAATAACAATGATCTCGAAACTCTAGGAGTAGATGGAGGAGAATGTCTACAAAACTAAATATAAGGAGAATCGTTTGAAGATGAATGTTAAGGATACAAGTTGGACGACTTTACGCTTTGATTGCAAACTTTGCGGACCCGGTCAAAGGATATCTGGTGACACCTAGTACTGACAGGGAGACAAAATATTTTCTTACAGCATGCGGTCAAGGAATAGCAGATGTGATGAAAAGTATTGGAACTCGGTTGAAAGCGGTTGTAAAGGGGTTCAAAGCAGTAGAGACGTATGCTTCAGCAGGTTCTCCTCTGCTTTGTGAAGAACATCTCGGAGCTAGAAGAGTAGCAGTGGTCCGGCGCAGCAATACCACTGTAAACTCGAAGAAAATCGGAGGTTTCACTGTATTCCAGAGCTATAAACATGGGCTGGTTATGAGGACTTGTGCAATGAACAGTGTGTGACGAACAATCAACACGGGAGACGATTTGAAGGTAGCGTTAGTTTTGGGCACGAGGCCAGAGATAATCAAGATGTTTCCCGTTATCACGGAGCTGGAGAAACACAACATCTCGTTTTTCATTATTCACACCGGACAGCACTATTCATATGAGATGGATAGAGTGTTCTTCGACCAGCTGAAGCTTCCCAAACCCGCCTATAATTTACATGTGGGTTCGGGTAGTCACGCGGAGGAGACCGGGAAGATGCTGATGTGCATTGAAAAAGTACTGAAGAAGGAGGCTTCGGACAAGCTGTTGGTTCAAGGCGACACCAACACTGTTCTCGCTGGAGCATTAGCAGCTGCAAAGCTGGGCATAAAGGTTGGACATGTGGAGGCTGGACTGAGAAGTTTTGACAAAGGGATGCCTGAAGAAATAAACAGAGTTTTAACAGACCACCTTTCTGATTACTTGTTCGCCCCAACAGAAATATCGAGGAAAAATCTTTTAGCGGAAGGCATATCCGATTCCAAAATATTCGTAACTGGGAACACGATAGTTGATGCGGTCTATACAATTCTTCCTCAAGCAATTGGAGAGAGCAATGTTTTTCAGCGATTCGAGGACGACGATTATATTGTTCTCACGCTTCACAGGGCAGAGAACGTCGATCAACCGGAGAGGCTGAGGAGGATCATTGAGGGAGTGACACGCGTAGCAGAGCACACTGGATTTAGAGTTGAATTTCCAATACATCCGAGAACTCATAAACGGATAAGGGAGCTGGACATTCAGCTACATAAGAACATAGAGGTTATGAAGCCGCTCGGCTATTTTGATTTTTTGCTTTTGGTGAAAAACGCGGTGTTGGTGATAACTGATTCTGGCGGAGTTCAGGAAGAAGCATGTATACTTAAAGTGCCATGTGTCACTGTGAGGAGAAACACTGAAAGACCGGAAACTTTACAGGTAGGTGCAAACATGCTTGCTGGAGATGACCCGGATAAAATACTCACATGTAGTAAAATTATGATTAATAAGGCCAAGAGTTGGGGCAATCCATTCGGTGACGGTAGGGCTGCCGAAAGAATAATTAAAATAATTAGTGAAGAGTGGACCTAGCGTTGACGGCGGTAACTCATTCGTAACCCATAAACGTTAAAACATAAATTAGCAATCCTGAGCTTAACAAATTATGAGCGAAATATTGGTGACCGGTGGACTGGGCTTCATAGGTTCGCACCTTGTTAAAGAACTCAGAATAAGAGGATACGAAGTATGGTGTTGTGACCTTGTTCATTCTGCAGAGCCAAAATCCATCCGCTGTGATATTAGAGAATATAGGCAGGTTAAGCGTCTTTTCGACAACCACAAGTTCGACCTTGTTTACCATCTTGCAGCAGAATACGGTAGGTGGAACGGGGAAGATTATTATGAAAACCTATGGTTAACGAACGTAATAGGTACAAAGCATCTCATAAGGCTTCAGGAGGAGAAAAAATTTAAAATGGTCTTTTTCAGCTCTGCAGAAGTTTATGGAGACTATCATGGAATAATGAAGGAAGAGGTACCAGAAACTATTCACGTGCATCTTCTGAACGATTACGCGATGTCTAAATGGGTAGCTGAAATGATGATCAGAAACTCGGCCAAACAATTTAACACTGAAACAGTGATAGTCAGGCCCTTCAATGTATACGGTCCGGGTGAACATTATCATCCCTACAGAGGGTTTGTAATAAAGTTCATCTACAAAGCCTTAAAGAATGAACCATACACGGTTTACCTCGGACATAAACGAACACTTGAGTACGTGGATGACGTTGTAAAGGCGGTTGCGAACATTGCAGAAAACTTCAAGACCGGTAGTATTTACAACTTAGGTGGCGAAGAGCTTTATGAAATCAAGGAGATTTCAGACATGGTTTTGAGATATTTGGGGAAGGACGATTCGATCGTGACCTACAGAGATGAAGAAGCTTTCACGACTAAAGTCAAGAAACCTGATTCTTCGAAGGCGAAGTCCGAACTGGGGTTCAGAACCTCGGTCCGGCCAGAGGAAGGCATCCCGCGAACAATAGATTGGTTTAAAAGGACGATGGCAATATAGGGGTCATGAAATTAGAGCAGATCCTTTCAGAATATTCGGGGAAAAAGATTCTGGTCACGGGAGGAGCTGGATGTGTCGGCAGAAACTTGACTATGACCCTTCTGCAAACGGATGTGGAGCACATCGTGATTATTGACGATTTCTCTTCTTCGCCGGCATGGAACGTTCCCAACGACAAAAGAGTTTTTTTAATCAAGGGCAGTATCCTGGACGCGGAAACGATGTGGCACGCGTTCAGCTTCCGTCCGAACATTGTGTTCCATCTGGCGGCTCATTTTGCCAATCAAAACAGCGTTGAGCATCCCGAAACAGACCTGATGGTGAACGGCCTCGGGACGCTTAAGGCCCTGCAGTATTCTAAGCTGGTGTCAGTTCAAAGATTCGTCTATGCCTCCTCTGGATGCTCTGTATATGGTAGCCAGGCACCTCTGCCTCTGGAGGAAAGTTTCGTATCACTCCATCTTGATACTCCATATCAAATACACAAACTTCTCGGCGAGCTCTATTGTAACTTTTTCCATGACTATTATGGATTACCGGTGACTACGGCAAGGCTCTTTAATGTCTATGGTCCTGGAGAGGTCCCCGGTAGATATAGAAACGTTATACCGAACTTTATTTGGTGGGCTATGAATGGAAAACCACTACCTATAACGGGAACGGGCGAGGAAACAAGAGACTTTACCTATGTCGGTGACGTCGTGAAAGGGCTTTTAGTCATGGGTATTTCTGAAGAAGCAGTAGGAGAAGCCATCAATCTTGCTTCGGGAACCGAGACAAAGATCATAGACCTAGCCAGAATGGTAAACGCGATGACATCGAACGGTGCAGACGTCGTGTTCCTATCTAGAAGACCGTGGGATAGGATCATTAGAAGAAGAGCCTCTATTGAAAAAGCGAGGAAACTACTGGGCTACGAGCCTGAGACCGACATTAAAACAGGTCTCAGTAAGGTCTATGACTGGCTTAAAGAAAACTACGAAAACATTAAAAATTTTGCCAGGTTCTAAGTTGAAAATAGTAATATTGTCGCAGCTTTTTCCACCTGATTTGGGCGGGAGCTCGACCAGAGCCTATAACCTTGCTAAGGCACTTCAGCTAAACAATGTTGATGTTTTGGTAGTTGCAGCCTTTCCTCATTACCCAAGCGGCCATGTCCCCAGACATCTCAAGAGGCGGGCTTTGGCTTATGACAACGTTGATGGAATTAATGTTATAAGGACATGGGTTGCACCTCTTGAATCGAAAGGAGTTGTGAACAGGCTTGTTCTTTTCCTTTCTTTCATTCTTTCCGCAACATTTGCATTGCCGTTTGTCAGAAAAGCCGACGTGATATTTGCCTCTAACCCTCAACTCCTCTGCATTTTTCCTGCCCTTCTCTATAAAGTCGTGCTCAGGTCACCCATAATACTTAACGTTGATGACCTATGGCCTGAGGACCCGGTAGACTTGGGTTTGATCAAATCGAAACTGTTTAAAAAACTGGCCGAGGCCGTAGCACGCTTCGCGTACAGAATGGCAGATGTAGTTACCCCGATAAGTCCCGGCTACGTGGACGTCATCCGTGGAAAATACGGAGTACCAGTTGATAGGATAGTCGTTATCCCGGCAGGGGTCGACGTCTCACGTTTCCACCTCAAAAATGCTTTCAAAAGGGATAGGAACTTCAGAGTACTCTATACTGGTGCTTTTTCCCCCGCTTACGACTTCAACCAAGTTCTTAGAGCTGCAAGACTCCTCGAACATCATAAGGACATACTATTCGTCTTGCAGGGGAAAGGAGAGCTCGTCGAATCGATAAAAACAAAGGTTTCTGCCATGCGGCTTACTAATGTTATTGTAATAGACGAGGTGTTGAGCAGGGATGACGTGGCCAAACTCATGTCCGAAGCTGACGTTCTTCTCCTACCTCTACGGGACTTTGGCAGACCATATCTCGGATTGTCGACAAAAATATACGAATATCAGGCAGCGGGAAAGACCATAGTGTGCTGTGCTTATGGAACACCAGCTGAATACATAGCCAAGACTAAATCTGGGTTGGTGGTGAAACCAGGAGACTACAAGTCAATTGCCGACGCGATCTTGAAACTAAAAAATGACAAGCGCGTGTCTGAGCAGTTCGGCCTTCACGCCTACAAAGCGGCCACTGAAGTTTCTTTGGAGAAAATAGGCAAGAAGATCAAGGACATCGTGATGAACTTGAAACGGCACGACTAAATAAACTACATGACGGTGTGACTCAACCTGCAAGACAGGAAGTAAAAAATTTTAACATGTCAGTGGTTGTATAGTAACAGGTCCAACCATAGTGCAGATAGAGTTTTTCCATTTGGTATAGCATTGTGAAGGAGAGCTTAACCCTCGACCTAGAGATACACAGTAAAACGCGGAAAACATAGCTAGAGTTTTCTTGGATGATTGCGACGCAAAAGTTTAATCATTGTTGAATGTGGGACATCCATGGTTTTAATGAGTTTGTTTAAAACGATTATTGAGGGGTTCGTGATATTCTTTTTAACAGCACTGTTTTTGTGGACTATATATCATACACCGATAGTCTTGTTGGGGATAAAGCATGGGCTCACGAGACGCGTGCCATCCAGTGATTCGCATACATATATCCCCTCAGTCAGTGTAATAATTCCTGTCAAAAATGGGGAGAAAGTTCTACGCAGGCTTTTGAATTCCTTGCTTGACGTTGACTATCCGAAGGATAGAATGGAGGTGCTGTTGGTTGAAGATGGGTCGTCAGATGCGTCGTATGAAATATGTTTGGAATACTCTTTGAATCACCCCACACTTATTTCCTGTCTGCACAGAGATTCATCAAGTGGGAAGCCAGCCGCACTGCATGATGCGATGAAATATGTTTCGGGCGAGATTATCGCTGTATTCGATGTAGACAGCGTAGTGAATAAGGACACGTTTAAAAATATGTTAAGACATTTTAGCGATCCTGCTGTGGCGGCTGTTCAAGGAAGAACAATTTCGATAAACGCAGAGCAGAATATGTTGACTAAGGTGGTCTCGCTAGAGGAAGATGCATGGTTTTCTGTTGGCATCCAGGGTCGGGACGCAGCAGGTCTTTTTGTCCCACTTACTGGTAGTTGCATGTTCATAAGAAAAAGATGCCTCGAAGAAGTGGGAGGATGGAATACGGAGAGCTTAGCCGAAGATTTAGATTTGGCTGCACGACTGATAGAAAAAGGATATAAGATAAAATATGAGAAACACGCCGTGTCATACCAAGAGGCACCGCCAACTTTACATGAATTGATTAAACAGAGACGTAGATGGTTGAGAGGGTACATAGAAAGCTCTCTGAGATATGGTCGACTTCTTCACAAACCTACAAAACTCACGATAGATGCGGAAATAGTTTTCTTATCTCCGTACTTTCTCGCCTTTAGCCTTCTCGCATTCATATCGATGCCTGTGGCTTATTCACTAGGCCCTATGTCTTTTGCCACACAGACTCTAGCCAGCTGGTCGATTTGGTTCTTACTTCTCTCAATGGGCCTGGTGGGTTTCGCGTTGCTAACCTTCGTCAAACCTGGTGGAATCCGATCACTGATGCTGCTACCATTGATTTATGGCTTCTGGATGTTGCTCTCTTTTTTAGCTATATGGTCCTTGTTAAATGTGCTGTTCAAATCCAAGCGTGAATGGGTTACCACTAGGAAGACAGGATGGTCGCGTTATGACTCAGAAACATAACAGGTTTGAGGGCAGACCCGCATCAGCTTTAGGCATTTTGTTGATCGTTATTGCTATTGTTATCTCTACGCTTTCTCCAGTTTTTTCATACCAACCTAAAGAAGAAAACTCAGAAATTGAACAGTGGCTTAGGTGGGCCCGCACCGCATGGGGATATTTTCAGCCTGGCGTGGGCGTAGACCCAAGAACTGGAATAGCAAAGTCAGCATATTGGTGGCCTTACGTAACTGACTGGGACACAGGCGGATACATAATCGCTATAATCCAAGCCGAGCTTATGGGGTTGATCCCTGCACATGGTACTTGGGGCGCATACGACAGAATAGAGAAAGTGTTACGTTTTCTAGAGTACAGGCCTTTGAGTCCGAAAGGAATTCCTTATCTATGGTATCGGTCAGCCGATGGAAGCAACATGGGTGATGATGAGACAAATGTGTCAGATGCCGGAAGACTGCTGATAGCCCTATATCTACTAAAAGAATATAGACCGGATCTATCTAGCAGAATAGATTTCATCGTCAAAAGAAATAACTACGAAGCGCTCGCTGAAGATTCTTCTGCATGGCGCACCACAAGTGGATTCTATATGTACTACGTGGCTCACGGTTTCAAGTTCTTCGGTTTTGATGTTCACAAGCCGGTTCAGAGAGCGCTGGATGAATTTAACAGGATCGCAAACGGGCCACACGTTGATGTTTTCGGAGTAAGCCTACCGATAGCAGAAGTCACCTCCGAGCCTGTTCTCCATACTATTTTTGAGCTATCTCCTGACGAAAGATACATGGATTATGCTAGGAGAATCTACATGGCGCAGGAGCGGAGATACAAAGAAACGGGAAGATATACAGCTTGGTCGGAAGGGAACACTGGAATTACCCCATCATATGTATTTCAATGGGTTGTTCATCCCGCTGGGGCGGTGTGGAGGATCACCCCGCAGGAGATATCGCCAATAGTTTTTACGAAAGCCGCGATAGGGCTTCATGCAGTATTCAAAACCGAGTATACTAAGTCTCTTGTGAACTACATTCTGAGCAGAATTTCTTCTCAGCCTTCGCCTGGTGGGTTTCTTGAAGGAGTCGACGAAAACGGTAGAATCGTAGCCCAGCTAATAGACAAGACGCAGGTATTAGTTATTTCAGCAGCATTTTATGCTCTGATGAATCTCGCACAAGAATCTGAACGCTTCATCCTTGAAGTTTCTGATCGAAAGATAACATTAGGAGAGACGGTTAGATTCAATGTTTCATATAGTCCTTCGACGTTTCTAAAACCACGTCAACAAAGTCTAAGCATTCTGGTCTACGACAAAGCCGGTGAAGTAGTATTACAACGGATAGAGGAAGGGTTTTCGGGCCGATTTACTTTTGAATGGGTGCCCGAATCGGCTGGCATTTATAGAGTTGAAGCTAAATCATTGACTGATTACGTGTTGCATACCCGTCAGTTGTCGAAGAACAGCTCTGTCGCTGTCTGGAGTGCAAAGATTACGTCGGTGGGGTTTCCTTTAGTTGTCGGAGCAGGAAATAGGTTCAAGCTTGACTGTTACATAGTATTCTCTTTCGAAGATGATGAATACACTGCTGTTCCTTTAAGAATCTATGCTGTTGATGGGGGTGGAAAACTGTGGGTTGAGCTAACCCGCTTCGTTAGCAAAGGTACTGGAACCGAAAGAATCACTCTTGACATAATATCTCCCAAACACCCCGGTAACTTCAACCTACAATTAAAGATAGAATACTTGATGGATGGTGTTTGGCGAGCTGGAAATGACGCTGATATTAGCGTTCAGGTGGTAAGCGCCAAGCTAATCAGCGTGGAGTATCCAAAAACTGTTCTTTCGAAAAGTCTGTTCAATATAAAAGCAACCGTCGAATATTACTCAAATTTGGACAAGTTACCTCTCAAGGTAGTTGTCAAAGACCTCGAAGGACGGCTGTTGCAGGAATCCGGCCAAAAGATACTTGCGGGATCAGGAAATTCCGATTTTACCATCGACTTGCAGGCCCCCGATTATATCGGAAATTTCACGGTAGAGTTTGAAGTTCAATACCGCCTAGGAGAGGAGTGGGTAAGGGATGAGATAGACGGCACTAGATTCAGAGTCGCTTTCTCTGTGGTGGAGAGGGATAGTGCTATGCAGGACGGTATCACAACAGTCAAAGTTGTAAAAGAAACAGTGACTGAGACGGTAACTGTTAGAGAAGTACACACCCAGCACACTACGGTGACTAATGTCGTCACAAAAACCGTGATAGCACTCGGTCAGCAAGATTCACTCACTCCGATGTTGATTATATTAACTAGTGTTGTTATACTAGTGGCTACTATGTTGCTTTTCAGCCGTCGGTATAAACTACTATACAATTACGAGAGTTGATAACATATCTTCAAAAACGAGAGATCCAGCACGTTACATTTATCACATCCCGCTACCCTGCCATCATTTCTGATTGTTAGTGAGCTGTATTGGAACAATTGCATAATTGCAAACTAAAATTATTGAGATCTGACATATGCGGTCGAAAGTTGAAAAAGTTTCGATCCCTTAATGATATACGCAGTTGGTCCTATGCTGCGGCGGCATTCATTTTTGCGTTGACGATTAGAGCTATTCCAGAAGTACTGTCTTGGCCGTATCCCATTGGTTTCGACACTATTCACGCGTATGTTCCCTGGATAATCAGTAGATATCCGCTAGACCTTCCTCTATCTGATTTTTTTTCTAATACAATCTTGTTTCCGTTGATTGCGGTTTTGGTTAATGATCTTTTGCATAATCCGGTTCTTACTATTAAGGTTCTTGGACCCATGCTGTATGCGCTAGTTGGTTTAACCGTTTATCTATTTTGTAGACGGGTGTTGGGATGGAACTTTACCAAATCATTACTAACTGTATTTATATGCTCTATCTACTTCGTCTCTCTGCGAATCTCGTGGGAATCATATAAGCAGATGTTAGGAACGGTTTTCCTCTTTCTAGCAATGACTTGTAAAAGTCTATCCGACACGAGGCTTAGCAAGACATTTACTCCAATATTGTCGGCGATGACGGCGTTGACTCATGAAATAGCGACAGTCATTTTAATGACTGTTTTGGCGGTTGATTTTTTCGTCTCACGTCGAAAGAGCACTAACGATACAACTGATGTGCTGCTATCTTTGTTGGTAGCGGCTGGGCTATTTTTCTACAACGTTCACTACAGGTTTTTGAACACGTCGATGCTTCCGCTGGAAAGCTTTGATGAAGAAAAGTTTTCGCTAGCCTTGTATATCTTTGGATTCATTTTGTATTGTTATAGCTTCGTCTTACCGGTAATTCCCTTTGGCGTAAGAAGAATTAGAAGTCATCATGTGCACAGCTGGATGATTATGGCGTTCATCATAGGGGTCTGGCCAACCATATACCCTGACTCAGCACCCCTGCTATGGTTCCGCTGGATTATCTTCATGGTTTATCCTATTATGTTCTACTTCGTTGAGGGAGTATATGCAGTCCTTCGTGAGAAGAGGAGAAACTTTGTTGTTCTAGTAGCAGTGTCTCTAACCATGATTATCGTTTCCGCTGGCTATTATTTAACGACCGGCCCATATAATGCATTTCCGTATTTTTCACACTTTAATCCCTACAAATCGTATATCCAATCATCAATGCTTCAGTCTGGAATCCCGCTTGATGATATACCACCCACGCTGCAAGCATTGGAATGGCTGTCAAAAAATGCGAAAGGAGTTGTTGTTTTACACGAGTCGTTCCATGCATGGACTATTTTATGTGACTGCAAAATAGACAATTTAATCGTTGTTAAAGAGCGAAGACTAACCTCTCCGAACAGGAACAACTTCGCAGAAATACTTGTACGAATGACACAGAAAACCGAAGAGAAGGTTTACACAATTTGGTGGTTAAATGGTCATGGCTGGTACAACGTTTATACTTTACCTAGAGAATTTTATTTAGAAATAGCCTTCGAAGACATAGCGGTTTACGTGTATAATCCGTTTTCCTAACTGTTTAGCAGAGGTAATTTTACAAGAATTAGCGACCCCAGCATTAATATCAAAGTCATCTGGAGGGGGTGTATATCGTATATGCATCCTTAACAGCCAGAATCAAGCTCGTTTTCCTCCGCGTATTACACACAGAGACGGTGCTTAGATTGTACTGACTAGCCGATGATGGTACCTTATAACAAAAGTATCGATTATTTGCTCAAACAGATGACAATTTTTGCACGATACTCGAGCGATAAAAGGTTTCATGGCATAGCTCTGAATAACATTCATGGAGCATAACGAAGAGCGGACACACAGTGATCAAAGCCGGTCTTGAAAGATTTATCGGGCTAAAACTAATTATGCGGTCTTTTTTAAATTCTGGATCCTGTCAGGAATGACAAATAAATTCAGTGGAACAAGTAAAAGAATCGCATATGTAAAAGTATTGGACGGGCGAAAAACATGCAGCCCCATCACTTCACTGTGCAATATTTGACGGCTGTCACTTAAAAGCACTATCCTTGCCATTCGAGCGATTAGATTACCGTAGTGTAACCCATTGTATTTATTTGCAAACTTCAAGATGACTTCGTTTATGCCTGGCTGAAGGTGTATAGGATAAACTCTTGAAAACCTCTCGCTGGAAATCACAAGCGTGGCGTTATATTGAACATCAGCTAGCAGGCTTATTTTGAGCAAAATATATGCATCGTCAAGTTTAGAAGAATCAGATATTTCGATTTTCCAGGAATGATTAATCACGGATAATTTTGGTTTATATGGGAGTTGAGTGCCCTTGTTGATGGCTACATGCAGATCGCATTTCTCGCCTATTTTCTTCAAGAACAGGATTTCAACTTCTTCAAACTTCGTCGCGAAACGCCTTTTTGAAAAATAGTCTCCTACATATGCGTCTACACCGTATGAAAGTGGATGGTCGCATGTAAGTAACAGAGTCCCGTTAGGTAGGCTAGAAACTAATTTTGCGAACTGTTCCTCGGGAGGTGGCATGATCCAAACGACATTATCGTATTTGTTGCTGAGAAAACTGTCTATGACATGTAGTGAGGTAACAACGACCGAGTCAGAGGGTATCGCTGATGATACGTTTTTCAGGTCCGGGTATCGATATCCCACTGAAGAGTGAAATGCAGAAGTTGAAAACACTAAAAAGTTTGCAACAATTGCCGAGATCAGTACAAATTTTACAAGAAAAGAACTTGTTGGCGTTTTACTAATTTTTGGAACGACCCTTAGGAAGGTCTTGAGGAGACCGGATCCTCTGCATAGAATACAAAGGGATGTGACCAAAATTGTTAAAGAAAATAGAAGCAGGTGAAAGATAGGTATGTCGAAGTCTAGAACTTTTCTAGATATTGCCAAGTACGAAAAGGGAAGAGTTGGATAGTAACCATTTAGAATAAACAGCATCAATAGCGTGGATACGGACACTACCGCCATTTGTAAGATGCCTACATAATCTATGAATTTGTGAAAGTAACTGAGAGCTAAAACTATCACCATCGGAATTAGGAAGGCGTAATATCTATTCATAACGAAAGATTCAAAACCAAACTGAAGTGCATGTACGTAGCTTATTACGAGAGCTCCCAACGTTAAGCCCGCCAGTAGTCTGACTTGCAGGCCGGTTCTTGATTTACTAGTTAAACTATTGAACATTGAAAGGATAAAGGCTGAGAGACCGACCACTGATAGGTTCTGAGGTGAAAGTACGACATTAAGCACCCACAGATATTGCGCTAATGAAAATTCCGTTAGTTTTTCGAAATTGAAAAGTTCCAGTAGCGAATACGGATAGAAGGTGTATGTGTATCTGATTTCTAAGGAGCTTCTCGATAATCCAAATAAGTAAATCAATATAATTCTGTAGATATCTATCGAGATAAACAACGCAACGACAGCAACTGTTATCGTGAAAAGCATCCCGAAGATTCTTTGTGTATACCACCTATACTTGAGAATGTAAAAGACGAAGATAATTGCCGCGGCAGTTACCAGAGCCAGATTGATTTTAACTAGCAGCGTGACGAAAGCTACGGCCATGACTTTTAGAAAATTAACGTAATTAGGTCGGATGTGCGGGCCCACGGCCTCGAACGAATTCAAGAAAAATATGCACAAGTAGACTGAGTAGAAGGCGACTATCAAGTCTGATAAGGCATAGCTAGATAGCACGAATAGCAAAGGGTTGAAGCTAACTAGAACTGGTACTGACAAGATCATCGGTGACCTCGCCACGTCACTTTTAATACAATACAATAGCTGAGAAGTTGCCAAACAAAGTCCAAACAGGAACAGAAGGCTTCCCAGATTGATTAGTGACTCCGACCATTCAGGCAAAGAAGCCATCTTTGATGCAAACTGTAAAGAAACAACGAATCTGGAGGTTAGAATATATGAGAATTCGCTGGCAAGTATGTCGTATCCAATTGGAAAAATCTTGCCTGTCTGCAAAAAGATGCGTGCTGCATTTAGGTGGAAATTTTCATCTGGTGTAACCCAGTGCAACCATCTCGAAGAGAGATATGCAGAAGTTGTGAAAATGCATAAAAACGTTGTAGCAAACCAAGCTATCTCCGTTTTGCTCGTCGTTATAGATGTTGGACTGATTTTTAAATAGACACGGGCAATTATCAAGCTGAGGCTGAAAACCAGAACGGCTGAAATGAAATGCCAGTATGTCACGGGGTGAACTAAAACGCCTAAAAGCATAACCAGCAATGGAGTAATTATCGAACCCACGAGAATCGACTGTGACGAAAGCTCTATCAAGGACGGGGTCTTTCTCAAAAACAGAGAGCTCAGCATCATTCCAGGAACGAAAAAATACATCAAAATAGAGACCACTATTCCCATCCACACAGGCAAAAATAGCAGAATAAAGCTAACCAGAACTTGAAGAATGAATAAGACAGTCAACGACTTTATGTTGAAATACACAACCAACATTGCGTTCACACACATTGTCTGGAGTGTTTAGAAACTATTTGTTTCACGAACATTTCCGTCACGTTACACGGCTTTTTCATAGTAAGAACTATGGATTCGTTGTGTCACTTCTTCATACGTTTTTACAACATTTAATGCCTCTTCATCGGTTACGGGCAACTCAATATCGTCTACTATACTTTTCACGAATCTTTTAATGAATTCAGTGTGCATGCCTTCGTACCGTTTCAAAGCTATTGCAGCCATTATATCAATTGAGGAAGCTACCGTATCCCAGATTATACGCAGGTTATCCAACCCAATGCTGATAGGGCTTATGTTCCTACCGCGTTTCTTCAAAAGTACGTTGTTGGTCAAATTTGCGCAGAGAATACCATCGGTGCCCAATATGTTCAGCGTCGTTTCCGGCCTAGCAGAGTTAAAAGAAATGTGTGCAGTAGCTATCTGATGTTTATCGTTTTCAAACAAAACTTTGAGCTCATCTATAGGCATCCATTCTCGCTTAGCCATTTTAACACCATAAATGCATTTAACTTGTATTTTTCCCAAGATTCTATAGAACGTGTATATTGGATGTGGCAGGCTTTCACCAAAACGTCCTGCTTGGATTCTATGCGACCAATGCGATGGATCAGCAACCATCGGGTCGTTTCTTGTATGTAGCATGGTCAGGTTAATGCTTGCTATATCGCCCACATAATCGTTACCCAAGTATTTCATGATTTTCCTCATGATGTATGAGAAAACCCAGCTATGAACTACGCTAACTTTCGTTCCATACTTTTTTGCAAGTTTCGACATTTCGCAAGCCTCTTGAAAAGTTATGGCAAAAGGTTTCTCGACAACCGCATGAACACCTGTTTCGGCAACGGGTTTAAAAACACTAAGCCGTACGTTAGGAGGAGTGCATATGGAGACCGCGTTTAAGTCTTCGTGTTCAATCATCGTCGATACATCTTCATACCATCTCGGAACACGCCATGCAAAGGCCCGCGACTTAGCTAGGTAGACGTTGGAATCGCATATGGAAACAACTTTGGCTCCTGCTTTTCGCCAAGCATCGACATGCGTTTTTGCTATCGCTCCACACCCGATCACTCCAATATGAAGTTTAGCCATCCTCATCGTTCGACTCCCGGCAAACTAGTACTAATACGTTTCACTTTGTGGCAAGTTCTTCATAAACGGCCTCTAGCTTGTCGACTGTTTTTTCGATCGTGTAGAACTTTTCAACTATACATCTTCCATTGCGACCCATTTCCCGAGCCAAATCAGGATGAGTCAACAAATGATGAATATGTTGTGCCAATTGGGTGAATTCACCATTTTTGAATAGCAAGCCGGTCCGATTATCTAATACCAACTCGTTTAACCCCCCGACATCTGATGCTATTACAGGTTTCTGACATGCATATGCTTCGAGCACAGTTAAACCAAAAATCTCGTATCGTGAAGGAACCACGAAAACATCAGATTTTTTAAATGCTTCGACTTTATCCCGTAGGTACAGTGGCCCAATGAACTTCACGTAATTAGTGAGGTTCAAGCTATTAACTAGATGTTTAGCTTGTTTCAAGTAACCATCGTCAGGACCAGCTATTACAAGGATTGCATCCTTGTAAGACATTTTGTGCAGAAGTTCAGAAAACGCCTTTATCAGAATGTCTACGCCTTTGACCTTATGCAACCTTCCCAAAAATAACACGATTTTTTTTCCTTTAAATCCTTCGAATTTGGTCTTCATTTCACCTTCTACCTTAAAGTCCAGAAGGTCCACGCCATTTGGCACAATTCTTATTTTTTCTTCGGGAACACCCATTGCTCTATACATGTTAGCTTCAAACCTGCTGACGCAGATTATTCTAGTGGAGTTTCTAAGAATTCGGTCGCCGACAAGTCTCTGTAATAGTGTCTTAACGATGTGAAGTGTTAAAGATGTCGGTAAGGGTGAACGATAAGATCCGTGCGGTTGAAAAACTAAGGGAATGTTATGCCCTCTGTTTGCTAGGTATCCTGCGACCCCTTGAAAAGATAGCGCATCGTGTATGTGTATAACGTCGAATTCTCGTAATTTACTGGCTAGGCGTAAGAACATTGACGGTGTTACCGTAAATGTCTTGTATCTGAGCCAGCTACGCATGTAATGTACGTCGACATTGTTAACAGAATAACTACCAGGAACGATAAATCGGAGAGCATGTAGATCTAATAAATTAGATGCGTAGACGCTGATTCGGTGACCTCTTCTTGCAAGTTCTTTCGTAATTAGATACATCGTGTTGGTTATACCATCCGCGACTTTAGGTACCGGAGGATATACGTAACCTAAATGAAGTATTTTCATCGAATTAATGCATCAAATAGCGCTATAAAACGTGCTCGCCTAGCTTTGGTCGCCGAAAAGAACCTTTAAGATCGGCTTCACGTATGGGGAAAGATTAGCTAGCACCTGTTTTGATAGCAAGGCATTAGATATTTCTTCTAGGTCTTCCCTAGTTACTAACTTCAACCTTGCGTAAGCAACATAAGAAGACATGAGAATTAGCGGTATGCCAATTAGCGGCGGAAGAGTCAGAGAGAACAAAAATGAGGGAAGCGGTATTAGAAACATCTTTAAACTATTTTCCGGATAAAGTCGGTACGCTGTTTTCTTGGAGAGAATGGCTACGAAGAGCAAGCTAGATATGAATCCGGCGGAGAAGGAGATCGAGGCACCAACATCCGAAAAGGCGGGTATTAATATGATATAAAGAATTTGTCTCGGGAAATTTTCAGCAATCCCAATGATCGTCACGTCACTATACTTTCCACGGGCATATACATAGTAATAGTAGCCATAGACCAAAGGAGCCAAGAAGAAACCCATAGCTAAGATTGTGATCGAAGTTGATGCAGAACTATACGCCTCCCCTAAGAAAGACGATACAATTGCCGAGTAAGCTATAAGGATGAAAAGCAAGGGATACATCAGCGCTGAGGCTATTCTAACTGCTCTACCCATGAAGCTCTTTCTGCCATCACTCATCGAGCTCAAAACCGGGAACATCAAGCTTAAGATATTTAACGGAAACGCTAAAACGCCTATAGTCACAGAATATGCCATAAAGTAAGTCCCGGTCCCATGATTTCCAACAAAACCTCCCAGAAACAAGAGACTTGACCATTGACTCGTAAGAGATAAGACGGATGGTATCCATGCAGCAACTCCAGCGGCGATCGAGTCGGTAATGGCTTTAAAGGATGTTGAGAAGTCTGCACCAAATACACTAAGGATTTTACCAGCGAATAGCAGTAGTAAAATGTCCGAAACCAAGAGGGCTACTATATAACCAATCATTATTCCACGAAAACCCAGACCAAAATAAACGAGCGGGATCCCGGTCACTATTCTCGCCAGACCAGCAATCATTTGTGTTAAACTAATATATTCTGTTTTGAGCGTAGAATTGAAGAGCGACGTTACAACCAAAGGCCAGCCATTCAGACCCAGTAGCATCAAGACTGAGGCGAACACAATAGATTCTGGATCTAGAGGTATGTTTTTTCCAAACAACCCCAACGATAAGAATATCAGGGCAGTTGTAGCGTCTAATATAAAAAGAAATACGAGCGATGAGTAAAAATAACTACCTAACGCCGAAGCGTCGCCACATGTATTTTCCGCTCTCAGGAGACGTAGAATACCTATAGGGATGCCTAATGAAAGAATGGATAGCAAAACGCTTACTACCGCAATCACAGTTGCTGCTTTTCCCACTGTTGATGGAGGCACTATCGGGAAAATAAGGAACCAATAGACGAATCCTAAAAAGTTTGAGACAACATAACCAGCAGAAAGCCAAAAGCTTCCCCGTACAACCTGCCGCAAATCCATTTTACTATAGCACCATCGGTAGACTAGATGGATAGCCTACTTTCTTTGAAAAACAAGCATTGAAGCCATTATGAGCATTTATTCGAAAGATTTCTTGGATGCATGATGGTTTACTTCGGTTAAAAAACCACTCCAAGCAACTAATGAAGCCAATTAAAAACGTCGCGATTAAAATCTGAAATGCGGAATTGCTCGAGTTTTTACCGAAATTCGTCACGATTTCTCCCTCAATGTAGTAGTCAAGACCCACAATATCAAAGCTGTTGAACATAAGATCGTGGTTATCATTCCAAATCCTAAAAACATAGTTGCGAGTGTCAAGCTAAAGTATCTTGTTATATTGAATTCATGTAGGAGAGTTAATCCCGTTAAAATCGATACAATAAGTGATATAGACCCTGGTATCCCGTAGAAGGCAAGCGGATGCCGCATCGATATCATTTTTATTAAACTCAAAGTCACATCGAACCCGTGAGAAATTGGGTTGCGCTTTAATGAGTTAGGCACATTATACTCAACGTTTATCGGAACTTCGACTATTTTAAGGCCGCAGTTCACAGCTTTGTAAAGTATTTCCGAGTCCACTGCAAACCCAGTCTCAGAAGGGCTTATTCTCTCTATTGCTCTTTTGCTATAGGCTCTAAAGCCGCTTTGAGTGTCAGTTATATTTTTCACAGGCGTTAGCAGGTTAAGAAACCTGTTTCCAAGATATCGGTATCGCGGGACTTTCTTGATAGATTCTCTGTTAAGGAATCTACTTCCTACCACTATGTCTGCATCGGTTTCAAACATCATTTTGAGAAGCTTTGGTATTTCGTCAGGGTCATGCTGTCCATCAGCATCTATAGTGATCATTACGTCCGCTCCTTCTTCTTTAGCTCTTTCGAAAAGCTTGCGAATGGCTGAACCTTTACCTGTGTTTCTTTCATTTCTAAGAATTTCAGCTCCAACTGCTCCAGCTATCTGAGAGGTCATATCAGTAGAGCCGTCATCGCATACGATTACTTTGTCAACATATCTCTTAACCTTTAACACCACTTTCGCTATTGTCATTTCTTCATTGTAAGCAGGTATGCCCGCTACAATGTAAGGCTTCCGATCAACTCCCAATGTTTTAACGTGCAAATGCGAGTTAGAACAAAAACGTTCGATAGTTATCGAATCAGTAGTCGCCATGCAAGTACCCTCGTCACGTCATTCAAGCGGCGTTACGGTGACAAATTCCAGGATAACTTTTTTCTATACCGTTAAGCATGGTGACATCTTTGTCAACAAGCAGATCGAACCGCAGTAGATGATAAAGCTTTTATCGTTTTTCCATTGACGTGCTTTCGGATGGCCCCACAAAGAAACAATCTGGCTTATCTTCCATGCCTCCTTCAATACTCTTAAAATTAGTTGTGTTTGGTTGGAAAGCGTTTGCTTGATTTCTTTTACGGCGTTTATCACAGCTTTCGCTAAAGTATGGTTCCTAATTTTTTTCAGCCGTGTCATCAGGTATGCTTTTATGAAGGCTCGGCAGGTTGGCGATAGCGTGTACCATTTTCTACGCTTCCTTATACTCATCACCAAGTTCTTCAACGTCTTGTCCATAATCGTGCTTAAATTATTGAATAAGCTGTAATTTGTCATCGCGTACATGCAACAATAACAGATATAAGAGCTTTTACTCGTTCAAGTTGACGGTAGCTGAATGAAGCATACATTTAACGTCAATCAGGCAAGTCGTCGGTTTTTTGCACTTTTTTATATTTTCTTACGACGCATCTTCTCCAATGATTCAGAGTATTCAATAAGGTGCGATCTAATGAGCAGACCTAACGGAAAAACATCAACCACCTAGCGATTTGCAAGAACAGTGGAGCGAAGGCTAAATTTTGTGCGACTCTATAAGGAGACGGCTAGAATCTAACCGAGTTTTGTGAAGTTTTTGTCATTTCCGCATGATTGACTTTGCACATTGGCGTATCATAGATCTGACCTAATAGATGTCATTTTTACGGTTAGTCGAATGTCAAGCCCAACGATCTGGTTCGGTTAAATTGTTATCGCGTCCAGCAATCTAAATGGTCAGATGCCTATAGGGTTCTGAGAAATGACAAAGTTAAACAACGATATTGTGCAGACATCTTGTTCACATCGAAGTCCTCAATCCTTTTAATGAACGGTAGTAGCGTTGCGTTAAACTCTTCTCCTACTATCGCTGTCAACTCGGGAGAGTTGTTGTGTCCGGCTTCGCATGCTTCAAACAGCCAATTCAAGCCATGTATCGATGAATTAGAATTAGACAGAGCTTTGCGGTCGGTCACTTCTAATTAACTATATAGACAGATGCTGAATGGTACTTGCTGTTTAACATCTCGAAACTGGTGTTCTGTCGTATCGTGTATATGCGGGCGCTAGTAAGTAGAGTTAGAATCTCTGGCTAATCATCTACTACCTGTCCAGCTTTATCATCATTCTCCTTAACCGTTTGAAAGATCATGATGCATAGAGTCTTCCCTCAGAAGCTCTTTCATGGAATGGATATCAGTGCTTAGTCGTTGGGATAAATGAAAGTGTTAAGGGTTTCTCAGATGACTACTAACTGAAGCAATCGCGCAGTAGTTGCTTGAAGTCGCGTGCTGTTTTCAGTCCGTGCCCGGCTTCTCCCGTTCAAAGTTGTCCAACGCATAACATCACGCCCAAACCAGTTAAAAGCAATTATGGCATAAAGCTTTGATAATTTCGGAGCATGTACTAATGTCAGCAGGTCAGCTAAACAACAATTAGTTTAAGCTAATAACCGATCTTATGAACATTAGCAGACCAACACGCCAGAATCACAACACACAACTGTGGAACAAAAAGCTTTTCCGAACAACCCAAACTTTAATAAGGTAAGCGGGCATAAACAATTTCCGGACAAAACTTGGCAAGTCATCTCCAAAAAACACTTTTGAAATTCTTAGAGGAGGATGAAGAATTCCGATACACCATCATCGGACTCCTCGGAATAGAAGAAATACTCAAAAGGCTAGACAGAAACCAAGCCGAACTCATCAAACTAAGAGAAGACATGCTTCAAGGATTCAAACGACACGACGAGGAACTAGCCTGTTGAGAGAAGAAACCAACAGATTTAGAGAAGACATGTTATCTGGATTCAAAAGACATGATGAGGAAATGATGCTTCAGAAGGCATTACGAGGAATTGATTAGATTTCAGCAAGACATAATGAAAGGTTTTGACCTCGTCAATCGCCCGTTGGATGCTCTGGGCGCCAGATGGGGGCTTATGGCTGAATCAGCTTTCCGAGAAGGGCTTAAAGGAGTTTTGGAGAAAGAATATGGCCTGGCCGTGGAAAAATGGACGGCCTTCGACGATGAAGGGGTTGTTTATGGATTGCCTGGAGTGGTGTAAATCGACGTGGCTGTGAGAGACGGAAGAACGATTCTGGTCGAGGTCAAGTCGCATGTAAGACGTTCCGACGTGGCCGAATTCCTCCGCAAAACAGATTTCTACACATCAAAGACCGGAAAAACACCCGACAGAAAAATCATCATCTCACCATACGTCGAAGAAGACGCGTTTGAGGCAGCGAGACAACGTGACATAAAAATCTACACCGAAACATGAAGTTTTTAACGAACTTCCCACTATGCCATAATGGGATGATGACAAACGTCCATCTAGAGCTGTGATAGCCGATGGGCAGTCTGACCCTCTTATTCATTCATCTCTGATAACTCGATGTCAAGCCCTGAAACCTCCGGCGAGCCATCTTCGGAATAGTTGGCGAAAACCCGGTCGCTGTAAAGAAACGACAGATAACTGAACGTCCGAGATACGGTTGCGGGAGTCGAGCGATAGCCTGCGTCAATCATCCGATAAGCCGTCGCCAAACAAAGCACGTCGAGCCGAACTTTGTGAACTGCTTTTGATAGAACACGGTAAGCTTCTGTCAAAAACTGAGCTTCAACCTGTCTCCCCGCAGACCTCAGCGGAAGAACTGACTGAACGAAATAGCTGAAAAACGATTGGTCAAGCCGTTCAACAGGTTTATTCAGAACAATTTCTAGCTCACGGAAATTTTTCATCAATATTTTTGAAACCATGTATTTGCCGCGTCTCGGCTTGTCGAGAAGACCTAGGTCTGAAAGCCATTCAAGCCGCGGCGGAACAGTGTGACGGTATTTTGCGTAAAGCCTGCTCCGAATCCATTCAACCTTAGAATAACCTAGCCTTTCTTCCCTGAAACGCGCCGCGCTCTCCAACTCCTTTAGAACCAACTGTCTTCTTCTATCCGTGAGCTTTTTCGCAACGCGGCGAAGAGCTTCTGGGTAGATCTCCTCCATGATAACTTCCATGGCTTGCTGACGCGTAAATTCACGGGTTTTCGCCGCCCACAGCAGTATGTTCGAAATCATGTGAAAATCCTTGCTTAGCAAAGCATGAAGGAACAGAATTTTCTCGGATTCTCCGAGGGCTAAAATTCTCGAAAGCAAAGCTGTGTCCTCCCCTGTAATGTGTTTTTTCAAGTGAGACGCTGAATTCATGCAGATGTAGGCTGCTCCGAAGGGCCCCAGCCCGCCTGTTGACTTGTCGTAAAACCCAAGCTCCGACGCGAGCTTCACGTAGTTGGTTGCGTTGACCTCGGTTCGAAGTAATCCGAGCTGTTCGACAGCGTCGTTTTCAGCTGTTTTGGATGTTTCGAGGAGAAGCGAACTGAGATAATCGGGGGACCGTGGAACACCATCTTCAAGCAGACAAGCAACGACCTTGAGATAGCCAAGCCTGCAAACATCTCCGTGAACTTCCAGTATCACGACGCTTTCACCAACCCAGAAACCAGCCTACGAGGAACCCCTTTGGCCAAAACGAGAATTTTCTCCTTGTCCACACCCTGCCATGGCTTGAGGTACATCAAATATTTGTGTTCCCGCCGAATACCGTCGCTGATAATTGCCTCCGGAGTAAAGCCGGCGTTTTCAGCAGGCTGTATCAGAAGTTCAGACATGTCCACACGTCTTCTACCTACCCGCACATCACCGACGACCAAAACACAGAATCCCCCAAACCGAAGAACACGAAACATTTCCCTCAACGCACGCTCCATGAACCAAACATAACGAGCAACGGACTGTGTTCCGAAAAGCCGTTTGTTCACGGCCCGGTAGTCATAGCCGAGAAACCAAAGCCGAAGCCAATTATCCCATGCATATGTTTGGAGGTTGAAGTAAGGCGGCGAAGTGACGATGAGGTCGAAGGATTCGTCGGCAAAAGGGAGTGAAACCGCGTCCACGTTAAACGCCGCCCCTCTCACCGGCGGAAGTCCATCTGCCAAAACCTGCTCCGCCTTCTTCAACAAACAAGCCAAAACGTTCCGCACCGGTCTTTTCAAACGATGCTTCGCCACGTAACGACGAATGTAGTTGGGAGCCATCGAAAAAGAATGGCTACTTGGAACGCTGAGGCTTATTTCTGATGAGCCGTGCAGAATTCCTAACATGCATGCTTTCACAAAGTTTGAAACATCGTCTTCGGCGTCGAGCAACAGCTCACGTACAGCCAGAATTTGTTTAAGCGTCTGCGAATGATAGAAAACACGTACATCTTCGTCGACATCGTAAACCGATACGGCGTCAGGCCGCATCACCTTGGACGCATGATCAACCCAGTTTCTCACATCCTTAAACGATACAGGGTTTACTTTCGCACGTGTCACGACATATGCTTCCGGTGCGAGGTCGTTTCCTACACCGACACGGTTGGTCAGACATGCTTCTAGAGGAGCTGTGCCCTTCCCCGAAAAAGGGTCGAAAACCACGTCGCCGCGGTCTGAAAATTTTTCGATAACCCATCTTGCCAAAGCCGGTGGAAAAGAACCTGTTCTGGACATAATTCGATGTAATGAACTTCCCCAGTTTTTTCCAACATTCTTCCACGAGTCAACAACCTCGTCGCTGAGAATGTACGATACTTGCGCCATCGAGAAACTCCGCAGACATCTGACCACGCTTTAATCGTTGTCACGACATACCACGACCCAATTCCCACGTTATTTTGAATCAGTTGACCGCAGTAATTCTGGGAAAATACCTTTTGGAAAACTGGTTTTGTCCGATAGCTGGCATGCGGCGGGCTGAGAAATCCAGCTTGTAATAAGGATAAAATATTTCCCGATAGGTTTGTTTTGTTGTCGGTGTGTAGTGATTGGAGGCTACTGTTCTTCCCTACGATGGGCGAGAGCATTACGAGCTCGTCATTAAAGATTTTAGACGAGAGTTACCGCTTATCCAAGTTTCCCCTGACACGTGGATAGCTTATTTCGACAGCTTGGGAGACCGTGAATTCATCGCCCACTGCGCTAAAATCATCGCCGAACATCTACGCGACTGCGAAATCCTCGTTACGTCAGAAAGCAAAGGCATTCCTCTCGTTCATGAAATTGCGTCGCTGCTCGGTCATCCCCGTTACATAGTCTGCAGAAAAGAGCGAAAAGCATTCATGAAAGACCCTATAGCGGTGCGGTTCAGACCGATAACTTCATCCAAAGACCTTGAGCTCATCATCGACGGCCGCTACATTCCTTACATCAAAGGCCGAAAAGTGGGAATCGTCGACGACATCGTCAGCACGCGAAGCACCATGGAAGCCATGGAAAAAATCGTCAAGATGGTAGGGGGACACGTCGTCAAGAAAGCCACCGTTCTCGTCGAAGGCGAACATTACCCCGACGTGTTCTACCTCGGTGTTTTACCGATATTCAAGCGCCTCTGAGAACTTTCATAACGTCAGCGTTACTGAACAGCTCGCTAACCCCGCCTTCGAAGATAACTTCACCCCTTTCAAGAACGTAGAGCCTTTCAGCAGACCTAGATGCCAATAACACGTTCGACTCTGTCAAAACAACGCCGATTCCATGTTCCTTAATTGTGGTGATAGCTTTGACAAACCTCTCTACGACGACGGGGGCAAGTCCTTCCAAGGCTTCGTCTACCAACATGATTTTTGGCAGCGTTGCTAGGCTGCGGGAGATAGCTAGCATCTTTTTCTCCCCACCGCTCAAGTAGTATCCCATCCTGTTGAGGAAATTTTTCAATTCTGGAAAAATTGAATAGATTAGGTCCATGATGTCGTCGAGTTTGTTCATGTTTTTGGATAGGAAAGCGGCGAGCTCTATGTTTTCTTTCGCCGTTAGGTAGGGAAATATCCGCATGTCCTCTGGAACATATCCGATGCCCATTCTGACTCTTTCATGGGGCGGTTTAGTCGTCAAATCCGCTGAGTCAAACATAATTTTCCCTCGGTTGGGCTTATATAATCCGATGATGGATTTTAGGGTGCTGGACTTTCCGGCCCCGTTTCTCCCAACGATGGCGATGATTTCATCGCGTCTCGCTTTGAGCGATATGCCGCGTAATATTTCGTTATTCGCTATCGATAGATGAAGATTTTGCACTTCAAGCATAGATACCACCGAGTAGCAGGCGTTTCACCTCCTCATCACGTCGTATCTCGTCGACTTTTCCATCAGCGATTATTTTGCCCTGGTGGAGAACCAGAACTCTTTCCCCGTAGCGGAAAACGATGTCCATGTCGTGTTCGATTATGATGGCTGCGACTTTTAACTTACGTATCACTTCCATGATTTTCTTCATGACAACATCTTTATCGCTTGTCGATACCCCGCTGGTCGGCTCGTCGAGCAGGATAAGTTGAGGGTTGAGTGAGAACGCGATGGCGACATCTAGTAGTTTCCGGTCACCGTAGGAAATGTTGGCTATGTAATCGTGTTGTTTGTCCATAAGGCCGAATAGGTTCAGGATGTTTTCCACTTCTTCGAACTCTTGTGAAAACTCATCCACCACCCTGTTTAGTTTGGATAAATGTTGATTTCGTGTCAAAACAGATACGAGAACGTTTTCGTGCACCGTGAGTCTGTCGAAATTGTTTGCAATTTGGAAGCTTCTCACGATTCCCTTCCGGACTCGTTCCACTGGTTTGAGACGTGTCATGTCCTGGTTCATGAACAATATTCTGCCACTGTCGACAGGTATGTATCCGCTCACCAAATTAACTAGGGTGGTTTTCCCTGCACCATTAGGTCCTATCAACATCACGACTTCGCCGGCGTCAAGCTCCACAGATACGTCATCAACCGCTCTGACACCACCAAAGTATTTCTTAACATTTATCAACTTCAACACGGCCATTCATCATGCACCTAATCGTCTCAGAAAACGTGGGTAGACCAGCGACGTTTTCAATAGCTGTGTAAGTCCTCCAGGCATGAAAATTATCAACACTATCACAAGTGCACCCATGATCAGTTGCCAGTAGATGAATCGCATGGCGAAGTTTTCGATTAGGTGGAAGACGAACGAACCTATTATCGGGCCGATGAAAAGTTTAGAGCCGCCGATTAGTGTTGCGAAGACTACTTTACCCGACGTTGTCCAATACGCTATGTCGGGTGTTACGAGTCTTTGATGGTAAACGGCTAACATGCCTGTGATGCCTGCGTAAACCGCTGAGATTATGAACGCGATCAGCCTGGTTCTGTATACGTTTATGCCGATGAAGTTAGCCCTTGTTTCGTTGTTGCGTATTGCTCTCAACGCCAATCCGAAAGGCGAGTTAACCACGCGCCACATGAAAATCGTCAAAACGACCATTATGGCCGTAACGTAGTAAAAGTATACGTGATGGTAGGTTGCGAAATCAAGGCCTTCGAGCGATATCCCAAATATTGAAAACCGTGGCAACTTGATTCCGTCTGTCCCACCGGTTATCCAGAAAAACTTGTAGTAAAGGCTCCAGAAAACTTGTGCGATAGCGAGCATCAGGATTGCGAAGAATATTCGAGTATATCTGACCACAAGTGGCCCGATGAGAGCCGCTATACCGAGTGATGCGAGAATGGCGGCGGCTAAGTTGATTTCGACATTGTTGATTCCTAGGTATTTGTAGATGAATCCGGCGGTGTATGCGCCTATACCAAGAAAAAGTGCATGTCCGAAACTTAGCAGCCCGCCGTATCCAAACAACAGGTTGAACCCAAGGAGAGCGGCGACCCACGTCATCCCATAGCCCATCACAACGCCGAGGCCGGGCGAAAGAAAATAGACAACAGGGTAAACCGCGGCCAAAGCTCCTATAACCAACAGGTTAGTTCTTAAATCGTCTCCCAATGCTCTCTTGATTCTTTCTACCATTTTCTACCACCTCCGAGGCCTTCGGGCTTTAGCAAAAGCACGGCGAAAGCGACTATGTAGAGAAGGGCGAGCTCGAGTTCGGGGATGATGATTAGAGTGATGGTTCGTAGGATGCTTACAATGAATGCGCCGATTAGCGAGCCGAAGAAGCTTCCTAGCCCTCCGATGACAACCACGACGAAGGCGAGAACAAGCAGCTCAACCGACATTCCTAACATCGCTGATGTAGCGGGTATGAATAGCCCGCCACCCAACCCAGCGAGAAAACCAGCTAAAGCTACCGTGAGAAGCAGGACCATTCTGACGTTTGTTCCAAGGGCTGTGGCCATCTCCAAATCCATCGACGCCGCTCTGATGACCATCCCTAACCTCGTCTTGAACAGAAAATACCAGAGAAGGAACGCGATTACGAAGGCAGACAAGATGACGTAGGTGTTGTAAAGCGGTATGAAGTACTCGCCCAGCCTAATGGAGCCGGCGAGCTCAAACGGCTGTGAAGCTCTAAGCGGCGCCGACCCCCACACAAGCCTAAACACGTCCTCGAAGATTAATAGCAATCCATAGGTGATGAGAAGCTGGACTTCATCTCCTTTTCCAGTGCTGAACTGGAAGAACGGCAGTAGGGCGAGGGAGACGACGACCACGACCAAGGCCGCCATTAAAGGCGGGAAAATCAGTAGCGGTGGCACAGAGGTTCCGAAAACATTTACGACCGCATTCATAACAAACCCGGCCACGATGTAGCAGCCGAACATGAAAAGAGACGGATGCGCAAGGTTCACAATCCTCATCACACCGTAGATGATGTTAAGACCTACGGCTATCAGAAATAGGACGGAAGCTCCGAAAAAAACGTTATAGACTCTTACAACAATTTCCTCTAACCCAATCGTGCCGCATCGCCTCTGTCAGCAGTCGTTTGTCTAGAAGGGAAGCCTACCTTCTCGCCAGGTTTCGTTAATCCAGCTGTAAGCGAGTGTTCCTGCTTTTGGGTCGCGTACACCTTCCCATCCTTCAGGAACGGTTATCTTGGATATGGGGATGACGACCGGGTCGCTGAGAACGCTGAAACCATATCTCGGGTCGATGCGTGAAATGCCCACGATTCCATCCTTGTAGCACTGATGTTTGTTGGGTTTGCTCGCTCTAACATGTATAGGCCCTGCAGGGCCGTAGAAGGTCGTTCCCTCCAACGCTTTTATGATGTCGTCGACTTCAGGCCATTTGCCAACGAGTTCGTATGCTTTTTCGACCGCAGCCTTGTACATGTAGACGGCTACGTATGCTCCTTCTGCTGGACTGTCAGGATAGGTCCCCCATCTGCGGAAATAGTTTTCGTTGAATGATTTGTTTTTGGGATATCCCGCCCAGTCAGGGTAGAGGAAGAAGTAGTTCGAATGAACCCCAGCGATGTGACCGTCTGGAAAGTCTTTGACTGCTTCAGCCGGTGAAGCACCGTGGGCGATGCATGAAACAAACTTCATTCTGTCGAACAGCCCGAACCCGAGCGCTTGTTTGTAGAAGTTGATGACATCCGCTCCCCAGAGAGATGAAACCAAAATGTCTGGTCTGTTGGCGATTATTTCAGTAATGTATGGCGAGAAGTCCGAAACTCTGAACAGCCCCGGGAACGATTCATAGACGACTTCGACACGGTCTTTGCCGAGAACTTTCTCGAACGTTATCTGTGTGTGTGCGTGTGCGTTCCGTCCGTAAGCGTAGTCCGGATGAATGTGGGCAATGCGAACACGGGGTTTTTCCATCAGGTTTAGCAGCTTTATCGCGCCGATAGCCGCCGCGATGCCGTCGGCTGACTGTATGTTTGTAATTCTGAAGCTAAAACGCGGATCTGGAACAACAGATTCATAGAGGAAGTCCGTGCATCCGTCAACAAAAAACGTCAACTTCTGTAACTCTTCAGCTACAGGAGCGACTGCGGGAGTATTAGAAGATGAAATCAAGCCGACGAAAAAATCAATCTTTTCTTCAAGAACCAATGACCTATATTCCCTTACGGTTTCTTCAGGGGTTGTCTCGGTTTTCACAACATATTCGATTTTCCTACCGAGAATTCCTCCTCTTTCATTTATTTCCTCTATGGCCAAAATGGCTCCTTGACTGGTCGGCTTTCCCCAAATTGCTCCGCCGCCTGTGAGGAATGCCTGTATACCGGCTTTAATCGGAGTAGTAGGAACAGGTTCTTTTACTGGAGCGGGAGCTGCGGTCAAAGTTCTGAATACTTCAGAACCACCGACACCTGCTACACCGCCGACAACCAAACCGCCGACTAAACCTTTCACGAAATCTCTACGCGACGGTTTTGAACTCATACAATATTACATACCGATACGCCGGAATATAACATTTATAGTAAAGTTAATAAAACTCCAGTATAAACATCGCCAAACAAAACCTATAAACAACCAAACAAAATAGAGAAACGAAGCCCGGTCGTCTAGCGGTCAAACGGTCAGAAGGGCCAAGGATCTCGGGCTCTGGATCATGTGAGGGGAACCCCGAGGACGCCGGTTCGAATCCGGCCCGGGCTACCATGATTTTTACATGATGTGGATTTGTGATGTCGTTGACGGGGCGTGCGGAATAGTGGGTTTTTGAATTCGAGAGATGCGTGAATGCGCTGAGTTTTTCTTTTCGGTGTCGTGTGAGTTCTATGCATGTCGAGGCCTCCGTTAAGCGTGAAGGGAGGCTGGATAAATTGATGGAAAATTACTTGTTTATTCCGTCAAACAGTTACGAATGCCGTTCTACGAGATTTGTGTTTGCCGAAGTTGTCGTGTAGTTCAATAAACGATGCAGTGACGACAAAAAACCTTAGGGGATGTGTGAATTTCATGTTTCGCCGCCGACGGCGAGGTATTTTTTAATCAGATCTCTTTCTTTGTGGATTGTTTGTGGTGTCGATTCGAGGACGATTTTTCCACCAACCATGACTAAGAACCTATCAGCTATGCCAGTTAGCATGTTGTAACGTGTTCCCTGTTCGACGAGAAACACCGTCAAACCTGTTTTCTTCATGGTTGTAAGCATATCGTAAATTTTCCTAGCGACGATTGGGCTCACTCCTTCGGTCGGCTCGTCGACCAAAATAACTGATGGATTCATGTAAAGAAAACGCAGCAGCCCAACAATTTTCTTCTCGCCACCGCTCAGCGAATCGGCGCGTCTTTCGAGCAGGTTTTTGATTTCAGGATATATTTCGGAGGCTTTTGATAGGTCGATGTTTTTTCTTCCTGCGGCTAGTCGAAGGTTGTCTACGACTGATACGCCGGGTATCAATCCGGCATAATCAGGCATGTAGGCAATTCCTTTGGAAGCGATTACGTTCGTCGGCAACCCGGTTATGTCAACACCGTTGAGCAGCACTTTTCCTTTCTTTGAAAGTTCGATGTTCATTATTGCTTTCAAAAGAGTTGTTTTGCCGACGCCGTTCCGGCCAATTAAGGTGACAATTTCCCCTTTTGATAAGCTAAGGTTAACGCCGAAAAGTATTTGGGCTCTGCCGTAAAACGCCTGAAGGTCGACAACTTTCAAAACCTCACTCAACCCAGATACACCTCCCTAACTCTTTCGTTCACGGCTATTTCTTGAGGCGGGCCGTCAGCTATAATTTCACCCCGATGCATAACCACTATTCTTTTAGAAAGGGTGAAAACCACGTCCATGTCATGTTCCACGACGACTAATGACGTCCGCGCCGACAGCTGCTGCAGCAGCAGCGCTATTATCTTTTCTTTTTCCGCAACGTTGAGCCCTGCTGTTGGCTCATCTAGCAGAAGAATTCTCGGTTTTGAGATAATTGCCATCCCGAGTTCGAGGATCTTCATCAGACCGAAGGGCAGCTGGCCTGCTTTGATGTCTAAATAAGGCTTCAGTCCCAGCTCTTTGACGATTTCGTCATAATTTTCGCTGTTTTCTCCACCAGCGACGCGTAGGTTTTCCCTAACGCTTAGTGATTTGAAAACGCTGGGGACTTGGAAAGTTCTGTTAAGGCCTTTTTTCACTCTTTGATGGGCTGGGATGCTTGTTATGTCTTCGCCGTCCAGAAGAAAGCGACCACTATCAGCATGGAGTTTGCCGGAAATCACGTTGACTAGCGTGGTCTTTCCCGCACCGTTTGGCCCGATTATCGCCGTCCTCTCGCCCTCGTAGAAACTAACTGAGACTTTGTTAACTGCGATGAATTCGCCAAATTTTTTCACCACTCCTTCCGTTCTTAAAACCTCCTTAGCCATAGTCTTTCCACCAAAGCTACGAGGCCTCCCCTAGCCCCCAGTAGCAAAGCTATTAAAACAATTCCCATGAAAAGTTGCCAGAATTCCGCTATTCGCGCGGTCAGAGTAGTGATTATGACGAAAATCAACGCTCCCACAGACGGGCCCATGAAATACTGCGCTCCACCTAACAAGGTCATGATTAAAGGCTCCGCGGCGAAAGTCCAGTAAGCGATGTCAGGTGTTACCGTGCGCATGAGTAACGCATATAGCGAACCCGCGAGACCACTGAACGTCCCTGAAATCAGCAGCCCAAGGACCCTGTATCGGTAAACGCTTAAGCCGGAAAAACTAAATCTATCTTCGTTGTCCCCTAACGCTTTTAGTTTTAGTCCAAGCTTGGACGAGTCAACCCATTTTAGGAAAATCATGGACAGTGTGAAGAACGCGAAAAGTAATGGATAGTAGGCTTCGACGGTGGGCAGGGTGAAGAAAATCGATGTCCGAGGTATGCCGGATATGCCGTCGCTGCCTCCTGTGACATGCCGCCATTTTATCAGCAGTGAATAGAAAAGCATGGCGAAGGCGAGGGTGAGCATAGCGAAATAGATGCTGCCGTGTCGGAGGGTTAAAGCCCCAACCGCTATCGCAAGCACAAACGCGAATCCCACTCCAACAACTATGCCGACAAACATGTCAGGAACCAACTGAGTTGTGATGAGCGCCACTCCGTAGGCGCCTGCTGCGAAGAAAAGGGAATGTCCAAAAGAAACGTGTTTCAAGTAGCCGAAGACGATGTTATATGCGCTGGCGAATAAGGTAAAGACCATGAATAACGAGGCGAGATAGATGATGAACCTGTCGCCTGTCAAACTTGTAGCGGCTGTCGCGACCAGCATGGCTGCAAAAGCCCAGTTCCGGTTCATCGTTCGCCGAATATTCCCCATGGTCTCACCAACAATACGGCAACCATGATGGCGAAGATCAGCAAGATGTCAACTTCGGGGAAGAACAAGATGAAGATGCTTTCGGATATTCCGACAAGCATGGATGCTATGAATGCTCCGAATAGGTTGCCGAGGCCTGCGATAACCACTATGATGAAAGCGGTGATTATTAGAGAGTCGCCGAGCCCCGGAGCTACTGGTGTGAAAGCTACCATGGTGGCTCCTCCGACTCCCGCGAGAAGAGACCCAATGAAAAACGTGACGGTGAATATTCGCCGCGTATTTATCCGAAGAGATTCGGCGACGAAAAGGTCTCGCCACGTCGCCCTAACTTTGAGACCCCAAAACGTCTTTTCAATCAAGTAGTAAAGGAGAAGAAGTGTGGCGACTGCTAACCCAATTACTACGAAGTAAAATGCTGGGAAGGCTCTGTCGCCGATTAGCACGGCTGTGGCTAGTTCACGTGGTAGACGTGTTGTCTGGGATGCAGGGCCCCAAATGTATTTCGTGACGTCGTTGATGACAAGTGTGAGACCGAAGGTCATGAGAAGTTGGTAGATATTTTCGATTCGGTAGAGACGACGCAACAGAAGTATTTCGGCTACTGCGCCGATTACACCAATCAACAGCCCGGACAGCAGCACAGTGACAACGAAGTTGCCGGTAAGCGCAAAAAAAGTAAGCGCGACATAGCCACCTAAAACAAAGAAGGCGGCGTGGGCGAAATTGACCACTCTCGTTACGCCAAAAATTAGCGTCAGGCCCGCAGCGATGAGCCAGTAATATGAAGCTCTAAACAGTCCTGTGAATAGCTGGTAAAAAATGATGTCTATCATGAGTTTGTTAGATGGTTAGGTGAACGGTGGATGCCTGTAGTATTCCCACGCAGACCTGGTTACGAGATTGGTTAGCTGTGGAATTTCACCGCCTGCATGTGAAATCTTTCCATACGGCACATCGTACAGAGCTTGGTGGTCTTCAGGTCTTATCCATCGAGCGCCGGCGGGTGAAATTATCACACGCCCTTCGAGTTCCCTGATTAGAGTGTCGACGTCGAATGTCCCAACTGATTCGAGAGCTGACTTGAGGAGATAGAGCGCGGTGTAGGTGGCTTCAGCTGAATATGGCGGATATTTGCCAAACTTGTTTCTGAACGCTGTAACGAACCGTTTGTTTATTTCGGTGTTGGGGTAGAACCAAACATATCTGCCCGATACCCAGGTGCCGTAACGCGCCGTCGGGTATTCTGCGCCGAGTTCATAAGCAACATCGGTGGAATAGCCCATCGGGTTGATGACCGCCTGCAACCTGTCATACGCTCCAAGCGTTTTTAACTGTTTGTGCATAGTTACTGCCTCAAGGGCCCAGTTGACTGAGAAAAGACCTTCCGCGCCCGAAGCCAAAACCGCGGAAATGAAAGGCCCGAAATCCGTCGTGCCGGGGCTTCTGTTGAACTGTTCAGACACAAACTGTACATCTGGTCTCAGAGATGAAAGGGTTTTCTTGAAGAATTCCCACGAAACTCTTCCATATTCGTAGTCTGGGTTTATTCCAGCCCACTTAGTAACAGGCAAATCTTTCGCAACGTAGGCTCCTAAGATACCGTCCTGGTAGACAGGAACTGACACTCGGAAGATATTTCTGATTTTTTGCTGGTAGACGAGTTCTTCCGTTAGTCGATGGGTTGCCGCATGTGTTACGATGAGGATTTTGTTGAGTTCCTGGGTTACGGGACCGACCCGCATGGCATTGCCGCTAGAATCGATGCCGACGAGAAAATCAACCCGTTCGGCTTCCACAAGTTCCCGTGCCTGTTTTACCACGTCAGCGGCTTCATCTCGTATTACAAGCTCGATCTTGCTTCCCAATATTCCGCCAGCGTTGTTGATTTCTTCCGCGGCCAGCCGCGCACCTTGTTCGATGAAAGTTCCGTAAGTTGCCCAGGGGCCGGTTCTAATTCCGAGAACACCTATTCTGACGGTATCTTTCGGAAGTTTCCGAACAGCGGTAACTTCCCTCGTTGTCGTGACTGTCGTAGTGACTGGAGAAGTTACCGTCACAGTTCTTTCTCCAGCCCCTGCCGTAACTGTGGTGGTGCGCAAAATTTCACGTGTTTCAGTTGGCTTTACAGCCCATCCAACTCCAACACCGACCGCAAGACCAACGGCACCTGTCACAAGTGTCGAGATAAAGCCACGCCTAGTAGAGTTTCCTGATGTCATAACAAAATTTGGAATCGTCTGTCTAATATATATATATATTTCCCCTATTTGCCGGAAACACCGCGTCGAAAAATACCCATCACTATTGCCCGGGCTCAAAGGCTGAGTTCTCCCCAATCATTCGTGAGTTTTGGATAAAAACCATAATTCATTCGAGACGTTGGAAAACTGGTTTTCGTCAGGCTTTTTCCTTCATAACGGGGCAAGGTGAATGACCTGATAAATATGTTATCTAAGGGCTGAAAAGGACAAGGTCAACATCGGTAACGCATGGTCGGGCACCGAGGAATGGCGTGTCTACTGTTCTGCAGTTTGGATGTGGCGAAAAAGATTGTCGCGCAAGCCAAACACTTGACCGAAACTACGATGCAGATGACATTTACGTGCTACATCGGTACGTTCAGCGACATCGACAAATCTGCATCTAAGTGAATGCATGATTTCCAGTCAGTTAAGCGTGTTAGCGAAACCATGTGGAAGATGTAAAACTTCGTAAGCGTGACAAAGCTTGTTTGAACCATGAACTGAGTCATTCGACCACGTTCGTTCTAGCCTGCTCTCTCAAGAAAGTCAGTAGGTAGTGTGGGCCGCCGACGCCTTTGCCGGTTGCTCCGCTTGCCTTCCATCCGACAAATGTCTGGGCGCCCGGCCATGCACCGGTTGTTGCACCTCCGCGTCTGTTTGCATATGTGACGCCGAACATGATGTTGTTGAAGAAGTAATCGATTTCCTTGGGGTCTTCGCTGAATATTCCGGCTGTAAGCCCGTATTCTGTGTCGTTCGCAAGCCGTAAAGCTTCTTCTAAATCGGTGAATTCGTCGACGAGGAGTATGGGGAGGAAAAGCTCCTGCTTGAAGAGCGGATGATTCCGCGGAACCTTATCGATTATCGTCGGCTGCACGTAGAAGCCTTTGTCATATTCGCCGCCGGCGAGAACTTCACCACCGTATAGTATTTCACCGCCCGCGTTCTTCGCTTCGTTGACATATTTTTTGAAGTTTTCAACTGCTCTGGTGTTGATGACTGGCCCGAGGAAAACTTCTCTTTTTCTCGGGTCGCCTATTTTGATGGCGCTCGTCTCCCTCACCAATTCTTCGAGGAAACGCTGTTTGGTTCCTTTGTGGAGATAGAGCCTTGAGGTGGCTGAGCATTTTTGGCCGCCGTAGCCGAACGCTGCACGGATGACGCCTTGGACAGCTTTCTTGATGTCTGCTTTGTCGGTTACTATTGTTGGGTTTTTGCTGCCCATTTCGAGAACAATCGGTTTGGGGTATGGTTGGGATGATGTGAAGCGGCGGTAAAGCCTCATACCAACGTCTTTCGAACCTGTGAAAGCGATTCCGGCCACTTCTGGGTTTGACACGATTTCGTCTTCAAAGGCAGAACCTGGGCCTGTTATGAAGTGGATGGCGTCTGGAGGAACGCCCGCGTCTCTAAACACTTGGTAGAGCAGTAGGCCGGATAGCGGTGTTTCACTGGTTGGTTTGAACACGACTGTGTTACCCGTGATGAGCGCTCCGAGCATCATGCCGTTCGCCAACATGAAGGGGAAATTGAAGGGTGAAATCACAACCCAGACACCGTAGGGTCTTGTGACCATTTTACAGATTTCACCCGGCCCGCCGGGCCCCATTTCCTTCTCGTAGCCGTTGTTTTCCTCCATGATACGGGCGTAATACTTCAGAGCGTCGATACCCTCCCAACATTCCGCAAGAGCTTCCAGCCGGTTCTTCCCAGCTTCATAGGTTATCACGGCCGCGATTTCGAACTTCCTCTCGTCAATCAGTTCAGCGGCCCGCCTCATCACACGGACTCTTTCACGCCAATCCGTGTTAGACCATTTCTCGAAACCGCGTTTAGCCGCTTCGATGGCCCGTCTCAAATGGCTTGCGTTTCCCTTCTGAAAATATCCAACGATGATAGACCTGTCAATCGGGCTGCGGGTTTCAAACTCACCATCTTCCGAATAAATTTCTTGACCATTGATGTACATCGGATAGTGTTTGCCGAGAAACTTGACTTCAACATCTTTCAGAGCTTTCTCATATGCTGGATGAATACTTTCATCGGCAAAAAGCGAAACATATGTTATTTTGCCTGATGCGGACATGGCCTTCAGCTTAATAGCAGGCGTGTGACTTTTAAAAAGTTTTTGGCAGCCTCACTCGCCTCGGCCCGGGTTTCACCATGCTCGAACCCAGCTCTAACATCATTATTTTTAGAGCTAGTTTAGGTGAGACTTGTTAAGATTAAAAGCATCGGAACCAGCGAATCACGCCTTTCTGCTTCTTCGAAAAACGAGTGAACGTTGCATGCAAGAGTGAACGCCATGTAATTATCTTCAACAGCTTCGCTGCTGTGAGACCAGAACATTCGCCTCGAATTCAGTCCCTTGATGCTCAGAAAATAAAGCCAGAATAAGCTCGTGTTTTTGCGAACCTTCGACCCGATGCGGCGCGGCCAATCACCGCCTCAACATACCAACGCAACAAGCACATTCGCTAACGACGCATCATGGTTTCCATGATTTTTTGATGGAACTTTGCCGCGGTTTCTCTCGGGTCGGATGAATACACTATGGACCTGCCGATGTTGACGATGAGCCGGCCGCCTGCCTTCAGCGCGGTATCAATATCACCTCCTTGAGCACCGACACCCGGGAAGAGAATGATCTTTTCGTCACCTAAGAAACTTCTTATTGCTAAAACTTCTTCTGTAGTTAGTTGGGGATGAAGGCCGACCACAACGCCTTCAGCACCGTAATCATGTGTTTCAGCGAGTATTTTTTCGTAAAGTTTTCTTCCGTCCGCAAGTTGTTGGCGGAAAAATTTTTCCGATTCCTTGTTTGATGGATGAAGCAAAACCAAAGTGCCGACGCTGTGTTCTCTGCCGTATTTAACTGCCGTGGGAAGCGTTCCCATGACCGGGTTGAAGGTGATAAAATCGTAGCCCATTTCTGCGACGAGGATTATCCCCGCTCGAACGGTGTTTTCGATGTCGCACATTTTACAGTCGTAGATGGCTACGCATCCCTCTTCGTGGATTTTATCGGTAAGTTTTCGATGGTCTTCGGCTGAAAAATCCCTTACAAAGTTCTCGTTTACTTTGACTGCTGAGACAAATTCAGCCACCGCGTCGACTATGTTCATGCAGAACCGATGTTTTTCAAACGTGTTTCGATGCAGCAGCGGGTCAGGGTCAAGGCCGAGACAGAGAACTGATTTCTTCGCTGACACGGCTTCGTCAAATTTTTCAACAGGATGTTTGTTCATGATAGCTTAACAACACCATATTCATCATAGTATTTTATCCACTCTGCTCTTTCCTCGGGTGACAGCTCATGTTTCACCATTTCGTAAATATTTGTCGCGGAAAGAATGGGAAAGATTTCAACGCCAAGAGCTTTCTCTAGAAATTCGACTGCGCTTGTCTTTTCTTCTTCGGATACTTCTTGACGGTCGACCGCGACAACTACACCGACAATTTTTGGATTACCTAGTCTTGATAGCTTTTGGAACGAGGCGAGCTTTGTCTGACCGGTTGTCACCGTGTCGTCCACTATGAGAATTTTCCGGCCCGGTGTGTAGTATTCGGAGCCAACGATTGACGCATCCATCGAAACATCGCCATAATTCTTTATTTCTTTACGGTCGTAGAGAAAACGCTTGTTCAGGCCGTAGTATTCTTTCAACCCTTCACACGTTAGTGACGCGAGGTTGATGGCTTTGTAGGCGGGGCCGAACACGAAATCAAAGTCTTCAATCAGTCCGTCTTGTAGCAGGAGGGCGACGTGGCTGGCGAGAACCCATCGAAGCTTTGCAAGTGATTCGCCGTCGTTAAGAGCTCCGACGTTGACGAAGTAAGGGCTTATCCGGCCGCTTTTGAGCCTGAATTTCTGATGATATCTTAACCCGCCCTTTCTAATCAACAGATCGAGAAGCTCTCTCCGCACCCTGCTTCGCGAAATAAGTATGCCTGAAGAAGCTTTTTGAGTGATTTCCTTGACAGCGTCTTCATAGTAGTACACGTAGCCGCAGCTCTGGCAACGAAGGACAGACAGCTCTATTGTGGGGTTGAGCTGGATGGAGAAACGGCTACTGGGGCCTTTCGAGCTGCATGAAGGGTTTCGACAATCTATGACGCCGACAACTTCTTTCGGCGGCTGCACTCTCTGTTTTGTCTTCACTTTCCAGTCGGATATGATGTTGATGGTTGCTGTTGGTGAAATCAAAGCGATGACGTTTACGAGGCTTGAAGTAATGTATTCGCCTTCAATTTTGACGAGGTCTTTTCGACCGTATTTCGCTGATGGGACGTTTTTCGCGATGACGGCTGTTGAACCAGGGTCGGGGTTGAGAATACTGTAAATCAAAAAGCCTTTGCAGGGCGTGATATGATCGATTACTATTCCACGGATGATTTTCTGGACCAACAGCTTTTCTTCAGGCCGGTCCACGAAAACCCACAATAACTGAGCGTCTGCATCTATTTAAATGAACGACGGATGTTTTTTGCACGACCAAGGTTTATTAAAACTAACATTTTTTTGTTTGCAAGGGATGCATACATTTGATTTCTTTCTGCCTGCTTTGTTAGCGGCTGGTTTTGCGGCATCAGCCGTCTCCCCTCTGTTAGGAAAATCTATTCGGAATTCTGAATGGATGGCTGGTTTCGCGGCCGCGGTTGCCTCTTTTCTGCTTGTTACTTTTGTGTGGCTGGTTCAAGGAGAGACTTCATACGTGGTTGAATGGGTTCATTCGATTGGTCTCGTGTTTGTTCTACGCCTCGATGCTCTTGCATACGTTTTCGCAGCGCTGATAACGGGGATAGGAGCCGTCATAATGTTTTACTCTCATTTCTACGTGGAGCGGGGCCGGCCACGGTATTTCGCTTATCTATCGCTTTTCATGGCTTCGATGCTGGGCCTTGTTTTGGCCGGCGACCTTGTCTCGCTATTTGTTTTTTGGGAACTTACCACGGTAAGCTCTTTTCTGCTAATTGGCTTCGACAGGTCCGAGCCCAAGGCACAGTTTTCCGCGTTCAAGGCGTTGCTGATTACGGGGTTTGGCGGCTTATCGCTTCTCGGCGCCCTCATTTTACTCGGAACAGTAGCTGGCACATACCAAATCGAAACCATTCTCACGTCAAATGAAGTGATTGTTTCGAGTCAGCTGTATCTACCGTTGCTGGTTTTTTTCGCTTTAGCTGTTGTAACGAAGTCTGCTCAATTCCCGCTACATATCTGGCTACCGGACGCCATGGTCGCTCCAACTCCGATAAGCGCCTACCTGCATTCCGCCGCCATGGTCAAAGCGGGAATCTATTTGTTGGCACGTTTTGTTCCAGCTCTCGCTTCATCCGATTGGCAAATCATGCTATACGTTTTTGGAATGGTGACGACTTTAGTGGGCGGAATACTGGCCATCGCGTCGACAGAGCTAAAACGTATATTGGCTTACAGCACGGTGAGCCAGTTGGGGCTGCTTGTTTGGGCTTTTTCGACAGCCACCGACTATGGTTTGAAGGCAGGTGTGCTTCATATCGTCAGCCACGCTTTGGCGAAAGCTTCACTGTTTCTTGTGGTCGGCGCTGTAACATATGCTACACATGAATATGATATTCGGAAACTCGGCGGACTCGGCAGACAGATGCCGTTAACGGCTGCGGCGGCAGTGATTAGCGCTTTCGCGCTCGCTGGTCTACCGCCTACCATCGGCTTCCAAAGCAAAGAACTTATCTTCGAAGCAGGCATGAAAAACCCTTCGCCGCTAACTCCTCTGCTTCTGCTTCTCGGCAGCGGTCTGACGTTCGCCTACATCATTCATTTCTTCGCCAAAATATTTGTGACCGGTAAGAACAACCACGACATAAAAGAGCCCATGTATCTGGCTGTTCCAGCTCTTATTCTCGCTTCAGCAACGGTCCTCCTCTTTTTAACTCCTTCAACCGTGATGGGTCTCGTTTACACTGCGGTGTATGGCAAAAACACATTCACCGGGTTAAACCTCACAGCTGAAGGAATTATGATGAGCATCGCGTCAGCAGGCATTGGGTTGGCGATTTTCAAATGGTTTGGAAATGTTGCGGCGTTTGTTGATAAAACGACCTCCAGTCTTCAGCCCTATTCTTTCGACAGGCTGTACGGTTTGGTCGTCGGCTCCATCAACGTCGTCGCGGCCCGAGCAGGACTTCTGATTCAGAACGGCTCAATCCGACGCTATAGTTTAGCGTTCATCGTTTTCGCGGTCGCGGCGTTCACACCGTCTTTCCTGTTTACAAACCTAAAGATTCCCATGGTCACTACGATGGATGAATGGTTGCTCGCCGGCGTTTTGCTCGGGTTGGTTGTCATGGCAGCCTTGGCCGCTTTCTTCAACAACTTACTCTACGCAGTTCTGAGCCTCAGCGGCATGGGTTTCCTTCTCGCCCTCACATTCATGCTGCTCAAAGCACCGGACCTCGCGATGACTCAAATCGTCGTCGAAATCATCTTCATCGTGTTTTTCCTCATCGTCATCTACAAAATTCCACCAAGAGCAATAAAGAAAACGCGCCCCCTCAAACCGTTCGACTACTTCCTCGCAATCGCCGCGGCTATCGCCATGGCGGCTCAGCTCAACGCATCACTCGCAAACACCTACTACCCGTCAGACGCCTACTTCTTCCTCGACCCCGAAAAAGTAAAACAAACAGGCGGAATCAACATCGTCAACATCATACTAGTCGACTTCCGCGCCTTCGACACATGGGGAGAAATCACAGTCCTCGTGCTCGCAGCACTCGCATCCTACACGCTCCTACGGAGGTGGAAACATGACTAGCATCGTGGCCCGCGTAGTAGCTAAAGCGGTTCTCTACATAGGAACCTTGTTCTCCGTAACTCTACTTTTCGCAGGCCATTTCGAGCCTGGCGGGGGATTCATCGGCGGCGTAATGGCCGCGAGCATTCTGGCGATGTTCTACATAATATTCGGGAAAAGCTACGTCGAATCACATTTCAGAATCGATTACCTACTTATCGCGACAATCGGATTACTTATCTCGTCTAGTGTAGCCGTAATGCCTGCTTTCCTAGGCCGGCCGATTCTAACCAACATCTTGTTTGAATTCGAGGCGCCGTTGCTCGGCGAGGTGAAAATTGCTTCGTCGACGGTGTTCGACATCGGTGTTTATTTTACGGTGGTCGGAGTAATCATGTCGATTTTCAAAAGCGCTTCGGGGAGTGAGGTTCATGAATAGCCTGTTCGCGGTCGTGATTGGTGTTTTGTTCGGCATAGCGGTGTACTGCATAAGGCAGCACAACGTTGTCAAGCTGGTCATCGGCCTCGGCATTTTGAGCAACGCGATAAACCTCACCATAGTGGCGGTTGGGTTCCGCGGTGTTTCAGCCCCCATCCTCGGTCTTGAAGCACCTTACGCAGACCCCCTAGTCCAAGCCATGACTTTAACAGCCATCGTCATCGGATTCGGCGTCACGTCTTTCGCACTCGTTCTGGCATATTCGCTCATCCGTTCCGAAAACAGCGTCGAAGTAGACGAATACAAAAAACTGAAAGGGTGATAAAATGAGTCTACTCGCCGCCCTGCCAGTTATGCTGCCTTTCGTAACCGGCGTTTTGATGCTTCCTCTCTACCGTGTTCCATCTGTTCAAAAAGCCGTAGCCCTCGGAGGAAAAGCTATCACACTCGCTGTTTCGGCGTATTTGCTTTACATAGTCTGGTCCGATGGGACTCTTGTTCACACGGTTTCGGGATGGCCTCCGCCCGCGGGAATAATACTGGTCGCAGACCTTCTCAGCACAACCTTCGTCGTCATCACGGTCGGCATATTTCTTTCATCACTTATCTTCGGCCTAGCATACATCGACGAAGAATCCCGCCGCCTATCTTATCTCCCTCTCGTGTTTTTCCTTCTCGCGGGAATCAACGGCGCATATCTAACCGGGGACATCTTCAACTTCTTCGTCTTCCTCGAAGTCACACTACTCGCGACTTATGGGCTTGTTTTGATACGTGACCCCGACGGCATCGTGACCCGACGTGAAAAAATGGAAGCCGTGTTCAAATTCCTCACCCTAAACCTTCTCGGAACATCGGCGATGCTGGTCGCGATTTCGATAATCTACGCTGATGTCGGGACCTTGAACATGGTCGAGCTAAGTCAACGTATCGCCGTGCTACGCAGCACGGGCGTGACACACGTGGAAACAGCCGCCTATCTTCTACTCGCCGCCTTCGGGCTCAAAGCCGCCCTGACACCGTTTCATTTCTGGCTACCCGACCTTCATCCATCAGCTCCCATACCTATACACGCGATTCTGAGCGGCGTCGTAATCAAAGTCGGAGCATACGCAGTAATCCGACTCAACACCCTTCTTTTCCCCAACCTACCTCTACTATCCTCGCTGACGATTGTTCTTTCGCTCGCCACGATACTTGTGGGAGGATTTCTCGCGCTCGGACAGTCCGACATCAAAAGACTGCTGGCTTACAGCAGCGTGAGTCAGATGGGGTTCATCATTCTCGCTTTGGGAGTCGGTGGTTCGAAAGGGGTTGCGGCGTCTGTTCTTTTCGCAGTCAATCATGCCATCATCAAAACCATGCTCTTCCTCACCGCTGGCACAGTCATCCACATCACGAAAACAGCATACCTACCTAAGCTCGGAGGCCTTTCCAAACATTCAACATTTTTGACAACTACTTTCTTCATCGGAGCCATGGCCATAACAGGTATTCCGCCGATGAACGGATTTATCAGCAAATTCATCGTCTTCCAGCTTCTCCTCGAAAACAGCTCCCTAATCGTGTTTCTGATAGCTTTCGCCGGCGCGTTGATGACCTTGTTCTACTCGTTCAGGCCGTTCATCAAAATCTTCTGGGGTGAAACCATAACGACGCCGACACAGCCTGTTGTCAATTCTTACAGAGCACCTATTGCGGCCCTCGCAGCTCTCTGCGTTATTTTCGGCGTCTTTGCAGCTCCGTTGATAGATTTGGCGAACGCGGTCGGCGAACAGGCGAGCAACCCAACCTATTACTATGAGGCGGTGAACAGGGTGAAGCAGCCGTGAAGAAATACCCGTTCATCATCATTCTGCTGACTCCTATCTACATGATGTTGAAAGGAAGCCTTTCAGCGACTTCATTTCTCGAAGGCGTGTTCTTCTCGACGCTTGCTCTTCTCGCAACTCGAACCATCATCAAACCCGATGTACGCGAAACTCTGCCAGGATTGTTGAAGCGTATTCCGGGATTCATCATCTATGTTGTGTTCTTTTTCGTAGACGCCTTCCTGGCTACGCTCGACCTTATTTATCGCTGCCTACATCCCAAGCTTCCCATTTATCCGGGAATAGTCGCGGTGGACATTCTCGGAGTCAGCGAACTTCACGCAGCCATGGTCAGCAACACACTCAACCTAACCCCGGGAACACTCGTCATGGACGTCGACATGAAACAACGAATCATCTACGTGCACACCATCAACGCCAGAGACCTCGAATCAACCAAGAAACGAATATTGAACGTCGAGAAATACGTGGAGAGGGTTGTGAAATGATCTTCTTGGTTGCGATGATTTTTCTCAGCGGCTTGATTCCTTTCGTATTAGCCGTGTTTATCAGGGCGCAGACTCTTGTGGATAAAGTCGTCGCGTTGGAAACGGTGGTTTTTATTGTAACCGCGGTGCTAATACTGAACGCTTTTCATAGCGGGTCATCAGTCTACATCGACGCAGCCCTGATTCTCGCGGTCTTCGGCTTCCTATCCACGGTCGCTATCGCTAAATATCTCGAAGAGGGGAATGTCTTTGCTTGAAATCATATCGATGATTCTTCTGGGATTTGGGTTGCTCGTCTACGTCACTGGCATAGTCGGAATCATTAGACTGCCCGACGTCTACAACAGGCTTCATGCAGTAACGAAAACTTCCTTCATCGGAGTGTTGTTCATCATTCTTTCAGGCGTAGTCTACTACGGCAACAATCCTTTGAGCATCAAGGCAATCGCGATAGCGATTTTCCTAACCATCACATACCCGGTCGCAGGCCACTTGTTAGCGAGAGCCGCCTACAGAACAGGCGTACCAACATCCGAAAAAACACTGCACGACGAATATAGAAAACTCGTGAAACTCGGTGAAGAAAAACAATAACATCAAAGTCCACAGCCTTCCCGCTGTTGGTTTACCAAAGCACTATTCCGCACTGCTTCATCGCGACTTAGCTTCGGCACATGAATCCGCAAGAACTTCGGAAAATTGAACGCATGCATTCATTTCAAGCCAAGTTACACCATGTTGAAAAGACATGGCGATGAAATCCCTCCTGGCAGTGCATAGTCGAGATATTTGCTTTGTATGACGGTTCAAAAAGGCAGTGAAGCGAGAAAAAGCGGAACTTCGTCACGTCGCAGAACCGTGAAATCTTTTAGCCATCGCGGCCGACGGCCCGCCGCACCGTCCCACTTCAGTTCAAACCCTTACATGTTTTCACCGTGTTTGACCAAGCAGTCGACTTCTCCACCGTTACGCCAATAGAACACGTCGTGCTGTCTCGCAAGATGCGAAGCGACAACTCCTTCCACCATGGTAGCCGAATCTACCTCAACACGGCAGAAATCCGCTAAACATCTGTAAACGAAAGGGTCGATGAAATGGATTTTCCTGTTCTTCCTTTTGTGTATTTTTCCAGAGGGGTCGATGAATTTGAGAACGACGACGGTCATCATGTTTTCCAAAGCTTCGGCATAGCTTCTCACCGTGTTAGGCGACGCTATTGACGTGGCTTTCGCTATTGACATCCAGCTGACGGGAGCGGCTTTCGCGTTCAAAAGATAAGCCACAACCTCTTTCATCGACGTCTCACTTTTCCCAACTCTGAGCAGGTCACTTCTGAACCCGTCGAGGAATACACGCACCGACTCTATCCCGGCTCTTCCGTGCATGTGTTTTTCTTTTATCGCTGGCGGAAATCCCCCGGTCTGAAGATAATCATCGAAGATGTCGGCGATGGATTGTTGGTAGATTCTGTTTGCTTCGATTTTGCTAACTGCTTCCTGTAAGTGGGTCAGTTTTGCCGTTTCGACACCGTAGATTTTCGAGACGTAGGAGCCGAAGCTGAGAGGTAGCATTTTGACGTCTCTTCTCTTTCCCCTTCGACCGGGAAAAAGCTCCCTCTGACGTAGCAGCTCGATATCAACCGAGCCGGTCACAGTGACAACCGAAGTGGAAAGAGAGCCGTCGTCAACTCGCGCTTTCACCGCTCTCCACCAATCTTCGACAAACGTCACCTCATCGAGAAAAATGTAGGAAATCTTAACACCCGCTGCAGTCTTAGCTTTGAGGTAGTCATCGATTATTTCGCCCAACTCCTTGTAGTTTGAAAGCTCGTCGCACGAATAGTAGAAAACCGCCCGCGGCTCAACTTTTTCGAGCAAACGATGAATGAGAATTTTCACCATAGTGGTTTTTCCAACCTGACAAGGGCCGTAGACGAAGTTGAGTGAAAAAGGTTCATGCGGAATTTTTTCAACTTCGTCTGGAACCCATTTTATCTTGGAGCTAAGCCACTCCGAATAAAATGGGTCGGCTTCCTTAACCCACTAAGGGTTCCAACGTTCCATTATCCGCAGTAAGACTGCAAATCATTATTTATATGGGTTTGCAGTTTCGTTGCAAATGATTTAAATATTATGGTTGAGGAGATTTGGCCATCCCGGTTAGGGTTGTCTGGCTTTCTGGATAAGGTTCCTGATGTATTCGGGTTTTAGCGGTGTTTGGTCGACCATGACGCCGAGATGTGATAATGCGTCTTGGACCGCGTTGGCGAGGGCTGCGGGGGCGGCTATTGCTCCGCCTTCACCCATTCCTTTGAATCCGCCGGGCTGCGGCGACGGTGTTTCCATGTGTTCGATGTTCATGTTGAACATTTCCACGGCTGACGGAATCAGGTAGTCCGCGAAAGTACTGGTCAGGAGTTGGCCATTTTCGTCGTAGACAAGCTCTTCATAGACGGCGCCGCCGACGCCATGCGCAACGGCTCCGTGTATCTGGCCGTATAATGTTAGTGGGTTGAGGACTCGGCCGCTGTCGTCGAAGATGTAGTATTCGAGAACTTTGAATTTGCCTGTTTCGGGGTCGACTTCGACGACGGGGATGTGGACGGCGTAGCTGCAGGTTGTGAAAGCTTTTGGTTCGTAGTGAGCTGTGAATTCGAGGCCTGGCTCGGTTTCGGGAGGCAGTCGTGTGGGCTGTCTCCAGGCGATCTTCGCGACTTCGGCGAATGTAACATGGCGGTCGGGCGAGTCTTTCACGTAGAGCTTGCTGTCAGCGGCTTCGATATCTTCGGGGTTGGCTTCGAGTAGATGGGCTGCGATTTTCCTCATTTTGTCAAGTGCGGCCTGGCAGGCTTTGATGATGGCTCCGCCGACCGCGACTGTGCTTCGGCTCGCCCACGCTCCGAATCCGTAGGGACATGTTTTGCTGTCGCCTTCGACGACGACTACATCGTCCATGTTGGCGCCGAGATATTCGGCTGCCAGCTGAGCATAAACAGTGTAATGGCCTTGGCCTTGGCTGGCTGTCCCAGTCAACACCACCACTTTTCCTTCAGGCTCGATGCGGACCGTTGCCGAGTCGTATCCACCGACTTCCCATCCAAGGCCTTTGTCAAGCCTTTCACTGCTCGGAGTAGTGTATTCTACGTACATAGCCAACCCTATTCCGACCAAACGGCCCTGTCGTTTTGCTTCCTGCTGCATCTTTCTCAGCTTCGAGTAGTTGGAAATTTTCAGGGCTTCTTCGAGTGCTTTGGGGTAGTTGCCGCTGTCGTAGACGATGTTGTGTATGTTTTTGAACGGCATGGCTTCGGCTGGAATAAGGTTTCTGAACCTGATTTCCGCAGGGTCAATTCCGATGATGCGGGCGGCGTCGTCCATCAGCCTTTCCATGACGAATGCCGCGACTGGTCTTCCAAATCCGCGGTGAGGTGAATAAGGTGCTTTGTTGGTTGCGACGCAGAAAACCTCATACTGGTAGGCGTCGAACACGTAGGGCCCGGGGATGGCGGCCATCGTAACCATAACGGGCTGTGTCTCGGTCCAAAACGCGCCGTAGACACCGATATCCGCGATCACCTTGTCACGTATCGCGAGAAGTTTTCCATCTCGTCGAAAAGCGGCTTCAACATAGTGAACCTGCTGACGTTCATGACCACAAATCAGCATGTGTTCGGTTCGTGTTTCAACCCATTTCACAGGTCTGCCCAGCTTCATCGCAAGCTGAATTGTCGCCAGCTCTTCGGGCCAGACGCTTGACTTGGGCCCGAAACCACCGCCGACATCGGGAGCGATGACTCGTATTTTGTTTTCAGGATAGTTGAGGGCCTGTGAAAGATATGTTTGGAGAACGTGTGGGAACTGTGTCGAATCCCAGACGGTTAACTCTCCTCTCGCTGGGGCGAAGTCAGCCACGACTCCACGGCCTTCGATAGGGGTCGGCGCGTATCTCTGGTTGACGTATCGACGTTTCACCACGACGTCAGCTGTCGCAAAAGCTTTTTCGACGTCGCCGGCGCTGTAGCTATAGTTCATGATGATGTTGTCACCCCATTCTTCGTAGAGAAGCGGGGAGCCGGGTTCAAGGCCTTTTTCCGCGTCGACAACTGCTGGCAAAGGCTCGATTTCTACCTCGACAGATGAAACAACGTCTTCGACGCTGTAGCGGTCTTTCACCGCGATAGCTACTATCGGTTCGCCGACAAACCGGACTTTTCCTTTGGCAAGGCTGTAACGTGGAACCTGCCGAAGACCTTTGTATTTCATCCAGCTAGGCAGTGGAGCGGCTTCGTCTGGAAGCAGAGCGGCTACGAAGTCCGGATGTTTCATGGCTTCTGAAAGGTTTATTGAAACGATTCGGCCGTGAGCATAGTTTGAGCGGACGAAGCCGGCGTAAATCATGTTGGGGAGTTTTATGTCGTCGACGTAGCGGCCGCGGCCCGTGAGCAGAATAGGGTCTTCACGCCGTTTAATCGGCTGCCCAACATATTTTCCCATCACAAACCACCGTATTGGATGGTGTACTGTTGCTTGGCTTTTTTCCTTTCCATGTTACAGAGATGCTGGGCGGCGATGGCGTAGACTTTGGTGCAAGCAATTAGGTTGGGGATGTAAAGTGTTCCACGCATTTCTTTGCCAGGTCCTCCTGAAGGTCCGTAGTTAACTGCAACGACACCGTTCCGCGTCAAGACATTCGCGTCCGATGACCACGAGAAGACAACTCTTTCGGCAGGTGTTCCGAAAACCGCTTTATGACCTTCATCGATTGCTTTCACAACCGCCGTGTCTTCTGGAACATGGGCCCATGCGTCGCTGACGTAGATGTCCAGCATCGGCTTGAAACCATAACGTTTCTCGACTTCGTTCAACATTTCCTCCAAGGCTTCTTTCACGTCAACTGGTGAGTAAGTTGGTGGATAGCGGAGGTCGACGTACAGGTTACAGAACCATGGTGTCCGAGAGCACCGCCAAGGCCATCCACCCTCAATGGAGCCGATGTTGACCGTTGGTTTGACACCGTTGAAGCTGAATCTTTCCTGATATTTTGGAATCCATTCCTCCAGAACATTCAACACCCGGTTCATGCGTAGAATCAGGTTCGTAACGCCTGCGGAATGAGCTGTGTGAACCATCGTTCCTTTCAGATATATTTTCGCCCAGACCGAGCCGAAATGCGTCAACATCAGTCGAAGCCCCGTTGGCTCTCCGAGAATCGCAAAATCAGTCACACCGCCATGCGTTACGAGGTAAGCTGTGCCCGTTCCGTATCCACGGTATTGAGCTCCTCTGTATCGGTCGACTTGTGTTTTCTCGATTTCGCCGACCACGCCAGCTATCATGATGTCGCCTTTGAGTTCTACGCCGGCGTTCTGCAGGGCTTCGACAGCTGAGATGTAGGCCGCTAAAGCCCCCTTCATGTTGAACACACCCATGCCGTAGAGCCAGTCATCTTCCCGATACGCCCATGGAGGCTCAAGACGATAGACAGGCGAAATTGCTTTGAGAATTTCAGGAGGTTCGCGCGGCGAAAAAGATGTGTCGAGATGACCGTTGAACATCAGCGAAGGCCCTCCGCCTTTTCCCGGCAGAACACCGACCGCGTTCAGCCTTCCCTGCTCAACTTCCTGAAGCTTGACACGCATCCCAACCTCTTCCATCATCCTCGCATAGGCCTCAGCACATTCGCCTTCAAAGCCGGTTGGGCTTTCGATGTTCGCGAGGTCCAGCGTTCGTTTGATGGTCTTCTCTACATCAATTTTCGATAAAATATCTTGTATGGTTGCCATCGTTTAGGCACCCGGCATGCTGAAGCCGCCGTCGCATATCACGACATTACCCGTCATGTGAATGGCGTCGTCCGAAGCAAGGAACAGGACGACGGGAACGATGTCCTCCGGTTTTCCAATTCTGCGTAAAGGCGTGTGCTCGATGACCCAGTTTCTTCTTTCAGGTGTCCAGTCAGGTCTTTTCAGCAAAGCTTCGGTCTCCATATATCCGGGAGCGGCGGCATTAACCCGAACCCATGGCGCGAAAGCATGGGCGTAAGACTTGGTGAGGCCAAGCACGCCGTATTTTGACGCTGCATATTGTGGTGCACGAGGGCTTCCGGTGACGATGACGTTTGAACAGATGTTCACAATAGAGCCTCTCTTCCTTTCAAGCATCCGCGAACCAACTTCATGAATCATGAACAACGTGCCCTTGATGTCCACGGCGAGAACATGGTCGATACGTTCTTCTGTTATTTCACGCCACGACATCTGGCCCGGAGCCGTGTCGCCAACATTATTGACCAACACATCAATAGGCCCAAACTCACGCCAAACCTTGTCCACCGCCTGCTTCACCTCACTCCACTTCGTCACATCAGCCTTAACAACGAATGATTTGACACCCATCTCCTCAATCTGCTTAGCTGTTTGGCGCGCCGACTCCTCTGACGTGTTGTAGTGGACGACGACGTTGCCGCCTTCACGGGCAAAAGCCAACGCAATAAGCTGGCCAAAGCCACGCCCAGCACCTGTCACAAAACAGTTAAGCCCTTCAAACCGACGACCAGGCTTCACCGCATGTCTTTCGGGAACAACTTCGCCCTCAATCTTAGGCTCAGTAGGAAGACGACCCCAACTCATAACACAGACAACCTACACAACCAACACTTAAACACTAAGACCAAATCACATACATCCACACCACAACTAGGCAAAACCACTAGGAAAACAAATCAGTGAAAGCTTCACACGAACATGTGCAGAATTTCGGAGGCAAACGGTATTTATTCTTTGTTTTGAGAACAAGAGTAAGTAATTTTCTTATTCAATTCTTATAAGACTTTCGGCTTATAAATAACTCGAGGACGATTTTAGATGACAGAATATCGTTTAAAGCGGCGGGATGTTTTATCGCTGCTCAGCGTTTCACCAGCGGTAGCGGTCGGCGTGGGTTTATCTGCTAGAAGCAAAAACAGTTGGTTTCCAGTTACGTATCAACCCGTCGCGGAAAAAGCCTCGACCAACGTAGAATGGAAGTACACCACGTGTATCATTTGTGGGCAAGGCTGCCCCATCAAAGTCAAAGTTCTGAACGGCAACGTTTTGCACACCGTGGTTCATGCGTTTCAGCCAGGTTTGGAGAGCTACTACGCCGCGTGCGGTAGGCCGCGAGCGCTCGCAGATGTGTGGAACCATCCTGACCGAATACGCAGACCCATGATAAGAGTGGGAGAAAGAGGTTCAGGAAATTTCAGAGCTGTTACCTGGGAGGAAGCATTAGATTACGCAGCAAGCAACCTGAAAAAATACATCAATAACCCCGAGCAGGTGGTAGTTTTCTCCCACCAAGGATGTGAAAAAGCAATCATCGACAACTTTGCTTATCTGTTCGGAACACCGAACGTAACTGACCATCGCGACACCTGTCATACGTCATCTGACGCGGGACGATGGTTTTTGTTCGGCTCCTTGATAGGTCCGAGTGGAATCTATCACGACTATGAAAGGGCACAGTTCATCGTGTTGGTTGCGCGGAACCCGTACGGTGGCGTCGTCGCTACACCATGGACGAAGGTTTTCAGCCTCGGCGTATCACGTGGAGCACGAGTAGTTGTTTTAGATGTGCGGTACAGCGATGTCTGCGAAGTAGCTGAGAAATATTACATCGTAAAGCCTGGCACGGACCTCGCAGTAATGTTAGCTATCGCGAGAGAAATCATTAATCTTAAGGCCTACGACGCAGCCCACCTGAATAGATTCACAAATGCAGCGATGTTGTTCGACCCCAAAACTCTGCAACCAGCCGCTGTTCAGAAGAAAGACGACCGACTAGATTTTCTCGTTTACGACACTGCCACTAAGGAATACAAGTTCAGCAGCGAAGCCGCAAACCCAGCCCTCGAATACGAGGGTGAGTATGAGGGAAGAGAAGTGGCCTCCGCCTTATCCATCCTCAAGAAAACTCTTGAATCCTACACTCCGGAATGGGCGGAAAAAATCAGCAACGTACCCGCTGACGAAATTAGATGGATCGTCAGAAATCTTGTGACTTACGCACCACGAGCCTTCATCGACAACGGATACAAGACGACAACTTTCCACAACAGCCCCATGCTGTGGAGAATGGTCGCCATGATAAACGTTATGATTGGTTCATGGGGTGCGAGAGGAGGAATTGCGTGGCCAAGAACGCTCCGAGTCGCCGAGCCGTTCAAAGCATCACCGAAAAAAGTTCAATCAATTATTGATTATTGGCGGGAAAACGGCTATCCGCTCGCGTCCACCCGTGGATATTCTATGCTAGCCATCAGGAGCATTCTTGAAGAAAAACCCTATCCAATCAAAGCAGCCATAGTCTTCTTACAAAATCTAGCTTCGCATTTACCAGACTCGGAAACAGTCATCCGCGCGTTGAAGAAGCTTGAATTCGTCATGGTTTTTGACACGATGTGGTGTGAAACATGTACTTACGCAGACCTAATCCTGCCCGTTCCATTTTTCTTTGAAACAGACAACGCCTCGCTACTTCCAGTCAGCAAATCGCACATCGGGCAAGTGAGCATTATGACGAAGGTCGTCGACCCGCCTAAAGATGTTGACGTACGAAACCCCGCATGGATAGTTTATAAACTAACGGAGAGGCTAATGCCCTACAAACTCAAGGAACTCGAGCCACTGCTACGTGTCGAAGAGATATGGAAGACACAGGCGAAAGAGGCTGGAATAGATTATGACATGCTACGTAAATATGGAACTGTGGCGCGTTTCACATCGCCCGACTTCAGCCCGTTAACCACCAGAGGAAGACTTCCAACATCCACTGGTTTCATAGAACTAATCAACCTCAGAGCCCTCGAGATGTTCAAAGACTTTCTTGGTAAACCGCATGCCTTCAACCCGTTGCCCGCATGGGTGCCGCCGAAATGGATGCAAACACCGCTAGCCGAAGACGAATTCATCCCAATCGACTACATGCACAACCTAACGGCGATTAACACATGGGCTAGAGACACTAAGCTTTTAGTCGACGTGGTAAAATGGGACAGAAAGGACAGCGTATTCATAAACGCAGAAAGAGCGCGGCGTCTGGGAATTAAGGACGGTGCCACGGTCGAAGTGTTTAACCCTGTGACAAACAGCTCTTTACGCGTTAAAGTAAGGCTCAGCAACAAAATCGATGAACACATAATCGCCGGCATTCACGGGTTGACACCTGGAATACACGAAAAAGGCCTCGTGAAATTCACCTACATGCCCAAACACGGAATCAACACAAACTACGTCGGTCCCTTCGAATTGGTTGACATCTGCGCATCTTCAGCGTTCTTCGACTTTAAAGTGAAAGTGAGGAAGGTGGTTGCATGAAACCCGCGATGATAATTGATCTCGATAAATGCGTCGGCTGCTACGCCTGCGTGGTCGAATGCATGGTCGAAAACATCGGACGACGACTCGAAGACGGAACACTTTCTCTGCCCGAACGTCCAACCGATTATTCGCGAACCAGGCCAGCGACAGTAACTTCTTACGTCGGAGACGAAAAACGAGTTTTCATACAATGTCTTCACTGTGATAATCCGCCGTGTGTCTACGCCTGTCCCACGGGAGCTTCCTATGTTTCTCCAGAAGGCGTCGTGCTTCTCGACTCGTCTAAATGTATAAGATGCGGGTTGTGCATCGACGCGTGTCCTTACTCCGTCAGAACAAGATTGATGGAAGAGTTCGCCGGCACCATACAGCATGAACACGCCCTGAAGATAGGCATTCCAGATAAATGCACATTCTGCTACCATAGGAAAAACGGCGAGGGGCTCTGGACACCGGCATGTGTGGAGGTCTGCTCCTTCGACGCGAGGCTTTTCGGAGATTTAGAAGATCCGAAAGATGAAGTGCATCGCATCGTAATGTCGGGTCTCGCGGTGCCTCCACGTGATGACTTCGGCACCAAACCCAAGCTCTTCTACATCCCGAGAAAAGGAGGATACGAGTTAGTCAGATATCCCGTCCGCCGCGAAGACCAAGGAATAACCTTCACTCTTTGGAGCAACCTGAAAGAAATGGTTGTGAAGCCGTTGACCGTCATGGCGATGTTGGGCGCCGTCGTGCTAGGCACAATTCACATCATACGGGAAAGAAGGAAAGTGAAAAAAGAATGACCGATTCTGAGAAAGTGGTTCGGTGGACGCGGCTTGCCCGGGCGACTCATTGGCTGATGTTCACAGGCGTCACTGTGGGGCTTGTGACATCGCTGCCCACGCTGTTAGGGGATTCCTTCAAATGGATCTACGATGTCTTGGGGGGTGAAACCGTGCGCGAATTCCTGCATTATTACGTGACAATCATCCTACTTGGTGCAGCGGCTCCGCTTACAATAGCACGGGCAATTCAGGCACGAGGAGATGAATGGTGGTGGCCCAGCTGGAGAGAAATTAGAGAAGCAGCCATCATCGCTTTTCGCTGGATAGGTTTAACACGGAAATATCCCCAAATAGGATTCCATCATCCGCTTGAAAAAATCTATCTACTAGCCGCACATGCCGGGTTGCTATTACTCGGCGTCAGCGGAATTCTAATGGTCTTCGACGTGTTAGGTGTTCACTACAAAGCATTCCTACTTCTAATTCATGACATTGGCTTCCTACTATTAGGCGTGCCATTGTTCGCACACTTTATGCTCGCAATCAACCCTGTTAACCGCGAAGCTCTGAAAGCGATATTCGTCGACGGCAAAGTAACACGCTCCTGGGCGAAAAAACATCACCCCGGCTGGTTCATCCCGGAAAATCACCAAACAAATCAAAAGCACGATTAAAAACAAAGTCTCCAAGAGCCGAAGGCGGTAAAGATCAACCGAGGGGCCATGTTAAAACTCCTCCTCTCAAAGCGGGATCCGATACATTTTTTGTTGTCCTACTATACGAAAACATCTGTCGTTAAACAATGTGAATTCAGCAAATTTTCTTGGTTCCATGACAATCGGCACAAGTTAGAAAAGATAAGCTACTGTTTTATGCGTTGTGCGACAACCGCGGCTGCCACTGCTATTACAACGATCATACCTATACCAAAATAAACAATTAGACTTGCATCAACGGCGGACTCTCGAACGGTCGTAACAGTCAGCGGGGCGGGAATGATTCTTGAGTATTGGGTGACAGTGACCGTTGAACCAGCCACGCTGAGAATAACGGTCTCGAACCTTGTGACGTCTCTGGTGACAGTGAAAGGAGCTGTCATAACTATCGCTCCTAGAAGAGAAACAACCTTTACCGTGCCAAACACTATCACAATGCACCGGTGTTCGGAAGTGTCCAAAGTGTTCTCCCATAAACGCACCGTCGAACGCGAATCCAGAGCCCATGAAAATTCTGGTAGCCCGGGCCGGATTCGAACCGGCGTCCTCGGGTTTCTCCTCGTCTGATCCAAAGCCCGAGATCCCTAGCCCTTCTGACCGTTTGACCGCTAGACGACCGGGCTACATTTCTAACGATGGTTTTCTGATTTTTAATTTTTTTGGTGTGTTGGGTCTAGGTTATGGTTTGTCTTGTTCGCGGAGCAGCGGGCCGCTGTTGGTGCATCATTAATGTTGGATGCGGTTTTGCGGCAGCGTGATGCAAACACTTATATGTTCCCTGTTGTGCTTAGGCGCAATGTTTTCGTTTTCTGTGTTGGCTAAGCGTTTGTTAGCTGTGAGTGTCTTGTTTTTGCTGGTTGTGCCTGTTTTTTCTCAGGTTTCGACGGTTCCCAATGTTCCCGAACGATGTCCATGCATGATTGATTTAAGCACGGGCTCGGTGAATTTCTCAACCAAACCGGCGGGTAGCCGGGAAAACCCTGTCGCCACTCCTTTCGATTGGTTAGTTAGATTGCCTAATGGCACTCTTAGTAGGCCATGGGTGGTTAACCCCTATCCAGCAGCATGGCACAGCGGTCCTCCCGTGGGCATTCGAGCCATGTGGATAAATCCATACAGGCCTGTGGACAACCTGGCGCCCAACACGGATGTTGCAGAGTTTGTTTACAGCATTGTTTTCACAGTTCCTTCACCGGGTAGAATCTATTTACGCGGAGGCTCAGACGATCCTGGCCGTGTTTTCCTCGACGGTGTCTTCACGGGCATAAACATTCCCGGATATGCTCTGTGGCCTTCTAACCAGCCGAGCTGGTGGGTTCTCCCTGTTTCGTCGGGAGTGCACAACTTGACCATCGTCGTAAACAACAGCGTGGCCAACTCGCCGACAGGTCTTCTCATCGAAGCGATTTACTGCTCCAACGAAGTTATGGCCACCACTGTGACGGTCACCACGACGACGAGGCTTCCGGGAACGACTGTTACGACCCGTGAAACCACCACCCTTACCACCCGTGTGGAAACAACTGAAACAACCACAGTCACGTTAACGCCGACGACGGAAACGCAGACTGAAACAGTTATGAACCCGGTAAATGTAACTGTATATGTTCCCACGACTAAAACCGTTCCAACGACTGTGGTAAACGCTACCACGGTTAGAGAAACCACGACTCAGACGACTCAGCAGCTCGTCGTAACAACTACCATCGTTCAAGTCACGAATGAACGCACAGACGAGGTATTAGCCATCCTGAACATGCCCTATTCAGCCTTTATCATCGGCATCCTTGCAGCGGCAACGGTTGGCTTAGGGACTTACCTTGTTATCAAAACCAAATCTGTGCCGCCCTGACTCAAGAAGATTGTGGCGCCGCACAGCGCACTACTAAAACTGAAAACAACCGCCAAAAACTCCTGACTGATCTCGAAGAGATTTCGTGAAAGGTTTAGTCGGTGGTTTGGTTACTGGTGGCGTAGTCTGGGTTGTTGGCTCGGAAGCTTGAACAAGCCATCACCAGACCGTCCAGCTACGGCGGCCACCATCTTGGCTTGAACAAAAGCTTTAGCTCAGACAAATAGAACCTAAGCCTGAACGGTTTCAAACGACATCAGTAGCCATGAAGAACTACTATCAGTAGCAAGGTAATCAGACCTAGGTTGAGAGCCAGCCCGCCGAAAGGGCCGACGAGCTGAAAGAAGCTGAACCCCCAGCCCACATCTAAGAACAGCTCAGCAAAACTCTATACGAAGAGGTAGCCGACAAAATTTCTGACGAGAACCCCAGCGAGAGATGCTAGAGCATTCGTTTGATCGGCGCCAAACCTGTACATCACACCGATTATGCATCATCCAGCGAAAGGCGGGGCTAGTCCAGACAAGAAGGGCCCTATTTAGGATATGTGGATCGACCGGGATGGCTGGAGGCACGTCAAGCCAGCAAGCACGATGAAGGCCGAGCCTAAGCTGGCAACCGCTAGACTTATCACAATCGCAGCCACGACTCCTGGGTCTCCATAGCAAGCCGTTGCAAAACATATCCTCGTATATGCCGTAGACGTGGCCAAAGAATATAAACAAGATATGCTGAATGAATCCGCCGGCTAGGTAGATGGCTGAGGGGAACACTACAAAAAGCCAGAATTAGTAGAGGAACTTGTTGGCTGGGTTTCATGACCTCACACCTATATTACGGCTCCACGCATCCGCATGGAGCCGAAAGAGAAAAAACTCTGAACATCGGCGGTAAATAGCGAAGAAGGGAGTGGTTTTTTAGACAGCGTCGGCAGAGGGGAAGCCACCCCGCGGACTGGCTATTGTTTGCGGACTGCGCTACTGTTTGGACGCTGATTGTGTCACAATCGCTATTTTTTCAAATGTTCATGTGTCGCTGGTGCGTAGGTTACTTGGTCGATGCTGTGGACCGCGGCTCCGAGTTGTTTGACCGCGTTGGCGATGTTTTCGTAGTTTAACCCGTTTCCTTCAATGGTTAATTTGACGGTTTCGGTGTCGGCGTCCACTTCGATAATCGCGACCTCAACCTTCTGCACTCCCTTTACGGTTGTCAGTGCTTGGGCAAATTCGACCATGTCGGGTTTATGCGGCTTCAAAACATCTAAGACAAGCCGGCAGAGGACGAGGTCGTGTTTGTCGGGCATCCGTTTATGCGACACCATCAGTGTGTGTTTGGTGTTTGCTTATTAGGTTTGGCGTGGTTTAAAAAATTGGAAGGTTTAAATAGGAGGGGTTAGGTCGCCGGAGGCTCCACCGTCTTACGGGCGGCCGAAACAGTTACCTCAAGCTTGGCTTCCTCCCGCGGCGGGAAAACGGGCAGGAGTTTGACTGCCAGCGTGAAACCCAGCATTCCTAGGGCCAGAATCATAAAACCTATTGCGAATTCGGCCCATGACGGGAAGTAGAACACATTTTCGGGCGCAATCCAGGCCGTTATCACGGTGTTCGCACGGTTCATCATGACACCGCCTATGACGAACAGAGAGGCGGCGAAAGTCTTTGAAACGGACTGTCTAACCCTCGGGATGGACAGCAAAACCGCAGGCAGCATGAAGCCCAGCACCACCTCTCCCCAGAAAAACCAGCCCTCACACCGTCAAGCGTGAACTTCCAAACATCAAGGTAAGCCATGTCAACGAACCGAATCGCGAGATAGATAAGCAGAATAGCGGGTGTGACTTTTGCAAAAGACGCTATAAGTTCGTGCTCTAAACCTTTCTTCATAGCTTTTGCGCTGACGGTTGACACGAAGATTATCATGGCAGGCGCTCCTGCTACGGCTGACACGAAGAAGAGAACTGGGAGAAGCGGCGAATACCATAGCGGATGAACACGTTCGGGCGATATTGTGTAAAGGGCGCCCAGTGATGACTGATGTAGCACTGACAGAATCACTCCAGCTATCACAACTGGTATTGTTATTTTGCGTAATAGGTTGAGAACCCAATTCCAGCCGAGTCTTTCAAACACAGTTGGTGAAAACTCGACGACAAGCACAATCGTGTAGAGGAATATACACCAGAAGACTTCGAAAAGCACTGAATATGGCTGCCAGAACGGCGGGTAGAGCGGGTGCCACCATCTTTCAGGCTGGGTGATGTCGATTATCACCGCCAACACAGCCATAAGATAGCCGAGTAAACCGGTTAAGATTGTTGGTCTTATTAATGGTTTGAATTTTTCCGCACGCAGTAGATAGACGGCTGAGGCCAGCGTGAACACGCCTGCGGCCAACGCGATGCTGCTGAGTTTGTTGAAACCTGTCCACAACCCCCATGGATATTCGTCGCTTAGGGCCGTGACCCTGAAGCCGATGATAAACCTTAGGTATGTGGCGTAGGTTCCTACCGCTATCACGGCGAGCAGAGCCGTCAACCATGCAATGAAAGGTTTGGAAAACTTCACCTGCTGCATTCACTTACCACCTTCATTCTGTTTCAAAGCCCGGATTTTCTCACGTCTCCCCGTGTAGAGCCACAGCCCAAGCAAACCAAGAGCCAGAGCCGGCACCACGAACGGGATTTTCTCGAGAGAGGCGGCGGTAAGCTTTGGATATGGTTGTTCTGAGACCTTCGGGAACCCAAGCTTCTCGAACGGCACGTCGGATATGTAGAGGACGGAGGTGCCGCCTGCCTCCTTTTCGCCGTAGATATGGTTTACGTAGCCTCCACCGGCTATCCTGTTTCTAGCCTCCTTCAACAGCTCCTCACGCTCTCCGAACATTATCGCACCCGTGGGACATGCGCTGGCGCAGGCCGGCTTCATCCCCTCCCTAACCCTATCAATGCACATTACACACTTTCGGATGTAAGGAAGGCTCCTATCCCATTGAAGCTTCGGAACACCGAACGGGCATGCAATCATACAATACCGGCAGCCTACACAGCGGCTGTAGTCATAGTCTACGATCCCTTCCGCGGTTTTGTGGAGCGCACCTACGAACCATGCTGAAGCACATGCGGGGTCTAAGCAGTGCATGCACTGTTCTTTGATGAAACGTCATTTGAAATCGCCGTCTCCTCCGTCAAGCTCTACAAACCTTACACGGGTCCATGTGTAGGCTGTCGTGGTTGGCGGGTTTGTCCAAGAGGGGCTTAGAGATGTTTGCTCGCCGGGCAGGCTGTTCCATCTCTTGCAGGCAACCTGACACGCCCTGCATCCGATGCATCTCTTAATATCTATCAAAAACGCTTTCGTCATTCTAACTCACCTTCTCAACCCTGCAGAGACAAACCTTAGTTTCAGGTATGTGTCCGTGAGGGTCGATGGCGTCTATGGTGAGGATGTTGGCTATCGGGCCTGTGCTCAGGCCTTTGAAGCCCCAGTGCCAGGGCATCGCCGCAACATGCAGCTTCCGTCCAGCAACGTTGAGCGGTTTCAACCTCTTCGCGACTATTGCCTTGACCTCGATGCTACCCCTAGCCGTGATCACCCTAACCATGTCCCCGCTCTTAATACCGAGCTCACCTGCGAGCTCTCTGTCAATCTCGACAAACATCTCGGGATGAAGTTCAACAAGCCATGGCAAGTTCCTCGTCATGGCTCCTGCCTGCATGTGCTCAGTAACCCTGAACGTGGTCAGAACGACGGGAAATTCCTCTGGGCTTCCTTTCTTCACGGAAAAGCGTTCATCCCACACTGTCGGATATTTGGCAGCCAATTCCGGCACCGGGCTTTCGATAGATTCGTTGTGAAGTGGCAAGCCGTGTTTCAGAGGATGCCAGTCGGGCTTAGTTGGGTCGTAGAAACCTGTCGGTCCACCAGCCCATATGGCGGCTTTGTCTAACCCAATCCAGGCGCCTCCAGGCTTGTCTATGGCCTCGGGGCTGTGGGCCCACCAAACAAAGAACCCTCTTACTCTGTTCTTGTCTTCAGGCGGCTCGTTCAAATCATAGAGGTTTCTCTGGTTGGTCATCCAAGACCAGCCCCAGTTTTTGAACAAGCCGTACCGCCTGTCGTATTCGTCGGCGGGCGTGGGGTCACGTCTCTTAGCCATTATTCCGTCGAGCTCTGGAGCTGTTTCAAGGTCGTATGCGCTGAACCTCTGGCCTGGTCCGGGAAATCGGTAGAGAGCGTTCGTGTGAGCTATTTCCTTGTTAACTGCTTCGGGAGTGCCCTTCGGCTCAAAGCTGGTAGGCCAGTTGTCGTCTACGCCAACAACTCCCGAAACGGAGTTCTTCAACCTGTTCAGCTTCACGCCCATCTCCTTCGCAAACAGCTCCGACGGTAGAAGAATCCCCTCTCTTTCTTCAGCTCCGACCTGATTCTTCTGAAAAGCTCTGTGAGGAAAGACAGTTCATCCATACATTCTCCAGGCGGGTCGACGGCCTTCCAACGCCACTGCACCCACCGGCCGGTATTCGTCACAGAACCGCTTCTCTACACAGGTACAGTACCAGGTAGAAGAAGGTCGGCAAAATGCGCCGTTTCAGTTTCGAAGATTTCGTAGCAGACGAGGAAAAGGTCAGAGTTTGCGAATGTTTCGTGAACGTTGTAGGCTGCGTTGGCAAGAGAGACTGCTGTGTTTCCGCCAAAGTTGAACAACACCTTTATTTTACCTTCTTTTATCGCCCTGCACATCTGGACCGTCGGATATCCAACTCCTAGGGGTATGTCTGAGATCACGGGTTCGTTGTCAGGGTCGACGCCTGGATATGTTCCGATGTAGACACCCCAGTACTGCTCGAGCCACTCCCATGTCGGAAACATCCTGGCAGGGCTCCAGCGCCAGTAAGCCCAGTAGCCGTTCTCCTTCAACTGTTTCTCATAACCTGCCTTGTCGTTCTTCCACTTCTGGTATTCGCGGACATCCTTCGGGCTTCTAGGCGGAACCCTATAACCCATTATGAGGTGGGAGAGGACGTTCATGTCGCTCGAGCCCTGCACGTTGCTTATCCCTCTCAAAGCGCCTATCTGGGCTCCGGGCTTGCCAATGTTGCCGAGAACCAGCTGCAGGATGGCCATGGCTCTTATCGAGTATGAGGCGTTGGTATGCTGCGTTGTCCCCATCGAGTAGAGGATGGAACCGGGTCTCGTAGTCGTGTAAACCCGGCAAATCTCCTCAAATTTCTCCTTCGGAATTCCCGTTATGCGGGAAACCTCCTCAGGCGTGTAGGGTTTGACGAGCTCCTTCAACTTTGTGAAGATGGAGCGAGGGTCGTCCAGCCCAACTTCCAAGCCATCAATGCTGTAGGGTGCGTTCGTCCTAGACTCGAGAAAATTTCTGTCAACAAGGTTGTTTTCAATCGCATACCTGATCATCCCTAGATAGATTGCAGTATCAGACCCCGGTCTGAATGGCGCGTAGATGTCCGACCAAGAAGAGCTTCTTGTAAACCTTGGGTCGAGTGAAATGAGTTTCGCACCGGCCTCCCTCGCCTTCTGAACCCATCTGAACACAATCGGATGCTGTTCAGCAGCGTTGCTACCTGTGATCATTATGCATTTGGCGTTCTTGAGGTCTATCGGATGGTTTGTCTGAGTCCCGAAGCCGAAGACGGTGGATAAAGCCGGGACCGTCGGTGCGTGGCAAAGCCTAGCCTGATGTTCCGTGTTCAGAGAACCTAGGATGGACATAAGTTTTTTCTCAAGATAACATTCTTCGTTGTTGAAGTATGCTGAGCCCCACAAAGCTATCGGGGACTCTTTCCCAACCCAGTAGTAGCCGTCCTTATGTTTTACGCTTTTTTCATAAACCGTCTTAACGGTGTCGGCCACTTTCTTCGCTATCGTGGAGAATACTTCCTCCCAAGTTATTGTCTGCCAGCGTGGGTCTTGGTCAACTCCTTTTCTGGGGTTTGTCCTCTTCATGGGATACGTCAACCGGCGTTCGTTGTTTATGAGCTGGAGGTATGCGTTGCCCTTACTGCACAACGCTCCCTCGTTAATGGGATGTGTCGGGTCACCCTCCACATCTACAACTTTTCCGTCGACAACAGTAACAATCATTCCGCAGCCCACAGCACAGTAGGGACAGATTGTTGGAACCTTCTTTCCCGCCTTGATTCTTCTACCATCCGCACTCTCCGCCCCAGCTTCAAAAAGTCCAATGGGCAGCGTAGGGGCCAGCGCAGCAGCCCCACTCAACTTGAGGAACCCCGCCTGTCTAATTCAAACAGAGTTTCCTCTACCATGGGGCTCCCGTAACAGTATGTACAAAGGTTGACTTAATCTAGTTTTCTACTAAAGTTAATTAAAATAAATATAAGCGAGCAAAAATACCCACTAATGATAGTGGCCATTATTCAAGCCTAGCGATGTTTATGCCGTCGGCGTCCTATTCAGCAACGCTGAGGATTTTTTCACGTGTTTGTCAGGTATTTCTTGAAAACGATTAAAACTCTTCGGTTTTCGGGTTTTATAGCCTATGTTTTAAGAAAACTTGTTACGTTTAAATAGCGTATGTAGTGTAGCATTTTACTTAATTTTTCTAATTTCGCTTTATTTTATTTATTTTTGGTACGATATTTTTTGTGCTATAACTCTGTTATATCGTCGTGGAAAAGCAGCTACGATATGCCATCACAGGGCCGCCAAACGTCCGTAAATCATCCCTCTTCATCGCACTTACCGGAATCCGAGTCAAGACAGCCAACTACCCTGGAACTACACTTGAAATTCACAACGGAATCATAAAAGGCACAGACGTGGAAGTGACAGACCTACCCGGAATCCTCAGGCCCGCAAACCCGTTAGACGAAGATGAAAAAATCGCTGTTCGGGAAATCGTTGGTGGAAAGTACGATGGCGTTGTTGTTGTAGCCGCTCCTCACGCGTGGCGCGAAGCTTTGAACATCGCGAAATTTGCTTCCAAATTCAAGCCAGTCGTCCTTGTCTTCAACATGGTCGACGTGTGGAAGCCTCCGAACTCGGAGATAGAGCTTTCCCAACTAGTTTCAACACCAGTGATATATGTTTCAGCCATCAAAAATTACGGCGTAAAAAAATTAGCCGATTTACTTGTTCGGGGAATAAACGCGTCGCGACCGACTGAATACGTGCTTAAAATTCCCAAATCAATCGGATTTGTGTCAAGCGTTTTGACCCGTCCAGCACCTGCGCTTACGTTGATTTTGTCGATAGCCTTTGTTTCAGTCGGTCTGCTTGTCGCATTAGTCGAAGGAGTTGCTCCTTGGGGTGAACTACCTTTCTCGATAAACGGCACGCTTGGAGCGTTGGAAAAACGGATGAGCGATGTTGTTCACGCAGCCATTCCAAACTGTTTGACGGCTTCTTTCATCGCTGATGGGTTGCTGGGTTCCGCGGTTACGCTGGCGTCGATTTCGGCGTATGTTTTTGTCGCGCTTGTTCTCGTTGTGTTGTATGAAGAAAGCGGCTTGATAGCTCATCTTACCCGCGGCGTCGAAAAGCTGTTGAACTGGATAGGCCTTCCTCCACGCGGAGCGGTTTGCCTTTTAATGGGAATTTCATGCAACGTCCCCGCCATCGCCGGCGCCAAAGTACTCTGGGGCCAAGCCAACAGAACACTAACAGCGCTGCTCATACCCTACATGCCATGCGCCGCCAGGCTCGCCATCTTCGCATCCGTGGCGACCGCGGCTCTGGTCAACGCTCCCTACCTGATTCCGCTGATGGTTTTACTACCGTATCTCATCTCATTCGCCGCCGCCGTAACTGCTTCAGGTCTATACCGAAAAATTCTCAAAATCGAGCCGAAATTCGTCAGCTACACACCGCTG
>JAWBKB010000009.1:0-57674 GCA_038831915.1 Candidatus Caldarchaeum sp.
CCTAGACATACAACCAACGATATAATCGAAGACATGCATGAATGGGAGAGCTACACCTCAGGCCATAGGCCTTTCCCCTTTCCAAAAGACTTAAGTAAAAGTTGACAGTGCCCATCAAAATTCTGTATCAACACAGAATGTATCGCTTCTTTCAGGAGCGCAGCTCGGTTCAGCGTAGGAGTGATGATAGAGATTTTGGTCAAACTCGTTGCTAACACCATGGCCGATGTTAATATATATATACCTTGTGACTAAATGGGAAAATTAAAGAACAACGAAGAAGGAAATAGAGAGCATACTTGAGCAGCCACGTAGTAGTTACCGGCGGAGCTGGGTTCATAGGGTCGCACGTCGTCGAACTCCTGCTCAAAAAAGGATATACCGTGACGGTTATAGACGACCTGTCGGCTGGCCGCGTTTCAAACATCCCCGAGGAAGCTGAATTCGTCAAAAAAGACGTCAAGCAAATCGCTGCGGAAGACGTACGCGATGCCGGCGTCGTGGTTCACTGCGATGCGCAGGTATCAACCTTTAAATCAGTGGACTACCCCGAAGAAGACTTCTTAAGAAACGCCGAAGGAACCTTCAGAATCCTTGAAACCCTGCGGAAACAAAACCCGAAAGCGCTGTTCATCTACACCAGCAGCAGAAGCGTCCACGGAGACATACCAGAGCCCCACATAGCCGACGAAAACTGGCCATTCAACCCCTCAACCTTCTACAACGTCCACAAGATATACGGCGAAATGCTCTGCAAAATCTACAACGGCCTCTACGGCATAAAATACGTCATCTTAAGGCCGAGCAACGTCTACGGCCCACGCCAGCCCTACTAGGCTGGAGGATGGTACAACTTCATAGCATACTGGTTCGAGCTAGCCATCAAGCAGAAGCCGATACCGATATATGGTACAGGTGAACAAATCAGAGACTACACATACGTCGGCGACACAGCAAAAGCCTACATACAGGCGCTCGAAAACCCCGAAGCAGTCGGAGAAACATTCCTTCTACCGATAAGCGTGGGAACAACACTCAACCAGCTCGCAGAAAAAATAATCAAAATAACCGGAAGCAAGGCCGGCGTCGAATACCATCCGCCGAGAAAAGGCGACATACAAAGATTCGTGGGAAGTTATAGGAAAGCCTACGAGAAGCTGGGCTGGAAGCCCACAGTACCGTTGGACGAAGGATTAAAAAGGGAATACGAATGGATAATCAAAGAAATTAAAAAATGAACCGACAGTATGCCCTGTATGTCTAATCCTCCCGCTAGAAGACCATTACCCACAACATCCTTACTTACTAAGGATAATCCCAAGAACCCTTTATCCGGACACCATCACAGATGAGATGATGATAACATGGCAATATGGCTGCGGGGAGGCCTGTTGTCGCAACCGACGTTGACGAATCATTTCCCATCCGAGCTTCCGTAGGCTCACAGGTTCCTGAGCTACCGGATATGATAGGTAACCAACGCTATGGTGTGTGGGTGGCAAAAGGCTCTGAAAAATGCCTCGACGTCCCTCTGCTGAACTTTACTCAACTAGTAGAGGCCTACAAGCCTGATGTCGTTAAAATTAACTGTGAGGGCTGCGAGCATTTCATAGCCGACGAGCTGCTTTCTTTACCTAAACTAGGCGTGCGGAAACTAATACTAGAGATGCACAACATGGGAGGGTCAGAACATAAAGAACTTCTGCATAGGCTCGAGCAAAGATTTGGAACCGGAAGGATAACGCAGGTTAAAGATGACAGGGCAAATACTGTCATATGGGAATTTGACAAATCCAACCAAGCATGATCACATACAATGTCCTTTTAATCGTATGCAGCTAGCTATCCGACAGACCGCCTTCAACAAACCCTTTTTAACCCACTCAACATAACTTACATCGGGCTGTTGAATGGCAGGAAAGCTCAGGCGTGAGTTCATCGAGCTGCTGGAGAAGGATGAGGAGTTCCGCTATATAGTGGCAGGCTATTTAGGGCTCTCTGAAATACTGAAGGAGTTGAAGAATCTTAGAGAGGGTCAGGAGAAGCTTTGGCAGGGCCAGGAAAAGCTATGGGAAGGGCAGAACAAGCTGTGGGAGGAGGTGAAAAGCCTTAGGGAAGGGCAGGAGAAGCTCTGGGAAAACCAGAACAAGCTATGGGAAGAGGTGAAAAGCCTTAGGGAGGGTCAGAACAAGCTGTGGGAGGGACAGGAGAAGCTCTGGGAGGAGACGAGGAGGACGCGGAACTACATGTTCACGGCCTTCGGCGAGCTGAAGGCCGCTTTAGGCGTCACATTCGAGATGCATGCAGCGGCTTACGTCGAGCTAATCCTTTACGAGATGGGGTACACGGGAGCCAAGGTCGAGAAGATGCACATCCTACACGAAGGAGAGGTTCTTGAGATAGACATTTTCTCCGAAGACCCCTTGGTTGTAGGTGAGGTTACCGCCTCGCTCAGGGATGCAGCCTCAGCCTCAAGAGAGGTTGAAAAGCTTCTCACGCGGGTGAGGGCTGTGGAGGAAAAGTATGGGATGAAGCCTCTGCTGACGGTTCTCTCTGTAGCTACGGCGTCTAAGCAGGCGGCAGACAAGCTTATGGAAGAAGCCGAGAGACACGGCTTCAGGCTTGTATTGGGAAGAGAGATAGAGGAAGCCCTCCAGCTATGACCAAAGCTTTGGACCAAACAGCTTAACCACTCTCTGAAAGCTCTATAACCACATAAACAATTCTGACCGCAAAAAGACAGGGGAATATGAGAAGAGAGGTGGAGAGATGGTTTTCTGATGCAGAGTGGGACCTGGAGACGGCTATACTGCTTCACCGCAACGGCAGATACAACGCCTCATGTTTTTATGCCCAGCAAGCCGCTGAAAAGGCTGTTAAAGCTCAGCTCTACTCGGTAAACCAGGCCCCATGGTGAAATAGTGTCAGAATCCTCCTAGAGAGATACATTCAGTCCAGCTCTGACGATCAAGCAGCTTAATTAATAAGCTCAGCTAGCGAGCTTGACAGACATTACAGACCATCCCGATATCCAAACGCCCACCACGCTGGCACGTCCCATGAAGCATACGATAAGAGGACTTCAAGGGAAGCTATTAGTAACGCCGAGAGTATTCTGTTTTCGTGAAGCAACGGCTTGGCAAGTAGTTGTCGGAAGAGCTCGCCAGCTACTTAGAGCGTGTGAGGAAGGTTTACCTTGTTCACGGCGCCATTTTGTTCGGCTCTTGGGCTAGGGGAGAACAAGCCCCATGGAGCGACGTCGATATACTGATAATCGCTGATTTTGAAGAACCCTACCTAGAAAGGCTGAAGAAATTGTTGGAGATGACCGAAGTCACAACACTGCCGCTCGAGCCTCACCAATACACTTTGGATGAAACGCTGAAGATGTTAGAGGTTGGAAACGCCACTGTGGTCGACGCTTTGGAGGAAGGCACCGTGGTGTATGAGGATGAACAGCTCGGTTCGGTTAGGAAGAAATACATGGAGCTAAAGGCTGAGGGAAAGCTAAGAGGAACCGACCACACAATCTCCATCTAAAAGTCAACGAACAGGCCGGGAGATTGCGGAACTATATGATGGCTGCCATCAGTGGGCTACGGCAGTAGGCGATGCCTACGAGATGGAATAACCACATAAACAACCCCAAGCACCCCTAAACAATGGAATGTTATCCGTGATGACGTTCATTGGCAAGGTCGGAGGCCTGAAAGTAGCATCGCTCCACGCCCAATACCTTGAAGAATACGTTTCTCTCTCCAAGTTTGTTGACAGAATCACGATAGTAACAGACACTGTAGAGTATATGCCTCCAGACCTGCCGTCGAACGTCGAAATTCTGCAAACAAACAAGATAAAAATCCCAAAGGTCTACGGGTTGACGAAGGTATTCAACTACAGTCTTCCACCTTTGCTGAAAATGAGAAACACAAACGTTGTGTACGTCAGAACCTTTAGCCCCCCAGAGCTAACCGCTCTTTGGCTGTCTGGAAAACTCAGGCGAGTACCATCGGTGCTCACAATTGGCGGCACATGGCTGTTCGGAAAACCTTACGAAAAACCATCTGCGAAAAAATCACTTTTCAGATGGATTTTAAGAAAGGCGGCACAGACGGCCACCCGCATTACAGTATACTCTCGATATATGCTTCCAGAAGTCAAGTATTTTCTCCCACATCTCGACGAGAATAAGCTTCGGATAATACATAACTCCATAAAGACGGACAGGTTTAGGCCCGGTCTGCCTCCGCCGAAACAGTGGCTGGATAAGGGAAAGCGTAGAGTTTTCTGGGTTGGAAGAATCAACGAGGGAAAAGGAGTTGAAGATTTGATAACTGCATTTGTCCGAGTGGCCCAAACTGTGAAAGATGTTGAGCTATGGATAGCGGGGACAGGCGACAGAGCATACATAAACTATCTAAAGAAAAAAACTGAGACGCTCGGATTGGAAGGCAGAGTTGTCTTCCCGGGCCCGATACCAAACGAGCTTGTCCCACGGTACATGGCGAACGCTGCGGTTTTCCCCTATCCATCCAGGGGAGGAGAAGGCATACCGAGAGCTTTGCTTGAAGCCATGGCCTGCGAAACACCAGTCGTCGCTACGAAAGTCTCCGGCATACCGGATGCTGTTGTAAACGGTGAGACAGGGCTGTTGGTAAAAAGGCAAGACGTTACGGGATTAGCCGCCGCCATCGAGACCCTCCTCATCGATGAAAAACTAGCCCGCCGTTTAGGACAACAAGCCAGGAAGAAAATAGTTGACGAGTTTAGCCATGAAGTAGTCATTCCAAAAATAGCCTGCCTCCTCAAAGAAGTTTCTGAACAAAACCATTGATTAAACGAGTCACATGAATCGACAAATGCTGGTAATTTGACGACACGTTTGAAGAGGAGTAGACCTCATCGGCCATAGGCTTAGTTGTTTAAGAGACGCGGCTTAAGAGAGCGAAGCGGGTCGCAGAATATTGTCCATGGAATGTTTTGAAGATATTAGTAGAAACGAGTTCGGAGGTTTACCTCACATTGTAAGCTTGAGTTTGTCTAAAAACAGCTTAGTTGCTTGCGTCTATCCAACATTTTTATACACAGCCGCCATCCGTTACACAGGTGGACGAGGGGCGCCGCTGATGTCGAGCAGGAAGCCATGAAGCTCCTCAGGGAGGATGAGGAGTTTCGGTTTGCGGTGGCTGGGTTGATAGGCCTTGAGGATATAAGGGTGGGGATAGCTAGGTTCGAGGATGCTAGGGCTAAGCTTGCTGATGCACAGGCCAGGCTCGAAGAGAGACAGACGAGGCTTGAGGAGGCTTTGGCTAAGCTAGCCGAGGCACAGGCTATGACCGAAACAGCTTTCCAGGAACTGATGAAACAGGTTGACAGGCTTTCGGATGTGGTTGGTTTTGGGCTTAAGGACATGCGAGAGTCGTGATTCCTGGATGGCTTTACAGACATGAAGGGATGGTTGTGGATGAGTTGCAGAGAAAGTTCGTCGAAGTTAACGGTGAAGAGGTTGAGGTAAACCTTAACGGCGAGGGCAGTAGGGATAGCGAGAAAATAGTGGTGATAGGTGAGACAAAGGCAGTGATATACAGGAGCGAAGTGGAGGGTTTCGTCAAAAACGCGGAGAAGCTAATAACCGGAAGGTGTACATGCTCATGTTCGGATACCTTATACATTCAACAGCAGAGGCTAAGGTCAAGAAGAAGGGCATAACACTCATCGCGTCATACATGCGATGAGGGGCCGGCTTCTTTAGACGTCTTTTTCAAAAATCTTGAGATATGCCTCCGCATATCTTCTGACTGCCTTGTTCCATTCAAACCTTGATTCAACCACTTCCCTGCCGCGGACACCCATCTCCTGACGCAAAGCAGGGTTTTCGAGAAGCTGCAAAACATGCTGAGCCAAGAGCATGCTGTTTCTTTCTTGTATGATGAATCCCTCACGTCCATGGGTGAATACTTCGGGAACGAGGCCGACCGCCGTCGAGACGAAAGGGGTTTGGCATGCTGCTGCCTCGAAAACGGTTCGGGGCCCGCCTTCATGTAAAGATGTGCAGACGAACACGGCTGCCTCGTTGTAATGCTTGACCAGTTCATCTTGGTCCACCCAGCCAAAAAACCTCACAACATTTTCCAACCCACGTCTCTGCACCAAAGCTTCAAGCCTAGCTCTCTCTGGCCCATCACCGACAATCCTTACATCCAGCGAATGAAAAGCCTTGAGGACGTAGGGAACAGCATCGATAAGAAGGTCGAGCCCCTTTTGGCTGACCAACCTAGAAATGGACAAAACAACGGGCCCCCTCTCGCTGTGCGTGGTCAGTGGACGGAACTGCTCCAGTTTAATATATATGGATGGAATAACTATAATGTGTCGAAGGCCCCAAGACTTGAGAATTCCGGCAATCTGATTGCTGACGGCTCTGACGAGATCCGACGACCTCAAGACGATTTTTGCAGCCAACAGGTCCTTTGTGGGCAGGAAACCTTTTTGGAGATAGTTGCTGTGAACCTCGCATATGAGGGCTGCGCCCGTCAGCTTGGCCTGTGCGAGTGCTGAAATTCCAATCCTTAAAGTGGGTTCTTGGGCTATTACAAGGTCGTATGGTTTCATCTTCCAAGTGAATCCTGTGGAAACATCCACCTCTCCCCAATACTTCCGGAGATCTTCCAAAGCTATCGACGGCTTTCTTCCCACCATCAATACCTTCATAACACTGCATCCCGCCAAAAGGCCGTGCAACAAAAAAATAATGTTTCTATACCCATGACCGATGAGTGAAATTTCTCAACTTCGTCGCATGTAATTATTTTTCCCGCGTTGATCCTGATGTATCGCCTGCCGAAGTTTCTTTATCTATTCTTTCAGCTTGACTTTGTTTCTTTATGTGTATTTTTTCGGCGCGGATTCTTCGTATTTTACGGAGAATGTTTGACGGATAAGGCGGTATGGGAACTTCGACATGTTGGCTTCGGGCGGCGGATGAACCGTGTATGGGTACATGCGGATAGATTTGGTCTGACGACATTTAGCGTTTTGACGCCGGGCGAAACCACGTGAAACAGAGAATCGATGTTTGCGAGTTGTGCGAGCACAACCAATAAGGTGACCATGCCTTTGCGGCTACTATCTTTCCGTTGAGAAATTGTCATCACATAAAATGACACTGAGTTTTTCAATTCTTTGACCTCTGGATATCTTTATCCAAGGGAGCTTTGGTCAAAACCGCTGAATCGCACACCGATTTTTCTCTTTCGAGACATGGTAAACAGATTCTGTGACAACGGGTGGGGTGGTGTCCATCGTGGCAGTCAACGAATCGCTGCAGAAAAACGGAGAGCTTATTTTTAGTCTTAAAAGATATACGTTTCCAAAGCGTCTCAATGCTGTGCCCGACGTCACGGTCGCGGTACAAGTTTTGGGCCCGACAAAATATTCTCCAATTCGGTTCGTGTTCTATGACGGCAAAATAGAGGTTGAAAGCAGGTTTTGTTCCACGGCGATTGCGGAAAAAGAGGGAGGCGAAGCTGTTTTTCTAGCTCCTGAAAGCCTGTCTGCATCGCTCGCCGAACACGTTGATGATTGCTGCGAGCTATTCAGGAACAGGGAGCGACTAGTACAGAGGATTCATGAAAAGATTTTGCAGGATGAAAAAGCTGAAGTGGTGCTTGTTCCCAGCATCGGCGTCTATCAAGGAAAAGATAGGTTTCCAATCGTTTTCGCCGGCGATTTCGCGACCGTGGAAGCTTTCATGTTTATTTTCTTCGTCAGACAAATCCGTCAAAACAAAAAATCGTTTTTGATGTTTCAACCGGGTTGAACATTTATCCTTCCCTTGGCATTCGAGCGCTTTACAACGCCGTCGTGTATCAGCTGTTGCTTGGTTTTCTTCCCGCTTTGAAAGAAGGTTTTCGAGGCGAACAGCACCGGTTTGCTTTCTATCCTCCGATACTGGCCGAAACAAAATATGTAAACGTGAATTTTCAACCCATTCGCACGAATGTTCGCTATGATTTTCAAATTTGGCCTGAAAAAATTAGAACAGTGCACAACAGTCTTCGGGCTTTGGGAATCGATTTAAAAGAAACGAATATAACGGCGATTCTTCTGAATGGCTTGAGGGCGTTTAACTGTATCCGCTACAACACGCCTCTTCCACTTTACCGCGCTGACATCATCCATTTGTTTGAGCCGGAAACAGTCGATAAAGTTGAGTCGATGATAATCGACGGTCTGGGAAGCGCTGTCCGCAATCATAAGTTGGTATGCGAGTCTGACAACAAAATTATTGTGTATCGTGCTTCTCATGATTTTGATTTCGCGCGAAGCGTCTTGCTTTGGCTGTGACCAAGCATTTTATGAAAATCGTCGGAGGGGCGCGTGGTCAACGGTGTGAAGAAGGTGTGCCTTTGGAATTAATGAAAAATTTTTTTGTTGAGAAGATTTATGGTAAGGCGGGACTGTTCAGGCTGAATGTAGACCTCCTCCAATTCGAGCTCGATAGCATCAAGAAAAGCAGCGAAAGATTGGCTACGGACGAAAAGATGACGCTTCAGTCGCTTATGCAGGCGGGTGGTTCACAGAACTTTGAAAGGAATTTTTTTGCTCACAGTGGTTTCCTAAAGGATATCACAACTCTGCATAAAGACAAACAGGGCCGCCTTTTTCTGGATTACAACTTTAGAAACACTTCAATTAATAGTTCGACTGTTCAGGGCTGGCTTTCGAACGCTTAATCGGCATGAGTAAGCTGGCCGAGCCGATTCCGACGTATGTGATTTTTCCAGCATATTTTTCGGGGTTGTAGATTCTTCTGCCGTCGATTACGACAGGTTGTTTCATGTGTTTGATGAAGTCTATGGGTTTGAGTTTTTCGAAGATTTTCCATTCTGTCGCTATGATGCAGAAGTCTGCGTCTTGAAGGCATTCGGTCGGTGTTTTGGCGTACGTGATTTTTCCAAGGTAGATTTTGGCAACGTTCTCCATGGCTGCTGGGTCGTAGACCGTGACTTCGCAGCCTTTTTCGAGAAGTTTGTCGATGATTTTGAGCGAAACTGCTTCACGGATGTCGTCTGTGTTTGGTTTAAATGCGAGTCCAAGAACTGCTGCTTTTTTCCCGCGAAGGTCTCCTATGAGTTGTTCGGCTAGTTCAACAGCTTTTAGTGGCTGGTTCTGGTTGACTTTTTCGACCGCTTCTATCATGACAGGGTTTTCACCCAGTTCTTTGGCATAGGCCGCCACCGCCTTAACGTCTTTCGGAAAACAGCTGCCGCCGTAACCGAGGCCAGCGTTGAGAAAGTGGGGCCCGATTCTTCTGTCCATGCCGACGCCTTTGGCGACGACTTTTATGTCTGCGCCCGGGATTCGTTGGCAGATGTTGGCGAATTCGTTTATCAGGCTTATTCGGGCTGCGAGGAAGACGTTGTTTGCGTATTTTATCATTTCGGCGTTGACGGTGTTTGTGATGAGGAGAGGCGGCATTCTCTCGCCGTAAAATTTTGTGTAAAGTCGTTTTAGTGTCCGTGCCCCACCTTCCCAGTCGTCGCCAACCACTATCCTGTCTGGTTGGAACGTGTCTTGAACGGCTGAGCCTTCACGCAGAAATTCAGGGTTTGCGCACAAGTTAAAATCGGTTCCAACGGTTTTGTGGGATTTTTTTTCGATGTTTGTTTTGACGAGGTTTCTCGTTGTGCCGGGGATCACCGTGCTTTTAACAACCACTGTGGGTTTTCGCTTTGTTTTGGAAATGGCTTCGCCGATGTTTGCGGCCGCGGCTGAAACATGTGTTAAATCGATGGAGCCATCGGGCTTTGAAGGGGTGCCGACCGTGATGAAGATAACATCGACAGCGGAGAGGGATTTGAAATCCGTGGTCGCCTCAAATCTTTTCGCCTTCAGGACACGTTTCAACATGGGCTGCAGTCCTGGTTCGGTTAAAGGAGTTATTCCGTCGTTGATTTGCTGGACTTTTTCGTCTTCGATGTCGACTCCGACTACTGTGAATCCTCGATAAGCCATGCAAACAGCAGTAGTGAGCCCGACGTAGCCAAGTCCGACGAAGCCTATTTTCAAGCGGGCTCAGTGGCCAGTTTGTAGGATAGTTGTAATGCATAGAGGTAGCTGTCAGGTGTTCCTATGTCGAGTCTCGCTTCGTCTCGGTCAAGCTTGATCGCCGTAACTTCTCCTTTTTCGTCGATGATTTTTTGGATGGCGTCGGTAAGCTGAAGCTCTCCCACTGAATCCGGTTCGGTGACGTCGAGAGCATACATGATGTAAGACGTGAATATGTAGAAGGGCATGATTGCGAGGTTTGAAGGTGGCGTTTTCGGCTTTTCCACGACCTTTAATACCCTGTAAGTGTTTTCCGATTGATGTTCGCCGACGACTACGCCATACTGTTTCGGATCTTCGACCTCATGAATAAGCAGCGTGGCCGCTATCCTTTTTTTAGGTTCGGCTGAAACAAGGTGCTGGAGAAAGTTGTTCTTCCGAGAAACAATGTATGTGTCGCCTGCGCAAAGTAGGAAGTTTTCGTCGGCTACGAAGTGTCGAGCTGTTCTAACGGCGTCTCCGAAGCCGCGCGGATATGGTTGGGTTACCCACACCGTTATGGATTCTTCGAGCATTTTGTAAAAGTTGACGAGGTCGGTGACTTGTGATGTTTTGCCTGTTTTTTCGAGTTTTTCGACGAAGTCCCAATCGGGTGTGAAGTGGTCTTCGATGGCTCTTTTGCCGCGGCCCACTACGAAGCAGAATTCTCGGAAACCGTAGCTGTATAACTGTTCGAACAACGCCTGCAATAGAGGCTTGAGAACCGGCCGGCCTTTCGCGCCTCTAACATAGATGGGAAGCATTTCCTTGGGAAGTTCCTTAGTGGTTGGAAGCAGACGTGTGCCAAGGCCGGCGGCAGTAATAACCACCTTCCTAATCATTGAGCCAAAAATTCGAAGAGCTCCCATTAAGTTTTTACTCTGTTTTTATTTCTACGCCGCGTGTTCGAAGATACATGTAGACCGATATTGCCAAGAACAGCAAAATCACTGGGATGAAGATGAACGCGAATGCCCTTGAGTCTGAGGTGTCGAAGAAAAGCGGAAACGGTCCTATTAGAACAAGTCCGAAGCCGCGGATTTCGGTGGAATTGGTCGTGGACGCGATTAGTAGTAACGGTATGAGGAAGGAGAAAATTATCATCGCCACTGCTACAAATGCGAGTCGCATCATCGCATCACCAGTAGTAGCAAGATGACAAGCACGGCTGCAGCTAATAATGCGACCCATGGTTTGCCACGGAGTATCACAGGAAATGGCCCGATGAGAAAGAAGGCGAATCCATCGGCTCTGCCCGTGCCGCGCGCAGTAGCCGCAGCGAGCAAAGTCACGGCAAATACCATCAGAACAACAATCATCAGTATGGTTAGCACGAAGTTCATCCCGGTTTGTCAGTTGGATGTAGATGCTTAAAGACCTTTGTTTATGACAAGTCGGATTCAATTTTCTTGAGCTGTCGGCGGTACATCTCTACTATTTCTGCGTCTGTTGTGGCGTCTTCAGGTGTTTTGTCTTCTCGGTATCGGCCGGTGAATCTTGGAAACCGGATTCCAAGCCCGTAGCCTTGTTTCACAACGTCCCTTGCACAAGTGTGAACGGGGCTTAGAGTTACTTCGGCACCGATGATTTCGAGAACGATTTTCGGCATCACCCACACATCGGGAACCATTAATGCTTCGACGCGGGCGTGCTTTTCCCCGAGCCAATACCTGTTGATAAGTTCCGTGAAGTTTTCAAGGTCGACGTCTTTGAAGCCTGAGCCGACTTTGCAGACGGTTTGGAAGACGTCTTTTTCTTTGTTGTACGCCGCCATCAGCAACGCGCCGTATTTGCCTTTTCGTCTTCCACGGCCGTGGAAAGCACCCACGACAACCAAGTCAACGGTGTCGATCATCTCGCTGCGGTAGTCACGTTTGAACTTAATCCATTGCCATCCACGAGCTCCAGCTCTGTAAACGCTGTCTTCGCCGACCGATTTCACGATGACGCCTTCACATCCGGCTTCAATGGCTTCCGCGAAAATGCGCTCAATCTCCTCAGGCGATTTCACTAACACGCCTGTGCTGGGCCGGAATCTTTCATTTTCTTCCACGACTTCCTCGAGTTTTTTACGCCGGTCGAGAAACGTCCAAGTCGTCAAATCATCACCATCACAGTATAACGCGTCGAAGAAATAGAGAGCGACAGGATATTCCTCGACGGCTTTTTCGATTTCTTTTTTGCGTTTTCGATGCATCAGTTCTTGGAAGGGTAGTGTTTCGTTGGTTTCGGGGTCTATTGGGACGGCTTCGCATTCGAGGATGGCGTCGACTGCTTTGATGTTTTTCCGCACCATTTCGACCACGTCGGGGTACTGGTTGGTGATGTTTTCCTGCCTCCGTGAAAAGACTGAAACATTTTTGCCTTGTTTGTGTATCTGCATACGTTCTCCGTCGTACTTGTATTCAGCAAACCCTGCCCCTCCAACCTTTTGGAGAATTTCTTCCGCTGACGACAGTCTTTCGGCGAGCATGCATCGTACAGGTATTCCAACTTTGACCGTGAATTTTGCCACTCCGGAAGGCCCGTCACGGGCCGCCGCCAATGCAACCAGCCCGATGTCAGAGCTGAGGTTATAAGCCCTTTCATACACGTCTCTTTCTCCTCCGAAGGCTTTTGCCAATGCGTCGAGAATCGTCATATCAGCCACGCCCAGTCTCATTTTCCCCGTTACCATTCGGAGGATGTGTTTGGCTTCGACGGGTGAAGCCATTGCTAAAAGGCCTGACAAAATGCTTAGCTTCGTGTCAACTGCGCCGGGCCCGGTTGATTTAGCTATCTTTTCGAATTCGTTGTAGACGTCTTCGACGGTAAGCTCTTCTGTGAACAGCGTTGTCTGTTCTTTTTTACGGAGAAGAAGCATGGCCGCGGTTCCCACGTCTCCGTGTCTGGAATAAGTTTCCTGCAACTCTTTTTCGTTAACTCCCGCTACCTGCCGAACAGCTTTTAAAGCAAGTTTCTCAGCCACCCCCAGCTCAATTCCCTTATAAGCTGGGTAGATTTCCCCCAACGTCATGTAGACAACTTTGTCGATGATTCTGGTGGGTGTTTTCGCCAGCAGTTCGGCGAGGATGTCCGTCATTTCCAGCCTTTTCGTCGTGGCCTCGAGTTTTTCGTAGTATTCTACAAGTTCGCGGAAAAGCATTTCCGAGCCATGGAAAGCCCTGGCATATAATAACTATTAGCAGTGATAGCAGGAATGGATTTCCAAAAAAGAGCGTTTACGGCACATTTATAAAGACGGTTCCCGGACCGTGGTTGAATTGACTCTAAGTCGTGACGTGCAGTCTGAAGCAGCTCCTACTCCTATTGAAATTGACTGGGTTACGGTTACCCATGTCTACTTTCCAATTGACGAGAAGAAGCTCGGAGGCTACCGTTTGGCTTCGACACCTTTGATAGAGGCGGCGGTCAACCTTCCAAACAAACAGCGCGGCATTCACGCGTCCAGAACTTACGAAGCCGTTAAAATTGCCCTCGACAGCCTTGAATACCCCGACATTTATAGCATCGCTCCCCAGATAGCTAAAACACTTCTCGAGAAACACATCTATTCAACAAAGGCGAAGGCAGCCATACGCGCCAGCCTGTTCGACGTCGCCAAAACACCTGTCAGCAACATGGATTCAATCGAACATTTTGACACCGTTCTGAAATCATACGCTTACCGTGTTAACGGCTCCATTATAACGAGAAACTTTATCGGGGTAAGAGCGTCTGGGATAACGGCTTGTCCATGTGCCAAAGAGGTCATTAGGGAAGTTTACGCGAAAGCGGACGGCGGAAGTGAGAACGGCTCGCTAATACCGACACACATGCAGCGGGCCTACGCCGACCTTGTCGTCGAAACAGACGGAAGAATCCAACTCAGCGATCTCCTCGAAATACTAAGGGAATCTTTCAGCAGCAGAACTGTCGAGCTTCTGAAAAGGCTTGACGAAGCGGCCCTCGTTGTTTCAGCTGTTGAGAAGCCTCGTTTTGTGGAAGACGTGGTTCGTTCGGCCGCCAACTTGATGGTGAAAAGATTTCCAACCGTTCCCGACAGTCATCGCATCGCGATAAAAGTCAAATCGCTCGAAAGCATTCACAGACACAACCTCCAGTCCAGACTCCGAACAACATTCGGAAAAATACGGCGACAACTTGAAAACAACGGAATGGCTTAACCATTACTATGTGATTTGTAAAAAATTAGGGATAGACCCTGCGAAAGACCGTCAGGCCGCAGAAATTCTCTCAAACCTCATACGGGATGTTTGCGTTAGCCGCGCAGACGTGGCTGAATTTTTTGCAGGAAGAAATTTCGCCGTGGTTTTCGGTGCGGCGTCGTCGCTTGAAGAAGACCTCGAAGACTTTCTAGAAAGTTTTGATTGTGAAAGAGCTGCGATTGTTGTTGCTGACGGTGCTGTTCGAGCCTTTCTCGACTTAGGCGTCAGGCCCGACGTGGTTGTGACAGATTTAGACGGCGGGGACGAAGCCTTGTTATGTGTAGCAACGACTAGCCGGTTTTTCGTCGTCCACGCTCACGGGGACAACATTTCGAAAATACAGCATCTCGTGCCAAAACTCGACACCAAGGTTTTGGGAACCACACAGACCGAACCGGTAGGAGTTTTGGATAACTTCGGAGGATTCACCGACGGAGACCGAGCGGTGTTTCTCTGCGAAGAACTCGGTGTTAAAACTATTGTGGTTGCTGGAATGGACTTCGACGGAGAAATCGGAAAATTCTCCAAACCCTACTTACTGGACGAAAAGGAGAAGATGCGGAAGAAACTCAAGCTCCAAATCGGCAAATCGCTTCTCGAAATTCTCGCAACGAAAACCAACGCAGCTCTTTATGATGCGTCAAAGACCAACTCCGTGATTAGAGGTTTTCAGAAAATCGTTTGGAGAGAGTTGGTAGAACGTCTATGCAGGCTTAAATAATAGACACACATGGCGAAAACGAAGAAACCATGAACAGACTAGTTATTCCCATAGCTTCTCTAGCTTTGCTGGGGTTCTTTTCACTGCTGACGCCTGCTTCAGCGGTCGATGGAAGCCAGTTAGTCGGAGAGCTGGGATCGAAGACTTTCGCGGCGGCCATTGCGTTTTCGGTGGCGGTTGCTTCTTCTGCTTTTGGCCTTGCCAGAGCTGGTTCCGCTGGTTTGGCGGCCACGGCTGAAAGACCTGAAGTCAGGACAACGGCAATCATCATCTCGGCTTTCGCCGAAGCGTTAGGTATCTACGGTATCGTCGTGGCCTTCTTCATACTCGGGGCAAGCTAACATAGTTAACTAAGTGCGATAGATAGAAGAACGCAAGCGCAACGCCCATCGATGTCTGCCATCTCATTTTTTTAGCGTATGCAATAGCCGCGCTAATCAGAAATATCGAAATAGTCTGAGATAGAACAATTAATGCGTCGCGCACGAGAACGTTTCCAAGTAGAGACGTGCCTAACACTCTATCAACTGTTGCGAGCCCTGGAACAAGCCCGAGCGGAAGCAACGTCACTGAAAAAGCAGACAGTAGTCTTCCCGATTCGGCTAGAATTTCACGTGTTTTAGAATTTTTAAGCGATTTGAACGCGGATGATGCTGACCTGAATTTGCCCGAAAAAAGGTAGCTGAACACGTTGAGAATCATGAATCCTGAGAGGTAGGTTGCGGCAAGTTTTAACACGAAGTCGGAGTGGTTGAGGGGTTGGGCGGGAAATACGTTGAGCATGAAGATTTCATGCCGGCCTGCAAGGAGCACAAAAACAACGACGAATAGGGATAGCGGTCCTAGGACTGATGCGACGACTTTGCTTTCGTAGATTGGTGAAAAAAGCCACATCGGAAAGAATATCGACGACAGTACTTCGGCTGTTCTCGAAGGTTTCGGAATTTCGGCGTTGCTCTGAGCAGTCAAAGCCTTGTAGATTCTAAGGCCGTCCTCAGTCAGGCGGTAGGTTTTCCGCTCATCCTGTGTGATAAGCTGACTCATCTGCCGAAGGTTGTAATAGAGAGAACCTGTGCTGATACCTAGTTTCTGCTTCAGGGCTGTGGCGCCGATTCTGCCTTCTTCTCCCACCGCGAGGATAATGGCTTTACGGACTTTATGACGAACCAGCCACAGAAGTTCTTCATCTGAAAGCTTCTGAGACTGGTCATATTCGCCCATATCAATCAAGGCTTACAGCCCCTTAAACGACCCATTTAATAATATTTTAACGTGATTATCGTCGAAAACGAAGCGGAATGAGTTGTAGAAGTTTTTCGAAAAAGGTTTCTAGACGTTAATAAATGCTACGCAGTGTACGTTCAAGTCTTGACTCAGAATACGGAACGATTCTGAGGGTCATTCACAGAGTTGTTACGTGGCCTGATTTGGCGTAGATTTGGAGAGGTTCTTGTTTGATGCCGCCCATTCCCGGCGAGCCCGCCACCATTCCCGGAAGAGTTATTCCTTCGATTTCTGGTTTTTCCGAAAACAATCTCCTAATGGCCTCAACTGCAACATGGCCCTCAATAAAATATTGCCCAGCCTTCATCGTGTGACAACTATAAAGCTACGGTGGTATTCCGAATTTCTCCCTTATTTTCTCCAACTCCACATGATCGACGACCATTGTTTTGAACTCGATTTTTTGTTTTCTGAGGTATGATTCGTATTCTCTGCAGCATGAGCATGTTTCAGTTCTGTAAATGATGAAGGTCGGTGTTGTTTCGCTGGTTTGCGGCGTAAACGGGTTTTGGGGAATTGTTGTGACCGCGATGGCGGCTATTGTCAGAAGTGTCAGGTCGATGAATGTCTTGATTTTCCACATGCTGAATTGTTTTCTACGCTGTTTTCCATGCGATGGCAAGGATGCCACCGATTATTCCGAGCAATGCTCCGACTACGAAACCACCCATGGAGATGAGGCTGATGGCTGAGAAGGCTAGTATGATGCTACCCCAAGTGTTAGCTTGTTGCGGACGGGTTTGAAGCATGAAAGCTCCCACAGTAACCAATATGCCTGAAACGAGGCCTAGCGATGAGAAAGCAGTCCACGCCCATGGTGTCCACCATCCCATCATGCCGCATCCGGGACACATCATGCCGCCCCAAACCACCCATCTGACAAAGCCTAACAAAGCTCCAGACAGTATGAGTACGCCCCCGACTAGAGATAGGATGAAAGCTGCCGTAGGCTTATCCGTTGCCGTCATAAGCTAATCCTCCACTTCTATTTCCTGTATAAACTGGCCGTGCCACCAGTGGTACCAGACTAGGCCCGTGTAGCCGTTTACGCTGAGCATTCCGTGGATTCGTCCGTTTAGTTTGTAGTCGATGGTGTAGTAGCCGTAAAACATGACCGGATGCTCTTCTTCCACGTTCCCGCCGAACATTTGGACAAGATAGTCAAGCGCTATCTGTTCCGCTTGCTCAGGGGTGACCGGCATCTCGGTTGTTGGCATGGCATAACATCCTCTTCTGCCGGCTTGCATGCCGTATTTGGTGTTCCACATCATGTTGGGGCCTGGTTCGGGATAAACCGCGCCTGTGTAGGGGTTGACGAGAAGTTCGAAAGCCCCGACGCCAGTGTCAAGCTCGATAACGATGGCGTAAAAGTTTCGCTGAAATTCCATGACTTCGTGAAGCTTAAAGTTTGGTCCAAGGGCCGCGACATATCTTTGCAAAACATCGACGGCTTGTTGAATGTTCAACCTCGGTCTGGCAGGGCTTTGCCAACCATATTCATCCATGAACGGACACCGGCCCAATATCCAAGAAGGCATACCCATCAAGTTGCTCGAATATCCGTACACAGGTGGTTGCTGCGAAAAACCCAGCTGAACATTCATCAAAATAGGGAACGCGAAAACACCGGCGAAAACAGCCGCTGACAAAGCCAACAAAACAGCCAATTTTGCGGTCATGCCACTCAAATGAGCGGTCTAAAGTCATTTAACACTTTGCTGAAACATTCGTGAAACAAAGTTCTCAGTGGCGGTCGATGACTCCCAGCCGATTGGCTACGGTTTAAGAAGTATTTTTAATCCTTCCTTAGATTCTGCATGCCTGAAGGCAGTCTGATATTCTTCGAGGCTGTAAATTGCGTCAACCAACTGTTCTACTTTCACGAGTTTTTTGGAGAGGGCTCGGAGAGCAGGCGTGAAGGGGCCACATCTTGAACCGATTAGAACTACTTCGTTCACCACGAGAGGGGAAAGGTTCATGGACACGGATTCGGCAACGGTTGTCTTCAAGACGATTATGCCGCGGGGTTTAACGAGCCGAACCGCTGTCCATAACCCGGAAACATTGCCTGATGCTTCAACAACCAAATCATATCCACCAAACTCCTCAGCCTCTGAAACATGAAAGCACTTCAGTCCGAGCGAAATCAGAACGTCCATCTTGCGCCGATGTTTTCCATAAACGTGAACTTCGTGACAAATGGTTGAGATTACTTGCGCTATGAGGTTTCCAAGCCTTCCGTCTCCAACTATCGCAACCCGCCAGTTCGGGTCGATGTGTGTCTGCTCCAAGATTTCATAGCAAGCGGCGAGTGGCTCGGTGAAGACAGCCGCGACATCGGAAACATTGTCGGGAACGATGTGGAGGTTTTTCTCGGGAAGCGATAAATATTCAGCAAACGCGCCATCCCTGTTCTTAATTCCCAACACCGTTCTGTTTGGGCAGTGTCTTTCGAGGTTTCTTCTACAGTAGCTGCAATTGTCGCAGCCCACATTTATCTCACCCACAACTCGCTTACCGACCAGCTCCGGGTTTTTACTCTCCTCGACAACACCGACAAACTCGTGTCCAGGCACTCCCCTAAACCCGGCGTATCCCTTGAGAATCTCGAGGTCAGTTCCACAGATGCCGGCTAACAATACCTTCACCACGGCTTCGTCGTCAGCTTTCGGCTTGTCGTGTTCGACGAGTTTGAGGTCTTTGCCGTCAAAGTACAGAGCTTTCATATTACGTCGGGAAAAACAACTCCGTAGCCATTAAGTCTTAGGTAGATGGAGAGCGCCGCGAGAAAAGCTAAGACGAAGACGACGATGTAGTCGATGGTTTTCATCTTGATTGTGAGGTAGTAAGATCTTTTAGCCATGGGGACGAATCCTCTCGACTCTATGGCGATGGGTAGGTCTCCGAATCTCCGCATGGTTGTTATGAAGAGGGGCACGATGATGGCTGCTGAGTTTCGAAGCCTTGAAAATATATTGCCACCTGCCAGGTTCACACCCCTTGCTTGTTGGGCGGCAAGAATCGTAAGGCCGTCGCCTACCATGGTGGGAATGAACCTGAAGACCGCCGAGAAACCGAAGGCCAGCGGATAGGGCAGGCCCAGCCTCGTCATCGCCAACTCTAGCTCCTCTATACGCGTGGTGGTAAGCAGGAGAAGACCCGATAAGACCATGGCGACTAGCCTGAAAGCCACTGCAAGCCCATACATCACGGACTCGAGCGTAAAAGTTATGCCGAAAACTGTCGCCAAATATGTCTCTCCGCCGCGGCGGAAAAGCGGCCACAGGATTAAGCTCATCAAGGCGAGCGAGCCCAACCCGAACCAGAAAAGCTTCAGCTGGCCATATGTTCTTGAGACCAAAACAAGCGAGAAAACTGACAACAGCACTATGCCAGTGTAAAGCGGGTGGTTAAAGACTGAAGACCAAACGAACACGCATACAACAAGGAAAATTTTGGTTCGCGGGTCTAGACGGTGCAAAAAAGTGTTTTTCTCAACGTAAAGAACGTATTGCGGCACTTGTGTCACCTTGTTTGAAACTCTACATTTTTGAGAAGCTCTTCGACCGTTAAATAGGTGTGCCCGACGATAAGCTTGGATAGTTTAACCACAGTGGGTACCTCGATATCATATTTCTCCAAAAATTCATAGTCTGAAAATATTGTTCGGGTTGGGCCGTCCAAAACTACGCGTCCATCCGCCATCAGGACGACGCGGTTACAATATTTTGCTACAACCCACATATCGTGGGTAATGGTTATCAGAGTTGTTCCCATCTCATTTAGCTTTGCCACGGTATTCATGAGTGCTGTTGTTTCGCCCGGTGAAAGGCCTGTAGTCGGCTCGTCAAGTATGATGACCCGGGGATTCAGAGCGAGTATGGAGGCGACGGCCACACGTTGTCGGTCGGCTTTATTGAGGAAGAACGGATCTTCATCCAGTAGATTTGATATGCCGAGCATTTCGGAGACTTCTTTGACACGAGCTTCTGTCAATTGTTCCGGCATACCTGCGGCCTTCAACCCGTAGGAAATTTCCTCTCTGACAGTGTTGGAGAAGATTTGATAGTCTGGGTTTTGGAAAATATATCCTATCTCTTTCCCCCTGATCATTACGCCGAACTTAGTCATGTCTTTTCCGAAAACCAACACCTTTCCGCGAGCCGGCCTCAAAATTCCGGCTATCAGCTGAGCTAGAGTGGTCTTACCGCTACCGTTCTGACCTATCAAGCCCATCATATCTCCTTTTCGCACAACGAGGTTTAACCCCTTAATCACCCACTCATCTTTCTGGTAGCAGAACCAAATGTCCTCAAGAGTTATCGCTGGCTCGGAAGAATTGAGAGTCGGAGATGGCGGTGAATATGTCCTCAAAACCCTCGGCATGCGTTTAATTGTATCATCTAGGCTGAGGGTATAAGGTCTCTGAATTGAACCTAGATGGTTGAAAATCATGGCGATGTCGGGAGGATGTAGGCCCAGCGCCGTCAATAATTCGACCTCGCTCAATATGTCCGGCACAGGCCCATCCCGTATTACGCGTCCGTCCTGCATCACTACAACCTTGTCGGCGAAGGCAGCTATCTTCTCGAGATGATGATCTACAATTACTAAGGACTTTATAATTTTCTGCTCCATCAAACCCTTAGCAACCTCGTATATCTCCCTCTTACCCAACGGGTCAAGGTCGCTGGTCGCCTCGTCGAGAATGAGGACGGACGGCTGAAGTGAAAGAAGAGAAGCAATAGCCAGTCTCTGCTTCTGGCCGCCGCTTAAAGCGAAGCTATATCTTTTCTCCAACCCTTCTAGACCTGCAGCCTTGATGGATTTCGAAACTCTTTCACGAATTTCCTCAATTGGAAGCAAAAGGTTTTCAGGTCCGAAAGCCACCTCGAGCTCGACCGTTGTCCTGAACAGCTGGGACTCATAATCTTGGAATACCATTGCGCATTTTTTGCTAATCTCTCCAACTCTAACGCCTTTGGTCGGCCTGCCGTCGATCAATACCTCGCCTTTGAAATCGTCGTAAGCTCCCATGTTTGGGATTATTCCTGTCATCACTTTACATAGCGTGGTCTTTCCAGCTCCTGTCGGGCCTATGACCGCCAGCACTCCTTCCCCTACCTTCAGATTAACGCCTTTCAGAGCGTAATCTCTCGCGCCTCTGTACTTTACCCAAACATCCCGTAACTCTATATGAGTCATAAAAATGAGTGGAGTGTTTAGTCTTTCGCCAGCAACGCCATTCCGACGGCGAATATCAATATGAAGATTCCGCCGACCGCGAGCAACGAGGCATCCGCGAAACCGACCGCCGGGCCGAAGAACAACGCCTGGCCCAGACCGAGCCCGACCAATATTGTTATCCACAGACCGATGACACCGCTGAAGAAGACAAGCGCCGCTCCGAGCTTGTGGTAGCTTTTTACTTCAGTAGGCGTGTACTGGTATCCCTTCATCACATCGGTCCAAAGCCAGCCGGCTTTTTTCGCTCGAGGATATACGAGAACCATCAGTATAGGCGCTATTATTCCCGCCGAGACCACCTCATTGAAGAAGATGATAAATGCCAGCGGAGTAAAGGGGACGAAGCCGACGAGCTCGGTCCAGTATGGTATTATTAGGGCGACGACTCCGGCATGCGTCAAGATAACGAACTCGAATTTTGCGAGGCTCGACAGAGTTCTGCAGTGCGGCTCCTCCTTGAAAAGTCTGTGCCATAATTTGTAGGGCACGAGGCCGAGGAAGAAGTTGCCGATGAAGCCGCCGATGCTGCCGATGGTCAAAGCTCCTCCGAGGATGTCGAAGCCTATCAGGTTTCCGACCGCAGAACCCCAAGCTGCTGCAGGGCCAAACAGTAGGCTGGTGAATGGTGGTATGGCGTTTCCGGGCCGGACGGCCGTCACTCCCGGAATAATCCAAATGGGCAGCGCCGCGAAGACGAAGAGAAGCGCCGCGTAGAGACCTGCTGAAACGATGAAAGCTGTTATCATTTGGGTGTGGGACCACATTCTAATTAGTTCTTTCACAGCCTATGTAATGTAAATCAAATAAATAACGTTTACGCTACATGGTTGGGCTGCATGAGTATTCGCCGTGATATTGCAGCACTGAATGATGTTTGTGTTCGACCAAGTTTCTGCGGAATACGACCATGATTTTCACATATGATGTTCATAGAGAGCTAGTAACCAGCTTCATCAAAGCAAAGCAACGGAGACGTGTCAACGCATGGCTCGCCAGTCTAGACGCCGGTGACGTCAATTATGTCGGCTTTGCTCGAGGAATTATTCTATGGAGTAACAGAAATCGGAATCATTTCAGACCCGAGAGGCAACGAATTAGAGTTGTTAAGATGCCGTATATGCCGCGGACATTAGACTGGATAAAAATTTGAAGACGCCGAGAAAATTTAAATCATCAAAAGGATGTTTCAGCTCAGCTTTGACCTCATACAAGCTGGCTAATCAGCTGACGTCTTTTTCGCCAGTTATCGGTGTAATTCTGCTCGCCAGCGTCATAGTCGCATTCTGGCAGCATGAAGCTTCGATGGACGACATGATGAGACGCATGATGGGGCCGCCGATGTTTAACATGATGTTGTGGATGTATTTCCCCATAATATTGGTTTCAATCCTTCTAATCGTGATGCCACTGATTTTCCATCCACATCCGAAAACAGCTACCGCTGAAATGATAGGGTTAACCGAGGAAGAGAAAAACGTAGTCGAGTTTCTCAAAGCAAATAGAGGAATGGCTGAGCAAAGAGACATTTCAAAATCACTGGGCTTAACACGTCTCAAAACTCATCGGATCGTGTCATCTCTTAGGAAACGTGGAGTGGTGGAAGTCAAACCCCACGGCAGAACAAATGTGGTAATGCTGAAAAACATCCGCGAAGCCGCATGACTACCGTTACAAGCGGTTTCCATCTATGAGAAGCTGTAAATACTGTCGCATGTTGAACACAGCCGAGCCGTGTATGCTTTTGGGTATGAGGTGTCCTACGGACAGGGACTTTGACGTAAAATATGTCTCCAGGATTATCACTGGCTTATGACGTAGTCATCATTGAGAGAATTTTCAGCCAGTCGTCCTCGGTCAACGTTCCAAACCTTTTCTCGTAAATTATTTCCCCTTTGGTGTTGATGGCGAATATAGTTTCCTGTATCACGACTCGGAGGTCGGTGATAAATTCCAAGTTGGGCAAAGTTACCAACCAGTTTTTCGGAGCGTTGTGAATTTCGAGGAACTGTCTTATTTTGGATGATGTGTCGCCGGGGTCGAAGCTGGTGAGCAGAACAGTGACTTTGTTTTCGAACTGTGGGTAGGCTGCCGCGAGTGTCTTGATGTTTTTGCTGCATGTCGGACACCATGTCGCGAAAAAGACCAGCAGAACAGGCTTTCCATCCAAAAGGAGTTGGGAAACGGTAATAGTTTTCCCGTCAAGCAACGTAAGCGGGATTTTAAAGGAATCTTGGTGGCTGTCCTGATGGTGATGGATTTCATGGCCGGTTGATTGCCGCAGAAAAGATTCCAAAACTTTGTCCCATCCAAAAACTTCACCACCCCGGTTTTTCGCGAAATCAAGAGCCGACGATAATGATTTGAACGCGATGTATCCGTGACGCATCGGTGTTTTCACCTCCGAGCCTTTCACGAACCAAGCGGCTGAAGCTTCAACGAGGTCGCCGCCGTCGAACGTGTAAACCATCACTTTTTCAACTTGAGCCGCTGGCCACGTTGACCTGACAGGCTCAATCTCTCCTTTGAAAGACAGGTAGTGAATAAGCATGCAGCCGATGTCGTCGTACATGAGACGCCGCCTGTCGACAACCATTTCCGCGGCGAACTCTTTTCTTTCAATTTTCATACCGCAGTAGCTGCAGGTTTGCTCTGCAAGCTGCTGAATCTCTCCTGTGTTTCTGAAAAACAGCAGATAGCCAGCTGTGGCAACCACTGCTGCGCCAGCCGACGCGATGAAGACGCGTCGTTTCATGACACCACCTCTACAACTCCCGTCATCCATGAATGTAGGTAGCAGGTATAGCGATATGTTCCGGGGACGGTGAAAACATCTGTAATCCGTGTTCCATGCGGAAGGGTGTAGTCGAAAAGCCTGTCGACGCCCGTCACCGTGTGCACTGCCATGTCGTCATTGACCCATGTTACGGTGTTGTTGACGCCGATCACCAGCCTAACATAGGGAGGGCTGAACGTCATCGATGTGTTTGAGCTGGAGCCGAACGGGTTGAGGACGATGACTTTCACCGGTTCGCTTGATTCATGTAAGGGTTTTGGCTGCGTGTAGGTTGATTCGGTCAACGTCGTCATAAGTGTTGAATCGGGTGTCCAAGTTTTTTGACTGGTGTGATGAGGGAGGGTCAAAAACAAAAATGAAATAGCAAGCACCGCTGCGACTGCAAAGAAAGCAAGGAGGGGTTTTCGCAACGCTACTCCTCGAGGATAAATATGCCTATCATGCCTGCGTCGGCGTGGCTGACGACGTGGCAGTGGAATAAGTAGACTCCTGGCTTGTTCAGAACATAGATGATGGTGTCGGCTGCTCCAGGGACTAGTGGAACCACTTGTGCGGGCCAGCTTCTTCCTCCGAGAACATATTGGCTGCGGAGGTCTCCGACGTGGGCGTGGAAACTGTGATAGAGGTCGCCGATGTTGATGATGTGAAGTCTGATTCTTTCACCCGCTTTAGCCTTGAACACGGGCATCGATTTGTTGAATAGCTCAGCAACTCCCTGAAGACCTTTCAGACGTGGAAAGACCTTGCTCTGGCCGACGTAAACAAGTTCAAGCTCGTGTTCGCCGCCGGGAACGCCCATACCATTCATGATGTAGAAGGGTCTCGGGCCCGTACCGGTTATCGCTCCTCTTACAGCAGGAGTTTCAGCCATGAAGATGACAAAGTTACGTGCAGGCGGCTCATCGATTTCATCAACTATTATTGCCCCGTACAACCCCATCAACATGTGGTCGACGATTCGAAATCCTCCGTCGGCTGAATGGCAGTGATAATACCAGATGCCCGCTTTCGTGGCCGGCCATTCATACACCCATTCACCGCCCGGTGGAATCATCGAACCTTTTCCCACACCTGTCAAGATGTTTATCTGGCTTCCGTCGTGCTGCAGCTCATAATACGGCAAGTGTGGATGAAGGCTGTGGGTGAGGTTGAGTTTGTTTATGGCCCTGACTCGGATGAGGTCGCCGACTTTGGCGTATAGCGTGGGGCCTGGGATGGTGCCGTTGTATGTCCACGCGTTCCATATCACTCCGGGAGCGAGCTCTATCTGCGCCGGCTCGATGAAAATAGTGTATTCACGAACGTTTTCAGCCTGAGCTCCAACCCGGAAGATGTTGGGAAACACTGACGGCGTCCAGAACAACGCCGTAACGAATCCGAGGAGGAAGCCGGAAACTATCAACCCCACGACGATGTAACCAGTTTTCATACCGAAAGAAAGTGACAAGGGGCATTTTAACTTGGCGATAGGTTGATTACACCGCCCTAACATATTAGGTATGGAACTTGCTGGAGGCGGCGTTTAGGGTTAAAGTTGAATGCCCATGGATTTCACGTTTAGAAAACCAACTCGCTAAAGTGAAAATTCTGAGCTGCCGTCCCGTGTTTGGTGAAATGGGTGCAAGCGCTTTCGTCAGCTTCAGCTCGAAACACGACCCCGCAACCATACAAAAGGTCGTGATGCAGTGCCGCGACGTAGTGAAGGCGGAATTCAGGAAAACAACGCGGATCAGCGGAGTCGGAATCGTTGAATCCATAAGATGTCCCTGCAGCAGAATAGGATTGGCGTTTACCCATGTTTTGAAAGTCGATGTACGTGAAGATGAAATGGTTTTCCACGTCGTCGTGTATAATCGCAAAGAGGTGGAAAAATTGGCGGAACATATGAAAGGTAGCGGCGTGCCTTTCGCACTCGACAGCATAAAACCGGTCAACCCGAAAAAGTTTCTCACACCGCGTCAAGAACAGATTCTCATGCACGCATATATGAGGGGATATTTTGAATATCCAAGGCCGAGCTCCATCAGGGAGATGGCGAAAGATTTCGGCGTCTCCACTCCCACCTACGTAGAAACCCTTCGGAAAGCGTTGGCAAAAGTCGTTTCGTCGGTTGTCTTTTAGCAGACCTTAATAACACCAGCACTCCACGGGCTTCAGATGTATTCAGTGGTCTGCGAAAATTTGAAGAAGCAGTACGTTACGAAGAAAGGGTTTGTCGGAGGGAAGAAGCAGGTAATCAACGCTGTCGACGGTGTTTCTTTACGGATAGAGGAAGGCAAGATTTTCGGGTTGGTCGGGCCAAACGGAGCTGGAAAAACCACCACCATCAAAATTCTCTCCACTCTGTTGATTCCTGACTCGGGCCGTGTATGGATAAACGGGTTTGACGTCGTCAAGGAAGCAAACAAAGTACGTCAAATGATTGGACTCGTTCTTTCACCAGACAAAGGGTTTTACCCTCGTCTGACAGGGTTTGAAAACCTCGTCTACTATGGCAGGCTCTACGGATTGAGTAAGGAGGAAGCACAAAGACGTGCAGCCGCTCTTCTTGAAGAAGTTGGTCTCGGCGACGGCAGCCGCTACTTCGAGCAATACAGTCTCGGAATGAAAGCCAAACTGAGTTTGGCGAAAGCTTTAATCAACGACCCATCAGTCATCTTCCTCGACGAACCAACCCTTGGCCTCGACCCTCTTTCGGCTAAGAAAATCAGAGCATTGATATCGGAGCTGTCACGGATGGGTAAAACCATTCTCCTGACCAGTCATAACATGTGGGAAATTGAAAACCTCTCAGAGCGAGTGGCTTTAATCAATCGAGGCCGTGTGGCGGCGATTGGATCTCCACGTGAATTAAAGGAGAGGCTTGGGTTGTCGTATGTTCTGGAGGTCGAAGTTATCGGCGACAACGACGTTGACTTACATCACCCTGTTCAGATAAATGAACGCGGCTATCCAGTTATCACAGTGAAATCTTCAACCCCGGCTGAGGATTTGGTCAAAATCATCGACGAGCTGAGAAACCGGGGAAACAGAGTCGGCTACGTCAAAGTCAGCGAACCAAGCTTTGAAGAAGTTTTCGCCAAGGTAGTGTCCAGTTGAAAATCTTTAACCAGTTTTTCGCGGTTTTCGAAGCTGAGCTCAGAAGCTACCTCCGTGAAGTCGGCCCTCTCGCGTTCATCGCCGTCACTCCAATCATGTTCTCAACCCTAACCTACAGCATCGGCGGAGTCCTCACAGTTGGAAAAGCAGAAGTCGAAACATGGTTTTACCAGCTAATCGGATTTTCCTTCATGACTATTTCCATCGTGATGACTAATTCCGCTGCATGGTATTTTAGGCGGGGAATGATGTCGGGCCGGCTCGAATATTCGATGGTTTCGCCGGTCAACCCTGTCATCTTTGTTTCAGCAAATTCTCTCGCAAACGTTCTCGCGTCGCTGCTGGCGTTAGTCTTTGCGGGAATTTTCGGCACAGTAGTTGTTTATGGGTTGTCGAAAATTTCTAACTTTTTGGCGGCGTTGTTGATAACGTTTTTCGCTTTATTGCCGGTGGTAGGCGTCAACCTTATAGTTGGAACCTTAACCATAGCCCTCAAAGAGCCTGAGCCGGTCGCCAACTCTATAGCATCTGTCATCGCCGCCACATCAGGGTTCGTCTATCCAATCACCCTACTTCCACACGTCATGCAAATCATCGGCCAGCTGCTACCATACCATCATATGACCGAAACAGCTCGAACAGCAATAGCGGCAACCGTATCGCCAGGACAAATCGCCGTACTCATGCTTATGATGCTGTATCTTTTCGCAGGGCTTTCGCTTTACCGATATGGTGAAAACACCTATGCGAGGAAAAAAGGAATTTCTTGGTAAAGCAACGGCAGAGCTTGGCCGCGGCGTCCTAGTCTATTCCCGGTACACGGCGTGGCTGCTCGGCGACATCTTCCAATGGCCTTTCTGGATAATTTTCTTCTTTCTCTCGGTTTTAGTATACTCTCCAGCCTCGCTGGCTGACAAAGCAGTTGTCACGAATTTTTCCTTCAGCTTCTTCACTTTCATTTTTGTTTCGTCATTCATCTGGGCATCTAGCTCCCTCAATCAAGAAGCTCAGCAGGGAATAGTAGAAAACCTTATACTCACGAACACACCGCTAAGTATTCACCTTTTCGCGAGGATGGTGATAACATCTATCGACATTTTGGTGGGAGGTGTGATTCTTCTAACGCTTTCGCATCTTTTCTTCGGCGCTGAGCTCGCGATAGCCCGGCCGCTCCATTTCATAGCAGCACTCGCGATAGCGTTTGTTTTCTTTCTACTGTTCACATCCGTTTTGTCAGCTGTTTTACTCGCGTTCAAATCACCCTGGCTGATCGTCAGCCTACTTCAATTCATAATTCCGTTCAGCAGCGGTGCTTTACCGGTTGACCTTCTACACCCTGACGTGGCAAACATCGTGTCAGCGTCACCGTTCTTTTACGTCATCCATCCGATAGTCGGCTCAGCTACGGGTCGTTACTTCATTCCCGAACACATCCTCTTCACCGCCGCAATCATTTCAACCATCCTGATGGCAATATTGGCTGTCTATGTGGAGAAGCAACTAATTCGAAAGGCTTTGAAAAAAGGAAGATTAGGAATGTTTTAACAGCTTCACGATTTCTGAAGCTATGGCTTCGGCTGACATTTCGGGTGTGAAAATTTTTCGGAGAACAAGGTTTCGGTCGCCCACGTAGATTACAGCTGAATGAGCTATGTACGCCGACTGACCTCCATCATCCAATGGGCGGACGAGATATCTTTGCCAAACATCTGCGAGCTCATCCCATGTACCGGTCAACGCAACGATGTTGGGTGAATAGCGTGATACAAATTGCTTTAGAGACTGGGGAGAGTCGCGGTATGGGTCTGTGGTTATGAACAGCATCGAGACTGATGAAGCATGTTCGCCCAAAAGTTTCTCAACCTCCATGTATCTTTTTAGAGCCATCGGACATATGTCTGGGCAGTTGCCGTAGCCGAAGAAAATCAAAACAACTTTTCCTCGAAAGCTTTCAAGAGTAATCTTTTGTCCTTCTGTGTCTGTAAGAGTAAAGGGGGGCAGTGGTTTGCCAGACGCCAATAGCGCGTTATCCAAGCCGTCTTTTGCATCTTTGAGAAATAGTTGGAAAGAAAGGAGGAATATTGCCGCCAGAGCGGTGATTTGAAGCAGCTTGAGTATGTTTTTGTTCATGCCGTTTTTGATGATTTTTCGCCGATGTAAACCAGCAAGCTTAACACGCCGAGTAGCCCGAAAAAGATGACGAAGACCGTTAGGTCGACCGTAAATGCGACACCTCTTAAATCGCCTACCTGCGTTCCGGCAGAGGAATACGCGATAAGCATCCCTTTCATGTAGGGATGGATTCCACAGATGTAGCTGTACTGGCCTTCTTTTTCGACTCTGAAGCTGAATTGTTCAGCATTTTTCAGAAGCGGCGAAGCGAAGGAAACAGGGCCTTCGACAACTGCGACGTTGTGCTGGCCAGTTATTTCGCCCGACCCGATGCTTAGCACATCTTCGTTAATCCAGACAACCGTTGAGCCAACTGGAACCCGTGCAACCTTGGGATAATAGCTGTTGCCGACAATCTGTATCACAATTTTTTCGCCGGGAAGAAATGTACGAGATTCGTCAGGTAACCCTGGTTCGAATGGTGCCACTATTCGTTTAGGATTTCGAGGCGGTGTCGCCGTCAACCCATGAGGATAGATGACATTCTGCACTGAGGCGTTGCTTGACGAAGCGATGATGCCGACCGCGCCCTTTATCGCCTGCGTTCCAAACGCGTGGGAAACGATGAGGAAATTGCCTTCAGCTGGAACACGCCATTCAATCACATATGAATCTGTGGGGCCTACTGTGACCGTCTGCAGGCCCATAGCCACATTCGCAGGATTTCCACCTTGATAGACGTATTCCCATATTCCACCAACAGCGTGGAAAGATGCGACGTGGTTAGGGCCGACGTTAAGAAAATAAAACCGGATGTAGTCGCCGGGCCTTGCATGAATAGGCTCGGTAACGTATCTGAATACTTTCCCGTTGAACATGACGTATGCAGCTTTTCCGTCGAAGAAATCTCTACCATTAAGGTAGACTTCATGCTGAATCAGATAGACCTTGATGTCGGGTTCACGGCCCAGCGTCCTTTCAAGTAGATAAGAATCCTTTTTCGGCTCCACCACAATCATCCCATACATTCCAGCGAGCGTGTGGGTCAAAATTCCATGACCTCCCGGAGCACAGTGATACATGTAAACGCCGGGAAAATCCGCCGTGAAGACTAATCTTCCTTCACTTCCTGGAGCTATGTTTCCCACGAATTTTGACGTCTGAGTATTGGCTGCATGAATGGATAACCCATGCGTGAACCCGCCTACGTTTTTGATTATGATTTCGACCACTTCTCCTTCTCGCACTACGATTAAGGGTCCTGGTGTTGTTCCGTTGAAGACAAAGGCTTTGAAGACGACGCCGTCATCGATCATCACATCAGCTTCGGAAGCTATGAGGAGGAAGGATTTGTCCGGAACTGCGTTGGGTGGTGGATTGCCGGGAATGTCTGGCGCCATCACTATTGCTGACCCAGGAATCAAGACAACTGCTAACGTTAGCAACATGAGAAACAGTTTGAGCATGATTATCTAGTGTCGTATTAGAGCAAAAACATGCTAAGCAACACTGTTGCACACCATAGTCAATATGCGGCTAAGGTTATATCGCAGAGGAAGAATGTTGTGGTTGCGTGGGTTGAGAGGTTCTCCGTGCTTTTTCACGGTTGTCATTAGAAACAGTAACTGCCGAGTGGTTGAAATGCTTCTTTCCCGTAATGTTGAAGGGTCTTTCCGAAGCGTTCGGGTTGGGGAAAGGGTTTCAAGCCATCTCATCCAATTGTCGAAACCGCTAGCTTCGCTGGAGAATCGGCCTCCCGACGTAACGATTTACAGAATGGGCCGAAATTTTCTATGGGTTGACTCGCCGAGCTGCAAGTCATGTGAAGTTATCGCGACGAATCCCGCCATCCCCACAAACATAACGTTAGTCAGAGACACTGGGGTGGTGGTTTCTTTCATCAGTCCCGGGCCCCTGGTTTGTAAAAAAATTATGGACGAAATGAAGGCCCGCGGTCTCGAGGTCGAGCGTTTAAGCAGCCGCTCGCTGGATTTGAAGCAGTTTTTAACCCGTAGACAACGTGAAGTCCTGTACACCGCTTTTTCAATGGGATATTTTTCGTATAGCCGCGAAACGACGCTCGGCGAACTGGCTAAAACGCTCGGCCTCTCCAAATCAACTGTCTCAAGACATTTAAGGGCCGCCGTCCGTAAGCTCGCGATAACGACTTCACGCGACCAACTGTAGCACTATGTTTGAGCTATAGTTTTATATCGTGCTTATACCAAGCTTAGGATGCAATAAGTGGTTTCCCATGGTCAAACACATCCTCGTCACGCTGTCGGACGAACAGTACAAATGCGTTACTTTTCTCCGTAACAAAATGGGCTCCAGCGACGCCGAAGTTCTCCGAAACATATTCCTTTCATGGCTGGCTGAAAAAGCCATGATCGGGTGTTGGGAGACAGAAAGAGCCGTCGAAGAATTTCAGAAACGTTGGATGGAGAAGAAGGAGAAAACAACGGTTTAACCGAGTCAACGGGGCCATGACTGTGTCGATGTCCGAGTCTATGAGGGTGTTGTCGCAGGGTTTATGGGAACTTGTAGGTAACACACCTCTAATCAGGCTCAAGTCATTCGAAAAACCGGGGGTTAAGCTTTACGCTAAATGCGAAATGTTCAACCCCGGCGGCTCCGTCAAAGACAGGCCCGCACTCTACATCATTCAGGACGCCATAAGGTCTGGTAAATTGACCCCTGACAAAAAACTTCTGGATGCGACTTCCGGAAACACTGGAGTGGCTTACAGCATGATTGCGGCGTCGCTCGGCTATCAAGTGGTTTTGGTTTCTCCCTCAAACATCTCTCCCATCAAGCTTGCTAAGATGAGAGCGTTTGGAGCTGAAGTCATTCTGACAGACCCTCTTGAAGGAATGGACGGAGCGATTGAAAAAGCTCGGGAAATTTACGAATCTTCCCCGAAACAGTTTTTCTACGCCAACCAGTACGGCAACCCTTCGAATCCCCGCGCACATTACGAAACCACAGCGCCTGAAATATGGAGGCAAACCAAAGGCCAAATTACTCATCTTGTCGCCGGGGTTGGAACGTCGGGCACTCTTCAGGGGACTGCGAAGTTTCTCCGCGAAAGAAATCCACGCATAAAAGTGGTGGAAGTTCAGCCAGAGGACGAATTTCACGGAATCGAAGGTCTCAAAAACATGAAATCAGCTATCAGGCCTGAAATTTACAGCGAAAACATCGCTGACACGCGGATTTACGTGACAACCGAAGATGCGGTAGCGGTGGCTGAAAAGCTCATGCTTGTTGAAGGCGTCGCCGGTGGATATTCGTCCGGCGCAGCCGTTAAAGCCGCTTTGGAGCTGGTCGAACAAATCGACGAAGGCGTAATAGTAACCATCCTTCCTGACAGTCTTTCGAACCACATCGCCGGAAAGGGCGTCCGTCGTTGAAACTGATTGTAAAACGGGAAATCTTTGAAGAAATAGTCAACCGATGTGTCGAAGGTTATCCGTTTGAAACCGCAGGCCTCATGCTTGGTTTCGGGGAAGAAGGGAAAGTCGTTGAAATAATTCCCGTCAGAAATGTTCACGAAGGCGACAGACGTGTGCGGTACAAAATCGACCCAATCGAATACTTTAACGCTGAAACAACAGCCGAATCAAAAGGTCTCGAAGTTATCGGTGTTTATCATTCGCATCCAGACCATCCACCCAACCCGTCGGCCTACGACCTCGAATACGCCTTACCGCCATGGTACTACCTGATAGTTTCCGTAACTAAGGGAAAAATGGTAAACCACCGCTGCTGGAAAGCCGTTGAAAAGGACGGCGTAAAAGCTTTTCAGGAATCCGACATCTTGTTAGAATAGGTCTGGAAAGGCCAATTGTTATATTGGATTTAAATATAACAGGTAGCATTTTTCTAGGCAGCCCATGCCTGTTAAGGTTTATCTTCCAACACCTCTCCGCCAGTACGCCGAAGGCCGCGACGTCGTCGAGTTAGAAGGGTCGACTGTCGGCGAAGTTTTGAACAAACTCGTGTCCCGTTATGCGGATTTGCAGAAACATCTTTTCAGCGAAACAGGCTCGATAAGAAGCTTTGTCAACGTCTTCATTAACAATGAGGACATCAGGTTTCTCGAAGGAATGCAAACCAAGCTCAAAGACGGCGACGTCGTATACATCATCCCATCAATCGCTGGAGGAGCGGCGGTTTCCCAGCCCGCAGCGGTTGCGCGAAAACTAGGAAGAACTGTCAAACAACACGGAAGAATAACTGTTCCAGCACGACTTCTCAAAAAAGCGAAAAAACGCGAAGTCGCCTTGGTAATCGAGGACGTCAAATACCTTTTCGAACCCGACAAATATCGTAGAATCTACTTGCCACCAGCTCTCCGCGAAAAAATTCTAAACATGTCGTCGTTCGAATTCTCTCTCGTCGACGGAGAGCTCACACTAAAGTTCCGAAGGTTTTAAAAACAAGCCGTAAATTGCTTATACATGCCCAAATACGTTGTGACGGTTGAGGACGGCGGAGAGGTGGAGGTTTCGCTTGAAGGCTCTTCAAAAGAAGAAGTTTTAGCAAGTTTAGACGAATTGCTGGAAATTTCGCGTATAGTTGCGGAGCGGTTGAAAAAAGCCACTGTGCTGAAAGCCGTTAAAAGGCGGGGAAAATCAGAAGCAGTCCGCGTTCTCGAAATACTTGAGCAGAAATTGATTCCATCTGGTTTCTTCGCCACCGCTAGGACGACAGCCGAAGTCCGTAAAAAAATCTACGAGGAAATGGGAATAAAATTTCAAAGCAGGAAAGTCAGCCAAGCGCTCGGCATACTCTACGATAAAGGAACGCTTTCGCGAATAGGGCCGAAGGGGAGCTACCGCTGGGTTATGCCGTAGCAGCTATGTTAGATGGCTTGATGTAAACAACCGTTAAAATTGTTCCCATGATTCTTAAAGATGATGAAGGTAGCGGCGACGGTCAAGACCTATTTTCTGTTGACTAAGCCAAACGTTTGGTGGCTTCTCGCTTTTTCGGGAGCCGCTGGAATGTTTGCCGCTGCCAACGGACCACCTGACCCAGTTATTTTCGTTTTAGCCATGACGTCAATCATCACCGGAGTTGCTGGAACAGAAGCGACGTCAAACTATTTGGAGCGTTCAGTCGACGCCATGATGAAAAGAACTTCAAAGAGAGTTCTTCCCCGCGGTCTTATCAACCCTCCATGGAAAGCACTTATCTTCGGACTTGGCTTGATGATGATTTCGCTTGTATTGGCCAGTTTTGTCAATCTATGGACTTTGTTTTTCATGGCTTCGGGCATGTTCAACTATCTGGTTGTCTACGTGATGTGGGCGAAGAAGCGGACACCTCTCAACATCATTCTCGGAAGCTACGCGGGAGGCGCCCCGCTGATGGCTGGATACACAGCGGCACACCCATGGCCAACCGCCGAATCGCTGATTCTCGCAGCGTTGATTGTGCTGTGGATACCACCACACATCTGGAGCCTAGCCCTCATCTACAAAGAAGATTACTCACGTGCCAAAATTCCCATGCTACCCGTAGTAACATCAGAAGCAACAGCCATTCGATGCATCTCATTAACCACCATCATCTCCGTGCTTTTCACATTCCTGCTCTACATCCTCTACCCCGAGAAATACGGAATCGTTTATCTGACCGCCGCCGTTGTCAGCGGGTTGACAATAGCCGTGCCCTCTGCGGCGTTGATCCTGAAGCCGAGTAAGAAAACAGCCTATGTATTGTTCAAAACAACCAGTCCGCAGCTGCTGATCATACTTACGGCCGTGATTCTCGACAGCGTTTTATGAGTAGCTTAGTGTTTGACCCATTGTCCAATTCTTTTGTCGATTAGCTTGCCGTCGCGGTAAATGACTTCTCCTCTCAGAATTGTGTATCGCAGCGTGGCGGAAACTTTGTATCCGTCGAATGGTGTGAATTTTTGTTTGCTGTGGAGACGCGATGAGTGTATTGTGTCCGGTGTTCGGGGGTCAAAGATAGCAAAGTCGCCGTCTGAGCCTATCGTCAACCCGCCTTTCTTCGGATAGAGTCCGAATGTTCGAGCCGGGTTGGCAGCGAGAATTTCAGATATCTTGGTAATGGGAATCATTCCTTTCAACGCCGCGTCAACCAACAAAGGGCCCATTAACTCGACACCAATCATTCCAGCCGGAGCCTCGAAAACAGGACGTTGTTTTTCCTCAAGCGTGTGTGGCGCATGGTCGGAGCCTATGTTCGTTATCAATCCTAGTTGAACGGCTTCTACCAGCTTGCTCCGGTCTTCGGGAAAACGTATCGGCGGATTCACCTTCATAAGTGTTCCATGTTTTTCATAGGTGGTGCTGTCGAGCAACAAATAGTGGGGACAGGTTTCTACTGTCACGTTTGGCGATTTTTCGTTCTGCAGATAATCCACGGCCTCGCCGCTTGAAAGATGCACGATTAACACGTTTCCTCCAGTTTTTGCAGCGAAATAGTTGATTTTCCTCACCGAATCGACTTCGCAAATCGCCGGTCTCGAATACAAATGACTCAGAGGTGAGACAGGTTGTTGCCTCGCTTTTTGTTCGAAGTAGTGTACGAGGTTTCTGTTTTCGCAGTGGAACGCGATAGTGTATTGTTTTTTGGCTGATTTTGTCAGGGCTTCGAAGATTGTTGCGTCTGATGGTGTTGCGATGTCACCCGTGGTGGGTCCGAGGAAAGCTTTGAACCCGACCGCGCCAGCTTCGTACAATTCGTCTATCTCTTCTATGTTTTCGTCAATTAGGACACCATACAAAGCGTAGTCGACGAAAGATTTGTCTTTGACGATTTCCGCCTTTCGACGGAGTTCCTTAACATCAACTACCGGCGGAGACGTGTTCGGCATTTCGAGAACCGTAGTAACGCCACCAGCCTCAGCCGCAGCCGAGCCTGATTGAAAATCTTCCTTCGATTCGTAGCCAGGTTCACGAAAATGAACATGTTCATCGACGAAGCCGGGGAAAACCAGCAAACCTTCGGCGTCGATGATTTCAGCACCCCGTAACGCGGATGTTCTTGCAAAACCTGCAATGACCCCATTTTCAACAACAATGTCCGTTTTGACAACACCGTGTGGAAAAACAACGCTGCCGTTCTTTATCAGCAGATTGGACACATCTGTCTGGCTGATATGAATGATTTAACCTTAAATCCTTAGCATAGTCTCGCGAGGATGATATGTTATCGGGCGTTGACGAAGATGCCTACAACATCATTAGCGAATGGCTTTCCCGCGAACGTTTTTTTGTTGTGAAGAAAGACGTTGTGCGTGTTGAATCAGTCGCCGGCGTTAAAGGGATGCTCCGATACGTCGAAGACCATGTTGATCGGAAATGTTTGACGGCTAGAATAGTCCGAAGCTCGGTTCCGCATGGAATCATCAAATCCATACGATTGCTTGATAGTGACGGCGTTCTTGTCATGGCTCGGGATGTTCCCGGTGAAAACCAGGTGGGATATGCCATCGCTGACCAGCCGGCGTTAGCAGAGCGTAAAATCAGGTTCTACGGCGAACCAGTTGCCATAGTCGTCGCTGACAACAGCTACCGTGCGGAAGACCTTCTCGAAAAAGTTGAAGTGGATGTTGAACCTTTGCCACCGGTTTTCGATGTTTTCGACGCGTTGAGGAATGAGGTGTTGGTGCATGATGAACGTGGTTCGAACGTAGCTATTACGGCGAATGTCAGAAAGGGGGATGTGTCAGTTGGCGAATCCCAGTCGGACGTAATAGTGGAGAAAACCTACCGTTTGGCGCCGCAAGACCATGCATACATCGAAACAGAGGCCGCGCTTGCATTTCCTGCCCCTGACGGTGTCACGGTTATCGGACAGTCCCAGTATCCTCATCTTGCTCAGAAAACTGTCGCGCGTGTGCTTGGTCTTCCCTACAGCAGGGTTACGGTTGTGCAGGCCGCGGTTGGAGGTGCTTTCGGCGGAAAAGACGACATGGGCCCAATTGTCTCCGCTCAAGCCGCCCTAGCTGCGTGGAAGACAGGCAAACCCGTTTTCCTGCAATATAGCCGAGAAGAAAGTTTCACAAGCCACTGTAAACGCGACCCAGCTATAATCCACTGTAGAACAGGTGCTTCAAACGATGGTTTACTCAAGTTTCTCCAAGCTGAGGTGATTTTTGACAGCGGTGCTTACGCTAACCGTGGCCCATACACTCTTTGGAGAGCCTGCGTACATGTTTCGGGGCCCTACAAAATTCCCCATGTGAACGTTGTGGGCAAACTCGTTTACACCAACAAAGTGTATCAGGGAAGCTTCCGTGGATTCGGAAATCCACAGGCACAATTCGCCGCAGAAAGACAGATGGATGAACTCGCGGCAAAGCTTGGAATCGACCCTGTGGAATTCAGGCTGAAAAACCTTCTAAGGCCAGGTGATTTGTCAGCCACTTCGCAGCCGATGCCGGAGGACACGGGAATAGCTCCTCTCGTTGAAAAGATGAGGTCAGCTTTCCGTGGTTTGAACCCTCGTCGTGAAAACGGTTCTTTGATTGGGTATGGGTTCGCGGTTGGATGGCACGGCATAAGCACGAGTAGAGGTGTGCCTGATTGGGGTTCAGCGACGTTAACGGTGTATAGGGATGGCAGCGTGGGAATTTCCACGGGAATAGTGGAATTCGGTCAAGGCACGCACACTGCGATTAAACAGGTTGTAGCGGAAGTTCTCGGCGTTCCATATGAATGGATAAGGCTTGAAGGGGGAACGAGCAACGCACCTGACACCGGAGCAACACATGGGTCGAGGGGATTAACGCTGGGAGGCTCGGCCGCTCTCGTCGCCGCAGGCCGCATCAGAAAACGAATAGCCCGGACAGCGGCTGAAATGCTTGAAGCGAACCCGGAAGACATAGAAATCGTAGACGGAAAAATTTCTGTGAAAGGAGTTCCCAACAAAATGCTTGACTGGCGTGAAGTCGTCGCTGCTTGTTATTCGCGAGGTGTCGACTTGACGGCGAGCGGGTATTTCTTCCTGAAGAAAGGGCGTTTTGACGAATCAACAGGTCAGGGACATGCCTACACTGTCTACAGTTTCTCGGCAGTGATGGTTGAGGTCCGCGTCGACACAGAAACTGGCAAGGTCGAAGTCACACGTGTCTGGCCCGGAGCTGCGTGCGGAAAAATCATCAACCCAGCAATCGCCCGAGGCCAGATTCACGGCTCAATCCTACAATCACTCGGCTATTCGCTTTTGGAAAACATGGTTTTTGAAGAAGGACGGCTTCTGACGGCGAGTTTCATGGATTATCTCATACCATCGGCTACTGACACACCAGTCATCGAAGAACCTGTTTACCATGAGGACGCATGTGCACATGGGCCGTTAGGCGCTAAGGGGTTGGCTGAACTCGCCCTGATACCGCTGCCCGCAGCGATAGCGAACGCCGTAAAAAACGCGACTGGAATAGACGTAGACAACATACCGCTAAAAATGGAAGAAATCGCTCAGAAGCTGAAAAGGTGAAACAAAATGCAGACATCGCTCAAATACGTGGGAAAAGATTGGCCGAGACGCGACGCAATCCAACGTGTGACTGGCCGGACAAAGTACACGGCAGACACACTGCCCGGTAAAGCTCTCTACGCCGCCCTACTTCATTCACCATATCCGCACGCCGTCGTCAAACACGTCGACGCATCAAAAGCACTGAAAATGAACGGCGTCAAAGCCGTTTTAACGCCGTTCAACGTTCCGCAACACAGGTTTGGACGAACTTTTTCACCTGTTCCGTGGAAAGTCATTCAAGACCGTAGGCTCATCGACTCAGTGCAGAGATTCGCCGGAGACATAGTCGCAGCCGTGGCAGCTGAAACCCCCGAAACGGCCATGGACGCCGTCGAAGCCATCGAAGTCGACTACGAAGTCCTTGAATACGTGGACTCGGCCCCGAAGGCCCTTGAACCCGACGCTCCTCTCGTTCATACAGAAATCGAAGTAGGAGGCGTTGTCAAGAAACTGACGTCAAATGTCGGATACGCCGACGTTGTTGAAGTCGGGAACCGAGACCAAGCATATTCACGGGTCAGCAAAACGTACGAAGACAGCTTCAAGACACAGATTCTATACAACGCCGCGATTGAACCGCGGGCGATGATTGTTTCGCCCAGACCGGACGGGTCTTTGGATGTTTACTGTACTACTCAGTCGATTCACGGCACGCGTTACTGGCTTTCAAAAGCTCTCCAGCTACCGATGCACAAAATCGTTGTTCACGGCATGGTTTTGGGCGGCGGGTTCGGAGCCAAGTATAATCTCGCGATTCACGAACCTGTCATCGCCTATCTTGCTCTCGTCACAGCACGTGTTGTGAAATTTGTTTCCTCTCGTCAAGAGGATTTCTATACGACGGCTCGTAGAGCGGCTTACATGGATGCCCGCATCGGTGTTTCGAGCGACGGGCGCATAGAGGCGATGGAGATGAAAGCGGTTCTGCAGAGCGGTGCTTACGCGGACCATATGATAGAAGCCGTCACGTGCACTGGAGGATGGTTCATCTCCAGTTACGCTGCTTCCTACCGATATTTCGACGGAAAAGGTGTGTACACCAATTTGCCTGTCTGCGGAGCGATGCGTGGGTTTGGAAACCCGCAACAAAACTTCGCCCTTGAATCACTTATCGACGAAATAGCTGAAGACTTGGGAATGGACCCTCTCGAATTCCGCCTCAAAAACCTCCCCAAGGAAGGTGACATCTACTATGGTCAGGGCCCGACGGTTACAACCGTGATTCGTTCGATGAAGCTCGAGGAGGTGGCTCGAAGGGCTGCCAAAGCTTTCGGCTGGACAACCGAGTCCAAAGTTGTTAATGGTGTAACGTATGCATGCGGTGTCGCCGTCGGCCATCATACTTCTGGCACAGGTGGGCAGATGTCTGAAAACCAGGACCGTCAAGAAGGGGCAGGAGTAGTTTTAAAGCTCAACGAAGACGGAACAATTACTCTGAACACAGCCATGGTAGAGATGGGCCCCGGTGAACATGAAACACTGGCAGCTATCTGTGCGGAAAGTCTCGGAGTTAAACCCGAACAGGTTTACGTTGAAATCGGCAATACTCAATACGCGCCTTTCGACATGGGAACCCACGCGAGCAGAGGAACATATGTAGGGGGACTCAGCGTCATCGCGGCTGTTGAGAAGCTTCGTGAACAGATTCTTAAGCAGGCAGCGGATATGATGGAATGTTCTCCCCGAGACTTGGTCATCGAGGACGGAGAAATCAAGCACGTCGAATTTGCGGAGAAAAAGATAACGTTGTCTGATGTTGCGATGCGGTATAAGATTCGGAAAGGCTTTCTCCCGATAGCGGTCAGCGGTCTCAGGCCCAACGCGGCGCCTCCGAGCTGGGCTGTCATTTTCGCCGAAGTATCTGTTGACCTTGAAACAGGACAAGTAAAAGTTCAGAGAATAGCCGGCGGCTACGACATCGGCAAAGTGGTGAATTATTCGGAGGCTGTCGGTCAGGCTCACGGCGGTATTGCGACCGGTGTAGGATATGCTTTGACCGAGGAGGTGGTCGTCGTAGACGGCAAATACGCCAACCCGAGCTTTATGGACTATTTACTTCCATCGGCCACGGAAATCGGCAAAGTTTCCGTGTTTTTCGCCGACTCGTACGACCCATATGGTCCATATGGAGCTAAAAGCATCGGAGAACTCGCCACAAACGCTGTTGCTTCCGCGATCGCCAACGCCGTTTCGCGTGCGGTTGGAAAAAGATTTAGAAAGCTACCGTTAACTCCTGAAACAGTTCTCAAAGAGCTGAGACAAAGCTATTAGGTAACCGATGCTTTGAATTCCGGGGACATTTATGCGCAAAGCCGTGCTAATTAGAGGAGATGGAACCGGACCGGAGCTGACAGCGGCCCTCAAACAGGTTTTCGAAGCCGTCTCTCCTCCTCTTGAGTTGATTGAATGTGAAGCCGGCTCGGAATGGTGGATGAAACATGGAGGAGACAGCATGATTCCGCCTGAAACGTGGGAGGCCATCAAATCAAGCGACGCATGTTTCAAATCTCCGACGACTACTCCTCCAGACCCGAAAGCACCCCGAAGCGTAGCCGTTTCTATAAGGCAGGAAATGGACCTCTACGCAAACATCAGGCCCATCAGAACCTTTAAAGGAGCAGAAAGTCCGTTGTCTCAAATTTTCGGCGACTTCGAGTTTGTATGCGTGAGAGAAGCAACTGAAGGCCTTTACTCCGGCATCGAATATAGGCTGACCGACGATGTTTCGATTGCTGTGCGGAAAATCACAGCCCGTGGAAGCGAAAGAATCGCCCGCGTAGCCTTCAAAGCGGCTCTCGAAAGGGGCTGGAGCAAAGTAATCGTAATCACGAAACGGAACATTCTCCGCGTCACGGACGGTGTGTTCTGGAACGCGGTGGAAAAAGTCGCCAAAGAATACCCCGACATCGAATACGAGGAATATTACATCGACAACATGTCTCAGCAACTAATCAAAAACCCTGACCGCTTCAACAATAACGTTTTACTCAGCACAAACCTTTTTATGGATGTTTTGTCCGAGGCTGCTTCAGGCCTTGTCGGAAACATCGGCATGGTGTACGCCGCAAACATCGGAGACAGATACGCGATGTTCGAACCAGCACACGGGAGCGCACCAAAATACAAAGGGATGAACCGCGTCAACCCCACAGCCACAATTCTCGCTGGCGCTTGGATGCTCAAATACCTCGGACTAACCAAATACGGCGAAGCAATCGAAAAAGCGACGGAACAAGTTATCGCCGAGAAGAAATATGTAACAGTCGACCTCGGAGGAAGTGCGAAAACAAGCGAAATGGCCGCGGCGATAGCGGGAAAAGCCGCGGAAATTCTTTCCTGAGATTTTTATATACAAATCTTATAAACCAAGAGGATGTAGAATATTCTGAGAAATGCCGCTAGAAGCGATGGTCTACATCAGGAAGAAGAGACACGTAAGCGGCAAAACCTATCTCTACATACACATCCCTTCGCGTGTCGCTTCTGACAGCCAATTCAGGTTTCGAGTCGGTGAAAAGCTTCGTATGGTTGTTGAGCCTGAAAAAGGACGAATCACGTTGCAGAAGATGAAAACTATGAAATCCGGTTAGCGTTAAATTGTGGAAAGGCGTTTTGCATTCGAATGGTAGCTGATATAGATGTTGACGTAGCCGTCCTCGGCTCGGGGCTGGCAGGGCTGAGGGCGGCTATTGAAGCGGCGCGGACAGCGCGGGACAAAATTACCGTCGGGGTTTTCACGAAGACTCAGGTGATGCGTTCGCATTCTGTTTCGGCGGAAGGTGGTACTGCGGCCGTGCTCTATCCTGAGGAAGGAGATTCGTTGAACTCCCACGCGTATGACACGGTTAAGGGGTCTGATTTCCTCGCGGACCAGGACGCAGTCGAATTGTTCGTAAAGAAAGCACCTGAGGAAATTTTACAGCTTGAAAGATGGGGGATGCCTTGGGCGCGAAGACCAGACGGCAGAATAGCTCAAAGGTTCTTCGGTGGACAAAGCTATCCGCGGGCCTGCTACGCCGAAGACAAGGTCGGGTTCTTCGAAATGAGCACGCTCTACGACACCGCTCTGAAATATGACAACATCAAGTTCTTTCCGGAGTGGGCGGCTGTCGACCTTTTTGTGGAGAACAACAAATTTAAGGGATTTGCAGCGCTCGAGCTAAAAACCGGGAAGATTCATAAAGTAGCTGCGAAGGCCTGCGTATTGGCCACCGGCGGCGCAGGCCGTATGTATTCTTTCGCATCATTCGGCTATTCATCGACTCCCGACGGATACTACATCGCCTACAAAGTCGGCGTTCCCCTTAAAGATATGGAATTTGTCCAGTTTCATCCCACCGGCCTTGTTCCGTCAGGTATTCTAATCACGGAAGCGGCTAGAGGCGAAGGAGGCATCCTAATCAATTCAAAAGGCGAGCGATTCATGAAGAAATACGCTCCAGAAAAATTGGAGCTCGCCCCACGAGACATCGTTTCACGAGCCATGTATAATGAAATCGTTGAAGGATACGGTGTAGAAGGCCCAGACGGTGTAAAGCATCTGTATCTCGACCTTCGTGAGTTGGGTGCTGAAAAAATCAAGGAAAGGCTAGCCGGAATCCGCGAATACTGCATGCGGTTGGCCGGCATCGACCCCATCGACGAACCCATCCCCGTGAGGCCGGTAGCACACTATTACATGGGAGGCGTTGACACGAACATCATGGGGGCGACCAATGTGGCTGGTCTCTGGGCAGCCGGCGAGGTCGCCTGCGTATCCATCAATGGAGCCAACAGGCTTGGCAGCAACTCGACGACGGAATGCCTTGTTTGGGGAGCGATCACGGGCCATGCAGCGGCTGAATACGTTCTCGCGGGACACAACAATTCATTAGTCAACAATCAGGATTCCGCGTACATCGAAAAACACGTCTACGATGAGCTTCTGGGAAAAGCGCCTAAAGAAAACCCTTACGACATCCGTGACGAGCTTCAGAAAACCATGGAGCGAACCTGCCACATCTACCGTGAAGAAAAAGGTATGCTCGAAGGACTCGAATCAATTCGCAAACTGAAAGAAAGAATGTTTCGAGGAGTGGTTGACAGCAGTCGCTACTACAACACCAATTTGATGAATGTTTTAGAGATAGAGATGATGCTTGAGGTGGCTGAAGTGATTTTGGTGTCGGCGTTGAACAGGAAAGAATCACGTGGAGCACATGCGCGTGTCGACTATCCTAAACGCGACGACGTAAACTTCCTCAAACACACGTTGGCATATTACACCGAGGATGGTCCACGCATCGAATACGTCAGCCCCGTGATTAACAAGTACATGCCCACCGAAAGGAGGTACTGAAAATGAGCACGTTAATTACCGCTTTGAAGACTTGGCTGTTACCTTTCCGCTACGGGCTGGAACGCTGGAGCTACACGTTGCAGCGTGTTTCCGGCGTCGCCATCACACTCTACTTCGTAATGCATGTCGCGAGCACGGGACAAGTGGTAGGCGGCCCGTCCGTGTGGACTGTTCCACCGTATGACTTCGCCAAATCTGTTTGGAACGAAACCAAACAGTTTCTCGCCAACCCGGTTTTCGACGCAGGTCTTGTAATACTAGGATTCATGATTTTCTTCCACGCGTTCAACGGCGTCCGACTGGTCCTCGCCCATTTCGGATTCATACTTGAGAAACCAACCAGGCCTGAATATCCCTACCGTCCAGGCTCCATGTCGAAAGTCCAACGGGCGATTTTCTGGATAACCGTGTTGCTTGCGACCGCATCCGTCATCTATTCTCTTGACATCTTCTTCAAGGTGTTGCAGCTATGAAGGCAAAAACCGTTCAACTACTACACTACATCACGGGGTTGGGAATATTAATCGCAGGTGGCATTCATCTCGCGACCGTTTTTCTATTAAGCCTATACGAGGAAAGCATGGCGTTCGACGGACATCCATTATCAGTTATGGCTGTCTACCGAAACATTTTCCTCGCCGCGACCCTTCAAGCCCTACTCGTCCTAGTGGCTTTCCACGGATTCAACGGTCTTCGGACGATTTTGTCCGAGCTTTACCAAGGCCCGACGTATCTCAAAATCGTCAACATCGTAATCATCATTGCGGCGGTAGCCGTGGTCATCTATGGCACGAGAACAATCGTAATAGCCAACATCTTGGGGAACATGTAGGAGGTGAAACGTGTTGGAGGAAGTAAAGTTCAAGGTTTTCCGGTACGACCCCGACAAAGACGGACGCAAACATTTCCAGGAATTTAAAGTTCCGACGCGGAAAGGTATGACAGTTCTCCAAGGTCTCCTTTACATCAAGGAGAAGCTCGAGCCCACTTTGTCGATACGCTTTTCATGCAGAATGGCGACATGCGGCTCATGCGGCATGATGATAAACGGTCTTCCACGGCTCGCATGCTACACCCTCATTCAGGAGCTGAAATCACGAACCATAGTCGTCGAACCTCTACGAAACTTCCCCATAATCAAGGACCTGGTCACTGATTTTGAAGAGTTTTTCGAGAAACATCGCGCCGTCAAGCCATATCTTATCCGCGTGGACACATACGAACAGGAGAAATCCAACATATCCTATCTGCAGAGCGACGAAGAACTCGAAAGATATGTTCAGTTTGCGTATTGTATTAAATGCGGTCTCTGCTATGCTGCGTGTCCGATCGTGGCGACTGACAAAACATTCCTCGGGCCTCAGGCTCTTGCACAGGCTTACAGGTATTATGCAGACAGCCGGGATGAGGGAGGCGTTGATAGGTTGAAGCCGTTCGCCGACGGATGGTCTCTGCTCCGATGCCATTTCGCAGATTCCTGCAGCAAAGTCTGCCCGAAAGGAGTAGACCCAGCACTTGCAATCCAGCTTCTCCGCCGCGAAGTTCTCCTACGGACATAGTAACCGATGAACCCGTTAACGCTTCTCGCCGACCCATCCAAAGTCAAGAACATAGACGCACCAAAGGACATCAGAAAAGCATTATTGGTCTTCACGGCGGCGGCAATATCCCAGATACTCATATCGCTATACGTTTTCCAGTTTAAGACGGTTCATGAAATCGCTCTCGGGCCTTATTCACGTGTTGAGCTTCGGCTTTTCCAAACCGATTACCTCGTGATGTCAAGCCTTGTGACGGTCTTCGTTGCCCTCGTCATCTTCGTCGGAGTAGGACGGATTTTTGGAAGATTCCTCGGGAAAACACATTCGTCGATGCGCGTATTTCTTACCGCTTTCCTTTATCTTTTCTCGATTTTTGCAATCATCAACGTGTTGTTTTTGGTTTCAGCCACTTTCTCGAGTCCACAGAAATACTACGTATTCGGCGCGGAATTTAGAGAAGTGGTTTTCCGGGATGCGTCGCTTACATGGGTTGACGAAAACGGTGTTAAGCAGGCCATCAGTTCTGACGTCGTTTATGCCAGGAAGGCCAATATCACTCGGGTGGACGTGGAGGGAAAAGCTGTGCAGCCCGGTGCGTATTCGTCTGCGGACATCGAAAAAATCATCCAAACAACCGTGCCTCTGGCCTTCCTCGAACAGCCATTAGCCCCTCCCCATGTTCTTCCAGAAAAAATAACAGTTGAATCATTTGAATTCAAGGAATTGGTTTCCCGTAACATCGTGTTGAATTCCATCGCTTTAGTAAGCGACCAAGCCGGCGGGTATCTCCCGACATTGAGCGTCGTCAAGAACTTCCTGTGGAGAGTTGCGATGTCGGTTTATGCAGGACTTTTTGTGATGCATCTGCATCAAACTTCACGCAAATCCGCGTTACTTGTCATGATTTTTACATATATAGCGGCGACTAACCTCGTTCCTGCTCTTTCCTGAATGTTTTGCCGTCTGCGGAGATTTCGCCCGCCATTATCCGAGTGGTTGAAACAGGGTAGCCATCGTCGGCTACCACGAGGGGACAAACGTAAACGTCGAGCGGGGGCAGATTGCGTTCAGTTCTTTTCATGTTGATTTCGCCCGCCCGGTAAGCGGTTGCAGGGCTTGTTACCAAAACTTCTATCGCAGGGTCTTCAACCGTGGGTCCATAAGGGTCTTCAAGAGCTGTTATCCGAGTTCTTTCTAACCAACCTTGCCTCGAAAGAAAATCCCTGAGCTGTTTAACCCTCTCCTCATATGGCGGTATTGGATGCTTTTTGCCCAGCTTCGCGACGAAATTGTCCGACGACACACCTAACAAAACTTTTTCCGCCTTAGAATAAGCGGTGGCCAGCAGAGCCATGTGTCCAACATGTAAAATGGAAAATGTCCCTCCCAACGCAGCTAACGAATACACTGGCTGTTCATGAAGACCCTCCTTCAACATCTCCAACACTTCATCGCCGGTTTTTCGAAGTTCCCAGAGAATTACCATTGCCTCTCCTCTTGTAGCTCCGATTCTCTGAACCAGCTCTTCCACCGAAACATTCGGCTTGGTTAGGAGAATTTCGTCCCTAACGTACGCCTTGTGGCTTGCGTAAAGAGGAAGAGCATGAACGGTTTCGACGAGAACGTTCCACTCTACTTGTCGGCTTTTGGAGCACATCGCTCTATAAGCCCGCTTTGCCGATATATGTTTTCGTCGACCTGGCTCATGGTAGTTTTGTTGTAGGATTCTGCGAAACACTTAATACGTTTTTTAGGATGGGTTAATTCGCGGAATGGAGACGAGCGGCGAACTGCTGAACTCGCTGACGGAACAACTTGATTACTGTGAAAAAATGCTCGCCATGGAGGCGCGTCTCGACCTCGTCGTAATCATGCTCGAAGACATTATCGAAAAACTTTCCAACCCGCCCTTTGAAATACACGAAGAAATCAGATCGAAGCTTTTGGAAAAAGCCAAAGTATGTTACTACCGAGCCAAGACACTTCTTTACTTAACCGAAACAACACGCGGCGCGAAATACTGAAATCGCTTTTCCCGAAAAACTGTTTCTGCGAAATTTTAACGAAATCAAATACTGTTATATATCGTCGTATCTTCTGTATGCATAGCCATGGAAGACCTGTTAAACTACGTGATAAAAGTCGGCGGTCAGCTCGGCGCGTCCTACATAGAAGCCCGGTACCAAAGAGATCATCAGTCCCAAATCGTTCTTAAAAACGGCGTTGCGGAGGTTTCAGCGGACATAGTTGAAAAAGGAATTAGCATCCGCCTCCTGTACAAAGGAAGCCTTGGCTTCGCATACGTCAACAGCTTAGACAGAGCGTCGTTGCGGAAAGCGGTCTCCACGGCTTTTTCACTCACCAAAAGTGCTTCACGGCTGTCTCAAAACATTCGGATGTCCGAAGAAAAATTAGTGTCGGCCTCTGACATCGTGAAACCAAGGGTCAAATACGAAAACATCGACACCGCCGATAAAATCGAGTTGCTGAAGGAAGCCGACGCAGCTGCGGTAAACGCCGCTGATAAACTCGGCGTCAAACTTGTTTCAAGGTTCATCGAGGTCGGGAAATGGGATACTCAAAAACACATTATAAATTCGGACGGTGGAAACGTCAGGTTTCAAGTACCACGAGTTACAGCCAATTACATCATAACCGGCTTTCATCAGCAGAAAGGCGCGGTTCAGCGATTCGAAAACCTTGGAGAATCGTCGGGCTGGGAGGCTGTTGAAAAATGGAACCTGCCTGAAAGGATGGCTGAAGAATCAAAAGACATCAGCAAAGCCTTGTTGAAGGGTGTTGAACCGCCGCGGGAACCGGTTGACGTCGTTCTCGGCTCTGAAATCGTCGGCCTTGTATGCCACGAATCTTGTGGCCACCCTGGAGAGGCAGACCGAATGCTCGGAAGAGAAGCAGCACAAGCCGGTGAAACATACGTAAAGCCGGAATTATTCGGAACACGCATCGGAACCGAGCTTGTCACAGTCGTCGACGACCCCCGGCTTCCACATTCTTTCGGCTACTACCTGTACGACGATGAGGCCGTTGCCACGACGGAACGCGTTTTGATCGATAAAGGAATTTTAAGCGGCTTGCTTCACAACCGGGAAACGGCGGCGGAGCTCGGCACGCATAGCAACGGAGCATCGCGCGCCAACAGCTACAATAAAGAACCCATCGTCCGTATGGCGAACACATATCTAAAGCCTGGAGACCACAGCCTCGAAGAACTCTTCGAAATCATGCGGAACGGCGTATACATCAAGAGCTACCAGGAATGGAACATCGATGACAGACGATGGAACCAGCGTTATGTGGGTGTTGTGGCTTACAGAGTCCGAGATGGAAAGCTCGCGGAAATGATACGGGACCCCGTAGTGGATTTGACAACTAAGGGGCTTTGGTCATCGGTTGCGGCGGTTGCTGACGACCTGCAATTCTACGCCGGATACTGTGGTAAAGGCGACCCGATGCAAGGCATTCCAGTCTGGTTCGGCGGGCCATCGATTCTACTTCGCGGAATCCGGCTCGGGGTGCGGAGGCCCTCGTAAAATGTCGGAGGACCTCGAGCTGAAAAGACTTCAGCTCCAACGCATGATGAAAATGGTTTCACAGCTGTCGAAGCCGGAGCCGAAACCCCAGCTACCAGAACCCAAAGAAACACCATTGGATATTGTTCGTAGGCATCTCGACGCAAAAGGCGAAGAAATACTCCAAGCCGCTCTCGAACAATATCCCGAAGAAACAAAGGCCATCGTTGAAAAACTCACCGAAATCATCAAAGCCGGAAAAATAACCGAAACCATCGACGCCGGAGACCTCTACACATTATTCAGAAACATCGGACTCAGAGTCAAAATTGACACAAAAATCCTCTACGTCAAAAGAGGAGAAGCGAAAGATTTACGGGAACTGTTGAAAAAGTAGCTCTTACCATTCTCCTTTGTTAGCATATGGAATGCTCCACAACGCCACCGACAAAGTCACCGCTTTAAACCACGCGTTATACATCTTCTCAACATCTTCGGCTGAATGACCTTTTTTGGCGAGGAACGGTTTGATGGTCGAAGTTATCGGGACAATGAACGCAATCAGGTATCGAAGGGGAATATGTTCGACTGATTCAACCTTATCGGTTTTGTTTTTCTTCTGCCTGTGATGGCGACGGCCAATTTCCAGCTGGTAGTTGAGCCAGTCGCGGTCATATTCTCTGAAACACGTGTCGAGAATCCATTTGCCAAACCTTTTTCGCACAGCTTCCAAATATTCGCTTATCGGCTGACTTGTTTCTCTGTGCCCAAAGTAGTAGACCAGATGAGGATGTGAACCCACCCATCCATACCACAGGTCGAGAACGTCGTCAACTTGGTCTTTCAAAACATCGCCCGCCATCCTCAAGTAATTGATGTCTTCGTCGGTGAAAAGCACGGTTTTTTTGAGAAGTTTGAATTCATCATCAGACACCGGGGCCTCTGGCAAATCTTTGCTCCCGTACATGTATCCGGGAATTTCGCCGCTCATGAACTCGAACTTTGATTTGTTTTATTTTAGAAAGTTGTTGCAAAAAGGTTAGGCGGTTACCTTTTTGCCAGCTCGTTGAAGGCTTAAATCTTTTCACGACCTCTTTGTGAAAATGCAAACCTCACTCAACGATGTTTTTTCGTCGAAAATACTTAGGTGCAAGTGGAGCCTGCCGATATTGGTGGTGCTCTATGAGGGACCACACAGGTTTTCTGACCTCTGCAAAAAGATATCTTTGGACGCCAAAAGTCTTTCGAGAAAGCTTGACATCCTCGCTTCCCATGGATATGTCGAACACGTCGGGCAGGTCTATTCTTTGAACAAGCGCGGTGAAATCCTCGTCGATGCTGCGAAGCTTCTGACGAACCATATCCCGGTGACGGTTGTTGCGGAGGTGTTGAAATGTAAATGGACAAAACAAATTCTAGTTGGTCTGCTCGATTCTCCAAAATTCAGCTCCGAAGTTGTTTCGGCTATACGCGGTCTGAGCTGGAAAGTTGCATCTAATCGGTTTAAGAAACTCGTCAATTCGGGATTGGTTCGGGCCTGTTACGACCTTGGTGCCAGACCTATCCGTGTCCGGTACGAGTTAACATCGAAAGGCAAACTTTTCGCCGCTTGGCTTGCCACGCATTATCCAATCCTTGAAGAAGATTTGAACCGAACTTCGGCACAAAGCTATTATACTGTTGGCGCTATGAAAACGACTGGAGAATAATTTGTCATGGGTTCAAGACACCGTCAGCTTCCGCGGCGTAATCCGAAGAAGTGGAAACAGCCTCATCGCGACAATTCCACCCGAGCTATCACAGCGATTTCTCATACCCGAAGGACAGGAATACACCATCGTGGGTATGACACGGGCCAACCCGGACTTCGAAGGAGCGCTTCAAATTTATCTTGGGGTTTTTCGTTGTTTTGGAAAAAGCACCACGACTAGACATCGTGGTCGAAGGACTCAACATACAACAAATTGAAGAACTGCTGAGAAAGCATAGAGCTTCACGCGTTGTACCCAAGAAAGTCGAAAACAAAGTGATACATTGCTCTGCTTTCTTCTCGGCGATTGAAAAGGGCCGTGTCAGGCTCCCAAAAACGGTTGAACAAGCCAACGAAATTTTGCCTACGTTAAAGCAGGAAGTCGAGGCGTTGGGCGGAATGCTGCGTTCCGCCGAAGTTACGGAAGTAGTTTTGAAAACAGGCAAACCGACCCAACTGTTTTGACGAAGGCGCCTTCCAAGCTCGAACGGTCTGTTACCTGGAAATGGGAAATTTAAGAACTGGCTGATTTTCGCAGTTTCTCGAAAGCTTCGACGACATCCATCAAATCTTCTTTCTCAGCCAGTAAAACGTATTGTGGAATCCAGACCGCTTCACTCCAGCTCGCGTTTTCAGCTATCGGTATCGGAAATGGTGTTTTGGATTTTTCGGCGATGAAAGAATAGCTGCTGAGCGGCCGGTAACCTGCGTTGCATGGAATTCCTTCCGCGTTCAACGCCTTGACAAAATCGTCTTTGCTTTTGAAGCCGAATCTGCGATAATCGACGCGGACGATGAAAAGATGATGGCTGTGAGCCGTTACGTTTTTTGGTTTTTCCAGTGGTTTGACCCCGTCGATTTCCGAAAGCTTTTGACGTAGGAAAACGGCTGCGGCTTCTCGTTTGCTGTTCATCTGCGGTAGTCGTCGGAGTTGGGCTCGCAAAACGGCGGCCTGAAAAACTGTCATGCGGAAGTTCCAGCCATACCTCACGTGTTCATACCATCCTTTTTTGACGTCTCTGCCCACGTTGACGAGGCTTCGAGCCAAAGCGGCGAGCCCCTCATCATTTGTCGTAATTATGCCGCCCTCTCCGCTGGCCATGTTTTTGCTTTGATAAAAGCTGAACCCTGCCATGTCACCTATCGAGCCTACTCGACGGCCTTTCCATTCAGCGCCATGCGCCTGAGCAGCGTCCTCCAAAACATGTAACCCATGTTTCTCAGCAACTTCTTTCACCGCGTCCATGTCTGCTGGACAGCCAGCTAAATGCACTGGGATGATGCATCGGGTCTTCTCTGTAACAGCTTTTGCCGCCATTTCGGGCGAGATGTTATAGGTTTCGGGGTCAATATCGACTATGACAGGTGTCGCGCCTGCATCGATCACCGCGGTCGCAGTTGCGAGAAAAGTATACGCGGGAACAATCACTTCACAACCATTTCCAACACCTAAAGCCTTAAGCGACACAAACAAAGCAACCGAGCCGCTTGTGCAAGACACCCCGTATTTGGCCTGATGAAACGCCGCGAACTCTTCTTCAAACAGCTTGATTTTTGGAGCGCCGGCCGACCAAGGCCCTTCTCTGAGAGCTTCGAGAACCTCTTTCACCTCTTCTTCGTCGAAAAAAGGCCATCGTGGAAAAGGCTTCCGCCTCACCGGTTCCCCGCCATGTAAAGCGAGCAACGGCACGGAAATGTTTTAGACACGGCCTATATATGTTGATGCCTCGGTTTCGGAGGCGAAATCAGTTTAAAAGCAAGTTTTAGGTCTGAGATATGGTTTGAGCAAGCCAGTTGAACTTGGTTCTTTGAAGGAAGGACACAACATCGTCATCGACGGCGAGCCTTGCAGAATCGTGGAAGTTGAAAAAAGCAAGCCGGGCAAACATGGTTCGGCGAAGGTTAGGCTGGTTGCCATAGGAATTTTTGATGAAGTAAAGCGGAGCATGGTCGGGCCTGCTGACAACAAAGTCGAAGTACCCATCGTGGATAAACGGAGCGGACAGGTTGTTGCAGTTTCGGGCGACTCGGTGTCCGTGATGGACAACGAAACTCTGCAAATTGTGGAAGTTCCGCTGCCCAAAGACGAAAACCTTAGAGCAAAGATAGAGCCCGGAGTATCCGTTGAATACTGGAACATCATGAACCGTTATCTTCTGGTAAGCGTGAAGTAAATCCTCCGTCAACCACCAACAATTTATATGAATAACCGTCGACTATCGCTTTCAAACTTGCTTCGACGATGTTTTTCGACACGCCTGTCGTGGCCCATCTATTGCCGTTGTCGCTGAATTCTACAAAAACCCTTACAGCCGCTGCGGTGGCTTCCCTTGTATCGATCACCGAAACTTTGTAGTTAACAAGCTGTGTAGATTCGAGTTTTGGATATCTTTTAAGCACCGCGGCCCTTATCGCGGCGTCCAGAGCGTGGACAGGCCCGACCCCTTCCGCCATCTCAGTCACAGCTTCGCCATCTATGTCCATGGAAACAACCGCTCGAGCGGAAATTCTCCCGGCTTCGAGAACTTCAACCCACCATGTTCTGACTTTCAGCCTTTCAACGTTGTAACCGACGGCCTCGAGAATCAAAAGCGAAACAGTGGCGTCGGCCGGTTCGAAATGATATCCAGCGGCCTCAAGTCGCTTGATTTTGTCAAGGACAGAACTCACTTGGTCCTTCGTCAGCGAAAGTCCAAGCTTCGCGGCTTGGTTTACGAGGACAGCTCTTCCAGCTAGCTCCGACACGGATAGAGTCCGTTCCATTCCGAGAAGCGAGGGGTCGACATGCTCGTATGTTCGTGGGTTTTTGAGCATAGCGTCTATGTGAACACCGCCTTTGTGAGCAAAGGCGTTGATTCCAAAGAACGGATAATTTGGTGGAATGTTAAAACCTGAAATTTCCGCAATATAATATGCTACATCCTTAAGTTTTCTCAACCCTTCCGCGGATTTTAGAGCGCGATAGTTCATCTTGAGCACAAGGTTCGGAATTATCTGGGTAAGGTCAGCGTTGCCACATCTTTCACCCAACCCAATCATGGTCCCTTGTACATGCCGCACTCCTTCTGTGACTGCGACGAGGCTGTTTGCAACCGCGACACCGCAGTCGTTGTGAGCATGAATGCCCAAGGTAACGTCAATTTCCCTGCGGACACGGCGAACGATTTCGCCTACTCGGAAAGGAAGAGTTCCACCGTTGGTGTCGCAGAGAACAATTGTTCTGGCTCCACCCTGTTTGGCCTGTTTCAGAACATCCATCGCGTAGCTGGGAGAATCACGGTAGCCATCGAAGAAATGTTCGGCGTCGAAAATAACATCGAGTCCATGCTTCCTCAGGTAATCTACCGTGTCAAACACCATGCGAAGATTTTCTTCAGGAGTGGTCCGCAACACTTCGAGAACGTGCAAAATCCATGATTTTCCGAAAATAATTGCCACCGGTACGTCAGCTTTGATTATTGCGTTAAGCGATGGGTCGTTCTCTGGCTTAACATCAGGCCTGCGCGTGCTTCCGAAAGCACCTAAGCGACTTCGAGTTAGTGAAAGTTTTTTCGCCTCTTTGAAAAATTCCTCATCTTTCGGATTTGAACCAGGCCAGCCTCCTTCGATGATGTCAACACCGGTCTCATCAAGCTTTTCCGCAACTCGAAGCTTGTCATGAAGCGTAAAAGTAACTCCCCTAGTTTGAGCCCCGTCACGGAGGGTCGTGTCCAAAACCTCGACATACTCAGTTTTTTCCATTCGTCCGCATAATTAGATGGCTAATTAATATTGATTTTGCGAAGAACTACTGCGACTGCTCAAAACACGAACGGCTAAATTGTTAGGGATTGCTTTTGTGGACAGCCACCGAAAACCGGCGCCTGCTATATAGCATATTATCGAGTCTATAGCCGTGAATCACTGTTTTCAAATAATGCTTTTAACTGTGAAGCCAGGTGGCAACCTCGCTTGCCACACATCGTGTTGTATGGAGTCTCCAAGCGGTATTCCAAAACCATTGCTTTGCAAGAGGTGTCACTCTCGATTGAAAGGAGCGAAATTTTCTCCATCCAAGGTCCGAGCGGATGCGGGAAAACAACTACCCTGAGGGTCATCGCGGGCCTCGTCGCACCTGATTCCGGTAAAGTTTACATCGACGACAGGGATGTAACAGAGGTTCCGCCGGAAAAACGTAAGCTCGGCATGGTTTTTCAGGACTATGCTTTATGGCCACGCATGACCGTCTTCGACAACATCGCGTTTAGGCTCAAAATCAGAAAAACCACTCGCGAAGAGATGACCGCTCGGGTTAAAGAGGTTCTTGAACCAGTCGATCTCGAGAGCTTCGAATACCGGTATCCCACCCAGCTTTCGGGCGGCCAACAATAGCGTGTTGCCTTGGCGAGAGCGCTTGCACTTAACCCGCAGGCAATCCTCTTCGATGAACCATTGAGCAACCGCGACGCCAAGCTTCGTGAAGAACTTCGGTACGAGCTGAAAACTTTACTGAAGAAATTGAGAATAACAGCGGTGTACGTTACGCATGACCAATTGGAAGCATTCGCGATTTCGGACGGAACCGCGATAATGAGGCAGGGGCGAATAAGCCAAGTGGGTTCCCCTGAGAAAATTTACAGAGAGCCGGTCGATAGCTTTGTCGCAACATTCATCGGTGAAGGAAGCTTGGTTTAAGCAAAGGTTGTGGAGTCTGACATGGATTCGGTGTTGGTAAAGATTGGAAACGGTCATCAAATCATCGCGAGAAAGTCTAATGAGGTCAGCTTCAAACCGGGTCAAAATGTTTAAGTCGTGATCAGGCCGGACGCAATAAGGGTCGCTGCAGAGCGAAACACGTCGGCTGTGGTATGGACGGTCTTGAAGGAACCTTCCTAGGCGACCGTGTCGAATACACGCTCGCATATGACCAGTATAGATTGAAGTACAGAGAGCCACCAGATTTTAGACGGAACTTGGACTCCAAAATCATGATCGAGTTCATCCCAGACAAAGTGATTGTTGTTCCGAGATGATCAGTCTATTGGTTGGATAATTGATTCGATATCTCACCATAGGAATTATGCTGGAATATATCTGGCCCGAATCAGATTTTTATCGCACGCGGTTCCACACCCCTCGCGGCAGACATAAAGCGAAACAATTTTTGCCGTATGAAATCGTGGCTGCCGTAATAGTGGCAGCTGTTGTCTCTGTCCTTGTTCTCGTCTGTAGCCCCGCAGTCCTCTCCGGTGATCGGAAAACAAAACTCGTCTACGCGACGGCTGGCGACGCCAACATGCCGGCCTTAATGCAAAACGTTATTGGCCCGATGTTCGAGCAGAAACATCCCGACATAGAACTGGTGACAATACACACCGGTCCGGGTGATGCCGGGAGCAGAACGATCTTTGAAAAGATCAAAGCAGCCAGGGCCGCTAACAAAGCGTGCTGGGACATAGACGTGGCCGTCGTACACCAGGTTTTCATGTCGTGGGCCATCCTTGAAGGACTTTTGACGAAATATGCCGACCAAGCTGCAACATGGAAATACATGACCTCCGAGCATGCGAAAGTCGCCCTGGGTACGAACATTGAAGGCTATGGTATACCGCTCTTCCACAGCCAAGTCGCCATCGCGTACAACACTAAATACCTAAAAGCTTCTCCGAAAAGCTACGTTGAGTTTGTCAAATGGGTCGAGCAAAACCCGTCGAAGTTCGGGTACAACGGAATTAAAGGAGGAATGTCAGGAGTCAGCTTCGTCATTGGCTGGGGTCTACTGGAAAACCAGCTGAGGTGGTTCAAAGTCAAAAAAGGCGTTAAGGAGCTGGGCAGGTTGATGACGTCGGGCGGAGAAAAGATAATGGTCAACGGACACATAGCCACGGTTGTTCACCGCGAGGTCAAAAGAGGGTTCCGCCGAACACCGATGAAACAAATAGCAATCACCGTTCCCTGCGACAGAACACTTCGGACTATCGAGATGACCGTCACGGGTAAAAATTCGGACGAGCTCGACCAGATTAAACAGAGCTTAACAAATTCCCGATGCCACTAGGGCCTTTCGCCTGCTTTCGCTGGACCACATAGCATCCAACCCATCGGAATCGTAGACGAACATCGACGGGCCCGGTGGGACTTGAACCCACGACCTCCGGCTCCGAAGGCCGCCGCGCTATCCATTCTGCGCCACGGGCCCATCAATGATTTGGGCGAGACAAATAAATACGTTGAGAAAATTCGTGTGTGTGGAATAGCGAATCCCTATCTGGGAAGGGATGCACAGCGATATGTGCTAAACAAAGGACTATGAACTCGAGTTACTTTAGCTCGAACATGCATGGTGCCTAGTTACTGGCGGTCCCAAACGCCGTGTACACGCTGGCCACTTGCTTATCGAAACAAAAAGTGGTGATTAGAGAGCGATCAGTCCGTAGATGAACAGCGGTATGAACACGAG
>JAWBKB010000010.1:0-51764 GCA_038831915.1 Candidatus Caldarchaeum sp.
AAAGAATGAATGTTCCAAGTTTTATGCGATTATAGGTTTTCGGCACCCAGAGAAACAGAGGCTGTTGAGGCGGAAGGTTGGGTTGGCGCAACCCTAGAACAGGCTCGTCGCGGGCGAGAGTCCCCATCGACCCCGCGGCTTGGTACCTCGATGTCGGCTCTTCCCAACCTGGCCGTGCAGAAGCGGCCAAGGGTGCGGCTGTTCGCCGATCAAAGGGGAACGTGAGCTGGGTTTAGACACCGCTGTTGGGGAAGCCTTTTTAGAAAACGATGGGCTAGGAAGTTTAGCCAACACCATGATAGTTTCAGCTCTTCAACTTCAGATCATTTACGGGTCGTTACTCGGCGATGGATGTCTCGACAGGCCTAAACTTGGCAACTCGAGGTTGATCCAGCGACATAGCGAGAGGGATGAACACTACGCACGTTTTAAGCATGCGGCACTGAGACCCCTGAGCCTCGGCTTATTCAAGCACGTTTATTTAGATAGAAGAACCGGGAAAACATACTCTCAAATCGGGTTTAACACTGTGAGAGACCGGTTCTTCACCGAGTTGTACTGGTTGTTTTACCGGAATAACGAAAAACACGTCCCCGAAATCATTCTCACACAGTTAAACAAGGTTGCCCTTGCTGTATTCGTAGGCGATGACGGGACGTTTGACAGGTCCTCTGGTACCGTGAAGATCTCTGTGGACAGGTATGACATGCAAGACAGACAGCTGACACGTAGATGGCTCGCCGAGAGGTTTGGCATTGAGGCTACAATCCAAAAAGACAGAATCTACATTCTGAGGAGAAGCTACCAGCAACTTATTAACACAATGCCTGAAAACGTTCTTCCATACCTTAGCCGCAGGCTAGGCTTCCCCTAACGGGTGGAACAGACCGTCGTGAGACAGATCGGATTTTACCTGTTGGGAGTGCTGGCTGCCTGAGGGGAAGGTGTTCCCAGTACGAGAGGAACGGAGCGCCGGGGCCTACGGTTTACCGGTTGTCCTACAGGGCACTGCCGGGCAGCTGCGCCCCCGCGGATAAGGGCTGAAAGCATCTAAGCCCGAAGCCGCTCCCGAAAACAGGCAGCCAATCGCCGAAGTAGGGCCTGGCAACAGGCCTGTTTCGGCGACGAGGGCTCCCGTAGAAGACGGGTTTGATGGGGTGGGGGTGTACGGATGGAGGCTTCGGCCGGACATCTTCAGCCCGCCACTCCCAACCGCCCGAGTGGCCTAAGGAATGCCGTCCAGGCGACAACGCACCCTACCCAACTGGACGCGGAAATATCTGATCAACAATCACGTCAAAAGTTCATCAAAATAGATATGCAAAGCCCACAGGCTCCGCACTTCATTATGGCGTATTTGGCGACCGGCTTGGGCATCTATTCCAGCCTAGGCCGGACATCGTAGCTAACTACGCGATGTTATCCCGTCAAACCCCGACAGCCATCTCACCAATACAGTCGTGGTCTTCGGTGCGAGGAACAGTTGTTCACAGCTCTTAGGTGGTTTCAACAAATTCTCGGGACTATTTCGCCGGTTGGAGGCTCCAAAACCCTGTAGCCGCCGATCATGGTTTTCATGACGACAAAGCTGTGTCCTCTTGTGTTTTCTCGCACTTGGCCGATTACTCTTGCAAAACTGTATCCAAAATTTTTCATCACGGCCACGATTTCCTCGGCGATTTCGGGCTTGACGGCGAGAAGAACCACTCCCTCCGATGCGAGAAACAGCGGGTCTATGCCCATCATGTCGCAGAGAGCTGAAACTGGCTCCCGCACCGGAATCTCGGCCTCATCGATGAAAATGGACGTGTGGGACGAGGAGGCCCAGTCGTGCAGGGCCATCGCGAGACCTCCACGAGTCGGGTCTCTTGCCGCGTGGACGTAATCGATGTATTTAGCAAAAATTTCGTTCATCAAACTGGTTAGTGGTTTGACGTCGCTGCGGAATTCCTGGGATTCTAATTTGTGTTGCGCCACAAGAATCGCCGCTCCATGTTCACCAAGGGGCCCTGATACGATGATTTTATCCCCCACAGCTATGTTTTTGTCGACGATTATTTTTTCTGCGAAACCGATTCCGACAGTGGTCATCACCATCTGGTCAACCTGTCCCTTCGGCATTACCTTAGTGTCGCCGCCGATGAGCCTGACGTTTTCGGCTTCAAACACTTTCACCATCGAGTCGAAAATCTGCCTCACAGTTCCATAATCCAGTCCTTCTTCTATGACCAATGAATCAAGAGCCGCGACCGGTTTTCCACCCATCATCAATACGTCGTTAACGGTTCCGGCGGCCGCCAAAGTTCCAAGGTCTCCACCAGGGAAGAAAATCGGCTGCACAGTGTAGGAGTCGACGGTGACGACGAGGTAGCTGCCATCTCTTAGAGGTATAGCGGCGGCGTCGTCGGGAAAATCGAGACCAACCCCTCCACTGAATGATTTCATATCGTGAGGGACTCGTTTCAGAACGAGGGCTTCTAAAAGACGGGCAGATTCAACACCGCCTGAACCCATCGCGAGAGAAATTTTTTCAAAAACCTGTTCATCCAAGGTAGGCCAAACCTCCCAAAAAAGGACCTGTTTTCTTCATCCGTTTAGAAGCTTACGGTCCACTAACCTATCGAGCTCGTCTTCGCTGATCATCCCTTTTTCAACAAGCTTTTCACCGATTTCACGTATTCGACTGAACGCTTCAAGGAAATCTTCTCGGCTCAGCTTGGAAACCACTATTCCTGCATGGACAACCACGTAGTCTCCTTCATGCACCCCCTCCACGGTTAGCATCACTGTTTTGACTAAGCCCCCGCCGAAATCAACCTCAGCGTACTCCCCGTGAACCCCAATCACTTTTCCATAAACACCAAGGCACACGTAATTTCACCCCACTGCGTCGAATATTCGCATCGACCCTCCGGTCCGGGCCCAGATTGCACAGGCCCCTTCGTTTGAAACCATGCAGGGCCCGTAAGGTGTCGCGGGTGTGCATTCCTTCATGAAGAATACACAGTCTGAAGGCCTTGCCAATCCTAAAACCACGTGGCCACATCGGCATCCCGGCAAGAGGTCATACCTCCAATCAGATTCTCCTGGCTCCTTCAACCCATAAAGCTGTAAAGCATCCACGTCTTCGTATTTGTCTTTGAAGAAGAATCCGCTGTCATCGATGAAACCGATTCCACGCCACGAAGCTTTTCTCACTTCGAAAACTTCTGAAAGAAGCTTTTGTGCGGTCAAGTTGCCTTCCCATGTTACTGCCCGCGAATATTCTACAACGAGCTTTGGATTGTTGTGTTGTATCATTTGCAAGATGTTGGCTACGGCTATCAAAACGTCTATCGGCTCAAACCCTGCGACCACGGTTGAGATTCCAAATTCCTCTGGGAGAAAAGACCACACCCCTGCTCCGATGATGGTGGAAACATGTCCGGGAGCGATAACGCCCGAAACACGGCCGACTTTTTTCACAGCGTATTTCGCGGCCGGCGGCGTAAGCCTTCCAGCCGAAATCACCGACAGGTTTTTCGGATAATCGGGACGTGAAACAGCGGCCGCGTATCCCGGACAAGTCGTCTCAAACCCCACACCGAGGAACACCGATTCTTTACCGGTTTTTCTCACGTCGGTCACAGCGTCGACGAAGCTGTAAACCACTTGGACGTCACATCCAGCGGTTTTCGCCTCAGCGAGACTTCTGTAGCCTTCCACTTTTTTAACCGCGGGCAGCTTGTACGCATCCCCAAAAGTATAAACCGTCAACCCTTCGTGAGCCAGCTTCACCGCTGCTTCGACGTGAAAAGACGGTGTAACACATACCGGACATCCGGGACCCGCAACCATTTCCAAACCATCAGGCAACACCGACCGAATGCCGTAATGAGCCGTTGTCCACTCATGTGTGCCGCAAAAATTCATTATCGTCACGTGGTCGACCCCACTGGCTCGAAGCTCTTTCCAATATCCATGGATGATTTTGACTATTGTTAAAGCGTTTTCCCTGTCGCGGAAAATTTTTTTCGTTAAAGTCGTCAGGTTCACGGTTTTTCCACAATATATGTTGTGATGAGGAAAGATAAAAGCTCACATTCCACTGATGTGTTTTTTAGCATACAAAGCATATGTTCTGTGGACGCGATGAAGGCTGTTAAGCTCTATATTTACGGCGTGGTTCAAGGAGTTGGTTTTCGGCCGTTCGTTTACAGACTTGCAATCGAAACTGCTGTGCGTGGATATGTGAGAAACGTCAGCGGAAGCGGTGTGGAAATCCATGTCGAAGGCGGGCCAGCCCACGTCGAATCATTTCTGAAACGATTTCTCTCTGAGAAGCCCCAAGCCGCAATTGTTGAAAAAATTGAAAACAAGCAGGTTGAACCAGTCGGCTTCACGAGTTTCAGCATATTTCCCAGCGAAAAAACTGTCACGATTCGCTCTATGATTCCACCGGATTTCGCCATCTGTCAAGAATGTTTACACGAGGTTTTGACGCGGACACGATGGTATCAGTATCCCTTCAACTCGTGCGTCTACTGTGGACCAAGATATTCTATGATGGCCACCAGTACATACGACCGAGCTAGTACAGCGATGGCGGATTTCCCCCTGTGCGACGATTGCGTAGAGGATTATTCAGACCCTTCAAACACGCGGAGGTTTCACGCACAGGGGATAAGCTGTCCCAAATGCGGGCCCAAACCAACTCTCATCAACGCCAGAAACGAGAGAATCGCTGAAGGCGTTGACGCGGTGTTTCAGGCCGCAGAACTTATCGGCGATGGATTCGTTGTCGCGGTGAAGGGGGTGGGTGGTTTTCATTTCGCAACACTGGCGACTGACGACGAAGTGGTCATGAAAATTCGTATGAGAAAGAGGAGGTCGATGAAGCCTTTCGCGGTCATGGGTTTAGACCTTGCAACTTTGTCCGAAATCGTCGTGATTGATCAGGGGGCGGCGGATGTTTTGCTGTCTGTCGAAAGGCCTATTGTTCTGCTTGAGAAGAAAGCCTCACGGGTTTCCGAGTTTGTTGCCCCGGGGTTGCGGCATCTGGGCGTCTTCCTACCCTATACATCGCTCCACTACCTGTTGCTAAGCAAGCTGCGTGACAAATTCTGCATAATGACTAGCGGGAACATTTCGGACGAGCCCATGGTCATAGACGATTCAACTGCTCTCACGAAGCTCAGCCAAATTGCTGACTATTTTCTCATACATAACCGGCGAATATTTCACAGAGTCGACGACAGCGTGGTCCGTTTCAGCCGTGGTAAAACCATGCTTCTGAGGCGGGGAAGGGGATATGCTCCAATGTGGATAACTCTTCCCTTCAAAACCGAGAAAAACGTGGTTGCCTTCGGCGCGATGCTTCAAAACGCCGGCTGCATCGTTTTCGAAGACAAAGCAGTCTTGACACCTTACATCGGCGACGTTGACGAATTCAACACCCTGCTCGAACTGGATCAGAACGTTCTTTTCTTCATGCAAAGCTACGGAATATCATTCGATTCCGCGGTCGTTGTCTGCGATAAACATCCGAGTTATCCATCGACTCGGCTTGCCGCTGAACTGGCAGAGAAGAATAAAGCATCTCTCTTCATGGTTCAGCATCATCATGCTCACATTCTTTCTGTCATGGTGGATAAGGGTCTCGATGGAGAGGTTGTCGGCATCGCTGTCGACGGCGCCGGCTATGGAGATGATGGAACGGTGTGGGGAGGTGAAGTCCTCAAAGCATCTTACGAGGGTTATATCAGAGTGGGCTGTTTAAAGCCACAGCTCATGCCTGGAGGTGATGCGGCGGTCAAATATCCGTCGAGAATGCTTGTGGGCTTGCTCTCATCAATAAGGACGACGGACGAAATCAGCGAGTTGATGCGAGGTCTCAGACTCGTTGAGAAAGGCTTTCAACACGGGGAACGCGAGCTCGACTTTGTTCTCAGAAATCTGCACAACGTCCGGGTCAAAACATCAAGCGCCGGCCGCGTCTTCGACGCAGCATCAGCGCTTCTCGGCATCTGTTTTCAGAGAACCTATGAAGGAGAGCCGGCTATCAAGTTGGAGGCTGCGTCTAAGCCGACGGATAAACGGTTCGACGTAAAGATAATCGGGTCGCAGCCTTCGATTGTCGACACCTCACAGCTTTTTGAAGATATTTTAGCTGTGCTCGAAGACGGTGTTCAACGTGGTGAAATCGCTTACATGGTTCAGCACGCTGTTGGTTACGGGCTTGGCACGATAGCGGCCAAACACGTCGGAGAAAACGGGTTGGTCGTCGTCTCGGGAGGAGCTGCTGTAAACGATATTTTTCTTCAAGGCGTTGAGGAGGCGCTGCGGTCTGCAGACCTTGAACTCGTTTTACCGACCCGTGTTCCCGCTAATGACGGTGGCATTGCGTTGGGTCAGGCCGCTGCAGCCGCTTACCGTTACAGAAGTTCTGGATAAATACCGGTGCTCCGGTTACTGGTCATGGTTGTTGTTCGCGGTAGATTTGTCGTAACCATGAACTCTGAAATGAAGGTTTGGAAGAACGGGGGTGTAGCGGTTGAAGACGGTGAAATCGTCGACGTGGGCCGATTTGAAGATTTGAAACAGCGATACGGCGGTGAAATAATCGGTGATGAATGGAAGATTGTGATTCCCGGTCTCGTCAACTGTCACTATCATTCGCGGGAGCAACTCGCTGCGACTTTGTTTCCCGATGGCTTAGGCGAAGCTGAATGGTTTAACAACTATTGCCTGCGTTATCACGAGGTTTTGGGCCCTGATGAGGAGAAGGTTGCTTTAGAGCTCGCGTTGTACGCGATGGCGAGAAACGGTGTTACAGCTTTTAGCGACGGCGGCCTCATTTACCCCGACGTCTCCCTGACCGCGGTCGAAAAAAATCCGCTCAGAATTTACGCCTCTACATGGTGTTGGGACATGCCGCCGAGAATACGTAAGACAAGTGAACAAGCCATGAAAGAAATTGACGAACTTCGTCGAAAATGGGCGGGGAAGCACCGCGGCCTCGTCGAAGTATGTGTCACACCCATAAGCGTGACGACCTGTAGCAGAGAACTTCTTCATCAAACATTTTCCTACGCCAAGTCACATCAGTTGAAAACATACATTCATACATCATCTTTCCGAGAAGAGGTGGAAAAGGCGATTCAAACTTTTGGCATAACGCCGGTGGGATATTTACGGCGTGAAGGGTTGCTGAGGAATTATGTCAACCTTCTTCACGCTGTTCATTTGACCGATGAAGATGTTGAATGGATTGCTGAATCGGGTGCGAGGGTCGTTTGTTGCCCGTGGTCGTCGATGAAGAAGGGCAAGGGATTGGCTGTTTCGGGAAGATTTCCTGAACTTTTAAAGAAAGGTGTGCGGGTTGGCTTGGGTGCGGACGGTGCTCCTTCGTCTCAGCACGTCGACATGCTTCGAACCGCCGGTGCTTTTGCAGGTCTTTTCAGAGACGCCAGAATGGACGCCAAAGCAGTCACGACTACCGACGCGCTGAAAGCAATAACATCTACAGCCGCGGACCTTCTTGGCGCATCAAATAGAACCGGTTCCATCGAGAAAGGAAAAAGAGCGGACCTCGTTCTAATCGATGTAAGGCACCCGGATTTTGTTCCGCTTTCCGACCCGATGCAAGCCTTGGTTTTCTCAGCTACGGGTTCCGCTGTCGACACGGTCATGGTAGACGGCAGAATAATTGTGGAACATGGTGAGGTGAAGAACGTTGATTTTGAGGAGCTTTTCCGCAGAGCTGAAAAAGCGTTGGAGAAAATTGCTTCGAAAATGGGTCATCAGATTCCGATGTAGCTTTGCCTGATTTTTTCAGAGTTGAGAAGAGCTATTCCAGACCCTTCGTAAACGATTTTCCCTTGTTCGAGGACGTAGGCTCTATCTGCTGTCTGTAGAGCCAGGGACGAATCCTGTTCGACGACGAGAATAGAAATACCTTGCCTTTCTCGGATTTCCCGTATTTTTTCGAAAACAGTTCTCCGTGCTATCGGTGCGAGGCCGACGCTCGGCTCGTCGAGCAAAAGTACTCGGGGACGTGCCATCAAGGCCCTCGCGATGGCTACCATCTGCTGCTCGCCTCCGCTAAGGGTTCCGGCTAGCTGTTTTCTTCTTTTTTCGATGATGGGGAAGAGATCGGCGACCATTCTGTAATCATCCATGATCCCGTTTTTGTCTTTCCGCGTATAGGCGCCTGACATGACGTTTTCATAGACGGTCATGTCGGGGAAGAGTCTTCTTCTTTCAAGCGATAGCATGAGGCCTTTTCTGACTTTTTCGTAGGGCGGCAGCTTCGTGACGTCCTCGTTTATCAACGTGATTTTGCCCGACTTGATTGTTGCGAGCCCCACCAACGCCAGCATGAGAGTTGTTTTTCCAGCGCCGTTCGGCCCTATGACGGCCACGATTTCTTTCTCCCGCACCGTAAGGTTGATGTCTTCGATGACCGTGACAGGCCCGTAACCAGCTATCAAGTTCTCTACTTCGAGAACAGTCATCTAAACCACCTGCGATGTTCCGAGGTAGGCTTTGATAACCAAGTCGCTTTGAGCCACATCTTCCGGAGCACCTTCAAAGATTAGTTTACCTTGGTCCATTACTAAAACGCGTTGAACCAATTTCATCAGCTCCCGAAGCCTGTGCTCTATGATGACTAGGGTTCCTCCCTGTGCGACATATTCTTTTAGTACTACGAAAACTTCTTCGATTTCGGCGACAGTCAGTCCTCCGAAGGGCTCGTCTAACAGAAGCATGGTGGGCTTCGCTATCAAGCCGCGCGCGACCTCAAGCTTTTTCAGTTCTCCGTGTGTAAGAAGCGTGGTTTGAAGGTCTCTTTTCTCGTATAGGCCGAGCTTTTTCAGCAAGTCGGATGCATAGGTTTCGTCGAAGTTGTTGCCTCGGACTGTCATGGGGGCCATAAGGTTCTGCTTAACCGTGAGAGATTTGAAGGGCCTCACTATTTGGAAGGTTCGGACAAGTCCTTTCAAAGCACGGTGGTAGGTTTTCGCATTTGTGATGTCCTCGCCGTTAAAGTAGATTTTTCCAGAATCTGGTTTTTCCGTTCCTGATAGAAGCGAGAAAAGAGTTGTTTTCCCCGCGCCGTTCGGCCCGATGATTCCGAGAATTTCGTTCTTTTCAACTGACATCGAAACGTTGTCGACAGCCGTGATTCCGCCGAACCTTTTAACCAGATTTTCAGCTTTTAGGAGCGGCATAGACCTTCTTCCTCAAATAGCCAACTATTCCGCTTGGAAAGAGCATGAATATAGCCAGCGCTAGCGCGGAATAGATCAGCAGCCGTGACCTTACGAGGATTTCTATTTTCAGGGTTTCGATGAGTGTTTGGATGATGTAGGCTCCTACAACCGGGCCGATTACCGTGGCTCTTCCTCCGAGCAAAGTCATCAACAACGGAAGGCTTGCCTTCTCCAGTTCATAGGTTGCCGGGCTGACGACACCGTTCAAATAACCATAGAGAGCACCTGCGATTCCGGCGATGAAAACGCTGATGGCGAGTGCTATTAGCTTGTATCTTGGAACATCTATACCGGCGGCTCTAGCAGCCACTTCGTCGTCTTTTATACATGTGAAAATTATGCCAAGCCTGCTACGGACGATGACGTAGGTTGCAACGACGCCGGCCGCCACCAACGCGAGACTTATCAGGTAAAATGTCGCGGCCGAGTCAACTAGTGGCGGAATTCCGAATATGCCATCATGACCGCCGAGCTGCGGCAAAGCGTTCGTTATCTGGTAGGCAATAACAGGTATGACCAGTGTTACGAGGGCGAAGAAATGCCCGCGCAGCTTGAGGCTTGGAAGCCCGATTAAGCAACTAAGCCCTGTGACGATTATTGCTCCGAGAAAAGTCGCTGCCAGCGGCGGCACCCCCCAGTTTAAAGTGAGCAATGCAGCGGCGTAACCTCCTCCTGCGAAGAAAAACGAATGACCGAGGCTAAGTAAACCCATGTAGCCAGATAGGATGTTCCAGCTTATCGCCAACAAAGCAAAGATGTTTGTCAGAGTTAAGATGAAAATCAGAAACCGGAGGTTGAAGCCTACCGGTATCACGGCCAGCAAAACAAATACGACCGCCAATACTGCCAACACGATTTTGTCTACGGTTTTCAATGTTCCACACTCCTTCCAAAGATTCCTCTTGGTCTAATCCATAAAGTTAACAAGACTGCTATTAGTGATGCTGCGCCTCCGTAAAGAGGGCTGACAAGGTTCTGCACCGTGATTTCTACATATCCTATGACGAATGCCGCGATTAATGTTCCACGGTAGTCTCCGAGGCCACCTAACACGACGATTGCGAAGGCCAGAGTAAGCATGGGCCATCCCATCACCGGCGTAATTGTGCTTTGAGGAGTTACTAGGAGGCTGGCGAGACCCGCCAAAGTCGTTGAAAGCCCAAGGACAAGCGCCATGGTTTGCTGGGGTTTGATGCCGACGCAGACGGCGGCGTCGATGTCCTGAGCCACACCTCTAATAGCGAGTCCGACCTTGGTTTTGTAGATAAGCACCCAAAGCAGCACAAGGAGAACAGACGCTGCTACCGCCGCCGCAAGCTGTTGGTTGAACACGGAGACGCCGAAAACCACCGTCGAACCTGGAAACACAGCTGGAGTTGACCATGGAAAGTTCGTGAACAAAAGCACGATCAAGTTCTGAATGACTAAAGCTATCAAGAATGTTGTCATTATCATTTCGATGTGTTCTTTGATTCGTCGTAAGACAGTCCAGTAATAGACGGAACCAGCTGCAAAAAGGGCTGCTAAAGTAGCGATAAACGTGGGAATCAACGGAATGTTATAGACTGTGACTAACGCATAAGCCATGTAAGCTGCAGCCGCGTACCACATTCCATAAGCGGCGTCAATCATTCTTGCAACTCCAAAAATAAGGGAAAAGCCCTCTGCGAAGAGGGCGTAGACGAGGCTCGTTATGAAGCCGTAGACGAGGATGACCGCGAACGCCTCTGAGCCAATCATGTTACGGCAGCACGAAGTTGCGAACGGTGTCTCTTTGGTCGGGGCTCCACACGGGCACGAGTTCTCCGTTTTGCCACTGTCCAAAATACCAGTAGAGATGGTGCTCAGCTAGGTTTAGTCCGTGATGTTTTCGGTCGAATTTGATGCGTCCCATAACACCTGTGTAGTCGGTTTGTTCAAGTGCGGCGACCAGTTTGTCTCCTTTCCAGCTGTTCGCTCTTTCAAGAGCTTCTTTCAGGACGTAGATGGCGTCGTATGTTCCGAAGGCTGCGGTGTTCGGTGTTTCACGATGTCTCTGAGTGAACTTTTCGATGAACGGAATTGTTTTCGGTGTCACAGGCACTTTAACCGTTGCAGGCCACCAGAAAGTACCTTGAGCAGCGCCGCCCGTCTGTTCCCAGAACCACGAGAAGCCTCCGAGAAGACCCGGACCGAAAACCAGAGGCTTTTTACCCGGTGACCAATCGTATGCGGCCCACTGCTTTACAAACGCCACACCTGGCGGGCCAGAGAAGAGCAGTATGATGAGGCCAGCACCACTCGCTTTGATTCTGGCGAGATAGCTTGAAAAGTCAGCTTGTGTTGTTGGATAAAGCTCTGCGAAAACGAGTTCGAATCCTTGTTCTTGCAGGTTTCTAAAGAACGTCGAGTTGCCCGCAGGTCTTCCAGCAAGTCCAGCTGTCCAAAGGGCGTTTTCGGCCACTAACGCGACCTTTGTTACGTCTGGGAAGTTCGGGTTGTTTTTCGCCGCGTTCCGCAGTGCTAAAGGAATTGCTGCGATGTATGGTCCGGCGCTAGAGTTTCTGCCGCCCGCGAAGAAGTGGAAATAGTATTTATAATTTTCGTAGTCTGTTTGGACGAGGTCTTCGACTATTCTTTGGTTTGATTCGACGTCGAGGAATACGATTTTGTACTGTGAAAGTAGCTGTGACTGAGCGACGACCACATCGGTTCTAACTCCGCCGACTATGACATGCGCACCGTGGACTTCGATTAAGCGTTTGAACGCTGTCACCCCTTGGTCAACGGGGATAAGGGGGTCCATTTCGTTAGTGTCTTCCGCAACGAGTACAAGTTCGTATTTCGTGCCGTTGATTGTCACTCCCCCGGCGGCGTTAATTTCTTCAACTGCCATTTCTGCTGCATACTTTGCGTGTATTCCAACCGGGTTTGTCAGCGGAAGCGAAAGCCCGATAATGATTTGTCTCTTCTGCTGTTCGGGTGTAAGAACTCCGGTCAAGAAAAGGCCGCCGACCGCGGCCGCAGCGATGACGACGACGAGGACTACAACAGTGGCCGTTCTGCTAATCGCGTTTATTCTCGAATTCATACTCGCTTTACAATTCGTGAGTTATTTATAGGTTATCCCAAAAGCATTGTATATTAAAATGGTTGCTATCTACGATTGACGTGATAATTGTCGACAGCAACGAAGCGGCTGAAAACGTTCGGCTCGTAGAATCTTTACGAAATGTCGTAGAAACGGCAGTAAAGCCTTTGCCGGCTGGCGACTATTTGGTCGTGGGCCGTGAGACAAACGCTCTTGTTGAAAGGAAGACGATAATGGATTTTCTTAACAGTTTGAAAGGCCGGCTTTGGGATCAGCTTTCGTTGATGCGTGATTTTGAAGGAGAGAAGTTGTTGATTCTTGAAGGCTGTCTCGGGCTTTACAGGAAACGTGGATGGAAAGAGGTTTCAATCCTCGCACTGATGGACCGCATCGTCAACGAATGGCGCATCCCAATCATTCCTACACCAGACATTCGCGGCACGCTGACCTACTTGGTGTGGAAAAACAAATCACTGGGAGAAGTTGACGAATTCCGGGAATATCCATTACGCATCAAACGGAAAGAAATGTCTGTTGAAGAACAGGCTTTGTTTGTCCTTGAAGGGCTATGCGGACATGAAACAGCGAAAGCTCTTCTCAGCCATTTCAAAACCTTGCGAAATGTCTTCCTAGCGCTTGACCCAAACGACGTTGACAGCGTTGCCGACTTGAACAAGATTAAAGTTAGCGGGAGAAGGATTCCCGAAAAAACTTTGAAAAAAATGATGACCGTAGCGAACGCTCCCTTTGCCTTCGGTGAGCAGTCAGACTCCTAGGAATTGTTTTTCTACTTCTGGAAGCCATTGAAGTTCCTGTTTTAGTTTTTCGATGGATTTCTTTATTTCCGTTTCTGGGTAGTACCATGGCGGTAGCTTACCTTCGAAGAATTCTTCGTATGCATGTAGGTCGAACGCTCCGTGGCCGCAGAGGTTGAACAGAATCACTTTTTCTTCGCCGCTCTGTTTGCATCTTAATGCTTCGTCGATAACGTATCTTATAGTGTGGGATGGTTCGGGGCCGGGTAGAAATCCTTCGCTTCTCGCAAACGTTACAGCAGCGTCGAATACTGAAACTTGGTCGTAGGCATATGGTTGAATCCAGCCTTCGTGAAGGAGTAGGCAAAGGGTCGGCGCGTCTCCGTGATATCTTAACCCGCCCGCGTGTATAGGCGGTGGAATAAAGTCAGAACCCAAAGTGTACATCGGCAATAGTGGAGTCATTTTGGCTGTGTCGCCGAAGTCGTAAGTGTAGATGCCTTTCGTCATGGTTGGACATGCGGTGGGCTCGGTAGCTACGAATTTAACTTGTTTTGGAGCTTTTTTTGAGACGACCTCGTAGTAGAAAGGCCAGAAAAGCCCGGAGAAGCTACTACCACCTCCTACACAGCCCGCTACGATGTCCGGGTAATCGTCAACCTGCTTCATTTGCTCCAAAGCTTCAAGCCCTTGGACTGTTTGATGCATCAACACGTGGTTCAGGACGCTGCCGAGGCTGTACTTCGTGTTTTCATGCGTGACACAGTCTTCGAGCGCTTCGCTAATCGCAACACCCAAGCTACCTGGATGGTTTGGGTTTTGGGCGAGGAGGCTACGGCCAAAGTTTGTCTGGTCGCTGGGACTTGGATAAACTTTAGCGCCCCATGAATGCATCAACATTCTTCTGCCCGGTTTCTGGTTGTAGCTCGCCCGAACCATGTAAACCGTGCATTCAAGCCCAAACATTCTGGTCGCGAAAGAAAGAGCACTACCCCACTGCCCAGCTCCCGTCTCGGTCGTAAGCCGTTCAACACCTTCTTTCATGTTGTAGTAAGCCTGAGCAACCGCTGTGTTCGGTTTATGTGAACCCGGCGGTGAAACGCCTTCATATTTGTAATAAATCCGCGCAGGCGTTTTCAACGCTTTTTCAAGATTATAAGCCCTGTAAAGCGGAGTTGGCCTCCATATCCGCAAAACTTCACGCACTTCTTCTGGGATCGGTATCCATCTTTCCGGGCTTAGCTCTTGCTGAATCAACTCTTTGGGAAAGATTCTTTCGAGCTTTCGAGGGTCGACGGGCGCCTTTGTGGATGGGTCGATGGGGGGCGGAAGAGGCCTCGGTAGGTCGGGTAAAATATTGTACCAATATTTGGGGAGACTGTTTTCGTCGAGGACTATTTTGCGGTTCATGCGTTTGTCCGGCACCGCCCAGAGATATAAACTTTCATAACAATACTTTCTATACGATAAACTAATTTAAAAGGTGAGAAAATTGCCTTGCATGGATTTTGATGAAACTGAAGAAGTGGCGTTCATCAGGAGAACCGTTGCTGAATTCATGAAAAAATTTCCAGTCGAATATTGGCGTCGCGTAGACGTAGAGCGAAAATTTCCTGAGGAATATTGGAGAGCCGCTGCCGAACAGGGGCTTCTGAGCATTAACATTCCTGAAAAATATGGCGGTTTGGGGATGGGTCTCTACGAGGTTTCCGCTGCGATCATCGGTGTATCAGGAGCCGGTGGAGGACTGCCGGCTGGCGATTTGCTAATGAGAAACATGGTGTTCGCCGGATTGACGATTGAGCGATACGCGAAACCTGATATTAAGGAGAAATATTTGCCGAGGATAGCTCGGGGAGAGCTGATATGTTCTTTCGCTCACACGGAGCCGAACGCGGGAGTGAATACGTTCGATATTCAGACGAGTGCTGAAAAGGACGGAAACGGCTATCGGTTGAACGGACAGAAAATCTGGATTACTTTAGCTCACATTGCGGACATCATCATAGTTGTTGCAAGAACTACGCCCAAAGAGAAAACACGTAAGAAATCAGAGGGGTTGACGTTGTTTCTGCTCGACGCCACGCAAAGCGGCGTAAAGACATCGAAAATTCCCGGCATGGCTTTGCGGCCCCTTACCAGCAACGTTGTCTACTTCGAGGATGCTTGGGCTCCCGAGGAAAACGTGTTAGGTGAAGTCGATAAAGGCTGGGAAGCTTTATCTGGAATTCTCAACGCAGAAAGAGTTTGCACGGCTTCCATCTCGCTTGGATGCGGCGAATATCTACTTTCACGAGCGGTTGACTTTGCCACGAACAGAAGAGTCTTCGGCAGACCAATAGGAAGTAATCAAGCAATTCAATTCCCTCTGGCTGAGGTGAAAGCCGAGCTCGAAACCGCGAAGCTAATGACGCAGAAAGCGGCTTGGCTTTTCGACAAAGGCAGAGATTGTGCGTTCGAAGCTAACGTCGCTGCGTTCGCCGCTGCAAGGGCTGCGTTCAAGGCGGCTGACAGAGCTGTCCAAACATTCGGAGGAAACGGCTTCGCCGAAGACAACGACATCGAAAGATTTTTCCGCGACACACGATTATTCAGAACGGCTCCGGTGCCCGAGGAAATGGTATTGAACTACATAGGCACTCGGATTCTCAACCTGCCGAGGTCTTTTTAGGCGTCGCATCTTTATTAATTGACGCAACCTCATTTTTCCAAATGAGCTTCAACCTTGTCGGTTCTTCTGTTAAGACTAAAGAGGGCCTCCGTCACGTGAGAGGCCGCGGCCGGTTTGTGGACGACGTCGTTCTTCCGAACATGGCTCATGTTGCTTTTCTCCGTTCTCCTTATCCACACGCCGTCATTAAATCAATAGACACATCCGACGCCGAAAAAGCGGCGGGAGTTTACGGAGTTTTTACCGGCGTGGACATCGCCTCCGTCACCAAGCCCTTTCCACAGCTCACGGTTCCTCCAGCATCCCGTGTAATAGATTATTCCATGGCTGTGAAAAAGGTTAGGTTTGTAGGCGAGCCTGTCGCCGCAGTGGTCGCCGACAGCGTTTACCATGCGAGAGATGCTGTTGATTTAATCCAAGTTGAATATGAGCCGTTGAAACCCGTCGTCAACCCGGTTGAAGTGCTTAACGGAAACACGCCGTTGATTCATGAAGAAGCTGGAACAAACATCGCCGCGACCGTGGAATACAACTACGGAGACTACGATTCAGCGGCCGCACAAGCAGACAAAATCATCACCACAAAACTCGTTTTCCATAGGTTTAGCTCCACACCACTCGAACCCAACGCCGTCCTAGCATCTTACGACGAAAATACTGGCTACACCATTTACTGCAACAACCAAATGCCGATGTTTCTATCACCGTCGATTCTCAGGGCCCTCGATACGGACATGACAAAGGTTCGCATCGTAACTCAGGACATCGGCGGAGGCTTTGGAGTAAAAATCCTCAACTACACATACATGGTTTTGGTCGCAGCCCTTTCACGGCTGACAAAAAGACCTGTAAAATGGATAGAAACACGCAGCGAGCACATGATGGCGAGCTCGCATGGAGCTGACCGGCATTTCACCGTTGAAGCAGCCATCAAAAACGATGGAACACTTCTCGGACTAAACGTAGTTACAGTCGACGACATAGGTGCCTACGCGCGCCACGAACCGGCTGGCTTAACCGTTTGGGCTCAAGTCGCTTCCGGATGCTGCAGATTCAAACATCTCCGACAACGCATGTACGCGGTTTTCACGAACAAATGTCCCGCAGGGCCAAACAGAGGATTTTCGAGAGCACCTCATCAATTCATGATTGAAAGAGTTCTCGACAGAATAGCGCACCGCCTCGGCAAAGACCCTGTTGAAATCCGGCGTATCAACTACGTGAAGGTCGAGGAGCAGCCTTACACTACTCTGAACGGATGTGTCTACGACGGGGGTGACTACATCGGTGCTTTGGAGAAGACAGCCGCTATGATTGATTACTGGGCGTGGCGTAGAAAACAAGAGCAACTACGCGCAGAGGGCAGGCTGATCGGCGTCGGTGTAGGAGTGACAATCGACTCGGGTGCCGCTAACTTTGGACAAGTGCGGATGCTGAACCCATCACTCCCCAACGTGGGAACAAGCGAAGCAGCATCTGTACAGATGACACCAGACGGCAATATATTGGTGAAACTTGGAACTATCCCGCAGGGGCAGTCGCATGAAACAATAGCTTCCCAAATAGTCGCCGACGTGCTGGGAATAGATTATGAAGACGTAACAGTGGCGACGGGCTTCGACTCTGCATCTCATCCATACACTCTTCATTCGGGAACTTATGCAAGCAGATTCGCCGGAACGGGGATGGTCGCCATCTACAACGCAGCTCTCAAACTCCGGGACATGATAGCGACGGTCGCCGCAAAAATCCTCGAAGCACGAAAGGCAGACATAGTTGTGCAGGGCGGAGCAGCTTATGTTAAAGACGCACCAGAGAAGAAAGTGTCTTTCAAACGCATCGCAAGAACTGCCTATGCCAATCCCTACGAGCTGCCAGAAGGAATGGAGCCGGGTTTAACCGCGACCGCTGTGTTCAGCCCACGATTCGAGCCCCCGGACGCAAACAAAGTTGGCAACCTAACCTTAACCTATTCCTACCAAGCACACGCGGTCGTTGTCGAAGTCGACCCTGAAAGCGGAGCCGCCAAAATATTGGACTACGCTATAGTTGATGACTGCGGTCGGGTCATCAACCCGGCCATCGTCGACGGCCAGGTTCACGGAGCGGCTTATCACGGTGTTGGAGCTGTTCTTTTTGAAAGCTTTGAATATGATGAAGACGGTAGGCTTTTGACCAGCTCGTTCATGGATTACCTCGCTCCCACGGCCGCGGATACACCGAGCTTCAAAACATCAAGAATGATGATACCTTCGCCTTTCACACCGCTAGGTGCTAAGGGAGTTGGTGAAGGATGCGGGGCGCCGATTCCGGCAATCGTAGCGGCCGTCGAAGACGCGTTGAAGAGTTACGGCGTTGAAATTTCATCCTCTCATATCAGACCGGAATACATACAGCGTTTAATCAACAAGGCAGCTCGCGCCCGGTAACCTAACTTACCTTTTTATAGCGTGGATGGATTGATAGGCATTCATAAATAGCGACGTAGACTTTGGCTGAATGAGGAATTTGGGCAAAGTCACCGTTGGAATCAACGGCATGGGGAGAATTGGCAGGCTTTTCCTAAGAGCAGCGCTTGAACACCCGCTTTATGGCGACGCGTTTGAAGTGGTTGCGATGAACGACATAGCGGAAGCTAAAGCAACCGCTCATCTCCTCAAGTACGACTCTGTCCACGGAAAAATCGATGAAGATGTAAAGGCCAGCGACTCACACATAAAAATCGGGAACAGAGAATTTGCATATTTCACGGTTGCTAAGCCTTCAGACATTCCATGGGACGTTGTCGGTGTAGATGTTGTGATAGAGTCTACTGGGGTTTTTACTAATAGGTCTGAAGCGGCCCAACATCTTCAGCACGGCGTCAAGAAAGTCATCATTTCAGCTCCTTCAAAGGACGCAGACGTAACAATCGTGCCCGGCGTGAACGATTCGATGCTCGATGTTTCGAAACACGTTGTTGTCTCCGGCGCATCATGCACCACAAATTGTCTAGCCCCGATCGTCAAAATTTTGCTCGACAACTTCGGAATCATCAAGGGATACATGACCACGATTCACGCATACACAAATGACCAGAGAGTTCTCGACCTTTACCACAGGGATTTGAGGCGTGCAAGAGCAGCTTCTCTATCAATCATCCCAACCTCAACGGGAGCTGCTACCGCGCTTCATCAGGTTATTCCCGAAGTCAAAGGGAAGTTACACGGGATCGCGTTGAGAGTTCCGGTACCCGATGGTTCACTCACCGATTTGTCAGCCCTTCTCGAAACACCCGCTAGCGTCAAAGAAATCAACGAAACTTTTCAGGAGGAGGCGATGGGCAGGATGAGAGGCATAGTCGAGTACACCGAAGACCCGATAGTTTCATCGGACGTGATTGGCAATACACATTCCTGCATTTTTGACGCTACTCAAACACTCGTTCTCGGCGAGAAAAACGACTTTGTCAAAGTCTTCGGCTGGTATGACAACGAATGGGGGTACAGCAACCGTCTCGTCGACCTCGTCCTAATGGTGTCAGGTCGTGGCCGACTACGATGAAATCGTTTCAAAACCCTCGACCAGCTAAGCCCAACTGGAAAACGAATAGCCGTCCGCGTTGACCTTAACTCATCCATCGACCCTAACACCGGAAAAATCGTAGTAAATGAAAGTTTCGTGCTCATGCAAAAACCGTTAGAGAACTTCTGGAGAAAGTAGGCAAAGTAGTTGTTCTCGCCCATCAAGGCCGGCGAGGAGACCCGGATTTCACGGACCTAAGCCAGCACGCGGAAATCTTCTCACGATTCGTCGGAAAAAATATCCGATTTGTCCCCGATGTAACAGGCGTTTACGCTATTCAGGCTATCAAAAGCCTTTCACCCGGCGAAGCCATCTTGCTAGAAAACGTGAGAATTCTGCAGGACGAAGACATCGAGAAACCGCCGGAAGAACACGCAAAGAGCATTTGCCGAGGACACTTGCCGATGTCCTCGACGCTTTCGTCCTCGACGCGTTTTCAGTTGCCCATCGGTCTCATGCATCTGTCGCTGGGCTCGCCGCTCTTCTTCCAACATATGCGGAAAGGGTGATGGATAAAGAACTGACGGCTTTGAACCGCTACATCGCGTTGAGCGAAAAACTAATCTTTCTACTTGGCGGAAACAAGCCGCAGGAATGTCTCAAAATGTTAACCCGTTTTCTCGAAACAAAGCCCAACGCGGTGAAAACAGTCCTAACAGGCAGCATACTGTGCCAGCTCTTCGCAAAACTCTTTGGATACGACCTCGGGAAGGAAAACGAGGAATTTCTGCGGAAAAAGAAGTATCTTGACTTCACGGAACAGGTTTGTGTGGTCGTGGAAAAAGCGGGCGAAAAGATTGCTTCTACGGTCGATTTCGCGTACGCTGGAATCGAAAACGACAGAAAAGAGATTCTTTTGGCAGATTTGCCCGCGCCTGGGTTGATTTTAGACATCGGTTCCAAAACCATTCAAAATTACTGCGAGACCATTCGAATACTTGATTCCGCAACCTCGGTAATCGTTAAGGGACTGATAGGTGTTTATGAAAAGCCGCAGTTCCAGCATGGAACTCGAAAGCTGTACGGGCTCTGACCGAGACCCGAGATTCAACATTCATCGGTGGAGGAGATTCGGTGACCGCAAACGAATTGATGGGCTTTAATCCGGAACGCTTTACGTTTGTCAGCCTCGGCGGCGGAGCCCTAATTACATATCTTTCGGGAGGAAAAATGCCGGGACCCGAAGCCCCCATGAAGAATTAATATACTCATCATCGTACTCGATGTCAGTCCTCTCGATATCAATAAATTGACCCACTATGTTGCCCTGCCGTGTTGAACATAGACGTTTCTGTAGTCGGTTATGCTGAAACACCTGTTAGCCGTGCCCGGGTTGACAAAGGTGAGAAAAAACTCTCCATTGAAAGCTATTATGCATGGGCGTTAAGCCTATTGCTAAAGCAGACAGGTCTTTCGTTGAAAGATTTCCGTGGGCAAGGAGTTGGTGTGACTGGCTCTGCTTACCCGAGAGCTGAAATTTGGTCAGCTGAAGTCATTCAAAATCTTGGTCTCGAGCCAAAGCTTTTGCTCAGATCTGACCATGGGGGAGCCAATGGCGCGGCGCTCATAGTCTCAGGTGCTCTAGCCATCCACGCAGGATACGTTGACCATTTCCTCATCCTTGGAGCGGACACCCCTATGAACATCGTCGGTGAAGGAAGCCTGACCTGGCGGTATGAGCTCGATTACTTGATGCCGGTGGGAATGATGGGGCCGAACAGCATGGCCGCCATGATGATGACGCGGCAAATGCACCAATACGGGTACAAGCCTGAACACTACGGAAAAATTTCCGTTTCACAACGCGAAAACGCCTCAAAAAACCCAATCGCCTACTTCAAGGCACCGCTGAAGATGGAAGAATACCTCGCCTCGCCTCTAATCAGCGACCCGCTGAGAATGCTTGACATCTGTCCCTTTGTGAACGGCGGCTTCGCGCTACTCCTATCACGAACCTCGTTAGCCAAGAAAATCACTGACAAATCGGTGAAAATCGCCGGCTTCGGGTCTTGGCACAACCTCGACGCATCCACATCCCTCAAAGACATAACCGTAACTGGGCTTAAGAACGCTGTGAAACAAGCCCTCGACGCAGCAGGGATAACTGCAAAACAAGTATCCCTTTTCAACGCCTACGACGACTACACTCCGATAGTCTTGATGCAGCTCGAAGACGCGGGGTTCTGTCAAAAAGGTCAGGCGGGAAAATTCCTCGAAGAAAACGACATCACCTACAAGGGCAGTTTACCCGTTAACACCGGTGGGGGTCTCCTATCATATGGTCAAGCAGGAATGGCAGGAGGCCTGCATCACTTAGTTGAAGCGGTTCGACAGCTCCGCGGCGAAGCCGGTGAAAGACAGGTCGAAGACCCGCGTTACGCGTTGGTCACTGCGCTCGGAGCCCTCGAACACGGCGGAACATTCATCAACAACTACGCCATCATCTTCGGAGGTGAATAACATGAGCGAATACAAAAGACCGCTTCCACAGATAAACGAATATACGCAGGAGTTCTGGCAGGCATGCAAAGAGAACACGTTACTTATCCAAACTTGCCGGAAATGTGGAAATAAGCAGTGGTATCCGAGACCGTCATGCATAAACTGCGGCTCCACTGAAATTGGCTGGGTTAAAGCTTCCGGAAAAGGCACCGTTTACTCCTACACTGTGATACGTAGGGTTGTCGCTAACTCGCCCGACTTCCAGAGAGACATTCCGTTCATCGTTGCTGAGATAGACCTCGAGGAAGGAGTAAGAATCTACGCGAAAGTCGACGGAATCGCACCCGAACAAGTGAAGCCCGGTTTGAAGGTTAAAGTGGACTTCGTTCAGGCCACGCCTGAAATCACTCTGTATAGATTCGTGCCAGCGTGATGAAAAATTTCAGCTGCGTATTCCGAATCGGTTTCCAAGACACCGATTCAACCGGCCGCGTATATTTTCCAAACTATGTTCGATGGTTTGACATGGCGCTTATCGAATTCCTCCGGCAAAACAACATCGTCTTCGACCAGGTCGGTCGCCTCTTCATGGATGGAAAAACTTCAAACAACTCCTTCGTGATAGGTGAATACGGCTGCAGAATTGAAAAACCTTCAAGATATGATGAACTTGTCGAGGCTTTTGTAGAATCGGCAGAAATTAGAAACAAATCCGTCAAAGTCATGTTTAGGCTTGAAAACACAGAACACGAAGTTCTCGCCAAAGGTTTTATCACATACGTCTACATCGACACTGAACAAGGGCGAGCTGAAGAGCTTCCAGAAATATTCCGGAAAATCTTCAAAACTTTAAACAATTCGAGTCCAAAAACGTAAAATAACGTAGCCCCAGTCAAAAGCCGGCGGCGATGACTCCATTCGTGATTTTGACAGTTGCGCTTGCCGGAATCACCGGTGTATTGATTTTTTATTCCCTAAAAAAGTCGGAGGAAGACAGCGTAGAAAATTGGCCGTTCTACGTTCTCGGTGTTAGGCCGTCTGATTCTCTTGACACGGTTAAGAAAGCGTACAGGGAATTGGTGAAAAGATATCATCCCGACAGGTTGCCCGTAAACGCTTCGCCACAGCTAAGGAGGCTCTACGAAGAGAGGCTCATAAAGGTGAACAATGCATACAAAACCATTTTACTGCTTCACGAGCCGCAACAACGCACCGTAATAATAGATGTCGAACAACTCGACGCCGTAGCCGAGATGATAGAAACCGCGGAAAAAGCGGCTCGCTCAGGTGAGAAGTCTTCAGGGATTATTGAAAAAGCATACAAAGCCGCTGAAACACTCGTCAAAACCCTTCATAAGTCAGCTGGCTTGCTGTGCAGGAGTGAACATTTCTATGATTTGGTGACCGACTTGATGATTCACGACGTGCTCAGCGTTGAGGAATTTGAGGTCCTGGCCGACGCGCGGAGGTATGCCAACAGCGATGCAAAGAACGAAGTTTCGCTGAAAGATGCTGTGACACTTGTGAGACGTATCCGCGGTGTTTACCTAAAAATACGCGAAAGACACATAAAGCCAGGGAATGGCCATCTCCGCTAAGATAGTCGTCGTGATTCCCACGTATAACGAAGCCGAAAACATCGAGAAAACAATCAAATCCGTTTTTGACACTGGTTTGAAGGATTTGGCTGTTTTGGTTGTTGACGACGGCAGCCCTGATGGCACAGCTGAGAAAGTCGCGTCGCTTGCGGAGAAAAACCCATATGTTTTGTTGCTCAATCGAGGAGCAAAGAAAGGCCTCGGCTCAGCCTATTACGATGGCTTCACAAAAGCACTGGGATTGAATCCTGAAATAGTGCTGTCCATGGACGCGGACGGGTCTCATCCCGCAGAACTGATTCCGAAACTGGTCGAAGCGGTTCAGAAAGGAGCTGACGCGGCAGTCGCATCCAGATATTCCGCGGGAGGAAAATGGGCCGCTGGCTTTTCACGCATGGTCGTTAGTCGGGGAGCTAATTTACTCGCGAAAATATCCACCGGGGCGAAAGTAAGAGACGCGACTTCAGGCTTTAGAGCATATTCGTCAAGGGCGATAACCTTCCTGCTGTCGAAACCGTTTGAAACGGGATATGTTTTTCAAGTGGAAATCATTCATCGCCTCACCAAGGCAGGCTACAAAATCGTCGAAGTGCCGTTCGTTTTCAAGAGAAGGGAAACTGGCAAGTCAAAACTGTCGTGGAAAGAAATAGTCCACTTCTTTTTCTGGTGTGTCAAAACCTGGTTCCAACGGATTTATGGTAGGTGAATTGATTGCCGAAACTTTGGGAACTGGGCGAAAGACATCTTCTTCAACTTATCATGAAAAAATTTAGCTGGCCCCAGGACGTGGTTCTACCACCGGGTGACGATGCTTCGGGGCTCTGGTTCAACGGTCTTCTCATAACTTCCGTCGACATGCTTGTGTGGAGCACAGACGTGCCTCCAGGAATGAATCATTACCAAGCAGGATGGAAAGCGGTTGTATCGGCTATCAGCGATGTGGCGAGCAAAGGCGGACAGTCGCGTTACATACTTCTGTCATTAGCCCTCAACCCTCACATAGAGCTCGAACAGTTTGAACAGTTGCTTGAAGGGGCTGAGAAAGCATCTCACGAATACGGCGCAAAAGTCATCGGCGGAGATTTAAACGAAGCGGATACAACATGTATATCGGTTACTGTTCTGGGTTCTGCAAAAAATGTGATGAGCCGAGCCGGGGTTAAACCCGGAGATACGTTAGCTGTAACGGGTTTGTTCGGAAAAACATTCGCCGGTCTTCACGCCGTCATGAATAACGTAAAAGCAGACCCGGGATTGCTCGAAGCAATCTATTTGCCTCGAGCGCGTATGCGAGAAGGCATCGCTCTCGCGTCTTCGGGAGGTGTTTCGGCCTGCATAGATTCGAGTGACGGACTCGGTGAATCTTTGTATCTTTTGGCGGAAACAAATAACGTTGGATTTGTCGTCGACCGTTTACCCATAGACCCTTTGGCGGAGAAATACTGTGTTGACAATTGGCTGAACACGGTTGACGCGGTGTTTTACGGCGGGGAAGAATATGAGCTGGTTTATACCGTGAAAAAAGGTTGGGAAAACATCGTTGAAAACGCTTTGAGCAGAGTTGGAGCGAGTTTCATCCGAATCGGTCGAGCGACGGCCATGCAAGGTGTACAACTACTCGACCAAGGAAGAGTTGTTGAAATTTCGAGAAAAGGCTGGCAGCATTTTCATCGCCGGCGATAAAACTTTTCTACGAGAAGCAGCGAAGCAATGGTTTTTGAATCAAGTATCCGGCCTTCTCTAATCATTTCGACTGCCTCGACGAATGGTACGTGTATTACTTTGATGTCTTCGTCTTGCTCAGGGTTTGCGGTGGTTTTTTCGAGTTCTTCAGCGATGAAAACATGCATAAGCTCGGTCGAATATCCGGGTGCGAGGTAGAATTCCGCTATTTTAGTCAGCTTTTTGGCCATGTAGCCTGTTTCTTCTTCCAACTCACGAGCAGCACAGTTTTCCGGAGTTTCGTCTTCTAATGTCCCAGCCGGTATTTCAAGCAAATTTTTGCTCACTGGATACCTGAACTGTTCGACCATCACTATTTTTTCCGTGTCGACGAACGCCACGATTGCGACCGCTCCGGGATGCCGCACTACTTCACGAACAACTTCGAGCCCTGAACGCTTTAGAATCACATGTTCAACTTCGAATAATTTTCCACGGTATACGACCTCGGATATTTTCACTTGGAACACGGTGTCGGACTGCTGTTTGGTTTTTAACGTTTAAATTTAGGCCGGTCCTAATTTAGACCATGCCTAAAATTATGCTACACCATGTGGAAACCACATACCTCAAAGAATTTTACAGGGCTCGAGAAAGAAACATTGAAGTAACTACAGGCTACCTAGCCAGAACTTTCAAAGTCAAACCGGCGTCGGCGTTCGACGTTGTCAGCAAGTTGCTCGAGAAAAACATGTTGGAGAAGGCAGGCTGGGGCAAGTTCAAGTTGACACCAAGCGGTGTTGTCGTCGCGGCCCGAATAATTCACAACCACCGAATCCTTGAAACATATTTCCACAGAGAGCTTGGTTTGAGTCCGTCTGAGGCGTGTCTTCATGCTTCAAAAATCGACGACCAAATAGGTGAACCTGTAATACGTAGAATGTGTTTGAAACTCGATTTCCCCAACACGTGCATCCACGGCAACGAGGTGAAACACAAGGAATGCAGAGAAGAATAGTTGTTTTGAGCATCGTCGTTGTAATCGCCGCCGCTTTATTGATTACGGGAGCTGTTCTTATACAACCTATTCAGACATCGGCGGGCAATCGTGTGGCTGTCACATGGGGTTTAATAGGCGAAATCGTTCACCGTTTAACAAACGGAGAAATAGAGATTTACCAAATTCTCCCACCCTCCGTTGAACTCCACGACTGGGAGCCAACCCCCGATGTTATGGAAAAAACCCGAGGAGCGGTCGCGTTGTTTTGGACAGTGGAGGGATTGGATGAATGGGGTGCGAAAATTGCGCAAAGCATCGGTATTAGAGCGTTTAAAGTAACTCTCGGGATAAAGTTCATCGAGGCCCATCATGAACACAATCATGACCATCATCACGGGGTGGATGTTCATTTCTGGCAGGACCCTAAAAATGTCGCAAAAATGACCGAAAACATCGCATCTTTTCTCGTTCAGCTTTTCCCTGAGAAAAAGGATTTGATAGAACGCAACAAGACTAACTTTCTCCGCGAATTACAAATGCTTGACGAAGAATTTTCCAAAGCTCTTTCACCGCACAAAGGCAAGGTCATGATTACCCAGCATGACGCGTTCCGGTATCTCGGTAAAGCCTACGGACTCGAGGTCTTCGCTGTTCTGACTCACGAAGAGGAGGAGCCGTCAGCCGCTCACATCAAGGAACTCTACGAAATAATTGAAACCCAACGCGTGAAAACAATTTTCGCCGAAGACGACTGGGTTCATCCGGTGGTGGCAGGCATTGCACGAGATAAAAACCTCAAAATAAACATGCTGTACACCGGTGAAGGATTGACGTTTGACGGATATTTGAAAGGACAAGGATATATCGAGATGATGCGTAGAAACTTGGAGGCACTGGTGGATGCTCTCGCATGAACAACCTGTGGTCGAGCTGGAAAACGTAACTTTCGCCTACCAACGCGACACCCCCGTATTATCCGAGGTAAATCTACAGATTCATGACCGTGAAGCAGTTTTCCTCATAGGGCCGAACGGCGGCGGCAAATCCACTCTAATAAAAGTAATTCTCGGCGTTCTGAAACCTCAGAAAGGGCAAGTTAGGTTATTTGGCGACCCGTTGCACAGCTTCAAAGAATGGTGGAAAATTGGATACCTCCCCCAAAACATCAGCCAGCTCTTCGAAAACATCCCACTCAGCGTAGAAGAGCTGCTACAATCAGGAGCAATTAAAAACCGAGCTCTAAGCCCGAAAGAAGCCTTATCAATCGTCGGGGTCGAAAACCAAACTGAAATTCTGACGAAACGTGTTTCCGAGCTTTCAGCGGGCAATCTTCAAAAAGTCATGCTAGCCCTTGCTTTGATCAACAGGCCCAAGCTATTGCTTCTCGATGAGCCCACGGTCTATGTTGACCAAACGGGTATGGACGCTTTCATGCGTGTTCTGAACAAGCTCCGGCATGAATGGGGGTTGACGATGGTTTTGGCCACACATGACTTGGCCGCTATTTCGACCTTCGCCTCACGAGTAATATGCATCAACCGCTCGGCTCTCTATGACGGCAGCATCGACAATTTGCTCAGCTCCGAGCAGCTCTGCAACATCTACGGATTCCACGTATACGCCGTCAGACACGGCCATCGATGGACTCGCACATGATCGAATTGCTGCAGCTACCTTTCATTCAAAGGTCTTTGACCGCAGCCGTTATCGCTGGATTTCTACTACCGCTAATCGGCAACTACATCGTTCCCAAAAAACTTTCGCTACTTGGAGACTCTTCGTCGCATGTTGCTTTTGCCGCAATAGGAGTCACCGCTCTTCTCGGACTCGGCACAGACTTTCTCGTATATGTTCTACCAGCTTTAGCGATATACATCACGCTTCAACTCACAAACCGCTTCAAAATTTCAGGCGACCAAGCATTAGCAATAATGTTGACCATTGCAGCCGCGGTCGCCTCGCTTTCAATCTCGTTCGGAGCACGCGTCAACTTGTCCGCCGTCCTTTTCGGGAGCCTGCTTTTCGTCACCGTCGAAGATGTACTTACAAGCCTAAGCGTAGCCGTTGCAACCGTTTCGTTCGTATTTATCAACTTCGGCAAAACAATACTCTACATTCTGAATGAGGAATTGGCGAGAATCCGCGGAATAAACGTACGCCTCTACCAATTTTTTTTCGCCGTCGTCGCGGGACTTTCCGTGGTCACAGGCATAAAAATAGCAGGCGTCCTACTCGTCACGGCTTTAATCGCGGTGCCCACAGCGGCCGCAACACTTGTATCCCGGTCATTTAGAGCAGCACTGACCACATCGATAGCGGTCGGCATGACCGCCACTTGTTCAGGAGTTTTTCTATCATACTACACAGGCGTCACACCAGGAGCTGCGTCAGTTTTAATTCTTGGTACGGTCTTAGTGATATCCGCTATTTTACGCAGGCTTGGTTTAAGAATTTAACCCAGCGGCACCGTTTAGCATCTGTGGGCCGAGTTCGTCTCCAGCCGCCCCCGCGGATAAAAATCCTCGAAGCTCTCGGAGCCGTTGCTGGAAACAGGGTGAAAATAGTCGACCAACACAACTGCGAAGTCAACGCGTCAGAAGGCCCTCGTGCTTACAGAGTATTTCTCGACCTTGAAAACGGCATGGCTTCAAGCGACGACAACGGCACGGTTTTCCGCAACTACGTTGGCTACCCGATAATCGCATTCATGATGGCTTTGGGGAAGCTCAGCTACGACGAAAAAATCGCGGCACCGCTTAAATCGATAAAATGGCGGTCGCTAAACGAGCAGTACAAAAGCTACAAAACTGTCGAAACCATAGTCAAGCAAATGCTTTCCAGAAACGGCGTAGACCCAAGCGACGTCGACAAGTTCGTCGACAGAGTACTGCGCGAACTAGACGACTACATACTGTTTAAACCAACTACTTAACCACGAGAACCGCGCAAGATGCGTGCGAAACTACACCACTCGCCACACTACCAAGAACAACTTTCTTGAAGCCACTTAATCCTCTTGTCCCCGTTACAATCAAATCGACGCCGCTCATCGAGGAAAATTCCGTTATGGCTTCAACGACTGAGGGTGCTTTTTCCAGAACTTCTCCACGGCATCCTACACCCGCTTCCCGAGCCATGACCACAACTTCATCAACGTATTTTTGCCCCTCGTTCCGAGCGTCTTCAAGAAACTGTTTCAACGCCGATGGAGGAACACCCGCGGCGGCGAACATGTAAGGAGGCTGCTGCACAACATGTAAAGCGATTAGCTCCGCTCCAAATATCCTGCAAAGCTCCACGGCTACTTTAGCGGCTTTCCTGCTGAAGTCAGAACCATCTACCGCGACCAAAACTCTGTGAAACAAGCCAACATCAACCTCCAATTCGAATAATTAAAGTGTTCATGGTGTCATCACATCGAAGTAGCGAATGCTCATATATCTGCACGTTGCACAGCGATTACCTTGTGGTTGCCATGTTCGTGCTTCATGGGCCGGGGCGGACTTGAACCGCCGACCTCCACCGCGTCAGGGTGGCGTCATACCAGGCTAGACCACCGGCCCCGTGTCGTTGATAAACAAACCACGTATTTAGGCGTTATCGGCGTGTTAATGCGACGTAAGTCCTCGGCTTTCATTTTGTATTTTTTGGTTTCGCTGTTTTCTGGGGTTAACGCGGATGATTTCAGCTCCCGTGTTAACCGAAAGTGTTTGGGCGAGCTCCCTCATGTATCCCGGGTACGTGTCGGGGCCCCATTCAAAGACGTAAATCTTACGATATCCTGCTTCAGCGAGTTTTTTAGCAGCTTTGCTGTTCAGCGTCTCGGCGATTTGTTTGAAGAGCGTGATGCTGAAGCTGGTTTGAGAAACTGGGTAGACATTATGTATGAACAACGGCACCAACCCATATGGAGTGCCCACCACGTAGACGTCGAAATTAACTGAGTCAAGCGTTTTGGAGATTTTTTCGAGTACATGCGTGATGTTTCTAGAAGTAACAGTTCTGTGATGCAAGAGTACGGCGACATCATTTTCCGGTCTGAGAAACCGGTCGAGTTTATCCGCCATCCTTCGGTATTCAGGTCTTCTCAAGCTGTCCAAATCGGTGAGGAAAATCCCCCTCCGCTTCGAAACAGATGTATGCAAGGCCATTTCATTCACGGTAATGTCGTCGCTGAAAACTTCGACAAAGGCATCGTAAACAGACGGATGTGCTTTCGCCCGTTTCTCCACTAGCTCAAACAACCTACCTTCCCAAATCGCCTGCTTAACGGTCTTCAACTCCTGAAAGCAAACATGCAGGTTATGCAGAGCGAGGTGTTTGAATCTTTCGTCGCGTTCCATTTCTTTCAACTCTTTTGCAGAAACTGTCACGCAAGTCTCGCAGCTACACGGTAGATAGGCCAAGTCTTCAAGCCTGAGGGTTCCGTCAGGAGTCATGTATCTATCTTCTTTTGCGAAGAGAACGTATGATGCAGAGTCGAACAAGTCCACACCCAGGGCAATCACTAAACCAAAGATCATGGGATGACCGGCCCCAAATAGATGTAAAGGAGTCACGGGGCGCAGCGCGGCTCGAGCAGCAGTTATCATGGAGACGAGCTGAGTGTAACGGTAGGAGGTCATAAGGGGCGTTGGGCTTCCCAGACAGTATAGGCTGAAGCCGAGTTTTTTGTATTCTTCGACGCATCGCTGGATTAGGTCTCGGTAAACTCCTCCTTGGATGGGCCCTACCCAGACACATCTACTTTTTTCGCCCACAAGATTCATCGTGAGCCTCACGTTTTCGAGAGTCTTTTCAACGGTTTGCTCTGCCTTCTTACGGGTCACCAGACCTGTTGGTTTGTCAAGCGGAACAGCGATGTCAGAGCCAATGGATTCTTGGAAAACAGCTATTTCCGACGGCTGTGCATCGACATCGCCGTACATCAAAACCTGGTAACCACCCGAATCAGTCATCACTATTCCGTCAAAATCTATAATGCCGTGAACACCTCTATCCACAGCTTCACGGCCGAACCTCTTCAGCAAGATGTAAGCATTTGTAATGACGATGTTGCAGCCGAAAATTTGCTTGATTTCTCTTGGAGGAATTACTTGGTTGACAGGGTTAATGACAGGGACGAACGCCGGCGTTTCTACCTTCTTTCCGCCTATTCGTAGGTATCCAATTCGTCCGAGAAGGTCTTTATGTCTCACCTCGAACTCGGCCTGCAACCCGTCTTCTTTGAAAAGACGCCGCATTTATAGTCGTGAGGCAAATCATTATTAACACGGACGACGAAACAGTTTCAGTATGCTTGAAACTGAAGTTTTCTTCGTCGACGGCGGCGATAAGGTGAAAGCATTGGACGCAATTCTAGTCGAAGGGTTGCCCGGAATCGGGCTTGTTGCAAAAGTTTCAGTAGCCTACCTATTGCGCAACTTAGAAGTTAAAAGGGTCTGTAGATTTTTTTCGCCTTTCTTTCCTGCTATCGGCTACATTTCCGAGGGTAAGCTTGTTTTCAGCTTCGCCGACATCTACCTAGCGAATCACAGCCCACCACTACTCATTCTCTACGGAAACGCACAACCTTCAACGAGCTACGGCCAATACGACCTCTGTCAAAAAATAATTGATGTGGCGAAAAACATCGGAGCCTCCACAGTTTTGACGATCGGCGGCTACGGAAAAGAATCGGTTTCTGAAAAACGAACTATTTACTGCTCTTCAACCGACCCATCTTTTTTGGACGAATGGATTTCAAAAGTTGACGGTGTGAAGTATTCAGGGCAGATTGTGGGTGCAGCAGGTCTCTTGACGGTTCTCGCCGCCGAAGCGGGTATGCGTAATTTTTCGATGTTGGTCGAAACGGCTGAGCTCGCTCCAGACTTTTTCGCGGCACGAAGGGCCCTAGACGCTCTCGTAAAGCTCCTAGATTTACGCATCAAAGTTCCGTCGGCTGAAGAACTTTCGAAAGCATATCTGCTTAGTTTGATGGAGTATGAAAGCTTTTAAACTGTATTAGGTTAAATATTTCCTAGGACATTCGGGGATTTAGGCTGAATGTCGGCTGAAGACGAAGAGCTTGAAAGAATCAGGCAGCAGAAGATGGCTGAGTTGCAGGCACGCGTGGCTGAGGAGCAGTCGCGTAGACAGAGAGAGTTGGAAAGGGCCGCGGCCATGAGAGTTATACTTACCCCCGAGGCACGGCAGCGACTCAACAACCTTAGGCTCATCAGGCCTGAAATTGCCGAAAAAGTAGAGACCTATCTTATTCAGGTTTCGCAAACAGGTAGCATAAGACTTCCTATAGACGATGAAGGACTCAAACAGATTCTAGACAAAATCATGCCGAGGAAACGAGAGACGAAAATCGAATGGAGGTCGAAGAGCGTGGAGTGGTGAAAATTGGTGCAAATCGATGAAAAAACTCATCTCGAAAAATTTCGTCAATTCATTATATTGAACACGTGCGCCTCTTACATTCCTTCAGCTTATCTTCACGATACATCGGTGTTTCCAGAAAGAGACCCTGAAAAGGGAACTATATACGTGGAGGCCGTATCCAAAGTTTCACTGGGTGAGATGCGTGACGTTCGGTTTGTTAAGGTCGCTGAAGTGTTGGGAGTTATTTATCGCTCAAGAAGCGGAAACACCGATTTGAAATGGAGGCAGATTAAAGGGCCTTTTGGCCGCGTCACCGGTGAAGCATCTCCCAACTCGTTAGTCAACTTGATTGAAGCAGGTGTGCTGAGAAAAGACGTGCTTCTGAAAAAGATTGAACAATCCGCGAAAACCGACGAAGAAACAGTTTAAGCATACGCTTAAGAACGGGCTTTTCCTGCAAATTTGTCATGAAAGTTGCGTTAGCTTACAGCGGCGGGCTCGACACCACGGTCATGATTAAATGGATTAGCCAGCGGTACAACGCCGAAGTTATTACCGTAACGGTTGACGTCGGGCAGGAGGAAAACTTCGATGAGATAGAGGAGAAAGCATACAAAAGCGGAGCTTTAAAACACTACAGCATCGACGCCAAAAACAAGTTCGCGGAAGAATACGTCGCGAGAGCCATCAAAGCCAACGCCCTATATGAAAAAAGTTATCCTCTTTCGTCTGCTTTGAGCAGGCCTTTGATAGCTGAAGAAGTGGCTAAAGTTGCGTTGAAAGAGGGCTGTGATGCTGTTGCTCACGGCTGCACGGGTAAAGGCAACGACCAGCTGAGATTTGACGCGACGTTCGCATCGGTTGCTCCAGATTTGAAAATCATAGCACCGGTTCGAGAATGGAACATGAGCCGCGACGAAGAAATCGAATACGCTCTCGAACACAACCTTCCCGTAAACCCTGTCAAAAGTCGTTTTAGCGTCGACGAAAACCTGTGGGGCAGGTCCATCGAGGCCGCTGAACTAGAAGACCCTTGGACGGAGCCACCTCAAGAAGCTTTCAAGCTAGTTAAACCGATTAGCCAAACCCCAGACAAGCCAGAAGAAATCGTTGTAGGATTCAAGGATGGAATCCCCGTCTCGCTGAACGGCGAATCTTTGAAGCTTGTAGAACTCATAAGAAAACTGAATCAATTGGGTGGTTTGCATGGATACGGGTTGGTGGACCATGTTGAGGACAGGGTGGTGGGGCTAAAGTCTCGAGAAGTTTACGAGCTTCCAGCCGCTTTGATTTTGATCAACGCCCACGCCGACCTTGAGAAAATGTTCCTAGGAAGAAGGTTTCAAGCGTTTAAGCAAATCGTCGAAAGCACTTGGGCTGAACTTGTGTACTCAGGTCTTTGGGCTGATCCTCTGCGGAAAGCCCTCGACGAGTTCATCGACTATTCTCAGCAAGGGGTTGACGGCGAGGTTCGGATGCGTCTCTACAAAGGTTCTTTGAGAATCATCGGGAGACGCGGTGAAAAACCTCTCTACTCGCCGAAATACATCACTTACGCGAGTGATAGTGTTTTCGACCAGAAGGCCGGCGAAGGCTTTTCCAAACTCTGGAGTCTTGAAACACGTTTGAGTAGGTTGAAGGAGAAGGAATAGGATGGAAGCGCCGCACCGCGGCGGGATGCTTAAACGACCGATGGATGAGAAAGCGGCGATATACACGTCTTCCGCATCATTTGACCATGAAATAATTGAAGCAACCGTATACGTTAACGCGGCTCACATCAAAGCGCTTGCGAAGCTCGGCGTGATCTCCCAAACAGCAGCCTTGGACGCTTTACAGGAGCTGAAATCATTCGTCGAAAAGAGGCCACAAATCCCAGCGACCGTCGAAGATGTCCACATTTTTCTAGAATCACTTGTTTCACGGTCGGTTCCCGAGGTAGGTGAAATGCTCGCCCTAGGGAAAAGCCGGAACGACGCCGTCGTCGCCGCGATCAAAATCGAAGCAAAAAGGAGAATCTACGGCACTTCACTAACGTTGCTAAACACTGTCGAGTCGCTTCTGCAGAGAAGCTTAGCGGAAGCCGAAACAGTATTTCCTGTTTACACTCATCTTCAGCGAGCAGCCCCCGCCACGTTCGGCTTTCTTCTCCAGGCCTACGCTGTTCGGTTTCTACGCGGCGTTCACCACCTTCTCGAGGCCGTTAAGCCTCTCGAAGAAAGTCCTCTCGGCTCAGCAGCGGTGGCGGGAACTTCTGTCCCGCTTGACCGTAAATATCTCGCGGAAATATTGGGATTCAAAACAGCCAGCGTCAACGCGTTAGAGGCGACTGCTGCACGGGATTTCCTAATCCCCGTGTTATCTGCTTTGCTTCAGACATCCCTCGTTCTTTCATCATTTGCCGAAGAACTGGTTTTGTATTGCTCAGATGAGTTCGGTTTTTTGACCATGCCGGACGAATATTCCGCAACCAGCAGCATCATGCCTCAGAAACGCAATCCGGTCGTCGCGGAAATCATGCGTACAAAGGTTGGTGAAATTCTAGGTCTCCTATGTTCTGTTTCGATGATTTTGGGTAGGCAGCCGAGTGGTTACAGCCTCGACCTGCAGCAAACCACGCCCAAATTATGGAAAGCCTTTGAAGAAATTCAGACGAGCATGTCTCTGCTCGGGGAGATTGTCAAAGATGTCCGGATAAACGCGGAAAAAGCTTTGCGTGCATGTGGTCCGCCTGCAGCTGCAGTGGAAGTCGCAAACCACCTGACGTTATCGAAGAAACTTCCTTTCCGGAAAGCACATCAAATAGCTGGAAAAATTAGTGCCGCTATAGCAAGCGGTGGCTTGGACGACCACACTCTGAAACAGATTTTTTCAGAGCATGGACTTGACAGCCCTTACGAAATCGATGAAATCTTGAATCTGATGGAGCCAACTCGAGTTGTTCGCAGGTATGCCGTGGCCGGTTCCGCCAACCCAGCTTACGTTAGGGAGGCCGGCTACCAGCTATTAAAGCAAGTAGCAGATTTAAGAGACGAAGTGGATAGACGGAGTCGCGAGTTTGAAAACGTTTTAATGACTGTTTTGGAGTGAATCGAATTCTTTCGCGAATTCGACGTAGATTTTTACGGCCGACATGATGTCTTTGATTTCGACTGTTTCCATCGCTGTGTGAGCAAGCGTTGAATCGCCGGGCCCGCATGCCACGATGTTCTCTGTCAAGGCTACGAGTGTGTTCATGTCGCTGGTTCCTGTCTTTTTCACGATTTTCGGTTTGAGGCCGAGACGTAGCATCGCTCTTTGTAGGCCTCGGGCCGCGAGATTTGTCACGCTGGTTACGACGGGTTCTGTGATGTCGACAACCTGCATTTCGCAGTCGCTTACTTTGACGAATTCTTCGAGCTTTGAGATGATTTCCTTAGACCTATAGGGGTGGGGGAAACGAATGTTGAGGCTTCCTTCGGCTTTTTCCGGGATACGGCTTATCCAGTCGCCTGCGTGAAGGGTTGTCAGCGCAGATGTTACTTCTTCGTATCTTTTGCCGCCAAACTCCTGTTTGACCAAGCTCCATAGGTTGAGGATTTTCTCAAGCGCTGAATCAGCGATGTATGGAGCCGAAGCGTGACCGCCTTTCGCGTATGCTTGGATTTTAACGCTTACACTTCCTCTGTACGAAACCGCGATTCCAACTGTTCCTGTCGGCTCGCCGATTATTATCGCGTCCGCCTCAATCTCATCTTCGACAAGTTTTTTCGCACCGCTACCCATTCCCTCCTCGTCAACGAGTCCAGCTACTACAAGCCTCACATTGTTAAGCTTGTCCGCTAACTGGCCGCCGGCAAGCAGCATCGCTGACAACGGGCCTTTCGCGTCGACCGCTCCTCTTCCGCTAATCTTTCCCTCAGTAACCTTGACACGTAGTTCGCCTGGAACTGTGTCGACATGGCTCACGAACATGAGGTTGCGGTTCCCTCGGCCTACGGCTGCGAAATAATTGCCCACTTCATCCCTCCAAACATCTTTGTATCCGAGGTTTTCGCATACGCGATACCATGTTCGTTCCAGCCTTCTTTCCTCGCCTGGAGGAGTGTACACCTCCAGTAGCTGGACAAGCGTTGAAACGACATCTTCACGTTGCACTTCGACTGAGCTCAATTTCATTCCGGCGGAGTCTGTGTCGAAAAATTCTGTATTAAGTGTTTGCACAAGGTTTAAAGGTCTTGTTCAGCTGGTTAGGATATGAAACGGATAAGAACAGTTATCATGGGGGCTGCTGGACGCGACAGAGCTTGAAAAAGCTCCGCGAATTCCATAACTTCAACGTCGTTTTCAAAGACAATCAACTGTATGAAGTGGTGGCGTTCACCGCGGCCCAGATACCTGGAATAGCTGGACGAATCTACCCAGCCAGCTTGGCGGGCCCACTTTATCCTGACGGCATTCCCATTTACGACGAATCGAAACTTCCCGAGATCATTAAGGAAAAGAACGTCGACCTCGTTGTTTTCTCATACAGCGACTTGACTCACGAAGAGTTGATGCACAAGGCTTCCCTTGTATTGGCCCTTGGTGCTGATTTTTTGCTGTTGGGCCCGAAGTCGACGATGCTTCGGCCGTCGAAAAAAACCATCGCGGTTACGGCTGTTAAAACGGGCGCTGGCAAAAGCACGATTTCACGATATTTTGTCAAACTACTCCGCGAAATGGGGCTTAAACCGGTCGTCGTTCGCCACCCCATGCCCTACGGTGTCTTGGAGAAACAAGTTGTTCAAAGGTTTTCGACGTACGCCGATTTAGATGAACAGGGATGCAGCATCGAGGAAAGAGAGGAAATAGAGCCTCATTTGAGAGAAAATACTATTGTTTACGCGGGCGTCGACTATTTGTCCGTTTTGAAGGAAGCTGAGATGGAAGGAGACGTGATTTTATGGGACGGTGGTAACAACGATTTCCCGTTTTTCCGCCCCGACCTTCACGTCACTGTCGTCGATGCCACCAGGCCGGGTCTCGAGACGTCGAGCTACCCTGGAGAGACAAACATTCTAATGGCCGACTTGATCATCATACACAAGGCGGACAAAAGTAGTGCGGAGAAAATTGAGGAGCTGAAAAATGCCTTGCATCATCTTAACCCGAGGGCTGAAATCGTAGTCACGGGGTCGACGACGTGTGCCGATGAATTCTTCAACATCAAAGGAAAACGAGTTGCTGTCATTGAAGACGGGCCTTCAGTGACACATGGTGGAATGGCTGTGGGAGCCGCTTTCGACTACGCGGTTAAGGCTGGGGCCGAGGTCGTGGACCCTAAGCCATACGCCGTCGGAGCCATCGCGGAAATGTATAAGCAGTATGGGCACATCGGGCCGGTTGTTCCAGCCATCGGATACACTTTACAACAGCTACGAGACCTTGAAGAAACTTTGAAACGAATATCGGCAGACACCATTGTTTCCTCGAGCCCCGCAGACCTTTCCAAAATCATTCGGCTCAACAAACCATATGTCAAAGTTTGGTTCGAAGCGGTTCAACTTTCTGGCAAAAACTTGTCAGACATTATTCGGCTACGTTTGCTGGAGAGTTAGAAATTCGTCGGCGGTCTTGCGAATTGTTTCAGCTGCAAACAACATGTCTTTTTCCTCGATGACGTAGGGTGGGAGGAACCTCAGAACAGTCAGTCCCGCCTTAAAGCCGATTAAGCCATTTGCCTGAAGCATTTTGATGAAAGTTGTGGGAGTTGTCCTCATTTCAAGGCCGATCATGAGACCGGCGTTGCGAAAAGCTCGGAAAATTCGGCTTTTTTCTTCGACGACCGCTTTAAGTTCTTCAGTAATCATGGCGCCTTTCACTTCGGCCTGTTGTGGAACGTTTTCATCGGTCAGGACTTCGACGGCTGCTGTTATTGCGGCGAGTGCGAGCGGGTTGCCTCCATAGGTGGAGCCATGGTCAGTTTCTTTTAATTTGGAGACGATTTCCTCTGTGACTGCGATTAAACTCGCTGGGAACCCTCCTGCGACGGCTTTCGCCGTCGTCAGGATGTCGGGCTTTATTTCGGCCCGCTGATGGTTCCATACATATCCTGTTCTTCCAAAACCAGATTGAATTTCATCCACGATGATGAAAGCACCGACTTCACGAGCTTTTTTCTCCAAAGCTTTCATGAAGTCCACCGACGCGGGAATGATGCCGCCCTCGCCTTGAACAGGTTCAAAAATTACCGCCGCGAATTCCTTAGTTAGTTTGCGATCGACTTCCTCGGGATTGTTGAAAGGCGCAAACACAGCCTCCAGCGGAAAAGGGTCGAAGCCTTCTCGGTATTTGCTGCTCCACGTTGCTGATAGTGCGGCCATGGTTCGGCCGTGAAAACCGTTGTTGAACGCGAGAATTTTCCTTCTTCCCGTCAGCTTTCTGCTCAATTTTAATGCAAGCTCAACAGCTTCTGAACCACTGTTAAGGAAAAAAACGTTGGTCAAATGACGTGGAAGTATTCGTCCCAGTCTGTCAAGGCATCTATCGAGAATCTCCGTGTCAAAAGCAGGGCTGATCGTCATGTATTTGTCCAGCTGTTCTTTTAACGCGTTCACGATTTTCGGATGGCGGTGGCCTAGAAAAGCAGCTCCGTAACCCATGTAGAAATCCAGGTACCGCCGACCTTCTGCATCCCAGACATACTGGCCTTCAGCCTTTGCAATCCGTAGGCCTCGAGGAGCCGCGAACCTAATCAGCGACGGAGTCATCTTCTAACCACTTGCACTGTTGATTCGACGATTTTCGCAGCCAAGTTGTAACCAGTGACCAGCACTGTGTTTCTGAATTCGACGACTCCGTTCACTTCGTTCACCAATAGGCCTTTTTCCTTTGATTCGAGGATGTCCACGCCCAATACACCGCCTCCGACGGCATCACCAGCTTTTACGACGATTTCTCGGAGTTCATCTGTCACCGGACATGGTTGTGCTCTCCCCCCTAAAGCGGTGTTGGTTTTCCACATTTTACTAACCCTGTAGATCGCGACCGGGACTTCACCCCAGACATAGAACGCTCGAATGTCTCGCTCAGGTTTGTCCACATACTCTTGAAGGTAGTGGACTTTCATCATCGGGTTAGGCATATTCTCTCTCAATTCGAGAATATCGACTAGCGACTGTTCGTCGAAAGCTCTTGCGATGTTTCGACCCCAGCTACCGTAGATGGGTTTGACCACGACGGGAAATCCCATCTTTTTCGCAATTTCCACCGCTGTTTGTCTTGTTAAAGCGACAGCTGTCATGGGTGCCGGAACGCCTCGGCGAGCCAGCATGCATGAAGTTATTAGTTTGTCAGCGGTGTTTCGCAGAACGTCGAGGCCGTTCACCACCAAGTTGCCGAACCGCTCCAAAATAGTGGTTGTCGCGAGAGCTCTGCTGTAGCTGACACATCGCTGGATTACGAAGTCATGTTCATGTCCGTTTCCTTCGTTTATCCAAAATTCCTTACCCACTACGTGCAGCGGCTTAGCGACATGTCCCGCGTCGTTAATCGCCTGAATGAGTGATTTTTCCTCAAACCGGACGACGTCGTAGGCGAGCCCGATATTCATCGACTACTGGCCCCAGTCCTCCGCGACCTCTTCAGCTACACGGAGCATAGGAACGTTTTTTTCATCGACGAAATATTCGAGTTGTGCTCCACATTCACCACATTCAAACAGCTCGCCGGGCAACGCATCAGATGGAACAACCATTGAACCGCCGCAGACAGGACAATTCAAGTCTGCCATACACTTTTCACCTTGCAGTCCGTAGCAAAGGCGTTATTTAAATCGTTACATGCGGGCAAAAATCTTGGCAAAAGATTTAACCGGGTCTACGATTTTCGAAAATATTCTACGTTCCCGATGTTATCTGATGATGACCGTACCTCTCCCGACGTCGGCGTTACCGATAGGGTCGTCAACAAGCCCCGAACAGATATGCGCTGAGCCAACTCCGTTTTCGACAGCTTTCGCAGCCATCATCAGCTTCCGATTCATTCCAGCGCCAACCTTTTCCGCCAACTCCAAAGCTTCTTGCACGCTCAGCTTCCTCACCACTTCACCGTCAACGATCACGCCTTCAACATCAGTCAATAGATATAGTTTTTCAGCTTTGACGGCCGAAGAAATCGCTGACGCCGCTGAATCACCGTCAACGTTCAACATCTCCCCTTCGATACCTAATGCAAGAGGTGAAATCACAATCAAAACACCGATATCTAGGAGTGTTCTAACAAAATCACCATCCACTTCAACTATAGTGCCTGTATAACCTCCGTCGACTACTCTTTTCCTACCTCTTTCATCGACTATGACGATTTTCTTTTTACGAGTAGCTTTCAGAACAGATGCGTCTATTCCTGAAAGGTTTACCGCTTTGACTCCCCGGCTGTTAAGGTAAGCCGCGATTTCTTTCCCCAGTTTACCCGCCATAACCATCGCGTAAACTTCAATCTCTTCTGAATCAGTCAACCTGCTTCGAACACCCGACGGAGAAACAACTATTTTCGGCTCGATGCCAAGCCGTTTTTCAAAACTCGAAACTATCTCTCCACCTCCATGAACGAAGATGACTTTCCTGTGTCGATGAAGGGCGACTGAATCGAGAATCTTGTCCCGGTTAGAAGCCAGAGCACGTCCGCCGGCCTTGACCACGATCACGGCTCCATTTTTGAATGCGTGATGATTTTAAGATTAGGCAGGCCTGAGCGGGGGGTTATTCAATCCAGTTTTTTCGTCAAACCCATGCATGATGTTGAAGCACTGAACCGCCTGGCCCGCAGCTCCTTTCATCAAGTTATCTATCGCCGCAAAGAGAGCGGCTCTGCCAATTCTGTTTTCCACGGCGAACCCAATGTCAGCGAAATTGCTTCCAATTACGTATTTTGGGTCCGGATATTTGAAAGGTGCTCCGTGCACGATTCTTACGAAGGGTTCTTTTCCGTAGCGGTTTGTGTAAGCTTTCCAAATGGTTGTGTCGTCTATGGTTGTGTACGCGAGCCAGACGTGAGAGGTCGCCATCGCACCCCGGACGGCTCCGACCGCGTGCGGAACCAAGGCAATACGCAGTCTGCGACCAGCTATAATGGAAAGCTCTTGCTCGACTTCTGCAACGTGTCGATGTCCTTCCGCTTCATAGGGCCTCATCACGTTGGCCCTTTCGGGATGATGAGTTCCCAGCGATGGTTTGATGCCGGCTTCGCTGCTTCCAACTTTCACGTCGACTGCGATGTGGTCGAGGTCGATGAGCTTGGTCTCCACCGCTGGTATGAGTGAGAGCAATGCCGCGGTGGAATTGCATCCGGGACAAGCGATTAGATTGGCGTTTCTAATTTTTTCACGGTATAGTTCTGGGAGTCCGTAAACGGCTTTTTCAACCAAGTCGGGCCTTGGATGCGTGGTTTCATACCATGTTTTGTAATCGTCGAGGTTTTTCAGCCGAAAGTCCGCGCTCAAGTCGATTATTTTGAGCCCATTTTCAAGAAGCCGAGGGGTTAAAGTGGATGATATTCCGTGCGGCGTGTTGACGAAAACGGTTTCGCATTTTTCGACTATCGACTCTATGGATACTTCGCTGAATTTCAGTCCCTTGTAGAATCCGCGGAGTTGGGGATGAATCGCTGTGAAAGGCTTGCCCGCGTATTCTCTCGAAGTCACGTAAGTTACCTCGACGCGGGGATGAACGGCCAGAATTCTGAGAAGCTCGCCGCCTGTGTATCCCGAGCCACCAATGACGCCGACTTTCACTGTCACAGCGGAGCCACGGAGACTTCGCGTGGGCACCATTTTATAAAGGCTAATACCCACGCACAGCTGGGAAAACCCAGATGACAGCGTTAGATGACATCGACAGAAAAATTATCGAGCTCCTCAGAAAAGACGCGAGGAGAAAATACACGGATATTGCGAAAATTTTGAACATTTCTGAGGGTGCGGTTCGCCAACGTGTGAAAAACCTCATCGAGAAAAAGGTAATCAGGTCATTCACCATCGAGTTGGAAAGAGATTACGCGGTAAAAGCTGTGACTTTCGTATCTGTTCATCCATCTACACCTACACCCGAAGTTGCCGACAAACTTATCAAAATAGACGGTGTCGACGAAGTTTATGAAATAACTGGTGCGAGAGACATCATGGCGATGATCTCTGTTCCCACCATGAGCGACCTTAACAAAACCATAGAGGAAATCAGAAACATTCAGGGGGTAGATGAGACCAACACCAGCATCGTGCTGAGACAAATTCGGAAAACTTAGTCTATGACCTTAGCACGTGCAAGCATCAGCAACAGTTCATCATATCTGCTGTCTATGTCGTTCACCGCTGATTCGGGAACCTCCAAATTTACTGGAATCCTGTGTTTCCAGTAATAGCCGTTGTGAACGTTGAGCCTTGTGAAAACGCCGGTGACCTGCGGTGGGAGACGGTATTTGTGCTTGTTCAGTATGAATTCGACAAAACAAACGCGGTATGCTTTTTCGTGAATGTCGCCGTAGAATGTGTTGAAGTAAACGTGTAGAGGTGCGTTGCGGCTGTAGGTCTCCCATGTCGTGAATCCTGTGTAATTAGGCATCCATCCTTCGTCGCGTAAAATTTTGTCTTCAAGCGATACTGGCCTCTTCCAGCTACTGACCAGAAATCCACGCATTTCTAACGTGGGAACGATGTATCGATGAATAATACCCTGCCGCATCAACTCAATTTTCTCCTTCAAACTGAGTGTCAACGGACATTCCACCTATTACAGCGTCGATTCCGCTTCAACTTACCCCAAACCCAAGATTCAGACTGGTTTAAAACCTCTGTCTGTGAGGTGGTTTAGAAACTCAGCCAGCTCGTTCGAATTCAATGTTTCCATAGATGTGGTGTTGGTCTTCATCGGCGATACCGCAACAGCTTTCTCAACGAAAACAGCATGAGCGTCGGTTCCGGGCTCGAGTTCTTCGAGGAGCCTGCCTTTCAACCAGTAGTATGGCTTCCGGCGCGGGTCGATTCTTTCCTCCACAAGCTCACGGTATCTCGCCACGGCGGTTTTAGTTAGCATGTAAGGGGTTTCAGGCCGGATATCGTGCGGAAAATTGACGTTGAAATAGTCTACGCCTTTTGGAAGACCTTTTGTGAGTATGTATTCGACGATCGGTTTCGCCTTGGACGCGGCTATCTTCATCGCCTTTTTGAGGTCTTCGCTCGAAATCAATCCGTCTTCGCCCAGCGAAAGAGAAAACGCGGTCGCCTTCACACCCATCAAGGAAGCTCTAATGGCTGCCGCCACAGTTCCACTTCCGTAAACCGCTTGAAGCGAAACGTTGTTACCTTCGTTGATTCCGGAGACAACGATGTCTGGCGGCTCGTCGAAAAGTTTACGCATCGCCATGATTATACAGTCAGAAGGTGTTCCGCTGCACGCGTAGACAACGGCCCCGCGTATACGGTATTTACGGAGGCGAATGGGTTTATGCAAAGTGATACTCATGCCGACGGCGCTTTTCTCCGATTCGGGTGCTACAATCGTCACCTCTCCTAAATCCTTCAACTCCTCGTGCAGGGCCCATAGTCCGGGCCTTCTGAACCCATCGTCGTTTGTGAGCAGGATTTTCTTCAAGACTATTCCTTCGGCAACAGCATTTTAGCCAGCTCAGTTCTGAGATATGGTTTCAGCCTTTCAAGACGTGCTTCTAAACTGTTGTCGTACCGTATCGCGCCGTCAAGTGATACAGCTCTGACACCGGCCTTGATGTTGACTGGAACTTCGGCGACAAAGACTTTGACGGGATATTTTTTGGATTTCACGATTTCCCGAAGCATCGCAAGCCCGACTTCGTTCGATTCCACCATCAAGTCCCTGCCAAGCAATTCGACAACCTCGTCCAGCAGCTTCGCCATCACAGGTTTGAACTCGGAGTGTTTCGACTCTTCAACGACTTTTTCCAATACAGCCTCGAAGATTTTTGTGACCTCTTCTTCCACAGCTGCTATCGCCATGTTCTTTGCCTGTATTTCCGCTGTGGAAAGGATTCTCTGCACTTCCGCCTCACGGGCTTTTCTCCCCGCCTCCTGGATGGTCCGCACTTCCGCCAAGACGTCCTCCTCTGCTTTCGAGACTATCCTTAGAGCCTCAGCCTCCGCTTCATCCACGGATTTCAACGCCTTAGCCAAAGCTTCTTGGAGGACTTCGTTGACCACTTTAGCGAGTGTCGTGGACAAGTTTACTCATAGCGGTTCTCCGCCAGCCACTTAAAAAAGATGTTACACACCCAAAACTGAGCGAAGTAGCTTGCGGTAATCTATTTTTTTAGTTGTGCCGACTGGTGGTGAAAGCTCGTAAACCAAAGGCGTTGGCTTGCGAACCCTGAGCTCGTTCAGCTCGTCCCTAAATTTCTCCGATAAATCTTCTGAAACGATTATCAGTCCGACGTCGGGCCTGTTCATCAATTCTTTCACGACTTTTAGACCTTCCTCGGCTGAGTTGACCGCAATTCCTTCCGCTCCGGAAAGCTTGAACCCTGTAACGAAAGTTGAGCCACCGACCGCGTAAACCTTCAAGCTAAAACCCTTTGGTAAACGGTTTGATTTAACGTTATACGAAAAGCTCTACGGTGTCCCCGTCCATCAGCACATGGCTGGGCCCGACCTGCTGGCCTTGAATTTTGACAGATTTGCCCCACACCTTAGCATACTTTAGCTCTTTTGCAATTTCGCGGTGGATAACCTCGGCGAGCTCTCCTACCGTGGTTCCCTTCTTCAGAACCACAGGCTTGCGGTTGACCACTCCATCTTTTTGAGTGTATATTCTGATAAGCTCGAGCTGTTGGAAGATTCTCTCACCCATCTTTCTGTAAGAATCCGGATTTAGCTGCGAAAGCGTGAACAACGGGAGATTCATCTGCTCTACCCGTCGCCATAGAATGTTTAGGTTTTCTGGCTGGCATCGGTCTGACCGGCCTAAAGCCACCACCGCTTTCTTGAAAACTAACGGCCTGAGAACCTCTTCAACCACTTCATCTATGCCCGCTTCCCCATAGATTTTGACGACGGCGTTTCTAATGCCGATTTGGTTGAGCTGTTGTTTCAGCTCGTCATAGCTATCTCTGAATTTGCCAAAGACGACCAACCTTATTCCACCGCTATCCTTTTTCTCGACGGTAATCTCGTAGTTCTTTACCCCCAACGCCATACCTGAATCGCTGAGCGTTTCGACGATTTTCTCAAACTGCTGAACCGGGTCATTCGCACCGTCAACCATGATTACTATTAGGTCGGCTGTTCGGGCGGCGGCGAGGCTTCTGCTCGCAAACGGTGTTTCCTCGAGTTTGGAAGTTATCACGGCTGGGAGCTCGACAATCTTAATGCCTACGTCTTCGTAAAACATCATAGCGGGCACAGGTTTAGTGGTGGTCAACTCGTATTCACTCACTTCAGCCTTAGCGTTTGTCACAGCACGGAGAAAAGTGGATTTGCCTGAATTTGCGGCGCCGAGCAAAACCACGGTCGCGGCTCCTTCTTTCCGGAAAGCAAAAACATCAGTTCGACTTACCTTTGTGGATTTCTTTCTCTCGAGCTCTTTCCTGAGCTTGGCCAGTGTTGTTTTGAGCTGGGCTCGCATCTTTTCCGTTCCTTTGTGGTCTGGAATGAGCGGTAACGCTTCTTCCAGCGCCTTGATTTTCTCCTCGATGGTTCTGGCTTCCTGATATTTGGCCAGCTTCGCCTGTGCTTCGGCGGGCAGGTTCGTAGGCATTCTATCGGTCAGTTTTCCGCCGCGATGGAATAAATCTTTACAAATAGTTTAACAGCAGGTAGACAAAGACGCCGAGAACAAGGCTGAGACTCCAGCTTCTGACGGCCCATTTTCCAACCGACCTATGTTTTGTTTTTCTGCCGATTTCCTGGACGCTGATGAATGCGCCGGTTAAAATGTTGTAAACCACCAGTGGAACGGCTGCTATCGACAACCCGAGATGCACAGCCAGCGACGGGAGATAAATAAAGTCACGGATGAATTCCGGTCCCGTGAACTGTTTGACACCGCCCAGGAAAAGCCTTGTCAGATACATCACCAAAAAAGCCGTAATCAAAAGGAATGAGGCCAGCATGAAGATACGGTGATATCCGATTTTTCTCCGCTTGATGGTGATGTATCCTCCGACCAAAGTGATTACAGCCGCCGTGTTGACCGCGGCGATGGCATGCGGCAGAATCTCGACTAGCTGGTTTTTCTCCGACGGCAGTTCGCGTGGAGCAATCAACAGATAGCTCAAAATCGTGTAGGAAAATAGAGTAGCTGCGATTGTCAATACGACGACCAAACCATGCCTATCCATGGACACCAGATATCCAGCTCACAATTTAATTTTGGCTTCGAATCACTATTCCGGATTGAAAAAACTGGTTGAAGAGGTCGAACAGCTGCTTCGACATGCAGGGGTTGGAGACCCGAAAATATCTCTGTCGAAGGAGGCACGATTCGGCGATGTGTCGTCTTCAGCGTCTTTTGATATTGCGAAAACGCAAGGAAGAAAACCGGTTGAAATCGCCCGCGAACTCGCAGCCAAGATTTCAACCATGCCCATGCATTATGTGAAATACGTTGAGGTTGCTGAGCCTGGTTATCTGAATTTTTTCGCGAATTGGAATGTTTTGGCCGTCGAAGTGCTTACCCATGCGATAAATGAGAAATCACGGTTCGGCGAAGTTGATTTGGGTCGTGGCGTCTACGTTTTGGTTGAACATTCGAGCGTCAATCCGAACAAGGCTCTTCACATCGGCCATGCCCGCAACGTCTGCCTTGGTGACAGCTTGGCTCGGCTACTGGCGAAAACCGGTTACAAAGTTGCTGTTGCCAATTACGTCGACGACAGCGGTGTTCAAATGGCTGAAATTCTTCTCGCCTTCACTCGTTTGGGATACAGCTTTACACAGCCCCCTGACATGAAATTTGACGAATACTGCGGCAAAATCTACGCGCAGGTCAGCAGACACATAGAATCAAACCCGGAACTTGAAGCGGCGCGTAGAAAGATAGCGGCGGAACTCGAAAACCCTGAATCAGAGACCTACCGGCTTAACCGTGAAATCGTCGACCGTGTGTTGTTGGAGCAGCTGGCGACATGTTGGCGAATCGGCGCCCGATACGACGTGTTAAACAAGGAGAGTGATGTCATTTTTTTCGACCTTTGGACTGAAGTCTTCCAGCGTCTAAAAGAATTGAAGGCGATCTACTTGGCTGAAAGCGGGCCGAAGAAAGGCTGCTGGCTGATTGACCTCAGCGAACATCCGAAACTGAGTAAGGAAGGGAATGAAGTGTTTGTGAAGAGCGACGGCTCGACCACCTATGTTGCGCGAGATGTTGGATACGCGGCGTGGAAAATCGGCTTGCTCGACAAAGATTTTAGCTACCGTCTTCTTGGGAAAAATCCCGACGGAACCGATGTCTACATCACCGACCGGAAAGGGACTATTTTTAAACAATTTGGCTCAGCTGCCTTCACCATCAACGTCGTCGACGTAAGACAGAAACGTCCGCAAGAAGTTGTCCGCTACGCGTTGCAAAAGCTAGGAGCAGACCCATCCAGATACATACACTACGCCTATGAGGTGGTTTCCTTGAGCAAGGCTGATGCTCAGAGGCTCAACGTCCAAGTCGAAGAAGCTTCTTTTGTTCACATGAGCGGAAGAGGAGGCATTTACGTCAACGTTGACCCACTTCTCGACCACATCAAATCCATAGCTGCTGAAGGCACCCGTCAGCGTCATCCTGACTGGAGCCGAGAAAAAACGGAGATGGTGGGGGAGAAAATAGCGGTCGCAGCACTGAGATATTTCCTTCTCCGCTCCGACCCAGACAAAATGATAATCTTCGACAGTGCGGAAGCATCGGACATAGAAGGGGACACAGGGCCCTACATTCAATATGCCTACGCGAGAGCAACGCGAATACTCGAGAAATCCGATTCGCATCCCAACCCGACCATGGTTCCAGAAAAAATCGAGCCTGAGGAGATTGAACTCATCAAGAAGATAGGTATACTGCCGATGGTTTTTGAAGAAGCTGTGAAGAACCTTTCCGTGAAACGGGTTGTGTCATATCTGCGGGAGCTGGCCGTCGCGTTCAACGATTTCTACGAGAAATGTCCAGTGCTGACCGCGAACCCCGATGCCAAAGCTTTCCGTCTCGCCTTGGTTGAATCGTTCCGCTCCGCACTTTCTTCAGCCGCTTCAGTCGTGGGAATTCCGCTGCTCGAAGAAATGTAACACTTAAGGCTGACCTCATCACGCTTTGGGCTGTGAAATACGAAATCCGTAACAGGCCTTCCTACGCGATGCTGGAAGTTGAGCTTGACGCTGGTGAAGCAATCGAGGCCGAGGCAGGGGCCATGACCTATATGACGCCAAACATACAAGTTTCGACGACAATCCGACAGTCAGACTTCATCTCAGCACTGGGCCTTAAAATTTTCGGCGGCCAATCCTTCTTCGTCAACGAATACACTGCGAGGGGAGGCCCGGGAAAAATCGCGCTCGTTTCCGCGCCTTTAGGAGACATAGCCCACCTCAGGGTAGCGCCGAACGCAGGATATATCATCCAGAAATCCGCATACGTTGCGTCAAGCCCGGCCGTTGACCTCGACATCAAGTGGCAGGGATTCACACGCGGGCTTTTCGGTCAAGGCCTTTTCATGATTAAAGTATCTGGCACAGGAGATTTGTTCATCAACACATTCGGCGCGCTTGAAAAAATAACTCTCGGTCCAAATGAGGAGCTGATCGTGGATAACTTTCACCTCGCGGCGTTTTCTGACACGTGTAGGTATGAAGTCCGGAAATTCGGCGGGTTGAAGTCAACGATTCTGGGTGGTGAAGGACTGGTCGTCAGCGTGAAAGGCCCCGGCGACATCTACGTTCAGACGAAAAACCCCGCGGAATTCGCTGAATGGCTTTGGAGCCTCCTCGAACCATACGCAAGGTCGAGAGCACGTTAAAAAACGAGCAAAGGCTTACCCGGTTCTGGTGTCAGTATTTCTCTACCAGGCATTAGTTTTGTGAAGTGCTCGGGATGTTCTGTGTGGACCGGAACGACTTTTCGCGGGTCGATTTCTTCAACTATTTTGAGGAGAGCCTGTTGCGAAGCATGTCCTGAAGCATGAATTCGGAACAGCCGGAGACCGAGAAGCTCGGCCCAGTTCTCCACCTTGTCCATTTCAAGCACCTGCTCTTCAGAATGAGGCTCGCTAGTCGACAAAACAAAAGGAGAATCTCTGTCTGGCTTTATGTCGGATAGAGTGATAATGTCCTCCGCTCTGCTAAGCACGAGAACATATTTGCTCTGGTTTCTACGTAAAGTTCCCTCCGTCACCGTCGGAACCTTGTCGAGGAGCTCTGCCATCCATCTTGGATAATCTTTTCTGTCGTATGTGCCGGTTCTTCTCTTTTCGAGGAAAGCAACGAGCTTGTCTTCCTTCATTTCGGGACAAGATATTCTCGGCCCCGCCTTTCGAAGATATTCGAGTACGTGAGCATGTTCCAACGATATAGCAGCGGTTCTGCCGCTCTGTTCAGCAACTTTGAGCACGGTGTTTAAACGGTCAAAATCCATCATACCTACCACTACTATCACAAGTTTCTGAGAACAATCTGTCGCAACTTTTTTCAACTCTGTTTCTATGGTTTTCTCGCTTGAAGCATCGGTGTCATCGATTCGGGTTCCCTCGATGATGAGAACATCGATGTGTTTTTGTCGGCATTTTTCGACGTATTTCCACGTCATTTCGGCTTTCGGCCCATGTGTTCGCAGGTCACCCGTGTAGGCGATTGTGCCGCCGTCGGTTTCGACGACAAACCCGTAGGCGGCGGGAATGCTGTGGTCCACGTGAACGGGGTTGAAAACATGTTCGTTTACGCGAACTGTTTCGCCGGTTTTGAATGTGTGGATGATGTGTTTTGTTTCTGTTGAGAGGAGGTTTTCGGGTGATTTTGGTTTTGAGCTTTCTCTGGCTTGGATAAGGAGTTTCGTAGTTTCGCCCAGGTAGATGGGAATGTCTCTTCTTAAGAGTCCGGCGTGTCCGTAATGGTCCATGTGGCCATGTGATATCAGCACCGCGTCTGCGAAGGGTTTTGAACCATCATGAACGTACAGTCCGTCGATGAATGGAAGTACATGCGTGGAAAGATAGTCCTTGACCATGGCAAATCTTCGTGGCTGGAGGAAAGTGCTGAAAAACTTGCTTTTCGCGTTAAAGTCAACTCCAAAGTCGAGGAAAACTCTGGATTTTCCTTCTAGCAGTATTTTGTTTCCGCCGATTCTGCCGGCGCCGCCGTAAACCGTTATCTTCAACCATCGCTACATGTTCAAGCTCCGTAAAATCTTTAGCGATGGGAAGTTTCACCATTCTTAAAAGCTGGCGTGTTCGTTTTCATTTGTGTTGAATTATTTTTATGTGGACGAGCCGCCTGTCGGCGTGAAATTTTTAGTTGCGGGTTTGCCGGATATGGGAAACGTCGCCGGAATCGCAGTGGAACATCTCATCAAAACACTCGGAATGCACCCTTTCGCCGTCCTGCGCGGCTCATGGCCTCCCTACGTTATGCATGAAAAAAGCAGAATAGTTTATAGACGGTCGCAGTTCAAGTTTTACAAAACTCCGCTGCCGAGCTTGTTCACGGTTTTCTCGGGAGAGTATCAGCCTTACGAACCTCAGGCCTTGTATGAATTGACCGAATCAGTTGCAGAGTTTGCGAAAAGACTTGCCGTCGAAAAGTTGGTAACCGTGGGTGCGGCCCATCGCGGAGCCGCTTCTCAGGGGAGGGTGTTTTACGCGGCGACCGAAGAAGAGATGGCTGCTTTGGCTGAGCAAGCTGGTGCGGTCGCGTTGGAGGACAGCGGATACGTCACGGGTTTCAACGGTCTTTTACTCGGAGTTGGAAAAGAGCTAGGGATGGCCGGCGTCTGCCTCCTTGGCGAGATAGACAATCCGGAAATTCCCCAGCCGTCGGCATCTAAAAACGTTCTCCGCGTCGTCGCCAAACTAGTGGGAATCGAAGACCTCGACACGTCTACCTTAGATGAAGCGGCGGAAAAGATCAGGGCTCAGCTGCTTTTCGCCGAGGAGCAGGCGCGGTTGAGACGCCAGTTTTTGTTTCGCTCGAATAAATGCTCACAATGTTCAACCCATAAGTGGCAATAACTGACAAAACCTGTGTGAGAGCGCCAGGCTATCCCTACAACGGCGGCCTCCTTGTCATAATTTTAGATGGTTGATTTGTTTTTCTTTTTTCTTAGTAAGGTGTATTTTGGTATTTAAAGGCTGGAAGAGCTTTTAAACGTTTTTGTGAAAATTGGCCATATAAGGCTATTTACTACAAGGACAATGTTAGTGTC
>JAWBKB010000011.1:0-8685 GCA_038831915.1 Candidatus Caldarchaeum sp.
GGTACTGTCAACCAAGTAATACGCCTCCTTCTGTCTTGGTTTTTATGAGTGTGTTGTGTATTAGGGCTATTGCTGCTGCTATCTCCTCAACACTCTTGACAGTCTTTGAGTTTATGTTGTTGTAGAATCTTTTGGTCCTATCCTTAAGCTTCCTAAACCACCTCTCAACCCTATTCCTATCTCCAAACGTCTCATGGATGTATTCTATTCCGAGCCTCTTCAAAGCCCATCGATACCATGGACCCCTGTCTACTACTATTACTGGCTTGCCATCGCATGTTTCCAGAACCTTCCTAAGGAATGTTAGCGCGTTTAGGATAGACCTACCCCTAGAAACATATAAGGCTATTATCTCCCCTGTATCCACGTCTATCGCAGACCATAGATAGACTATTCGGCCTGAAACCTTCTCAACCGTCTCATCTACGGCCACAATCCTCCTACGTCTACGCTCAGGCTTGAAGACTCTCATAAGCCTATGAGACCATTCCCCAACACTCTCCCTAGAGGCATTGGTTAAGCCGTACCTCTCGGAGACATCCCTAAGGCTGAGACCGGCTATGAAGAGTAGGCAGGCATAAGCCTTATCGAAGGGGCTGTAGTTATGGAACCTGAAAAGCCTAGACATACAACCAACGATATAATCGAAGACATGCATGAATGGGAGAGCTACACCTCAGGCCATAGGCCTTTCCCCTTTCCAAAAGACTTAAGTAAAAGTTGACAGTGCCACTCCAAGGTCGGTAGAGGATATGTTTTGAAGAACGGCGACGTCCTAGAGATAAATATGTTCTGTGAAGAACCCTTAGTAGTGGGCGAGGTAACGACCAAGCTAGAGGATGAAGAGAAGGCGGACAGGGAGATAGTTAGGCTGCTGGAAAGAGTTGAAGCAGTATCGACAAAATACCGTAAAAAACCGTTTATGGTGGTCGTTTGGGTGGGCGTTGCCCCAGAAAACATCGTAAAAAAGCTCAGGACAGAAATAGAAAGACATGGTATCAAGCTAATCCTAGGAAGAGAGGTCGAAGAAGCTTAAAACGTCTAATATTTTGCTAAACAGCCATGACTTTTGCGTCATTTATCAGACAACCATGATGAGAATATTTGAAAGTTGGCTACGATAGGAGTCAAAAAGGGTTCCCACTATCCAAATAAAGTTTCGGAAAAACGCGGCCGCGAAACTGCGTCTTACGGAATGAATTTGTTAAAAGGGCTACAAAACTTTTGCCTGAATACAGACTGCAATTATACTTGAACGGTTGATCAGCTTTCCATTTTTCTGTCATGTTTGTCCTAGTCTACCATCTTTTTCTCCTGTTTCGCCTTCAAATATCACTGTGGCATAAAGTACCGGGACATTCTTTGGCACACTTCTAGCGAACATTAATACGGCACGCTAAACTCATCTCCTGAGAAGATTAAAAATCCTCGTAGAATTAAACAACTCCGGAAAACAGAAGCCAGAGCACTCTTGCCTATCCCCGACGCGACAGAACATGTGTAGACGATTCAGATGGCATGTTGGGCCGTGCAACGTCGTTGAAAACGGATTAATTCTCACGTATATGAATAAGGTGACGAGGTGACAATAACCTACCGCGAAGTGGGAATGCTTGCACACGAAAACCATTGATAGTTCAGGAAGTTTTCTGTTCTCCAGCGAATATCCTTGTTTGGTGGAAGGACATCGACCCAGCTTCTCGTTCAGAACCTGTTCAAAACAGAGAACAAACTTTTTAATTTCCCGCAATTAACTCACCCACTTTTTCAGACGACGCACTGAAGCGTGCTTTGGAAAAGCCGGAAAATATCACGAGTTAGGAGGATGCATGCGAGTAAGAAGAGAGTGCGGCAGGGCTGGTCGACGATTTGGAGGTCATGGTTCAGAAGCTCGACGTGACGGTCTTCAGTTAAATTTACACGGCGAGTGCTTCGCCGGCGCTGTCTCCGCCGCCTGCTCCACCGTGCTGGCTTGGCCTGCGTCCCGCCCCGCTTTCAAACCATCTGCCGCCACAGCAGGGACACTTCTTGCCGCCCAAATAGTCGTGTATGGGGGTGATGCGCCTGCCACAGAAGGGGCATGGCTCGGACTCTTTCATGACTGTGCCCGTCATGCTGTGCGGATAAGTTTTTCGGTTTCATGTTTCGGAAGTCATTCCAGACTAATGGCGTGTTCTTCTGCGACGATGACAGCTGTTAAGCTATTCTGTTGGCTACCTCTTTCAGCATCCTCATCGTCTCAACCAACATTTCCCGAGTCTCTCTCGAGTCTCTTGCGATTATCTCAAGCATCTCCCTAGTTTTCGACGACTCTTCGACCAACACCTCCAAAACCTTCGTGACTCTTTCGGCGAATTCATCCATCCTCTTGACAAACTCCCTAAACTCGTTCCTATAGTCTTGGAACTCATACCTAAAGTCTCGAAATTCATTTCTATAGCCTCGGAATTCGTTTCTGTAGTCGCGGAACTCGCTCCAATACTCTTGAAATATTGCCTGCATGGCTCCGAAACCTTCTTGGAGCTCGTCAGCTAACTTTCCGTAGCTGATTTCGAAATACTTTAGCTTAGGTTTTGGTCTTGTTTCTTTCGCTTCGATTGTGCGTAATGCTGCAGTTGGTGGTGGGGATTTCAACGCTTCTAGGAATTTTTTCACCGTGTTTTCCTGTCCCTGGACGAAAACAGTAACCGTGCCGTTTTTCTCGTTTTTGACGAACCCGGCCAGCCCCAGCTCTTGACCAAGCTCTTGGACAAACCTCCTGAACCCAACCTTCTGAACCCTGCCGTAAACCCTAACGTAATAAGCCTTCACTACATCTCACCACGATAGCGACCAGCCTAAAAACTTATAGCTAGACCGCTAGGCAAAAATCTAGATAACTATTGCGAGAAACATGATATGGACTTTCAACTAAGGCCTGTTTCTTGCCCAGTTTGCTTGTTCGGAAATCGTTGACATTTTTGGACGGTGCAGTTATTCCACATTATCGTGGATTTGTTCGTTGGTTGAAATAGCTTAGCATGGTTTGCAGGCGCCGTCCAGTCAGTTCGTGGTTATGTGTGTCCAGCTGCTCGGTCATCGACATTGAACCAGTGTATGAGAATGTGTCAACCCCATAATGTTGCTTAACGCCTATTGTTAAAACTTAGCCCGGGTACGCGAGTTGTTGATAGGACAGAGTTTGTGTTTAGAGTGGGTGCTTGTGAAAATAAAAAATGATAGAATGTTTAGAGTTTGGCGTATGTTACGAAGAACATTTCATTGTTCTGCATGATGAGGTCTTTTAGGTCGGCCCTTGCGACGATGAAGTAGCTCTGGACGTGGAGGAATATCCATGGAGCTTCTTCCCATATCAGCTTGCTGAGCTCGATGTATAGTTGTGTCCTTTTTTCTTCGTCCACGGTTTTGGCGGCTTCGTCAAGGAGTTCGTCTACTCTTGGATTTTTGTAGAAGGCTGGGGCGAGTCCGTTTTTCGGCCACTGGGATGAATGGAACTGGCCGTAGAGCTGTGGATGTGGGTCGTAGAGCCAGTATCCCATCCAAGGAGAACAGCCTGGTGACTCTGAATCTGTTCCTCTAAGGTTTTCTGATTGATGCTGGCGACGAATGTTGGCCAGTCCGCTGTCTTCAGCTCAACCTCAACCCCCACCTCCCTTAAGTAGGCTTGCACGGCTTCGGCTATTTGCTTGTCCTGAATGTATCTTCCGACGGGGTGTAGAAGCGTCATTTTGAAGCCATTGGGATAGCCTGCTTCGGCGAGAAGCTGCTTTGCCTTATTAGGGTTGTATTCGTAGAATCCTATTTTTGTGTTCTTTATGAGAAATTCTGGAAGAGGAGCTACCGCTGGGTAGCAAGTCCGAAAACCACTTTTTCAACTATCGCGTTTTTGTCGACCGCGTAGTTGAGAGCTTGTCTTACACGTGCGTCTTTCAGCGGGCCCCACTGGGTGTTGAGGGTGATAAAGATGATTCTCTGCGTCGGCGGCGTGTAGACTTTAACCCTGCTGTCTTGCCTCAGCTTCGTTACATCAGAAGCTGGAGGCAGAACAGCGATGTCAACGTCGCCGGCGAGCAAAGCTGCTTCACGCGACGCGGCTTCAGGAATGAACCTGAAGACAAGCTCTTTAATCGTAGCTTTCTGGTCCCAGTATTCGTCGAATCGCTGTAGTATCAGGCTTTCTCCTCGGTTCCATTTGACGAATTTGAACGGCCCTGTTCCAGCAGGCTCGTCGACAAGACCTGTTCCATACTTCTGAAACGCGAGCGGCGAGATTATGGCTGAATGAATGCTCGCCAGGCCTCTTAGAAACGGTGCTAATGGTTCTTTAAGCTTGATTTCGAGAGAGTATTGGCCTGTGACGGTTACCTTGTCGATACGTGTGTGGCCTACGACGGCTCTCTGAGGCGACCGTGTTTTGGGGTCGAGCATTCTGTCGAAGTTTTGCTTCACCACGTTTGCGTCCAGCCTGCTACCATCGTGGAACTTCACTCCTCGTCTCAGGTTGAACGTATATGTTAGGCCGTCTGGGCTAACGGTCCATGATTCGGCTAAGCCGGGAATAATTTTTCCATCAGGGTCCTGAATCCTCACCAATGTCTCGTAAACGTAGTACATGACGTTCGCGACTTCATAGTGCAGTAGGCTTGGTGTAATCAATTCAACAAATCCGTTTACATATTTTTCTCTTACCAGAAGTGCCTTTTCTCGTAGAGGCTCGACGTTAAACCATTTTACCGCTACCGTTGCGTCAAGTACGAGTATCTTCTGCTCCTCCATTTAACAACCTCATCTTCGCCGACCCACCCTGACCCCGCCGAAAGCATAGCCAACCTATCCATCTCCTCGACCGCATGTTTCATTGCCGAACGGTCCTTAGCTGGAAAAAGTTTCCGCTCCTCCTGCTCTACAACCGATTCGATGTATTTACGAAGAAGTTCACTCCAGTTTATATGACGAAGTCTGTCAACACGGGCTTTGAGCTTACGGCTAACTCGAAAGCTTATGACACTCACGGATTGTGCAATACACAAAAAACTATTAAGTATTACAAAAAACTTCTGTCTGCAAGTTGTGAGAATACTGGTGTGCGTGGTTTATTTTTTTGAATGAATTTTCGGACATATTGATATTAGGTATTTTCAGGCCCTCAAGGGCTGGGAGCTTTTCAAAAATTAGATGGTCTGTAAAGCTGTTATCTTCCCGTTTGACTCTTGGTTAGAGGTTGCAGAAGGAAGGATCGTTTCGTTATCTTTCTATGATTTCTGACTAGGATTTCCTTGCTCAATGCTTCAAACTTTATCAACGAGACCGTATTGACGGTGTGTGGATAAGGTGTTTCGGCTTGGACGAGGAGGAATACCGGCGATGGATGACGAGCGCTGAAACAATCCTGAATTCAGCTGTGAGAGAAGGGGTATAGTTGGGCTTGCTTCAAATCCCATCAATCAGCTAAGGCGTTGAAAGCACTGCTGTGGGGATGCGGATACCCGCGCTACGGCCATAGTCTTAAAAAACTGTACGAAGCTTTGCAGGCTCTTGTCGGAGAAGATGACAAAATAGAAGAGGATTGTTTGAGACTCGACAAGTACTATACAGCGACAAGATATCCTGATGTCTGGGAATCGGGCACGCCAGAAGAATATTTCTCGGAAAGCGAGGCTATGGAAGCTATCGACAGAGCGAAAAATGTCCTGCACTGGGTGAAGCGGAGATGGGAGTCGTTGAAGAAAGAAGGGTAATCGGGAAAAAAGCTATCGAGTCTGCTGTTGAGGCTGTTAGACAGTTGGAGGATACGTTGGGCCCGGTTTCCGCGACTGTGATCGGGTCATACGCCAGAAGAGATTTCAACCAATGGAGCGACATCGACCTCTTAGTCGTCTCGCCGAATTTCAACCGTAACATCCTCGAGAGGTTTGAGCAAGTTAAACATGTGCTGAAAAATTATCCAGACATCGAGATAATTCCGTTAACACCTCATGAGTTTGAAAGACAAAGAAGGTTGAAAACGCCTTCGGCACAGGAACTGGCCGAAAAAGGCGCGCTGATTACAGATTCTTTGAACATTTTTTCGAAGCAGTTCTGATGAGTTGTAAAATCGCCTTTGCTTAAGTTTCACAAACATTCGACTGAATATTCCATGTATCTTTCGTGAACTTATTCTCCTGTTTTTTCCGAGATATTAGATGTCTTCATTTTGAGGATTGATTGGGTGGTCTAGCTTGGCGAGGTTGACGCGAGCTCCGTCACCGCACCGTGCTGAAGTTTATGTACGAAGATTAGAAACGGCATGATTTAATTGGGTCGTGACGCGTGTGATGTTTTCAGCAGAGCCGGCGAAAGATTCAGTAAAGCCTCTGGGTTCCCCCTTAGCATCTGTGAAAATTTGGAGTTAGAAAGGGGGTTTGACACTTTTGGAAATTCCGGGTCGGATGTAATCGATCTTGCATAACAGTGTCTGAGTGATATTTGTGGGTTGCGCATATGATGATTTCACCGGTCGAATGTTTGTTTCGAGGTGTTGCACGGGACGTTTACGCGGCTCTTTTGTGGACCGTAACGCTGTTGCGGGATTGTCGGTTCCTGTGTCTGGCGGCGGCTTTTCTGATAATGAGGGGTGTTATTAGGTAGATGATCGCGGCGACGATGTTGACGGGTTTGAAGAACACGTAGGGCATGGTTTCGTAAATTTGGTGAACTAGGACGGCGATTTTTCCCCTGATGTCGTGTAGGGTTTGGGGATATGCTGGGTTTTCCCTTGGAACCGATGCGACTGTTTGGAGTCTTTCGACAATCGTTGTAAGGTCTTGTCTGATGAGGGCGTAATCTGTTCTTGTGGTTGGGAATATCCAGACGGGGTTTCCTTCTTTCGGCAGAAAATCGAGTGCTTTAGACACGTATGAAGCCATGTCTTCCGCGTATCCCGTTGACTGTGCTCTGCTCAGATATCCAACCGCGAGCTCGAGAACATAGATGTCGAAAACATAGGCCGCGGAAAGCATGACAACTCCAAACACGACATATGCCACCAACAGTATCCATTTGTTCATGTTTCCCTCACCAAGCCATACACTAGTGACATCGCCGCGAGCAGCAGTATCGGTATGCTAGCGGCGTCAACCCAGACATAGGGTTCAACAGTTTTGAGCTGAAGCTTCAATTCCTGTAGAGACATGCGCATGTCTTCCATTATTGCGTGAAGGTAGTCTAGGCCGCTGTTCTGTATCGTCGTTACAGTTTTTTGGATTGTTTGAAGGTCGTGTTTGATCAGGCTGTAGTCAGTTTTTGCGGTTGGAAACAGCCACACCGGGTTTCCTCGGTCGGGTAGTTTGGCTAATGCTTGCTGGATTTTTTCGGTGATTGACGTGATTTCGGTTGACGTAGAAGCTCTTTCCAGCAAAGCTATGGTCTCTTCCAAAGGATGGACTAAGACAGCGTACGAATACACGGCGAAAACCATTATGAAGACAGCGGAAGCTGCAACAACTGCGACATGTAGCTTTTTTCTCTGTGCGGTTGATTGGATTGGCTTCTGCATCATCGATGAAAGGCTGGTGTACAGCAGTGCGATTGCGAAAATCGTCGTTAATGGCAGGAAAGCATACGCCTGTGAATAGAAGCAGTATAAGGAAGCATACAGTGCGTAGATTCCGACCGCGATGTCGAAGACGATGTAGACGTCGGTTTTCACTACGTAGCTGCTAGTTTTCCATTCGCCGTCCTTGTTTACGATGCCGAATTTCGGGGTCCGTTCGAAACCGGTTTCACGCCGCGACAACGCGTGAACAACCGCCAACGCGTTGTTGACGGACATCCCTAAACCCCAGAAAAAAGCGATTAACACATCCTTAACGAATGAAACCGTGTTTCCGTAGCTTGTGTCAATTACTGGTTTCACCGACATAAGAAGCGATATTGTGAGGAGTATTGGGTAAAGCGTCATCCAACCTATCATCCATTCGAATCGTGTTAACAGTTTTTGGGCGACCAAAGGCACAAGAATGACTTGGATGACGAGTAGCAGCTGCGGAACGTGGCGTGTTAGATGAATGAAAGCATGAACTTTCACATACATCGGTTTCGGTGATGAAAGCACTTGCCAGATGTATCGTAGGGTTGTTTGGACGGCTCCGTAAGCCCATCGGTAATGCTGCCTGCGAACAGCTGACATCTGCACAGGTATTTCTGCTGGCACGGTCAAGCTGTCCACATACACAATTTTCCATCCTTTGAGCTGCGCGCGGTAGCTTAGGTCGAGGTCTTCAGCCAAAGAATCAACCCATCCGCCGGCGTCTTCGATGCATTTTCTCCGCCACACACCCGCGGTGCCGTTGAAATTGAGAAACAACCCACCCGCCATCCTACCCCTTTGCTCGACAACAAAATGTAGGTCAAGGCTCAAGGCCTGTGCTGCTGTAAGAATCGAATATTCACGGTTTAGATGGGCCCATCGCGCTTGGACAACACCCACCTTTTCATCGACGAAATAGGGTAGAATTTTTTTGAGAAAGTCTTTTTGTGGAACGAAGTCGGCGTCGAAAACCGCTATGAATTCGCCGTCTGAGATATTCAAAGCATGCTGTAGAGCGCCTGCTTTGAAACCGCTTCGGCTCCGTCGTTTCACGTAAACGATGTTCAGCCCCTGCTGTCTAAACTTCCAGATCGATTCCTCGCAGATTTTAGACGTTT
>JAWBKB010000011.1:8695-50810 GCA_038831915.1 Candidatus Caldarchaeum sp.
TATGATTTGGAGCTTTTGACGCGGATAGTCCATCGTGCAGACCGCGTTAACCAGACGAGCAACGACGTGTTTTTCGTTGTAGATGGGTAGGTGAACAGAGACTCTAGGATAATGGTTCAGCTGCGTCGACGGCGGCGGCTTGTATTTTCTCGAGAGCATCAAAAGATGTATGTAAGGAATTATGTACAGTGGTAGGATGGCTGAAATGGTGATGAAGAAAGCGGCTAAACTCGATTGAAGAAACGACATATCGACTACACTGTGAACCGGTGGGAAAAAAATCTATGCCAAATCAACAATTTGATAATTGGGCAAAATCATAATTATTTGTTCACCTCTTCAGGCTTAATGATGCTTCCACTCGAGGGTGGAATTTCTTTCATGCTCGATGTCCCGACAGAGAGTTCGCATGAAATTCACGGAGTTGTTCGGGGTCTATGCCCAGTGTACAAAGGTTTGGCGTTGATAGGAGAGGGGATGGGAATAGCGGGCGTTGTCGGAATCACAGGCAGAAAAACACTTTTCCCACTGGATGCCCAAACAACCACGATATGCGATGTCATTTTCCGAAAGATTGAACTTAACGGCTTATCGATAAAATATTTCGCAAACATCGTAGTCGACAAGCCCTACAGAGCCGCGCACAAGCTGTTCCGCCAATTTTATCTTGGTAGTGATTTTTTCCGCCCACTTTCGTATTTGGTGATGGCCACGCGTTCGGTAGCGGTGAAAAGCCGTTATCATCGAATCAGTAGTTTCGGATCTGTTGAGATTCGTTACGAAATAGATGGCAGGTCGATTAGTGTGGCGGTTAGACGAAAAACTTTTGGGAAGTTTAAGATTTTGGTCGCCAACGAGCTTTCGGGAAGGCTTTTTTCACGTCTGCGGGTGAACGATTCGCCGGTCAGGTTCAAGCCTTGGATGAAAATCGAGAAAGGGCCTGTGGAACTTCGGTCTCCTTTGTTGAATCTTGCGATGGAAATTGAAAAGCCCGACGACGTAACGGCTTATGCAGGGCGGGAAGTTTTGATGAACTGGCTTGACTGGGCGGGGATAAGCTTCGAGCTTCCACCAGAGCGGGATACCTTAAACTACCAAGTGGTGTTCAGACCCATTGAATGACTTGACGCTGATTTTCCCGTATTTCGACGACGGAAGGTCTAAGTCGTTCAAGTTTCCGCCTCTCGGCATAGGCTATATCTCTTCATATTTGAGAAGCTTCGGCTACAAAGTGGATATTATCGATTGCACTTTCAGACGGTTCGACGAAGTGGTCGAAAAGGCTTCGCGTTCAAAGGTCGTTGGGATTTACAGCATGCTTTCAATGGTGAAAACGGCTATCGACATTGCGCGTGCTTTGAGAAATAGGGTCGATTTACTTATTGCTGGTGGCCCGATGCCCTCCGCCTATCCCGCGAAATTCCTCGATGACTTCGACATCGTTGTCCGAGGTGAAGGTGAGGAGACCATGCTGGAAATCATGAATGAAATGGATAGCAGCATGAATTTTGAAAGAGTCCGCGGGATCTACATATCGAAACATCTAATTGAGAAAAACGTTATTAGGGTTTGGGCAAATGGCGGCGGCCATTTTTTTACAGGTGAAAGGCCTCTGATAAAGAACTTGGATGAGCTGCCTTTTCCCGCCAGGGACCTCTACGACAATGAGTTCTACAAGCAGTATTACCGGAGGCTTTATCGCTACACTATGACATCGATGATAGCCTCCCGTGGCTGTCCTTTTTCGTGTGATTTCTGCTGGCGACCTGATTACGGCAGAGTTTACCGGACGCGGAGCCCTGAAAACATCGCCGATGAAATGGAGGAAATCAGGTATAAGTATGGGTATGAGAGGATTTGGTTTGCGGACGAGCTTTTCATCGCAAACCGTAAACATGTTTTGAAGCTTTGCGATGAGATTATCAGCAGAAAGCTCGATGTTTTGTGGGAATGTTTGGCGAGGGCTGATTTGATGGATACAGAAGTGGCTAAAGCCATGAAGAAAGCAGGATGCCACAAAGTCATTTTCGGATTGGAAGCGGGGGACGACAGAACCCTTCAGCTGATGAACAAAAAGCTGACGATAAAACAGTCGAAAAAAGCCGTTCACACCTCTGTTAAGGCAGGGTTGAAGGTTGGCGCGTTCTTCATACTGGGATATCCCGGCGAAACAAACGAAACCATGCTCAAAACCATCAAACTAGCGTCAAGTCTTCCGCTCGACTACTTCTCGATGACCGTTCCGTATCCGCTGCCTGGAACAAAGCTCTACGAAAACGTGAAAGACCGCATGATAGCCGAGGAATGGGAAAAACCTTTGCACGGCTACGACCATCGACTACTTTTCAAACATGACTTTTCCATCGAAAAGCTGAAGTACGGGATGTGGAAAGCTCAGACCCAGTGGAAGCTGCGGAAGAAGCTCGGGCCTTTCTACGTGTTTCTGAAGCCTTGGGAGTTTTACACAGACCATGTCTTCAAGGGGAAAAAATAGAATCTCCCTTTCTTAGCCATGTGTAGGCTGCGGCGACGAGCACGATGTTTTGCGGAAAAGCGAGCGGATAACCGGCCACGACCGTGAAAACAGCCAGCGTAGCTATGACAAATATCATCGCGTATTTCCTTAACAGCCCCGATAATATCCAAAGGCCGAGGAAGACCTCGTAAGCGCCTAGAAAAAAAGTGATTTCGTCAAGGAACGCACTCGGCAGAATTCTGCGAGTTACCTGATTAACCGATAAGTAAGTGATGAAATGGACGGGGTTTCGGAACGCGTCAACACCCCATTCGAAAAAAGGATACGCGAGGCCGAGCCTGAACAAACCATCCAGAGCTTTCGCCGAAAAATTGTTAAATCTTTGCGGCAGCAGGCCGGCGAGGAAGACGGCTGTAACCCCGATTATTCCAACTGACTGGGGTTCGGCGATGGGTTCGACGGGCTTCACAAACAACCAATAGTATGTTAATAGAACCATGGTCGCAGCTGCCGCGTGTCTGTTTTGTTCGGCGATGAAAAGCACAGCGGCAGCGAGATGGAACAGTGCGAAAACAGGGGGTATCAGCGGTTTGAAGACATATCTTTCCGGCTCGATAAGAAGCGACAAGGCCCAGATAACGTGAGCAACGACTAAGCTTGCCGCGAAAATTTTCACCTCATCCACCTCCATAGATTCTTGCGCCAAATTACATACCAGAGAACCCACCACCAAATTACTGCAACTAGGAATTTCGCTAATAGACGCGTCGAATGGTCAAACAAGGCAAGCGTTTCGACTACTTCAGGCCATAGAAGGTATAGTTGTTGGGGGATGGCGAAGTTGACGCCGGCGAAAACCAGTGGAATGACCCATAGCAAACGTGTCGGAAGACGGTTTGAAATGACGATTAATAGAGCATGGATGATGATTAGGTTTTGTTCGGAAACCCACGGCCTGACCGTGAAAAACAGCGAAGCCGAAAACAGTCCCAGCCGCGCGATACCATCCACAGTTGTGGGCGGAAAAACCACGCCGATAAAAATAGCAAGAAGTATCGCGAAAACCGACAGGTATCCAACGGCCTGAAATGTCTCAGGCAGGACCGGGCTGTTGTAAAAATATTCAACTAAGTTCATGATGGAAATTCCGCCGGCTGGTTTGAACCAGTTGACGAAGCCGTTCAGGACGGTTTCCAAGGGCCAGCCAAACGCGGCGAAAGGAAGGAAAAATAAGAGCGTCGAAAATGTTACGGTATAGATTATTGTTTTCATGTTTCGCAGCCATGCACAGATGAAGGCCGGGGCCATCGCCACGGCTAACGGCTTCACCATCAGAGAAACTGAAAGGTTTAGCGCTTTGTGGCTGCCGTAGAGCGCCAAAAGAGCCAGCAAGGCGGCTATGTTGTCAGGCTTCCCCCAAACGGCTGTGACCAGCAGCAAGAAAGGGTTGAACAGAAAAAACCGATAATCGCCGTTCCTCATCTTGATGAAATAGCTGAGAAACAGGTTCGCCGCAATTATCGGAATCTTCAGCAGGATGTTGAAGACAAATATCTGACCTGATGAAAGAAAATAAGCCGCTCCCGTGTAAAGGGCCCATAACGGTGTTTCTCCTATTCCCTGCACGTAGCTTCCATATCCAGATGCCAAAACATCTTCCACGAACCCGCCTTCGTAAGGCGAAGAACCGCAGACGATGTTCCGACCGGCCACATAACTGACCTGAAAATCATACCCGTGAGCCAGAAACAAACCCAAAACAACCTGAACAAAAACAGAAACAACAACTTCCCGCCGTCTAACAAACATTAGAAAATCATACCTGGCAACGCGGCGGTTTTCCAAGACATTTCACAAGTCAGGGCCAGACATTTTTAAAGGCTTCTCAATCGCATAACCTTAAACAGTCTAAACGAAGGAAATAACAGGAGCTATTTCAGTGATTTTTCTAGACCTGTTCGACCCATTCGCCGAGCTTGTTGAGGTCTGTGTGGCCTTGGGGCGGCATTCCGATCAACAACGGTGGGGAAAGCGGCTTTCTTAACCAATAAATGTTATGCATAATGATTGTGGGAAGAAGCCATAAAAGATTCAACACCATCATTCCATCGGCGGAAACGACGCCGCTTAGATTTGTCGACCAAACACCGGAAACGAACAACACCGCGACTATTGTTGCTATTCCTCTTTTTGGCTGTCGAAATCTCAGTGTCAGCGGATACGCCATCGACCATGACAAGACAACTGACCAAAGAATTACGCTGGAGAAGAATCGTAACGCAGTTTCCGAGAAAAATTGTTGCGAACTCGTGAGGTACATGATTAGAAGCGTGGGTATCGATGTCGTGGCTATGATTGCGAGGCCGATTTTCGGCTGGCGCCATAGTGACGTGAAAGGACATCCCTGCAAAACGAAGGGTGTTGAAAAGATTAGCGTCAACCCAAGGTTTGAAACTGTCAATACATGCAAGTTATCGATGTTGAGAATGTTTTGAAGAGGTATCGTTGCCGAAACGCTGATAATGATGCTTGTTACAACCGCTATTATGAGACCTTTTTTAGGTTCGGCATGATAAAGCGGCCATCCGGACATTACAATCCCCCACACTATTAATATCCATAGGAAAATCACTGCGAAGAAACTAGGGTTGAAGATGGTTGCTGCATGCGATACCCAATACGTGGTGGCGGCCGCTGCAAGAGTTAAAATAGTCATTGCTGCGCCGGCTTTCAACGTGTTGTTTGTAAAGTTACCGCACGGAGGCGAGTAGGGCCATCCACGGCCCGTCGTAGTGAAAAGAATCAGCCACGCCGCGACCAAAGCTAGAAAATCTCGGAAATTTGTCAAGACATTGTTGAACACGATTCCCAACATAGCAAACACGGTTAACTGAAGCAGTGATTCCAACCGATACCTTACGTTGAAATCGTTCCACGTTTTCGAACCTACTCCGATTGCTCTCATACAACAGTTCACCGCTCATTCAATATGCTCGATTAGGTCGTCGACGTTTCTGACCGTTAAGTCGGCCTCCCCGTTAGCGTTTCTTTCCCATCGTTGAACACTCGACACTAAAACCGTTGTTATCCCCAGCGAATGGGCTGGAGCTATGTCCGCTTCATAGGAGTCTCCAACCATCACAGCTTCATCGGGCTTTATCTTCAGTTGGTTAAGCACAGTTTGATAATGGATGAGGCTCGGCTTACCGACAACTACTGCTTCACGTCCAGTCTGATATTCCAGGCACTGAACGATCGCGCCCGGTGAAAGACATGGTCCATGATTTGGCGAATAATACCATCTGACCTTGTTAACGGCTAGAAAGTAGGCTTCTTTATTGTTGATTGCTCTTAAAGCCGCTGTGAGTTTTTTGAAGGAGATTGCTCTATCATGTCCGACTACTACTGCTTCTGCTTCTCTCCAATTACTCGTAAGACGATGTCCGTGTTTGACCAGCTCTGCTTTCAAACCCTCTTCGCCGACTACGAGACACTTTGTTTTTCCAAGTTTTTCTCTTAGGTAATGTGACGCGACTCGCGAGGCGAGCCACAGTTGTTCGATTGTGATCATGAATCCTAATGAACGGAAGTATGACCATGCTTCGTTTGTGCTCCAGTTTGAGCCGCTTCCCAGAAGAGCGTAACTGATACCTTTTTTCCGGAGACGAGAGAACAAACGGTAGCCTCCTAGCACTCTTGTTTCCCATTCCATCATACCGGTGAGTAGAACGCCGTCGATGTCGAAAAGGAACAGTTTTTTGTCTTTTAAATTAATCAGTGTAAACCCCGAGGAGGACTTTCCCGTTTTCAACCTTCACTGGAAATGTTGCTATAGGCCGTGCCAGCCCATGATGAGGCTGGGTTAGAACTCTGCCGCTTCTAACGTCGAACTTCGCAAGATGGTCGATGCATGACACTGAGTAGGAATCGATGAAGCCATCGTGCAGAAAGCCTCCTTCGTGCGTGCATAAGTTTTCAACGGCGAATATTTTGTCCATGGTGCTGACGAGAAGCACCTCCATCCATCCATTCAATAGTATCAATTTCTTTCTGCTGGCAAGCAGCTCATTTACGTCGCATACGGGAATCCATGATTTGGGCTGACGTGTCTCCACGCCTTCATGTGGGAAAATCCCCATGGACAGTGGCAAAATAACGTTGAGCAACCTTAACGAGGGTTGAAAGATGTCAGGTTCCTTCACGTATCTGCCTATGAAGTCTTCCATGTACGTGTTGTAGTCGTCGTCCCTTTCTATGATCGGTAGTAAAAGCTCACGCACTTGTCTGTCGTCCATGTAAAAGACTGCCGCCCTCGCCGCGGTAACGATGAAGCGTAAAACCGCTCTGCAGGCAGCGAGTAGGTCTGCCATATTTTCCGCTTCCTTTAAACTTTCTAGATACGCTTCGTAAGCTCGTTGATTGTGCTTCGGCCTGTTATCGGTTTTGATTTCAATCAAGTTGCAGAATTGTCGTCTGTATTTGGTGAGGTATGTTAGAAGCTTGCCGAGCCTGTCGTAAAGATACGGGTCGTCGGCGACTTCCTTCGCGTCCACACTCGCATGCATCAAACAGTAGATGACGTATTCCAGCATTGTAAGGACGTTTTGGACGCAGTTCCACGCCTGCCGCTGGTCTCGGCCTTTGAACACCGAGGAATAGGCGTTCCAGACGAGTGCTTCAAAGTCTTCCGTACGGACTTCTGTTATGATGGGTTTTTGGGTCATAGCGCGTGTGCTTGTGAAAGTTCCACTCGTTTTCTCCGGGCTTTATCTATGGTCGGCAACGTGTATTTCTCTGTTATCTCTAAAACGTCTTTCCGAGCTTCCGCCGTGGTGCATAATTTTAGCCATGTCCGTTCGGCGATTGACCAGTGGAACAATTCGTCATCGAGAAGCTCTCTAAACACAGCCCTTATCTCGGGATGGTTTTCGCCAGCCCCATCTTCAACTCCTCTATGATGGCTGACGCTGGTCCATTCTACGACTTGTAGAACGGATGTAAACCTTAGCTGGAAGAACTTTGGATTTTCGAGGGCGAGTTTGATTGGTAGTTCGAAAACTTGAACCCATTCCTCCATGGGCTTGAAATTGTCCATGTTTCCTCCATATTTTTTCAAAAGTCTATGACGTAAAAGCCAGTGTCTCGCTTCGTCTGACACCTGCCTAGCAAACAACGGATAAAACTCTGGGTCAACGTATTCCGCATAGCTTCGCACAAGCTTGGCTACGACAGCGGCGGCAGCCCATTCATTCCAAGTTCCCTGCCTAAGCCAGGAAATAATGGACCCCGTGTCAGCTGTTTTGATCCAGTCGCGTCCATATCTATAGTGTTGTTCAAAGTGGTGCTGATTGATTCTCTTAAAATATTCTACGAATTCGTGCGGGGTCATGTTCTCAAAATCGACGCCCATCAAGCCCACCTTGATGAACGCACCGATGTATCGGATATAAGCGTTTTGTGTTTTACATTTTTTGGGGCAAGCCTCGGCCGTAGCCTATCTTCGCGATTTGTTCTCTTGAAGGCCACTCGCCGAAGGCTTGCCAAACGAGTGCGAAGATTATGTATGGTTGAACTCCCATGTCATACATCTCGACTCCGTCACGGGACATGACGAGTTTTCTTTCCTCCTCTGATAGGCCGAATTCGTTCATGACGTTTTCGGGGTCTTTTTGAAATCTTTCCCTGAGTTCTGGGCTTCTTGAGATGCTGTATCCGAGCTTGTGGAGCTTTAGGAATTTAAGCGGTGGATATCTGAACACGATGGTCATGGTTTCACCTCTCGAACCAGACAACTGAATAACCGTTGTTCCAGGCCTTCCAGTAATGAAGAATTTCGGTCGAAGATGCGGAATAGGCGGCTGCTGCGGCCAGCCAAGAACCTAATTCGTGATTTCCGGTTGCGTCAAGCCAGTCATAGTCCAAGTCAGTCAATTCCAGGAACTTGCCGTGTTTTAGCTTGTCGATGATGTAGAGGTCGGCTTCCTCATCAACGTTCCCATAATATGGTGTGCCCGGATAATGTGACAAACCTCCTGTTCCAACGACGAAAACCTTCTCTTTCCTTTTACTCTTTTCTATGATTTCACCGACGGCTTTTCCGAGGCTATAACATCTCTGGAGCTTGACCCTTGGATGAACATTTGTGTTGACATGGAATGGAATTACTTTGACGTCTGGTTTCTTGAATTCCTGCAGCAACCAATAAACAGGCACCGTGAACGGATGGTCAAAGAAATCCACTTCCTGCATGAACCCGACGTCAAACCCTGCATCCACTAAGCCGTAGAGTATTTCTTCAGCGAGTTCGTGATGATTTTTTAACTTCATAATCGTCTTGCCCGCAACTGCGTAGTTGCATTCATCGCCGGTGAAAATCATCATCTGTGGGAAGCAGCCGAACCAAAAAGTCTGGACGTGGTCAGCTCCGAAAACAAGCAACACATCAGGCTCAAGCTTGTTAAGCCGCCTACCAATCTCTTTCATCGCGTTCCTAATTTTTTCCATTTCGCTGACATACTGCTCCGTTTCCTGCCAAGGCAATTTGTAAACGACTGGTGAATGAGGCCCTGCTGCAGCGCCAACTATTTTACCCATGTCAATCCGCCTCCCGCAAAACGGGAATAATAATTTTGCATCAACCTATATCATGGAGACTAAATCGTCGACGTTGTTAACGATTATGTCTGGTTTTACACCGCTTTTCTCGACATCCTCAAGCTTTGAGACGCCTGTTAGTGCTAGGGCGGTTTTCATGCCGAGGTTTTTGGCGGGCAGTAGGTCGTTGACCAATTCATCGCTAACCATCAGCGCTTCAGCCGGCTTCACTCCCAGCTTTTTCAAACCCATTTCATAGATGATGTTTGACGGTTTCCCGATTATGGTTGCGACTTTGTCGGAAGCGTATTCCAGCGCCCTGACGATGGGCCCCACCGATATTGTTTCCCCTGCTTTTTCAGGTATTCTCTTAGACGCGTGACATCCTATCAGCTCAGCGCCTTGTCTTAGGAATGCGAGAGCTTTGTTTAGCTTCTCGTAGGTGAGCTCTCTGTCTAAACCTACCACCACAAAGTCGGGCCTTTCCACATTTTCATTGACGATTGTATGGGAATATTTCGCAAGTTCTTCTTTCAGCCCCTTCTCACCCAAAACCCAGACCTTGGTTTTTCCATATTTTTCCCGTAGATACATCGCCGTAGCCTGACCGGCGGAAAGAATTTCTTCCAACTTCAACGGCAGGCCTAGTTTGGTCAGCTCTTCCAAAATTTCCTCGTTCAGCTTTGTGGCATTCGTCAAAACCAAGATTTTCATTCCTCTCTCCCTTGCTTGATTGATTAGCCGAACACCGCCGATGAGCGTCGTTCGTCCCTGCTGGTCCCTCGTAGTTAAAGTTCCTTGCACATCGAGCAGTATGGCTTTTACGTCGCTCAAGGTTTCACTACTCTTTCACTACTCTGTTACGGAGCAGGCCTAGTTCAGTGATTTCAGCTTCGACCACGTCTTTGTCTTTGAGATATTCTTTACCCGCTGCGGCCACGCCTGCTGGAGTTCCAGTCGCGATGATGTCCCCCGGCTCCAAAGTAATTCCATCCGACAGGTACTCGATGAGGTCGCCGATTTTGTGATACATGTCCCGTGTGTAACCATCCTGTCTAACGTCGCCGTTCACCCTAAGCGTTAGTCTAAGCGAATAAGGTGAACTCACTTCATCCTTCGTAACCAGATATGGGCCGCACGGAGCAGCGCTGTCCAACCCTTTTCCATGTATCCAATTCTGTCCAAACGGGTTTAGTTGCTGCGGCCATCCAGGCGGAAACTGCTTATCCCTGAAGCTAACGTCGTTAAAGACGGTGTATCCTGCTACGTATTCCTCGGCCTTGTCACGTGGAATGTACTTTCCTCTTTTACCTATAACGACGGCCAGCTCAATTTCATAGTCGACCTTGACAGAGGTTTTAGGTATCAAAATGCTGTGTTCATGACCGATGAGTGTGTTGGTGAATTTGCTGAAGAAATAGGGCTTTTCGGGAACTTTTATCGTCATTTCCTGGCTGTGTGCAACATAGTTTGCCGCAACACAGAATATTTTCTTGGGGTCGGGAACCGGAGGTTTGAAGATTACCTCGTCGACACTGTAGAAATGAGGCTTTACTTTATCAAGCCCTTTAGCCTCTTTAGCCAGTCTTTCAACGAGCGGAAATGAATGTTCGCTGGCCGCTAACAAGCTCCGCATCGATACTAGCCAACTCGGGACATGGTCATCACCATAAACACTTTGGTAAACCGAGGCCATGTCGACAACCATTCCGTCTACTAAAAGACCCACTCGGTCGACACCGTTGTATGAAAAAGTCAGCAATCGCAACGTTAACTCACCAACGCATCCCGCTTTTGCAGGAAGTTATAAATTTTCAGCCAAATTAATTTTCGCCTTTCTACGTGTTCTAACTTTTGCAACGACTCTGGCGGGCGCGACCTCTGAATTTTTTATGTTGATGGGCATAGCGTAAACCGTTACCTTCTTCCCCGCGATGCGTGACATGTCTCCCAGATTTTCGATTATCAAGACATCGTTTTGAAGAAGTGTTTTGTGAACTTGTTTTTCTCCGCTGCGTTCCGGGTTCGGCATGTCGATGCCAAATATCTTAGTTTCTTTCTCTACCAGCCATTCGGCAAATTCCACGTCGACAACAGGATGTGCATAATATTTCGGCTGACCTAAGTATCTGTTCCAACCGGTGTAGACAAAGACAATCCAACGAGGGGGAAGGTAATGCCTGTCGAGCAGTTTTTTCGCCCATTCAAGAGTTATGACATCGTCAGACGAGGAGCATTCCATGTTTAAAACAATGCATTTACCGATGAACAAATCAGGCGGATATTCGTCTATTGTTTTCCCGTTCGGGAAAAGCAGGGACGGTGTGTCAAAATGCGTGAAAACTTTTGTGGGTTTGTTGTCTGATTCACGGATTTTAGAAAGGTTAACTTGGCTGAAATCTTCGGGAGCCGGTGGAATTGTCAAGTCGTAGTAGGAATTAGCCCTTAATTTGGAAATTTCTGGCATATCTGATTTTGAAATCTGTTCGATGTACGTCCGGAGTTGCTGAACGGTCCATTCCTGCGTGACCAACTGCTTAAAAGTTTGACGTTGCAAAGCTGGGTCCCGTAATTTAAGTAGATACAATAGGTGGAGAAGCCCTACTTTCCTATCGGTAGGAAGATTCCTATACTCTTCTATCACGTCATGGGGAAGTTTGAGTAGTTCAACCCGGTTGTACACGTATTTTGGGTTGATTCCCAAAAGTTTGGCCAGTTCGTCGTATGATTTCCCCGTTCTTTTAACCCAGAAATTGAAATATTCGGCTTCCTCTAGCGGGTCTCTATCCTTTCTCAGCATGTTCTCGATTGCACATTGAATGATGACTTCGTCGTCACCAAGTTTATCTACGATGCACGTTATTTCCTCTACGCCGGCAAGTTTGGCGGCTTCAAACCGTCTTCTACCCCAGACAAGCTCATAGAAACCATCCTGCGAAGGTCTGACTTTTACGGGAACGTCGACATCGCTCCTCTGTTTGATGGATTTCGCCAGTGAAACAAGATCTCCCAAATCTCTACGGTCCGGAAGCCAGGGGATTGTTTTTATTTTCTTCACGGGGATTCTCTGAATTTTTGGAAAAAAATCAGCCATGGTACCGTTGTCTCATTTGCTTTGTATATACTTTTTGCAAGTACCGGCCGACACTTGAGACAACGTACATGACCATTAGCGAGAAGCTTTTTCATCATTGTTGTGGTAAGAAAAAAATTTATACAATTTATTGCCGAATCGGGTGAGAGTTTATGGTTCAGCAAAACAGGTTTCCGTTCGCTTACGAGGTCGAAACGCCCAAAGGAGCCGAAGGATGGGAAAAGATGTATCCCTATTACTATGTTTTCGACAAATCTCCTGGGCAGAGACGGGATTGGGAGTCGAGCGTGTTTTGGTTCCAGGACGGGATGCATCATGGTGAGCCGCTGTATCCGTTGGACGCCATACATCCGATGGCATGGCAGTGGGCCCTATCCTCATACAACTCAAGGACTTTTGTCGTGCCGCCTGCCTTGGGAATAGCTCACAGAGTTCTGAATGGCTATCTCTACATCACACCAGTGCCGGTCACCGACCCTAACGAAGTAGCAAAACGCGTGGAATATTTCAAGAAAAGAGCCGGCTACTACTATCAGAATTGGAACAAGATTTTCGAAGAATGGAAGCAGAATGCCGAGGAAATAATCAAAGAAATGGAGGCTCTCGAATTCAAAGATTTGCCGGAAATAGAGGACGAAGAAGTCGTCTTCAAGCATCTCGGATTGTCGCGAAGCAGCTTCACGCTATACGACAACTTCCATAAACTTGTGATGCTTCATTTCAGGCTTTGGCAGAAACATTTCGAAATGCTGAACCTTGGTTACGCGGCGTACCTAACATTCTATCTATTCTGCAAGGAAAAATTCCCCGCAATAGCGGACCAGCACATCGCACGAATGGTCGCAGGAATAGAAAGCATACTCTTTAGACCAGACCAGGAATGCCGGAGGCTTGCGAGACTCGCCGTGGACTTCAAACTGGAGTCGATATTTTTGAAGAGGTTGGGTTACAGCAAGACAGTTGAAGAGCTCGAGAAAAGCAGCAACGGAAGAAAATGGCTCGAAGAGCTCGAGAAATCGAAGTATCCTTGGTTCTACTACGCCACGGGTCCCGGATTCTACCACACCGAACCTCGTTGGATTGACAACATGGATATCCCCTTCACCTTCATCACTGATTACATCGAGAAAATCCTGAAAAACGAGCCAATAGAGCTGCCCACTGAGAAACTTAGGAGAGAAAGAGAAGAACTCGCCGTTCAGTACAAATCGCTGCTCAAAGACCCCGCTGACGTTAGAACATTTGAGGAGAACCTACAGCTTTCGAGAACCGTTTTTCCCTATGTGGAAGACCACAACTTCTACATAGAGCATTGGGGACACACGATATGGTACAAGAAGGTCAGAGAAATAGCCAGGATACTGGTGAAGAACGGAATAATAAACCGGGAAGATGATATTTTCTACATCAACTGGCACGAGCTCAGCCAAATACTGTATGACCTTTGTGCGAACTGGGCAGTCGGCGTCAAACCAGTGGCGACATATGGATGGCCGGCCGAGATAAGCAGAAGACGGCAAATTATCGAAACGGTTAAGCAGAACAGGCCGCCGCCGGCTTTGGGCAAACCTCCGGAAGTGATAACTGAGCCGTTCACCATCATGCTTTGGGGAGTAACCAAAGAAAGAATTAACCAGTGGCTTTCAGGTGCTATGGCTGGAGCTGAGAAAAAGCTAGTTGGGCTGCCTGCTTCGCCTGGAGTCGCTGAAGGCCCTGCCAGGATAGTGTTGAACGCAGAGGACATCGTCAACGTAAAGGAAGGCGAAATTTTGGTTGCACCCATTACGGCACCAGCATGGAACCCCGTCTTTCTCAAGATTAAAGCCACTGTAACCGACATCGGCGGAATAATGTCTCATACAGCCATCGTCTGCAGAGAATACGGGCTGCCGGCAGTTGTAGGCACAGGTTTCGCAACCAAGATGATCAAGGATGGACAAAAACTGAGAGTCGACGGAACCAACGGAGTAGTGGAAATCATTGACTGACTTCTCATACATACTACCTGCCGAACGCTGCGACAAAAATGTTTTAAGATTGGTCGGAGGAAAAGCCGCTTCGTTAGGCGAAATAGTAAAAGCAGGATGCCCTATACCTTCATTCTTAACAATCACGTCTGAAGCCTACCGGAGATTCATCGAATACAACAAAATGCAACCTTTGATTGTGAGCTTGGAGAATGCAAGCACAGATGAAGAAATTGTAATGGTCTCAGCTAAGATAAGAAGACATATTCAAAACGGCAGTTATCCACAGAACCTCGAGCAAGAGCTCAGGATTGCTTACCGAAGATTTTGCAGTTCATGGGGTCCTCTGGCCGTTAGGTCGAGCGCAACTTTGGAAGACGCACCGGGCGCCAGCTTCGCAGGCCAGTATGACTCGTATCTCGGCGTCAGAACAGAGGAAGATTTCCTCCACTACGTTAAAAAATGCTACGCAAGCCTATACACCGACAGAGCGGCGTCCTACCGGCACAAGCTCGGCCTGCCGCAGGACAACGTCGCCATGGCCGTGGTTATTCAAAAACTCGTCAAAGCGAGGTCGGCCGGAGTTATGTTCACGCTTAACCCGCTCAACGGCGACCCCTCGGTCGCGGTAATTGAAAGCAGCTGGGGGCTGGGGGAGGCCGTCGTCAAGGGAGAAGTGATTCCAGACAAATACGTTGTGAACAAAATCACGAAGGAAATTGTCGAGTCCAAGCATTCACGCAACAAACCTGTGAAGTACGAGATGATGGATGACGGCTCCGTGAAACGCATCGCAAATTCAACCGATAACTCAAGCCTTAGCATCAACGAAGAAGAAGCTGTTAAGCTTGTCGAATATGGTTTGCGGCTGGAAAAATACTTTCACAGACCACAGGACATCGAATGGGTCGTGGACAAGGATTCAAACATATTTCTCGTCCAGAGCAGACCTGTTACAGTTCCTACAACTGTCGACAGACCATCGAAACAGAGCAACATAGTAGATACGCTCGACCGAGTTGTTGCATCACTTTTAGCCGGTGTGAAAACATAAAGTCCTCCACGGACCTATGCGTGAAACAGTCCCTCTCAGGACATAGTAGATGGACACCATCCAGATTCAGTTGGCTGCGCATCTAATGTGAATCAAACATACATGCATTAGTATAGGTTTCTACCAAAGCTGTCGAATGGCTAGCACATCACTTCTCGAAGAATCGAGCAAACCTCGACCGTATGAAATACTCGAACGTGAGGGGGTTGTCGCCGGGCTATAGCAGATGCTCTCTGATAATTGATGCCAGCTCCGATGGAGCCTCTCTGGGAACGAAGTGACCGCATTCACGGATGGTCACCAGCTCACTGTTTGGAAAATAGTCTTTAGCGCCGTGACTCCATTCGAGCGGGAAAATCGGGTCCCTGTCGGACCAAACAATCACGCCCAGAGTTGTCACAGGTCCCTTCAACCAGTCTCCGTACCTGGTTTTCATTCTCGCCCTGTACCAGTTAAACCCACCTTTCAAGCCATGTTTGTAGTAAATGTCAACATATTCCTCGATGTCCTTCTCTGTAAACGCATCTTGCCGGTAGCTCCAGTGCCGGTAAAAATGCGTGAGATAAATCTTCACAGTGTCCCTGTTGTAGCCGACCAATTTTTCAGCCAAATCTAATACATGGAAAAACTGGTACCAGTTTTCGGCGGCATGTTCCAGCTCGAGTCTTTTTCTACCGAGACTTGGGTATGAAGGGTTTATCAGGATTAGTTTCGATACTTTGTTTGGATGATTTTTCGCGAAATATGCGGCCACTGAGGAACCGACATCAAACCCCGAAAGAACAACTCTGTCTATGTTCAACGTAGACAAAATTGAGAGAACGTCGCCGGCGTAGTCATCTAGTGTGTAGCGGTCGGGTGTTTCAGGCTTGTCGGAAAGCCCGAAACCCCGAAGGTCTGGTACGACCATTTTGCAATCGTTGACAAGTAGAGGCATGACCTTTTCCCAGTCTTTCCAAAACCCGGGCCATCCATGCAGAAATACGACATACTTGCTGCCGTTGCCGGCGACAAATAGCCGAAGCCTGCAGCCGTCAAACGAACGGACAAACACCTCTTCGAACATTACCTCAACAAGTCACTCCAAACTATTTATTTACAATAACTTCGAAGCCAAAGCCAGATGTTATCAGAGTCGTTCAACTAGAAACAAGTAACTCACCCCAGTCACCCAAACTTTCGCCATTTTCATGATGGCCGAGCTCACGTCAACAGTGGTGAATTTTTTCTCACGTTATTTGATCTTGAAGCTTTTCTATTTGGCTATGATTTATTTTGTGTGAACGATTATTGTTGAACCTTTAGCTGTAGCCGTTACTTCGTAAACTGTGTCGGCGGCTTCTATGAGTTCTCGGTCGTGTGAAACAACGATCACTTGTGGGATGATTCGTTTTCCTCCTGCGAAGTTTTTGAGAACATTTACCAGTTCTCTTCGTCTTTCCGTGTCAAGGTGGATGGTTGGTTCGTCCATGATTATTGATTCGAGTTTTTCGCCTGCGAGAGAGGAGGCGATTGCCAGCCTGAGCAATATTGCGACGACGATTTTCTCCCCGCCGCTGAGGGTCTCGATTGATTGTTCTCCGTTGGGCCCGTACACAGTTACGTTGAAGTCTTCGTCGATGCGGATGTCGTCGAACCTCAGTTCAAAATGTTGGAGAAAGACGCGGGCGACTTGTTCCACCGTAACGCTGGCTTGTTTACGAATAATTTTCTGCAGCAGCCCGTCTTTATGGAATACTTCACGTATCCGCTCAAGGGAGTTGACGTATGTGCTTAGTTTGTCGTATTCCTGCCGCAGCTTCTCCAGTGTTTCCATCTCTTTTTCCAAGTTTTTCACAGATTCTTCGATGGCGTTCACAGCAGCCAACAAAGCACCATACAGCCCTTCCAGTCTCTTCTCCTCGTCACGCAGTTTTTCATACAGCGCCTCGGCCTTGTCAAGTAAGCCCTGGTCGAAAAAGAGTTCTTTCTTACGGTTCTCCAGCAGTTGTTTCTCCTCAGTCATCTTCTGGATTTCGGTTGATAGTGATTCCGCTTGCTGAGACAAGTTTCTGACATAGGTTTTTGCCAGTGTGATGTCGCGTAGCCCATGTTTCTCCACCAAAGCCACCGCTCTGATGAATGTATCATGGTTTGGCTTCAGTGTTTCTAGGACGCGGTTATTTTCGCGGATTTTGTCCTGAATCGCGGTTCTTCTCTGCTCGAGCACTTGAAGCTCTCCGACCTGCGAAGACAGTTTCGCTATTTGAGCAGCTAATTCGTCTCTCCTTCTTTGGTAATTTTTGACATCGTCTGGTCTGATTTTCTCCAGCTCGTTCAAAGTGTTCATAAGTAGCTCAAGCCGTGCTTTCGTGGCTTGGATTTCCTGTTCAACTTTTTTCCTGCGCCGGTTAATCAATATCTGGGTGTAAACGGGCAGTATGTTGATTAGCAGTGGAACGGGGCTCTGCAGGAAGAAAGCCAAGATAATTGATGCGATGGGTATGCTGGTTAGCAGTGCAGCTGATAACGCCGTATAGCGAGTGGTTTGGTGTGAAAGTTTCTCAACTGTCTGCTGCTGCCTCGTTATATCTGTTTGCAGCCGGCTTACGAGGGCCGACCACCTATCGGTTATGATGTCCTCCGAGACGCTGACGTTAGTCCTACGCTGAAAATCTGAGAGAAACGCTTTGACCTGTTTGTCAACATACTCGGCCTCGACTTTCTTTCTTTCCAATTCATCTGAAAGCGGTTTTTTCTTTTCTATCTGCTCCTCGACTGATTTTAACTCGTCATACAGCTTCTTGACCTCCGACTCGATGGAACGGTATTCCCGATAGTCCGCTTGGCACGTATCGATGTCTTGAATCGCTTTTGTCAGCTCCGTGATTTTTTCGCTGACCAACTTGAGCTCGCTCTTCCGGCTCTGCAAATCTGCGGAAATTGTGATAATATTCCTGGTAAGTTCTTCGTCTATGCGTTTCTTTTCGCGGAGCATCTCCAGCTCACGTCTCTTCCCGGTAAGCTGTTCGGATATTTCTCGCCTTTTCGATTCGATCTCGCTGAGCTCGTGTTTTTTTGTTTCGAGTTCTTGTTTTTTCTGCTGTAGCTGTGTTTTGATTTCGTCGGCTTTTCTGAGCTTGAATTCATAGTTGGTCAGCTCGTTCCGTAGCGTCGATAATGGGTCTTTCAAAGCTTCCCAGAGTTTTTCCAGCTCGTCTATTCCGAGAAGATGGCCGATGATTTTCTTTCTTTCGGCTGGCCGTTCTTCGATTAGCTGGGCCAGCTGACCCTGTCTTACGTAAATGGCGTTCATGAAAACCTTGCTGTCGACGCCGATTAGCTTAGCTATTTCTGGAATGATTGTTTTCTCTCCTGAGCCTGGCTTGACGAGCGGGTATCCGCTGCTTATGTCTCGTAGGTTGCCTATACTTGGCTTTCCCGGTGAAAGACTCCATTCCACTTCATAGTTTTTGCCTCGGACGGAGAAAACCACGGCAACTTTCGATTGTGGCTGGCCTCTCCGTATTAGGTTCGCGTCAACACCTCTTCCATGTTCGCGGAAAAGCGAATAGGTAACCGCGTCGAGTATCGATGTTTTCCCCGCACCATTCTGCCCAACGATGACCGTCACGCCGAGCGGAAAATCCACTGAAGCATCCTGGTAAGAGACGAAATTTCTCATGCTGACTTTTTGGATTATCATTTCCTAGCTCTTTTCAGGATGTATTCTTTTAGTGCTTGTTCGCCTTCGTTGTGGAAGATTTTATAAATGGTGACGGTAAGTTCGGTCTCCTCTTTCGAAAGCTGTGCTTGGGATATTGATTGTTTGATGATTGCTTCGATGTCGAATGCGGGTTGTCCACGGCCCAGCAGCTGCTCGAAAGATACAACAGTTTCGGCGACCGCTCTTCTGTACCTTATTTCGAGACATCCATGGCTTCGCAGCAAGTCGATTACTTCCCGTAGCTTCTTCGCGTCAACATCGCTGTCCTTCACATTTAGATGAACTATTGGTTTCTTGCTCTGAGAGGAAACCCATTCAAGTATTTCGGTCAGCGGCTGCGAAAGGTGAACTTCGTAGACGGCTTGAGGCCTTACATGTTTAAGGTCGATGGGGGTCGGCTCCAGCTCAGGGCTTGTAAGGTCAACAAGGTAAAACCCTTTACCATCTTTCGTCCAGACGGGAATTTCGTCGCGGCTCAGTATTTCAATCGAGCCAGGGTAGGCGGCGACGCCGCCTGATTTTTTCATGACTTTTCTGATGTGTTCATGTCCCAAGGCGTAGTAGTCAAAGCCAGACGGAAGACTATCAACTGACAGGTCATCCGCCGACCCACGCAGCGGCACGTGTGTTATCAAGATTTTCCGGCCTTCAAGCCCCGATGCTTTGCGGCTCATTTCTTCAAGCGTTTGGCGTGCTCTTTCCACTGCGACCAGAGGCGGTTTGTCAAGCCCTGCCAAAACAGTTTTAACACCGTCTTGATCAAATTCAACTACTTGCCCGTTGACATGGGTTAGCAGCCAGTCTTTGAAGAAGGCTACTGGGTTCCATTCTCCGATGCGTCTTGGGATGTCGTGGTCGCCGAGAACACAGAAAATCCTCACCCCATGCGTCGAAAGCTTTTCAAAACATTTCTTCGCGACGTAAAGAGCTCTTATCGGCGGTCTCGGCGAATGAAACAAATCTCCCGATATCACGACTGTTTTGGCATGTTCTTCGAGTATTTTCTCCACCGTTTCTTCGAATGATTCGTAGATGTCCTGTTCCCGTTCAGCCAACCCGTACTGGCGGTAGCCGAGATGAATGTCAGCCAAATGTGCTACAAGGGTCAAGGCGGTTCACTTCTTTCTCTGAAAACAAGCCATTCGGTTTCGTGTTTCTCGCTTTCGGCGACTTCTTTCAGCGATTCGTCGAGTAGCTGTTCGACATCGATGTCCGCTCCCCCTTCCCGGCTTTTCCGTTTCCGGACTTTGATGATGGCGGGTATGTTGACGACTTCGCCGACCACTACAGCTTCTCCCCTCGCTAAACTCGGCAAATCCTCGAGAAGCTCATGTCCAAGCCTTTCAGACGCTTCGACAACAGCTCTCTGGTCGACGGGGTTGGTTATACGCATGATTATCTGGCTGCTGCACTGGCTGAGAACGTCGGGATGGACTTTAGAAGGCCTCTGAGTGACAAGTGTCAAAAATATTCCGAATTTACGTCCCTCCGCCGCGATTTTCTTTATGAATCCTCCTGAATAAGTGTCGCATAACGCCGGCGGCGGAATAAACCGATGAGCTTCCTCGATGAAGACGAAGACAGGATACTTGTATCCTTGCTCGGTCGGCAGCATTTTCAACGTGAAAATCTCTTTCAAAACAAAGTACGCGATGAGGTCTGATTCTCTGTCACTCAGCCCAGACAAATCGATGACCGAAAGCGTTTTCGGCTTCAGAAAATCCCTGACGTCAAAGCTTCTATCACCGAGAATAGTCAAATCTTGAAGACGTTCCATGTAGTTTAACGCTTTAGCCGCTGAATCTTTAAGCTGCCTCGAAGCGTCAGAGGTGTCAGATGAAAGGTTTCGCAGCTCTTCGATTAATTCTGTAAAAGAGAATTCTCCTTTGCCCTTTAATTCTTTGAAAACTTTTACGACCGCTCTTCTAATGTTGACATAGGATTTCTCCACTCCCGTGATGTAAAAAAGTTCTTCGAGCTTGAGGTCGCGGATGCTGATGGAGAAAGGCCGGATATTTCTGATGTCTGGATAGCGAGCCTTGCTTCCAGCGGGCCTAAACACATAAACTCGCTTAGAAAGCTCATACGGCCAATCATCGGAAGGCACCGAAAAACGAACGTAGTCGGCGTGCGGGTCGAGAACTATAATGGTCGCTCCTTTTTCCAAAAGCTCCTCCATCAAAACTCCGGCCAAGTAACTTTTGCCCGCCCCCGTCTGCGCAATTATGGCGAGATGTCTTCTGAAACCAGACACCGATAGACCGATGTTCACGCCGGGCCTCGTCGTCAAACTTCCAACCCAAAGCCTCTTACCCTTCCCCGAGTAAATTTCACTTAGCAGACGGTCTGGAGCGAGGTAAACTTTCGTACCCGGCGGAATAGAGTAACGGACGCGTGTGTAGCTCGCCTGCTGAACCGTTTTCAAGTCGTCGACGTAGACGATGACCTGAGCGTTTCTCCAGTGTTTGCATTCTTCGACGAGTCTCTGGGTCAGACGTGTGAGAACCTCGTAGTCAACGTCTTTTCTGAGAAGCGAGCTGTATGAAGCCACTCCACGCACCTGAGCGACGACAAGCCCGCCTTCAAACGGTGCCACAATGTATTCCCAACGCGGAACCCTGGAAGAAACACGTGGATGCACGCTGAACACAAACGATGTTGGACTGCTTTCGCCGACAACTATGCCGACTTCCTCCAAATTCCCCATCATGTCATAGGGAGACGACAAGTTTCTGCCCTGCTCTGCTACGGCCTTGACTAAAAAGTTTCAGCCCGGCGGCTCGGGTATCTGTCTTCTCGAAAGCTCGACAGGCCCAAGTGCTTTGTCAACGAATTCCATCAGAATCGGTGCATCAGTCTTTCGGAGGCGGGCTCTCCGGTCAGCTTCATATAGCCAAACGTTGTAGACTTCCTTGCTTCCATACATTTCCCGCAGAGCTGAAAGTAATTTAACGAACTTTTCTCCCGTGTTGAAGAGTTGCGGGACATAGATTTCGAAGAACTTTTCGTCGGAATCCAGCGTGAAAGCTGGCAGGTCGATTTTGAGGGGATAGTCGCGGCTGTCGAACCTCACATAAGAGGAAACCACTGCAGTAACGGCTTGAAGCCTGTTCAAAACTTCGTATACTTTCGGGGCCTTATCCACCGAGAGCCGAAGCTTATTTTCCGCGAACATTTCGGGATTCCGTGTTGCGAACAGGAAAAAATCTCGCAGCCGCGAGGAAGCGCCCAAAAGCAAAGGAGCGGTATAACCTTCGTCCACGAAGCAGTTTTTCAGCAACAGCAGGTCGGGTGTCCTAAAAATCGTTTCACTGATGATCTTGAACAAATTTTCCAGCTTTCCTGCGTATTTTGTTTTGAGTTTCTCTACTGTCCTGAGAGCCTGCCGCGGGTTTCTGAAAGCAGAATAGAGAATGTTTTCGATGGTCTCCAGGTCTCTAGGCTCGATGTATCCCAATTCCTTCAACCGCCGGACTTCCTCCGCATGTTGACGCGATATTATGAAATCTCGGAGCGAAGATGATGAACTGATTTTCGCCATCGAAACAACTTTCACCTGAAAACGTTTCGCTTCGTCAAGAAAATCAGCGAGTTCTTCATAGAAGCGGAGTAATAATTCACCGTAGTCGGGGGGAGAGTTTGTTGGCGTAATCGGCGGTGTTGATAACAGGCCGTAGAGAGAGCCGTCGAGCAGCAAAAACCCGTCGCCCGAAAGTTGTTTTAGGGTTTTTCTCGCGACTTTTAGTTCGAGAGATTTCATCAGCAAGCTGGCGTATTTGAAACTGGGTGGGTAGGCGACGACGCATGTGAAATCTCTTTCCTCTATTCCACAGCCATAAGCATATGCGGAAACAAAGATTATCGAGCCTCCGTTGGCGAGACGAAACTTCATCAACCCTCCATCCACCGCAGCCACTCGGTCAAATTTTTCGCCACCACCAAAATCCGAAGAAATCCACAAGTTTCGAGAATAATTAACCAGCTCGGTCAGGAAAGGGTTATCGCCGTCGTTAACGAGCCTTGCTAATTTTTCCCCATGTTTCCGCAGCCACGAATCAAGAAGGTCTGCGACAAAAGCCATCCAAACACCGACAGCAGAAACCCATTACCGCAGAATATGTTTTATCCGAAAGACCGTTCTCCAGCGTCCCCAAGCCCGGGAACGATGAAACCATGCTCGTTAAGCTCCTTGTCTATAGCGACCGTGAAAATCTCAACTCTGCTGTAGCGTTCACGGACCCGCGCTATCGCCTGCATCGTCGAAATAATCGTGGCTAAAATGATTCTTTTCGGTGTTCCACGTTTTTCGATTTCCGCCAAAACTTTGAGGATTGTCGACCCTGTTGCGAGCATCGGGTCCGCGATGATCACGACGTCTGTATTTGCTATCGCTGGGATTTTTACATAGGTTACTTCGATGTCGAAGTCTAATCCACCTCTGTAGGTTTCATCCACTCGCCTCGCGCTGACGATGCCTTGTCTCGCATTTGGGAATACTTTGAGAAGGCCTTCGGTTAAAGGCATAGCCGCCCTCAACACCGTGACCAGCACCACGTTGTCGATGTCTGGAATCTCAATTCCTTCAGCGGGCTTGTTCAGCGGCGTTATCACCGTGCGCGGAGAAGTTTCAAACGTGCGGACGATTTCAAACCCGAGAAGCCTGCCAAGCTTTACCAAACCTTTCCGAAACTCAATCTGGCCCGTGTTTTTGTCGCGGATTTTCGTCAAAACCATCTGCGCGTAGGGATGCTCCACTACGTGAACCCTATCATCCACACCCACTAAAACCACCGGTAGCCGATACCTGTCCTGATATAAGTGTTGCAAACCATCCCAAAACCGCAATAAACTAACGTTAATCCGTGAAGCTCAGCTTGTCCTCCTCTTCTTCGTATTCTTTTTCAAGTTGTTTAATGATTTCTTTGAGTCTTTCATCGCCTTCGACGAGGCTGTTGACCCTGCTTTCGAAAATGGCTGACTCTACGTAAAGCCTGTTCAGGTTCAACGGTGCTTCGATTATGGTTGATAGTTTCTCGAGGACAGCGAGGACTACCCGCGGGTTCGGTATGTTGAGGTAGCTTGGCACATGGCCCCAAATTGAGAGAGCTTCGTATCCACGCATCCCGCTGTTCTTGATGATGTAGCTATGCATCGAAGCAGGGCCGCTATAATTAGACGGCCTCAAACCATGCGCCATGCATTTCGCGTAAAGCCGCTGACTACTCGTGAGAAACGATAATCTCACAGGTTTTGTATGTGGCGTGTTGTCGACAAGACCACCAATAGTAACGATGGTTTTTGAACCAAAAGAATTCATCAACTCGAATAAAGCATTTGTGAATTCTGACCAGCCGAACGAAAGCTCGTAACCCTTCACGAGAATCAGTTCTGGAGTTCGTTTAGCAGTGTAATAAATTTCGAAAGAGGGCATTTCAAGCTCCTTGATAAACCCGCCTTCGATCGTTACAAAGGGTCTGTGGTTTGTATGGTCGATTAGGTCGCCGACATCGATGAAACCGAGGCGGACGGCGTCTTCGGCTTCTTTCAAATACGCAAGTGATAGAGTTGAAACATTTCCAGCGTCTGCCCATCCACCGAAACCTAAAACGGTCAAAGGCCTTTGCAATCCTGGTCTGTCAGACAGCTTCAGCCTGCTCAAACCGCTATCAAGTGGCTTAGGCATTTTTTAAGGACACCGCAGAACATCAAGCCACGACCACGAGGAACACAAGACGCCAACGACATGGTAGACCTATATTAGCGGGTTTAATCCAGACCAAAAGCTGTAAAAAGCCGCCGCAAGCTCTCCCACAAACACCGAGGCAGCAAATGTCTCAGCCCACGCGTGTAGTCGTCGATTAATTGTCACGCTGGGTCGGGCGGATCTTTTGGAAGACGAAGGCTTTAGTTAGTTTCGGAGCCACTGTGCGAATGCTCCAGAAAGCCGTCAAGGACAATGTGATGATGCCTCCGGTGAAAACTATTTCTTCAACAAGAGACGTGATGCCAGCTGCTGGGTTCCAGCCCGTGAGAAACGGTGGGTGAAAAACCAGTTCGCCGGTTATCACGTGGTCCGCAACCAATCCAATGGCACAACCCCACATCAATAGATTGAGAAGATGAATTCGTTCTCGGAATTCATCACTTAAAACGAAGGCGAGAGATAGCAGAACAGCAACAGTCAATGGGAGGAGGAAACAGGCCATCTTAACATCCCATAACTTCCTTGCGACGTCGTGACAAATAAGTCTCTTGGAAAAATAGAATTTACATGTGTTCTACGGGGGACATTTTGTTTTGCAGGGGGTCGAAAGCTTCCGCTCTCTCCGGAATTTTCCGAGCGACTATTTTACCCCTCTTAATGACGAATAGAGGTTTTTTCTGCTGAGCTAATGCTTGAAGTTCATCAAATGCGTCAAGCACTACAAGGTCTGCGCTGGCGCCTTGTTTAACGCCGTATGTTTCGGCTATTCGCAGTGCCTTGGCGGCATTGTATGTGATCAGGCTGAATGATTGCCGGAGTTCGGTCATGCTCATCAGCTGTCCTACGTGAACAGCCATGAAAAGCACTTGAACCATGTCTCCTCTGCCGAGTGGATACCATGGGTCCATGACACAGTCGTGTCCAAGCGCGACGTTAACACCGTTAGCTAACAATTCCTTGACACGGGTCATTCCTCTTCTTTTTGGATATGTGTCAAATCTTCCTTGAAGATGGATGTTGATTAACGGGTTTGCGATGACTGTGACGCCGGCTTTCTTTAGTATGCGGTAGAGTTTGGCGGCGTAAGCGTCGTTGTATGAATGCATGGCTGTGCAGTGTCCGGCAGTCACTCTTCCCATATAGTTTTTACGGATGGTGTAGGACGCGACGACTTCGAGAAAACGAGATTGTTCGTCGTCTGTTTCATCTACATGTCCGTCTATATCTCGGTCATATTTTTTGGCGAGTTTGAAGGCTTCTTCGATTGATTTGACTCCGTCTTCGCGGGTGTATTCGATGTGCGGAATCATTCCGACATTGTCGACGCCCATTTCAACCGATTTTTCAAGCAACTCGAGGTTTTCGGGGTCTGTAAGGATGCCGTCTTGCGGAAACGCGGTTATCTGAATGTCGACTATGTCTTTGTAGATTTTTTTGACTTCGAGCAGGCCTTTGACGGTTGTGAGGGTTGGGTCTGTTACATCGGCGTGTGTCCGAACCATTAAGGTTCCGTGGGAGACCATCATCCTCAAAGCTTTTCCTGCTCTTTCAACGATGTCGGAAACCGTGAGCTTCTTTTTCCTTTCACCCCAGATTTCAATTCCTTCCAGTAAAGTGCCAGATTCGTTAAAACGCGGATCACCCATGGTCAATACCGAATCGAGATGAAAATGCATGTCGATGAAACCCGGCATCACAAGCCTTCCATCCGCGTCAATTTCTTCAACGTTGGCTTTAATGTTGGGGCCGATTTGGCTTATCACGCCGTTCTGAATTAGAATGTCGACGAGTTCGGCTCTGCCCGATATTTTAGCCCGCTTAATCAGTAAAGAGCCGTCCATGTAAAATATATGGTGGTGTTGAATATTAACTTCCTTCCCGTCTGTAAGCTGTCAAAAGTGCTTTCGGCGGTCTTACACGTTTTCCGAGTACAGCTCCCAACGCGACCGTTAACACATACGGCACTGCTTGGAAGAACTGGTACGGTATCTGGACCACGACGGTGACTAGCCATGTCTGGACTGCGTTGAGAAGCCCGAACAGTAGCGTGGCCATCCAAACCCATGCGACGTTCCAGTTGCCGAGAACAACGAGCGCCAAAGCTATCCAGCTCCATTCACCGCCGACGTTGAGGTTGAAGGCGCGAATGTCGATAAGTGAATAAAACGCACCGCCGATTGACATCAGTATTCCGCCAATCATCGCCGCTAGGTAACGGGTTAAGTGAACTTTCACTCCAAGCGCGTCCGCCGACTTCGGGTTTTCTCCGACGCTCGTCAAAACAAGCCCCCAACGTGTCCTCGTGAAGAAATAGTAGATGATGAGCGGAACTATGTAGATGCCTGCGTACACGTATGGATTTTGTTTGAAGAAAACACCCAGCACGGGTATGGATTCGAGGAGCGGAATTCTAAGTGTCGGTGTCAGCGGGACTTTTGGCTCGACTAACGGGGACCCGATGAGTATTCGGTGTGAGAAATAAGATAGGTTCATGGCGAAAAACGTTACGGCGATTCCGGCGATGTGTTGCTGTGCTCCGAGGGTTACTACGAGGAACGCTAACAAAAGTCCGAGAGCGCCTCCCACCGCGATTGCAAGAAGAATTCCTGCGAAGATGTCATTCATGAAATACGCGCCCACGAACCCCCAAGCTGCGCCGGAAATCATAATGCCAAGGATGCCGAGGTTAAGAACGCCGGCTTTCTCGCATATGGTTTCTCCGAGGGCTGCAAAGGTTATCGGCGTCGTGACTACGAGTGTTAGCGCGATGATGCTGGACAGAACCGCGGTCGCCAGCTGAATTTCTGGAGAAGTGGCAAACATACTGAGCGATGAAAACACGGCCAGAACCCCAAACAACGAGAAAAGCCCGACCACCGTTTTTTTACCCAGCAACAGTTTCCTGAACGATGTTTTGAATGATGTTGCTGGAATTTGGTCGATAACCCCTTTCCAGCCTCGTAGTCTAGGCGGCGAAGCTATCTCTTTCGGTCTCAAGACTTTTATCCTGTAGTTAGCGAGACGTGTGAAAACCAAGAAAAAGATGAGCGTCTGTGCTTGGATGAGGTCGGCGAGGAATGATGGCACACCGGTGTTCCAAGCCATGGCATTCGCGCCGTTAATGATTATGCTGAAGAACACGGACGCGATTGTTACACCGATTACGTCGAGGTTTCCGAGCATAGCTATGGCTAATCCCACGAGCCCGTAGTTGGGTCCCACGAAAGGCGTCATGTACAGCAGTATGCCCATAAGCTCTACTGCTCCAGCTAAGCCTGCGATGCCTCCGCTTAAGAACGCCACCCAAAAGTAAACTTTGGAGACGCTTATGCCTTCGAGGGTTGCCGCACGGGGGTTGGTGACAGCGGTAACATTCATCCCAAAAGTTGTCCGCGAAAACAGAAACCATAACACGACCATTAGTATGAACGGTACTAGAACTCCGACATGCAGCCGTGTTTCGGGAATAAGTATCGGCAGCCTCGCGTTTATGCTGATTTCCTGAGATTGCGGATAGGTTGTGAACGGTGATCTGAGAGGCCCCGTCAGAAGACCGGCGTTTATCAACAGAATTGCCGACCATATCAGAATCGTCGTTAGCACTTCGTCCTGTTTTCTCCGTGTCTTCAGCCACCATGAAATCAACGCTACGCCGGAACCCCCCAGCCACGCAACCGCCATGATCAAAGGCATCAGTATGAATGATGGAAGCGAGCCAAGCTGGACACCCAGCCAAGCTGCAATCAACCCGCCGACGATGAACTGGCCATGTGTACCGATATTCCAGAAGCGGGCTCTGAAAGCCACCATAATGGCCAGTGCGAGTAGGGTGAGAGGAGTTGCTGTGACAAAAATTTCAGACGGGTTTTCAAGAGGCCAAGTAATAAGGTAGTAGTAAACTCGGACGAGATCGCCGCCAGCTATGACCACGTATATTGCTGAAGTGAGTAGGGCCATGACGGTGGAAAATATGGGAAGCAGAATTCTTACACGGGTTGAAGGCCTTTCTTTGGGAGTTAAAACTAGCCTCATTTCACTACGCCATTCCACTCAAAACTAATCCCAGTGACTCGACAGTCGCCTCGGCGGACGAAAAGGTTCCAACGATTCTTCCGTCCCTCATCACAGATATCCTATCGCAAACAGCGAGCATTTCCTTGACGTTCGGTGAGAAAATCACTGTTGTGAGGTTTCGGCTTTTTCTCTCAAATACTTTCTGAAAGAACAGATTCGAACCCCTGGGGTCCAGGCCTACGGTAGGATGAAGAGCGATGAGCAGCCGCGCATCCCTTCCCAAAACTCTCGCGATGTAAACTCTCTGCATGTTGCCGCCTGAAAGGTTTGTCACAGGCGACCGAGGCCCTTTAACCACTATCGAATAATCTCTTATCAACGATTGAGCCAGTTGGTCCCGAAGCTTGAAGTCGATGACGAAGTTTCGAAATCTAGTGTATTTGTCAAAAAGTCCGACGGTGAGGTTTTCTAGGACAGAGGCTTCCGTCAGCAGACCGTCCCTGATTCTGTCATCGGACAGTACAGCCACTCCTTTTTCAAGCATAAGTTTCAAAGACGGGTTTTTGATTTTCTCCCCGAACAACGTTATCTCTCCTTTCTCCATTTTTCTTAACCCGAAGATGCATTCAGCCAATTCTTTCTCTCCTGTGCCTGGAAAAACCGCGACCCCGTGAATTTCGCCGGCAAAGACTCTGAGGCTGAGGTCTCTCACGACAACGTTTCCTCGGTCATCTTTCACGAACAAATGACTGACAAGCAACGCGTCTTTATCGTTAGCCGTCCTGATTTGTGGCAAAACCTCATACTTCACCTCGGTGTCGAACATCGATTTTATCAAACGAGACACCTCGAGCCCCGCTGACTGATATCTAGCTGACACCTTTCCTCCAACCATGACCAAAATCTCGTCCGCCACATCGATTATTTCGGGCAAGTCATGCGAAACAACGATTATTGTATAGTTCTGTTTTACTAGGTTTTTCAGAATATGTTTTAGAGCAGTTTTCTGCGAAAGCGGTAGAAAAGCCGTTGCCTCATCGAGAATCAAAAGAGGATTAAGACCCCTAGCCTGAAGAATTTCGCATTGGAGAAGCGCTTTTGATATTTCAAATGCCCTGAGATGTCCGATTGGCAGGTCTTCGACGCGGGTGTCAAGGTCGACTTCGATGCCAAGCCGTTCAAGTAGTTGTTGGCATCTTTTTGCGAGGCTTCTCGAAGGACGTATGCCGGGAATCATCATAGCCAAATGCTGTGCCGGGGTAAGTAGAGGGGATAGGTTGGGATGCTGTTCGACTTTAACCACTCCACACTGATTTATTGCTTGGTGAAAGTCTTGCACGGGTAAGCCATTCACCCAGACTTCGCCTGAGTCAGGTGTGAGATAGCCCGAGATGATGTTCATTATTGTTGATTTTCCCGCGCCGTTTGGGCCTACGATTCCAAATATTTGGTTCGGGTCCAGTTCGAGTGAAATATTATCAACGGCTTTGACGCCTCCGACGAAAGTTTTCGAAACATTCGTTAATTTAACTGCGGGGCCCATCGCAAACCACTAAATCCAATAAAAAAGTGGGGTTGGTTGTTTAAAACTCTGAAACAGGGGCCAACTCGTTTATGGGAATCCATGTCAAACCTTCCATAATTTTTGTCTGCCACTCTTCGACAAGGTTTAGGATTTCACGGGTCATCGGAGGCGAAGGTCTGCCGAATTCGTGGAATGGTGCTAGATACGAGCCTCCGAAATTCATCCACGAATAGGTGCCGAGGTTGTCCGCGACATATGTCTTTGACAAAACTCTTTCGAGTGCGATTCGAACTGTGGGCCGCATGTCCCAAACCAAACTGGTGATAGTTACCGCGGGCGCGCGGGAATATTGGTCAGCCATGTTTCCGATTATCCAGACATCTTTTCCTTCTGCTTTGGCTTCTACAGCCGCTTCCTCTGCCCCGACTCTTTCCGCGAAAATCACGTCGGCGTTGAGGTCTATCAAGGCTTTCGCGAGGCGCTTAGCTGTCGCGGGATGATACCAAGGCGATTCACCAGGCGGAATATTTCCCAACAGGTAAACCACTTTAGCTTTGACGTTTGGATTCACTGTTTTCGCACCGACGATGAATGCGTTCACGATTCGGTTGACTTCGTTGATATCCATCGCAGCAACAGTTCCAATTCTGTTTGTCCGAGTAATTTTGCCCGCAATTATTCCTGCGAGAAACGCGGGCTGATGAAGCCAGTTGTCGAACACAGCGAAGTTAGGCTGCGTCGGAAGGAATTCGCTTCCAGCTGCAAAGGCAACATTCTTAAAGTCTTTCGCAACCCTACGTGCTATATCTTCTTTCAGAAACGCGTCTAAGAAGACGATGTCGGCAACACGGGCCGCGTCTCTCAAAGCGAGCTCGTAGTCCCGTGGGTCAATCTTTCTGTCGACGAACTGATAGTCAACGGTGATTCCTTTTGCTTTGTATTCATCGGCGACAGCTAAAATGGCTGCGTGGATTGCACCGTCCCATGGCTCGCTGATAGGTGTTTGAAAGACCGCCCTGACAGTAATTTGCTTTTTCTGCTCAACTCCCGCCGTAACTGTGCGTGTAACTGTGGTTGGAACAGTCACGGTCCCAGCTCCGACTGTTCTCGTCTCAACTACTGTTTTGACGGGGGCAGTGGCGCTTCCCGCTAAGTAGCCGCCCACGCCCGCCACGATTCCAGCCCCTACGACCCCAACCGCGACCTTACCAGCCGTGGATAAGGCTTTTCTACGACTAATTCTTTGACTGTTCACATTGCTAAGATGCTGTTTGTATATTTAAATATAGTGGACGTGTTCAACCATGTCTTCCGTTGGTGGTTTCTTCGATGTCTGATGCTTGAAAAAGCTAAACCTTGGCAGACAAAATGTCAGACATGTATGATTTCGTTGTGAAAAACGCGCGTTTGAGAAATGTTGAGGACACGGTAAATATCGCCGTCCAAAATGGTGTGATAGCTGAAATCAGCCGTGAAAATCTGCGTGGCGAAACAGAGGTCGACGCAGAAGGGAACCTCATAACCGAGCCATTCGTCAACCCGCACCTTCATCTCTGCAAAGCTTACACTTTCGAGATGATCGGAGATTCAGCTCTTTCATTGTATCAAGGGCCAAACATGTTGCAAGCCGCCGAAGCAATCGAAGTAGCTTCAGCCGTGAAAAAATCTTACAAAGAAGACTGGATAGTTAATAACGCGAAAAAAGCTTTGGTCGAAGCCGTTAAACATGGCTGTCTCTATGTGCGGGCTTTCGTCGACACCGATACTCTAGCTCGGTTGACAGCCGTTAAGGCAATTCTAACCGTGAAGAAAATGTTTAGTGGCTTAGTTGATTTGCAGGTGGTCGCGTTTCCGCAGGAAGGCGTTGTGAAAGACCCGGGAGCGATAGAAATGGTTTGGAAGGCCGTTGAAATGGGATGCGACATCGTGGGCGGAATCCCCTGGATTGAAATCTCTGAAAATGGTTCACGTCGCCACATCGAGAAAATGTTTGAAATCGCCAAAACCCACAACCGCGACGTTGCCATGTTGACCGACGACGCCGGAAACGCGAACCTTCACACAACCGAACAGCTTGCATCAAAGACTATCGAGGAAAACTGGCAAAATAGGGTTACGGCACATCATGCGAGAGCTTTGTCGCTTTACCCTGAAGACACACTCCGCTCAGTCATCGATCTGCTTAAGAGAGCAGGACTTCACATAGTTTCGAGCCCTCATACAGGGCCTTTACACGCACCTGTAAAAAAACTACTTGAAAACGGTGTAAACGTCGCTCTTGGTCAAGACGATGTATCCGACGCATACTACCCGTTCGGAAGAAACAAAATGACCGAAATAGCGTTCATCGCCTGTCATCTTCTACGCATGATGACAGAAAGAGACATCGAAACGGTGTTTGATATGATAACAGTTCGGCCTGCGAAAGCCATGCGTATAGATGGCTATGGTTTGAAGAAGGGAGGTGTGGCCGACTTTCTCATATTAGATGCAAAATCGGTTTACGACGCGGTCTGGAATCAAGCAGACCCCATCTTTGTTTTCCGGCGTGGAAAAAAGGTTCTAGAAAGAACCGAATCGGTCAACTTTCATTTCATGGTCTGAAACCATTTTCATTATGATGGGGACGCAAATCGGCACAGCACCATTTTTAATAATATACTTATACCAGCTGGCGATAGTATCATAAGAATATGCTTTCCCGACCTGATTCTGAGAATATTTTGGAGATAAGAGGGCTGGTGAAGAGGTTCCCGAACGGAGTTGTTGCTTTAGACCATGTTGACCTTGAGATGAAAGGAGGTGAGATTCACGCGGTTCTCGGTGAAAACGGCGCGGGCAAAACAACGTTGATGAACATTCTTTTCGGTCTGCTTCAACCGGATGAAGGAGAAATTTATCTCAACGGTGAGAAGGTGACGTTTCATTCGCCGCTCGACGCTATCAACAAGGGTATAGGTATGGTGCATCAGCATAGAAAATTGATTTCAGCTCACACTGTTTTGGAAAACATCATTCTCGGCCATCCGCACACCGGTAAAGTCATCGATAAAAAGAAATCTCGTCAAGAAGTAGAAGAGCTCTGTAGAAGATTTGGTTTCAAAATCGATTTGGATGCGAGAGTTTGGCAGCTCACCGCTGGTGAGAAACAGCTTGTCGAAATCATTCGAGCGCTTTACAGAGGTGCTCAAATACTTATTCTCGATGAGCCAACGTCTGTTTTGACACCGCCTGAAATAGAGAATTTTCTCGAATCGTTGAAAGCGGTTTCGAAGGAAAAGGTCTCTTTGATGCCATTCGTAACCCATAAACTTCCTGAAGTGTTCTACGTCAGCCATCGTGTTACAATTCTTCGTAGAGGCAAAGTTGTTAAAAGCTTGCTGACTTCGGAGGCGACGATACCAAAGCTCGCGGAATACATGGTCGGCAAAGAGATGAGCTTCGAATTGGAGAGAATTCCCACGCAGCCTGGTCGAGAAATTCTCAGAGTCGAAAACCTGTCAGCGTTAAACGACAAAGGTCTGATCGCGTTTAGCAGTATCAATTTTGTTCTCCGTGAAGGAGAGATTTTCGGCATCGCGGGCGTTAGCGGAAATGGACAGCAAGAGCTTGCTGAAACGATTTTCGGGTTACGGAAACCTTTGACAGGGAAGATTTACTTCGGCGGGAAAGACATCACCAAGGCGTCTGTACTCGAACGTTTGAAGATGGGGCTTACATACATTCCGCCTGAAAGGCTTGGCATGGCTGCTGTCGGAGACCTCAGCCTCATCGACAACGTCTTGATGATGTACTATTTTGACGATGAATTTTCGCGGGGAGGCCTGATAAACTATAAGCTGGCTAAAGATTATACGGAGAAGATAATTTCCGAGTTCAACGTGGTGGCTCCCGGGCCGTCGACCAAAGCCGCCCACCTGTCAGGCGGTAACCTTCAGAAACTCATACTTGGACGAGTGTTGTTAAAGACGCCGAAAATCATAATCGCTAACCTTCCGACACAAGGTCTCGATGTCGCCGCGGAAAATTACGTAAGAAGAAAACTTCTCGAATGCAAGCAGAAAGGCATTTCAGTGATTTTGATTTCGGAAAGCCTTGACGAAATCCTCCAGTTGAGTGACCGAGTCGCCCCCATATATGAAGGACAGTTTGTAAACATCCTCGAAAACGTGGACTTGAGGAAGGAAGTTGTAGGAGCCATGATTGCAGGAGCTTTCTCAGCGAGAGGTGCCAATAATGCTTAGCGTAAAAGTTCCCCGGCTCAAACGTGAACGGATAATTACTCTTTCAGGCCGCCGCGCCGTCCAAGTTTCTCTGCTTTCCATACTTTCCTCGTTCATCGTTTTCAGCTTGTTTTTGCTCTATGAGGGCGCCGACCCTATTCTCGCCTATCAGAACATGTTTTCTTTCGCTTTAGACCCTCGTCTCGGATTGCAGCTCACCATACATCGGTCGATTCTTCTTCTTTTCAGCACGCTGGCTTTCATCATTCCATTAAGGGCGGGGTTGTGGAACGTAGGCATGGAAGGCCAATTCTACCTAGGGACGATTGGTGCGTTTTTCATAGCTTACACCTTCGCCGACCTTTCGTCCGAAATTCTCATACCGTTAATCATCTTGGGAGCGATGGCTGGCGGTGCTTTCTATGGAGCGGTCGCGGGAACACTACGCGGTAAATTCAACGTCAACGAAGTTGTGGTAACTTTGATGATGAACAACATAGCCTTCTGGCTGATTTATCTCTTGGTGGTTGGAGGGCCTTGGGCTGGAATAGCCGAATCTTCCAGCCGTCCCTTGCCGAAGTCAGCTCACGCACCTTACGTCTTCGACGTCCCCTTCACCACGTTTCTCGCCTTAGCAATAGCTGCAATTCTGTACATCTTTCTGACAAAAACGACCATCGGATTTAAGATTCGTGTCCTCGGCCTCAGCGTCAACGCTGCAAAATACGTCGGTATCAATGAATTCCGAACATCGGTGTTCGTGATGAGCATGGGAGGCGCAATAGCAGGGATAGCAGGTTATCACATGTGGGCGGCTGACCCGGCTTTCCTCATGATTCCTAGGCCCGAGGCGTACAAAGCCATCGGAGACCTGACCTATTGGGGCATCATCCTTGGCCTCATTACTTTACTGAACCCGCTTCCAGCCATTCCAGCATCTCTATTCATGGGCTCGATCATCGTCGGAGCAACCGTGTTAGTGAGACGAATGAGGCTGCCTTTCGGCCTTGACTTTCTGTTTCTCGGCATCATCTCAATCACTTTCGCCGCGTTTCAGTTCTACTACAATTACCGAATTAGGGTGTTGAAGAGATGATAGAAATTTCTCCGACTCTTTGGCCTTTCACGACGAGGTTTCTTGAAGTTGCTACGATTTTGCTGCTCGCCGCGGTCGGCGAGCTGCTAACTCAGCGTTCCGGCGTGATAAACGTCGGTATCGAGGGGCTGATGCTTTTTGGAGCGGCAACATCATTCCTCACCTCTCAGGCGTTCGGGCCTTTATGGGGGTTTGTCGCAGGCACGGCGATTGGAGCTTTCTTGGGATTGTTCCACGCCGTTCTTTCTGTTTCACTGCGGGTCAACCAAATAATCAGCGGCATGGGTTTATGGCTTTTCGCGATGGGTTTTGTGACATATTGGGCTGACAGATACACGGGGCCGATGAAGGAAACGATTCCTCGGATAGCTGGTTTGACACCAGCTTTCTTTATCGCTTTGGCTCTCGTGTTAGTGATTTGGTTTGTCCTATCACGCACTCATTTCGGGCTTAAGATTCGGTCGGTCGGCGAAAACCCAGCAGCGGCTGAAGTTTCAGGCGTAAACGTCACAAGGATAAGATATCTGTGTACCACGGTCGGCGGAGCGTTGGGAGGCTTCGCCGGCGCGGTCTTCATGCTCTCCTACTTGGGCGCCTGGAGTCATCTGCCGACGAAAGGACTTGGATGGCTCGCTTTCGGTTTAGTCATGTTCTCTCTCTGGAGGCCTGGAATCCTACTAGCCGGCGCCCTCGCGTTCGGATTCGTCTGGCAGTTCGCCATCTCTCCTGAATCAATCTTCCCCGGCTTCCCCGCCCCCCTACCCATAAACAGGATGCTGCCTTTCCTCATGACCATCATCATCCTGACCATCATATCGACCGAAAGATTCAGGCGAAAATGGGCTTTAATGAAGCCTGAAGGACTTGGACAACCATACATAAAAGAATAAAAAATTCTGAGTGTTTATTTGACTAAGACGATTCCGTCGAGCATGAAGTTTAGCCTGCCCAAGAGGAATTCGTCCGAAGGCATTTCTTTCGCGGGCTTCACCACAGTGCCTTTTGGCGGAACTTTGAGGTTGAGCTCTGGAATTTCGATGCCTTCGCCACTGCTGACCAATTCATGCTCGTAGAACGGGTCCCACGAACCAGCCATCATCTGTGCTCTTCTCTGCTCGATGAGTTTGATGATTCTGTCTGGGACGAGTGGCAGTGCTTTGGGACTGATTGCCTCGATGCCTACTTTGTTGTTGTTCTGTAGGTCGACAGCTGGTAGCTTTGTCTGGCCAGGTAGGAACGGGTTGTTTTCCGGAAGCGACATGTGCGTGTTCATGCCGAGGAAGAACAGTCTGTCTGGATGCGTTGTGCCAGCCAGGTATTCTTTGATGACGCGGTCGAACATCACCTCCCATCGTGTGTCAAACGAAACGGCCACCGTGTCGGTGCTCGACCAGCCATACATGCCGACTATGTCCGTGTCTTTACCGACGAACCAAATCTTCTTCTCTTCAGCAACTTTCAAAGGCTCGACGCTGTCCGTGTAGTGGGTGAGAACGTCCACTCCGAGGTCGAGAAGCGCTAGCGAAACTTCTCTTTCTTTCGGCGGGTCGAACCATTCTCCGACGTATTTGATGTAGAGCGTGGCGTCGGGGTTGGCGTCCTTGATGCCGAGGTAGAAAGCCGCCATTCGTCGGAAGTTTTGCACTGCAGCTGGACCAACAGCTATTCCGATTTTGTTGCTACGTGTGATGGCGCCGGCGACAAGGCCTTCCAAATACATGGCCTGATACTGCCGGTTGAAGACTCGTATGAAGTTCCGCCTTGAAGAGAGATCGCTGGCCACTATTCCAAGGAAATATACGTTGGGATACTGGTCTGCGATTCTGTGGAATCCAGGGATGCCAACCGGTTCCCAGCTTCCAAACACGATGTTAGCGTTAGCTGTTGCGATCAAGTCTCGCGCCGATGATATCGGGTCTTTGCCCTTCAGAATCACACCTTCGTCATACACGAAGTCAAACCATGGGTACAGCTGCTTCAGCCTTTGAGCGGCTTTAAACTGACGCCCATCCCACGTTGAGCCTTCGATATATCCCGCTAAAACGAGAGCTAAGACGACTTTCTGAGGACCTGGACCCGCAACTGTCTGCGTTACGGTTTGAGTCACGGTTGTCGGCACTGTTACAGTTGCAGCACCGACCGTTCTAGTTACTGTTGTTGCTGGAGCCGTGGAAGACCCGAGGAAATATCCGCCAACTCCCGCAACAACGCCAGCGCCGACTACTCCGGCTGCAACTTTACCAGCTATGGAAAGCGCTTTCCTGCGAGAAATTTTCTCATTCACGATGATATAATTGTTGACGGATACTTAAATTTTACCAAAGACGTGGTAAAGACAAATTTTATTTTGATGACATGAGTTTTTTCAGCTTCGCCGGTGTCAGCGGAGATTCGCATGGAATGACTCGTCCGTCTAACGCGTCTTGAACGGCTGAAGCGATGACCGCGGCTACGGGAATTGTTCCGCCTTCACCGACGCCCTTGACGCCGAGAGGGTTGAGAGGTGTTGGAAAAGACAAATGCTCTGTTTCTATTGTTTTCGGCATTTCAACAGCGGTCGGAATCAAGTAGTCTGCTAAACTCGCCGTAAGCGGTGTGCCCTGTTCGTCGTGAACAATTTCCTCGAGTAACGCTCCGCCGAGACCGTTGGAAAGACCTCCGATTATCTGTCCTTCGACGATTACGGGGTTGATGACCCGTCCGGAGTCGTGGACGATGAGGTATTTTAACACTGTTACCTTTCCTGTTTCGATGTCGACTTCGACTTCCGCAGCATGTGCACCCGCTCCGAAAACAGACTGTTCAGGGCTGAAGAATTTAGTGGCTTCGAGTCCGGGTTCACGTTTAATCAATCCACGGATGGGATGAGCCTTTACAGCAAGGTCGCCTAAGCTCATGCTTTTTTCGGGAAAACCTTTGACGAAAACCTTCCCATCCTTGAATTCGATGTCCTCTGGGTTTGCTTCGAAGACGGAGGCGGCTATTTCAGCGGCTTTTTTCCGAACTTCTTTGGCGGCAAGGTATACTGCGTTACCGGCTATTGTCGCCGACCTGCTCGCAAAGGTTCCTATTCCCCAAGCCATTTCTGCGGTGTCACCCACTACGACGTCGACTTCATGGACATCTACTCCGAGAACATCGGCGGCAATCTGTGCAAGAGTCGTGAAATGACCTTGACCCTGTGAACCGACGCCTGTAGCCACAACCACGCGGCCAGAAGTGGTAACAGTTACCCGTGCCATTTCATAGGGCCCAACACCGCTTCCTTCAACATAGAGCGCTAGGCCGAGCCCAACATATCTGCCCTGCTCCCGGTACTTTTTCTTTTTCTCCGGCCATGAATCATAGCCGGTTTTGCGGAGAAGTGCCTCGAATGATTCGGGGAAGTTTCCGCTGTCGTAGCGGACGGGGCCGCCGTCTTGGAATATGATTCCTGTGTCATATGGAAGTTCATGTGGCTGTATTAGGTTGCGTCTGCGTATTTCTGCCCTGTCCAGTCCAAGTTTTTGAGCGGCGATGTCCATCGTTCTCTCCATGACATACACGGCGTCGGGCCTGCCTGCTCCACGAACTGGGCTCACAACTGTTTTGTTTGTATACACGGATGCAAAGTCGATTTCCAAGGCGGGAATTTTGTACGGGCCCGGCATGGTGCCGGCGGTGATGATCGGAACCATTATTCCGTATGGTGTGTATGCACCTGTGTCGACGAGAAACCTGTCGCTGAATTTGAGAAGTTTTCCGTCTTTTGTGAACGCGGCCGACACGTAGTGAACCTGAATTCTTTCTTGGTTCGCTGAAATCATGTATTCGCGACGGTCTTCAATCCATTTCACAGGCCTTCCCAACTTAATTGACGCGAAGGTCGTGAGAATTTCCTCCGGGTAGAAGAGCATGATTTTCGGGCCGAATCCTCCGCCAACGTCAGGAGCGATAACACGAACACGGTTTTGAGGAATCCCGAAAAGCTTCGCCAAAGTATTCCTGATGGGTATAGGGCCCTGCGTCGAATCCCAGACAGTCAAAAAACCCTGCTTCGCATCGTAATAGGACACGATACCAAGAGTTTCAATCGAAACTCCAGCACCTCTGTTGAAAACAAACCTCTGGTTGATCACCAGGTCGGCGTTTTGTGCAGCTGACATGTCTCCAACCCTGATGACATGCCGGGCCGCTATGTTGTTCGGCACATCTTCATGAACGAGAGGTGAATCAGGTTGCACCGCTTTCTCCACATCCACCACAGCTGGAAGCGGCTCGTATTCGACATCTATCAATTCCAACGCATCTCTAGCGACGTATCTGTTTTCGGCGACTACGAAGGCTATGGGTTCGCCGACATACCTGACCTTTTCTTTTGCAAGCGCGAAATGAGTACGCATGTATGGGATTGGATACTGTGCCAATGGAGAAACGGACGGTGGAAGCGGGCCGTTCAACGGCCCCAGGTCTTCAGCCGTGTAAACCGCATACACGTTTGGAAGACTTCGAGCCTTTGATGTGTCGATTTTTTTTATGCGGGCATGAGCGTAGTTGCTGCGTAGCACTGCGGCGTGAAGCATTTTCGGCAGGTTAACATCGTCAACATAATTGCCCATACCGGTTAAATATTTTTTATCCTCGAGACGCGGAATAGCTGCTCCGATAACTCCCATGTAAATCGTATTCGGAAGAAATTCTAATATATGTTTCGAATCTGAAATGAAAGTTGGAGTGTTTAGAGTTCGATTTCGATTTTGCCGGTTGGTTTAAGCGGATATGTTTTTTTGAGCATGTCTTCGGGAACCGGCCTTTCACCCATCAAACCTCGTTGAACCAGGTCAGGCTTCACGACGCTTTCCCATCTTTCCTTTGTGATGTAGAAGACACGGCCGCCGCCTAATTCATGCTGGACTTCGGGCCATGGCTTCATGCCGTGCTGCAGCCTGAACCCCATGCGGTAGCCGAACGGGCTCTCGAAAGTCGCCCACCATTCCTTGGAGCCGACAAAGTCGAAAGCATGTTCAACCTTCGCAGCGTACAGCATGATTCCCAGCCTTTCCGCACGTTTAAAAACTATCGTGTGAAGGCTCATGCAGACGTCATCGTTGACGAAACGGTGATTAACTATTCCCATCAGCTCGCCGATGGCGTTTGTCGCGACGATTACATATTCGTCTTTAACACGGTTTTGAATCCAGGCAAGGATTTCTGAATATGTTCTGACGGCTACGAGATGATAGAAATCTCTGTCGTAGTTGTGGTCGATGAGCTGTTTAAGTGTCTGAAGCATGGCTGGTGCTTCGCTTTTTTCAGCGGCTCGGATGATCACGGGTTCTCCTGATTTCAGCCGATACAGTTTCGGAGTATAGGGTTTCATGTATTTTTCATTTGGCGGGGCTCCTCGCAGAAATTCCTCAATTTCGTCTACAGCAAACTTGAATTCTTCAAAACTGATGGGAACCGCTGGTTTGACCATAGTTATAAAATTTGAGCCAGCAATAAATAGATTTTTTCAAACGTCCTTACGAATTCCAAAAATTATTGTCTCTAAATTATCAACAAAAGATTGAAATTACTTAGAGCCGCATGTTGATGGGATTTGTTGCAGGGTTTCGCAGGCTGTGAAGTGGAAGAAATCCTTTCACGGGAGAACAGAGCGTGGGTCGAGCACGTAGGCGAAAAAGCCGCCTACATCAAAACATCAGATAACGACTTCATCATATTTTCGAGAAAATTGTTAACCCCCTATTCCGTGGCTTTCGAGCAGCACTGGCAACACGTGAAAAAATGCATAACTCCAGGGGTTGAAATACTGTATCAACGCTCGAACCTGTATTTAGGAAACTGCGTCAACGTTCTCCTATCACCTGCCGACGGATGTGGAAAAATCACTACCGCGACTAAAATCAAACGTGATGCTCTGAGACTAGCCTACAACGCGAGTCTGATTTTGTTTACAGATTTTCGTTTCGACGGGGTATTAAAGGATGCGGTTAACCTTGTGAGAAACGCTCCGCTTTCGAATTTGTTGCAGAGTCTTGAGAAAGTTATCGGACTTGGACCGGGTCTTACACCGGCGGGCGATGATTTTATTTCAGGCGTATTGTTGGGGCTGCGTTTCTGCGGCGTTCACGTGTCTGCTGAAAATTTGGTTCAAAAAGCGATTCAACGTTCTCGCTGGCCGAGCTGGAAGATGATTGAACACGCCGTCCATGGATGCGGTTTTATCCCAATCTACCGATTAAGCATCTCCCTGATGAACGGGAATAATGTCGTAGAGAACTTAGTTGATTCGCTCAGGGTTGGAGCGTCAACCGGTATGGCAACCGTTTGCGGCTTCCTCGAAACCGTGAAACGTTTTCACATCAGCTTGTCGAGAATTCGTTTCAAGTCTTCCTCGATCTCAGCGGGCGGCGACCATTCGATGTCAATCACTTCGACGCCTTGACGCTTCAAGCTGTCCGAGAAAATCGATACACCCACGCAGACGACTTTTTTGATTTCTTCAAGTTTCATAGTTTCACCTCCACTATTAACGAGTTTGCTAAGCCGTCTATTGCTGAAGGGTCGCCTAAAGCACAGGCCGCTGAAAAAGCAGCTGCTAAAGCGTTGGACGGCGCGGTTATCACGCCGTGTTTAGCCAAAACATGTGTTTGACCGTATTGAACATCTTTATCGGT